>NZ_MODU01000004.1:1254143-1881215 GCF_001885075.1 Alteromonas sp. V450
ATTATCGAGGTGAGTTACGCCAATATGGTGTTGAAGTTATTGCTGATGAGACGCTCGCTTTACCGTTTGGCAGTATTGAGGCAGTGAAAGTAAAGCTCATTCGTGACTCCAAGAAACGCGAAACCTTTGCGTGGTTTGCTCCTTCTTTAAATTACGCGCTTGTTAGGCTTCAGCAATTCAAAGAAGGCGATGAACAAGGTGATATAAAACTTAAGTCTTTTGAAATACTTGAGTAACGATGTTGACAAGACATCATATTAAGAGAGCAGCATTTACGTGCTGCTTTTTTGTTTCTTTTTAAAACAGCTATCCACGCTACCTTCTTTTTACAATAGCAATGGCACAGATCATTGGTAAGTTCGACTATAATTTATACACAAGAAAGCGGCGGGAATTATTAACGTCGTTGTTAATACATTATTCATGTAAAAATCTTGATCTTTTATGTATTAAAATATAGGTTTACAGCAAGCTGGTCTGACCTCAGTTGAAGACTGTTTTTGGGGTATTTCTCACTAACGATTAACATTGAGCAGATTGGCGAAACGTTTAACGCCTTTTCAGGAGTGAAGTATGGCAGATTTTATATGGTTTTTACTGGTCGTCCTGTCACTAGCAGTCGCTAGTTATCAGCGTACCAGTTTGGCAACTGCGGTTGCCATTGGCGCAGGTGTCATGATACTCGGCACCATTTTCGGGGATATCGGCCTTGTTGGTTGGGTAGTCTACCTTGCACTAACACTTCCTTTCACATTGCCAAATGTTAGACAACAGCACATTTCCAAAAAGCTTTTAGCTTTTTATCGCAAAGTAATGCCTGAAATGTCTAGTACGGAACAAGAGGCAATTGACGCTGGTACAGTATGGTGGGACGGTGATATATTCAGCGGCAAGCCAGACTGGGACAAGCTGCACCGCATCCCAAAAGGCCGTTTAACGGCGGAAGAGCAAGCCTTTTTAGATGGTCCTTGTGATGAAGTTTGCTCAATGGTAGATGAGTGGCAAATTAACCATAAAGACGCCGACCTTTCTCCAGAAATCTGGCAGTATCTAAAAGACCACAAATTCTTCGCCATGATCATTAAAAAGGAATATGGCGGCCTAGAGTTCTCTGCGTATGCGCAATCACGTGTTCTGCAAAAACTTGCAGGCGTGAGTGCTGTGTTATCAAGCACTGTTGGTGTGCCTAACTCATTAGGACCAGGCGAGTTGCTACAGCACTATGGAACGAAAGAGCAGCAAGACCATTACCTGCCTCGACTAGCGGCTGGTGAAGAGATCCCCTGCTTTGCGCTAACTGGGCCGGAAGCAGGCTCTGACGCTGGTGCAATTCCCGATGTAGGCGTTGTGTGCAAAGGTGAATGGAATGGCGAAGAAGTGTTAGGCATGCGTCTGACATTTAACAAGCGTTATATCACCCTCGCTCCTGTTGCAACGGTTATCGGACTTGCGTTTAAACTACAAGACCCCGACGGTCTTCTTAGCGACAACAAAGAGCCAGGCATCACTTGCGCTCTTATCCCTCGCGATACAAAAGGTTTAGAAATAGGGCGTCGTCACTTCCCTCTTAATACACCGTTCCAAAATGGACCTATTAAAGGCGAAGAAATTTTTGTGCCCATCGATTACATTATCGGCGGTCCTAAAATGGCCGGTCGCGGCTGGCGCATGCTTGTTGAATGTCTGTCGGTAGGACGTTGTATTACGCTTCCTTCGTCTGCTGCGGGCGGAGCAAAGTCAGTGTCTCTTGCAACAGGCGCATATGCGCGTATTCGTCGTCAGTTCCGCATGCCAGTGGGCCACATGGAAGGTGTTGAAGAGATGCTTGCACGCATTGGGGGTAACGCATACCTGATGGATGGCGTAACGCGTTTCTCTACTGTGGGCGTTGATTTAGGTGAAAAACCTTCGGTTATCTCCGCCATTTGTAAGTACCATTTGACTGAAAAAATGCGCCAAATCATCAATGATTCGATGGATGTGCATGGTGGTAAAGGCGTTATGCTTGGGCCAAATAATTACCTGGGCCGCGGCTATCAGGGCGTTCCGGTATCTATTACTGTTGAAGGGGCGAACATTCTGACCAGAAACATGATGATATTCGGTCAAGGTGCGATGCGTTGTCATCCGTATGTTCTTAAAGAGATACAAGCTGCGTCTATTGATGATAAAAAAGAGGCACTTCAAGCGTTTGACAAAGCCGTATTCGGTCACATTGGATTTGCCGTTGCTAACACCGTTCGCAGCATTTGGTTCTCGTTAACCAATGGTGCATTTAGCAGCGCACCCTTTACCGATGAAACCGCCCGTTATTACAAGCTACTTCAGGGCTACAGTGCGAATTTAGCGTTACTGACTGACGTGTCTATGGGCGTACTCGGTGGCGATTTAAAACGTCGCGAACGTTTATCTGCGCGCTTGGGCGATATTTTAAGTGGCCTTTATATGGGTAGCACAACGCTTAAGCGTTTTGATGAAGAAGGCCGATTGAAAGAGGACCTTCCGCTACTTCATTGGGCAATGCAAACCACATTGCACGACATCGAGACAGCGATTGATGACTTCCTCGCTAATTTCCCGAACCGTGCAATTGCAGCAGCACTTCGTGTTATGGTACTTCCGTTTGGCCGCCGTATTGGCAAGCCGTCGGATAAAACCGAACATGCTATTGCTCAGATGCTTCAAACGCCTTCAACGGCTCGCAGCCGTCTTGGCTACGGTCAATACCTAACGCGTGAAGAAGGTAGCCTGTTCGGTGACCTTGAGCAAACGCTTGACGATGTACTTGCAAGTGAGCCAATTTTTGAGCGCATCTGCAAGCATAAGAAAGCTAAGCTTCCGTTTACACGCTTAGACGTACTTGCTGACGAAGCACTAGCCGATGGCATTATCAACGAGGAAGAAGCGACCCTTCTGCGCAAGACTGAAGCAGGAAGACTTCGCACAATTAATGTGGATGACTTTGACCATGAAGAGCTTGTAGCGAAAGTGAATTCTGCAGCCACAGCTAAAAAGCGCCGTACTAAGGCAGCCTAAAGGAATGACATAGTTAAATGCTATGTTTAAGAGGTCGGGTTTTTACTCGACCTTTTTTATAGGCAAAAAAAACCGAGCAACTTTGCTCGGTTTTATTAGTTACGACGCTACAGCTTTTAATTAAGCTGTAATTTATCCATTAGCAACACCGCTTGAGTACGCGTGTTAATCTCAAGTTTGCGCAGTATAGCGCTAATATGTGCTTTGATAGTTGCCTCTGTTACGTTCATCTCGTGAGCAATTTGTTTATTCATTAGCCCAGCGCGAAGGTAAGACAATACTTGAATTTGTTTTGGCGTGAGTTCTCTAAAGCGCTGAAGCAATACTTTGAGCTCGTCGTCCACTTTCTCAAGCTCTTCTTCCATCCCCTCTGGAAGCCATTTTTTACCGCCAATAATATCGATAATGGCTTGAGCAATTTCGCGTGTTGCTGATACTTTTGGTATAAAACCACTAGCACCTAAACTCATTACCTGGGCAACAACTTCAACCGTGTCGCTTCCCGATACCACTGCTACAGGTATATTTGGAAATTGCTCACGAAGGCTTATTAAACCATTAAAGTATTCACCACCTGGCATGTTCAAATCTAGAAGAACCAGTTGAACGCCGTCAAATTCGTTTAACTTTTCAATCGCTGTATCTAAGCTTCCGGCTTCGATAATTTGTGCATTGTCAAAGTAAGGTTCCAACGCGCCGCTCAATGCTTCGCGAAACAATGGGTGATCGTCTGCTACTAGAATTCTGGTCATTAGCGTTACTGCTTCCTTATAGTGTTATAGATCATAGATTAATACTTTAGATTAGCAACGAAAAGCCCTAATCCGCAAAAATGGTACAAATATTTACAAAATCTCGGTTTTTCGTTGGCATTTTCGAATCAAAAGGTAAAATTGCCCCCCATAAGACACTAGGAAAAATACAGTGAAAAAACACGACAACATATACGCAAACCCGCTTGAAAAAGTAGCTGACTTTACATTTGATGAGTCTGTGGTCGATGTTTTCCCCGATATGATCCAGCGTTCTGTTCCGGGATACGAGACCATCATCCACACCATTGGTGAACTCGCTAAATCGTGGGTGTCGGAAGGTTCAAACGTGTATGACTTAGGCTGCAGCCTAGGTGCCGCAAGTTTATCTGTCGCTCGCGCCACCCAAGACAGAAAGTGCAATATCGTTGGCATAGATAGTTCAGGTGCGATGGTAGAAAGGTGCAAACGTGTTGTGCAAGCTTTTACGTTAAATAATCCTATAATTATTGAGCAACGCTTGGCTCAAGACGTAACTATAGATAACGCGTCTATGGTAGTCATGAATTTTACACTTCAATTCATTCCGCCATCTGATAGAGAAGCACTTTTAAAAACAATATTCGACGGTCTGAACCCGGGTGGCATTTTGGTATTGTCTGAGAAAATTCGCCACCCCACTCTCTCAGGTAATGAAATTCTGATTGATCTTCACCATCAGTTTAAACGCGATAACGGCTACAGTGAACTTGAAGTAAGCCAAAAACGTGCAGCACTAGAAAAAGTGATGCTAACAGATACGTTCAATGAGCATGAACAGAGACTGAAATCGGTGGGCTTCTCAGACGTCGTTATGTGGTATAAGTGCTACAACTTCACCTCAATGATTGCCGTAAAACCTTAGTAAAGCAATGCTATTTCTCACTAGTTTGTAAAATAGCAAAAGAGAAGATTCATGAGTAAACTTGAAAACACATGGTTTAACGACTGCTACAAATCGTTATTAGAAAGTCCTCTTTCTCATTGGCTACAAACGCTGCCCGCCCAAATGAATGAGTGGCAGGGCAACGCAAAGCACGGTGAATTCGACAAATGGTGTCGAATTCTAAGCAAATTACCAACGGTAAAAACGTCCTATAGCGACATTGAAACACGTGTATCAGTCGGAAGCCATGATGATGTTGATGAATACACCCAAAAGCAAATTGAAGGGTTATTAAAAAATTTTATGCCTTGGAGAAAAGGCCCTTTTCATATTCATGGTGTCCACTTAGATACTGAGTGGCGCTCTGACTGGAAATGGGACAGAGTTGCTCCACATATTACGCCCTTAAAAGGACGCACTGTGCTAGATGTAGGTTGCGGCAGTGGCTATCATATGTGGAGAATGCTGGGAGAACAGGCTTCGCGCGTAGTAGGTATTGACCCAACCCAGTTGTTTTTTATTCAATTTCAAGCCATAAAACACTTCTTTAACGCTACCGATACGAAAACAGAAAACATTCATTTCTTGCCACTTGGTATTGAACAAATGCAGCCTCTGAAAGCGTTCGACACTGTTTTTTCCATGGGTGTGCTCTATCACCGAAAAGATCCAATGGCGTTTCTTACGCAATTAAAAGACCAACTTCGAAAAGGCGGCGAATTGATACTTGAAACCCTGGTGGTAGATGGTGATGAAAATACAGTGCTTATGGCGGGTGAGCGTTATGCCCAAATGCGTAATGTTTGGTTTTTGCCCAGTACAAGTGCGCTTAAAGTGTGGTTATCTCGTCTTGGCTTCGAGGATATTCAGGTCGTAGACGTCAATCATACAACCCTTGATGAACAGCGTGCTACACCGTGGATGGAGACACAGTCTTTGAAAGATTTTCTCGACCCGGAAGATATTACTCGTACGATTGAAGGATACCCTGCACCACAAAGAGCCGTTTTAGTTGCGCACAAGCGATAATTTGCGCACTCATTCTACCTCGCTTTTTTGGCATAAATGTTGTTACCTTAATTAAGTTAGCATGTGTAAAAACTGCATTAATTAAGGTGACAACATGGACATAGATGGTTTTCTCGCTACTCAGCAATTACCGAAGGATTATGCAGATACCGCACTAAAATGGTTCACTCCGTTATGTGAACATCTACTGGCGCACCATAATGATGCAAAAAAACCATTCATTATTGGCATTAATGGGTGTCAGGGCTCGGGGAAGTCTACTCTGACCAGTTATATTGAGGGGTACTTGACGGCGGTACACAAAAAACGAGTGGTGTCGCTGTCGATCGACGATTTTTATTATGATAAGTCCCAGCGCCATGCACTGGCGATTAAAGTGCATCCTCTGCTGTCAACACGAGGTGTTCCTGGTACCCACGACGTTGCGCTTGCGATAAAAACTATACAAGATCTTAGTGATGGAACGTCAACGGCTCTGCCTCGGTTTAATAAAGCGACAGACAATCCATTTCCCCGCAATCAATGGCCAGTAGTGAATGAAACACCCGACTTCGTGATATTAGAAGGTTGGTGTGTAGGTGTTCCTTGCCAGTCGGCACCTGAACTCAGACAACCGGTTAACACTCTAGAAGAAACTGAAGATCCCCTTGGAACATGGCGTTCTTTCGTCAATACTGAACTTTCTCGTCAATACCAACAGCTCTTTCAGAAAATTGACTATCAAGTGATGCTTAGAGCGCCAAGTTTCGATTGCGTGTACCAATGGCGTTTAGAACAAGAACATAAATTGCTGAAAAACGTGAAAGGCAATCAGGACGCCATAATGTCAGATGAAGAAGTGGCAAACTTTGTGCAACACTACCAGCGACTTACAGAGCACGCGCTTCGCTGTTTACCTGAGAAGTGCGATACCGTGTATTACCTTGATGATAAAAGAACCATAACAAAAAAGGACGGTAAACCATGACCAAAACGCTTGTTTTCACCGACATGGATGGCACGTTATTAGACCACCATACTTACTCTTTCGAGGCGGCGAAACCAGCTTTGGCAGCGTTGAAAAAACACGATATACCTGTCATACCGACTACCAGTAAAACCTTTGCCGAGCTGCAGCCGCTTCGTGAAAACATAGGACTAGACGGGCCGTTTATTATTGAGAACGGCGCTGCCATTTTTATTCCACATGGTTTTTTTAAGCAAAAACCCAGTGGTACTATCTGGATTGATGGGTATTGGTGTAAAGCATTCATCTCTAATAAAAATTATTGGATAAAACTGCTCGAAAAGCTCGGCAGCGAATTCGATGGCAAATATAAACAGTTTTCTAAAATGTCGATAAGCGAAGTTCAAGAAGCCACCGGGCTGGATGAGCATTCAGCAAGCTTAGCGTCGAAGCGACAATTCGGTGAACCTATCTTGTGGTTGGGCACTGATGAAGAAAAGCTTCGTTTTATCAAAGTGGTTAAAGATAGAGGCGCTTATCCACTGGAAGGTGGACGGTTTATTCATGTTTCTGGTAACTGTGATAAAGGCCAAGCCCTTAAGTGGCTTGCGAGTGAATATCAAAAGCAGCATACCACCAAAGTTAATACTATCGCCCTTGGCGATGGTAAAAATGACGTAGCAATGCTTGAAGCAGCGCACGTCCCCATTCGCGTTTTATCACCGGTAAATCCTCCACCAGAAGTACAAAAAGAAGAGGTATATACCAGCACCCTAACCGGCCCTGAGGGTTGGAATGAAATGTTAACTCAATTGCTTTCCCTATGATCAGGAGGACACATGGCTGATTTTTATCAAAATGGTGTGGTTACTACGTTACATAATTTGGCTCGTCGTCCTACCGAAGAGCTCGAAGCTGAACTTTTACAATTTTCTCAAAAACGCCCTATGGCACTGATATTGCCGTCGTTGTTTTCTGAACTTGAAGGCGACGCACTACCTCATATAGTGAACGAGCTAACTGATGTTCCCTATCTTTCAGAAATTGTTATAGGCTTGGACCGCGCAAACGAGGCGCAATATAAACACGCACTAAAGTTTTTTGGCAAGCTACCTCAGCACCACAGAATTTTGTGGAACGACGGCCCACGGCTTAAAGCTCTCGATGAAGAGCTTCAAGCACAAGGGCTGGCACCTAAAGAGTTAGGAAAGGGACGTAATGTATGGTATTGCATGGGCTATGTGCTTGCATCTAACCGTGCAGAATCTGTAGCGCTGCATGACTGCGATATCGTGACGTATGAGAAGGATCTTCTGGCGAAGCTCATTTACCCTGTTGCCAACCCCATGTTTAACTATGAATTCTGTAAAGGTTACTATGCGCGTGTCGCAAATGGAAAAATCAACGGGCGCGTTTCACGGTTACTTGTTACACCGTTACTTCGCGCGCTAAAGCGCATTATGGGTGACAATGAGTACCTAGAATTTATGGACAGCTTCCGCTATCCGTTAGCAGGTGAATTTTCCTTCAGACGTGATGTACTGAATGATATACGTATACCCAGCGACTGGGGTCTAGAAATTGGCGTATTGTCAGAAATGCATCGAAATTATTCACACAACCGTCTGTGCCAAGCTGACATCTGTGATATTTACGACCATAAACATCAAGATTTATCGTTGAATAACGACCAAGGTGGCCTGTCGAAAATGTCAATCGACATTACGAAAGCAATCTTCAGAAAGCTAGCTACCCAAGGCTACACATTCAGCAACGAAATGTTCCGCTCAATTAAGGCCACTTATTTCCGCATAGCACTAGACTTTATTGAAACCTATCACAACGATGCGGTCATGAATGGCTTAAACTTAGACATTCACAGCGAGGAAAAAGCGGTAGAGATGTTTGCGAGCAATATCATGAAAGCGGGACAAAACTTCTTGGAAAATCCCATGGAAACACCGTTTATCCCTAGCTGGAACCGAGTAACCAGTGCTGTACCTGACATTTTGGAGCGACTCTTAGAAGCCGTTGAAGCCGATACCGCAGAATATATGGAGTAAGTAATATGGCATGGGACCATCTCCATGACAAAGTGAAACACCATTTAGAAAGTATTTACGCAGATGTAGCGCTAGACGTCTCCTTTGAGACGCTAGCGACTGATTTGATGAATACAATAGGTATTCAGCAGCAAACAGACATTGCTTCACCTCAGTCTCATTACAATTATTGGAATGAAGAAGACATCATCATGATTACCTACGGTGATAGTGTTATTGATGAAGGTGAACGCCCTTTGGTCACGTTGAACAAGTTCTTGCACCGCTATTGCAAAAACACCATTAACAACGTGCATATTCTACCCTTCTTTCCCTACAGCTCTGATGATGGGTTTTCGGTTATCGATTACTCAACCGTGAATGAAGCATTAGGTTCATGGGACGATATCGAGGTTATCGCTGAAGACTATGGTTTAATGACCGATTTGGTAATAAATCACTGCTCTGCAAGAAGCGTGTGGTTTGACAATTTTGTGAAAGGTGAAGGTCCAGGTTCTGACTTTTTCTTTACGGCAGATCCTACCGACGATCTTTCTATGGTAACCCGCCCTCGTGTATCTCCATTACTGCGTGAGACGGAAACCGCCAACGGCACCAAGCATGTATGGTGCACCTTCAGCCACGATCAGGTCGATTTTGACTTTAGAAATCCAAAGGTGTTGTTAGCGTTTATCGATATCATCAAGCTGTATATTGACAAGGGCGCTAAACTCTTCCGTTTGGACGCCGTGGCTTTTCTTTGGAAAATTGTTGGCACAAGCTGTATTAATTTGTCCCAAACCCATGAAGTCATACGTCTGATCAGAACGCTCATTGAACATGTGGATCCGTCAATCATAATCATTACCGAAACTAATATTCCAAACAGGGAGAACCTAACGTACTTTGGTAATGCTAACGAGGCCCATGCTATTTATAACTTTTCGCTTCCGCCGTTACTCGTAAATACTCTTGTAACGGGTGATTGTACCTATTTAAAAAGTTGGATGATGAGCATGCCACCAGCACAAAATGGCACAGCCTATTTCAACTTCATCGCCTCGCATGACGGCATTGGCTTGCGCCCGGCGGAAGGTCTGCTTAGCGATGAAGAAATTTCAGAGCTAGTGCATACAATGCAGCATTTCGGTGGCAAGGTGTCGTGGCGGGCTTCCGATCACGGACAGCAAAAACCCTATGAGATAAACATCACCTTATTCGATGCTCTGCAAGGAACCATAAAGGGGCCAGATAAGTACCAGGTTGACCGTTTTATTTGCGCTCATGCCATAATGCTAGGTATGGAAGGTATTCCAGGTATTTACATTCACAGTTTGCTTGGTACGTCGAACGACTATGAGAAGGTGGCAAACACGGGGCAAAATCGTTCAATAAATAGAAAGCGATGGGACTTTAACGAACTAGAGGCTTTATTAGACTCACCGTTCTCACAGCATCATAAAGTACTCACTCGAATCTCGCAGCTTATACGCATACGTAAAGCGCAGCCTGCGTTTCACCCCAACGCTACACAATTTACGTTGCAGCTTGGTAATCAAATATTTGGATACTGGCGTCAAAGCTTAGATAGAAAACAAAGTATCTTCTGTATCAGTAATATTTCAGACGAAGAACAAACTATTTTGTTGTCTGATATCAACCTTATCGGTACAGATAACTGGATCGATCTCATTACCCGAGATGAGATAGCTCTTTCTAGTGGTTTCTTACAAATGAAACCTTATCAAGTTCTTTGGATAAGCAACCAGGATTTTGAGTAAATACTTGAGATTAAACACTTCGATGACAAAAATATACCGCGGTAAGGACACTGTGGTGTTATCCTTCGGCAATAAATAGTTAAACACATTTACAATGCAAGAGATTAATACCTTCTTTTTCGACTTGGACGGAACCCTTGTCGACTCTGTGCCCGATCTGGCGACCGCCTTAAATCAGATGCTAAGCCATTATCAACTACCGACTTATGACGAACAGACAATTAGACACTGGGTGGGAAATGGCGCCCGTGTTTTAGTAGAGCGTGGGTTGAGCGGCAGCGCAGAAGCAACCCACAAGTACACGTCGAACGAAGTTGATGCCGCACTAGAAATGTTCCTTCACTTCTACCGAACGTTAGAAATAAAACGCACCGCACTGTACGACAGTGTCTTCGACACGTTACATGCGCTTAAACATCGTGGTTCTACGCTAGCATTGATCACTAATAAACCTGCAGAGTTTATTGCGCCTATTTTGTCTACATTTTCACTGTCTCCACTGTTTTCGCTAACCATAGGCGGAGATAGTTTACCGGAGAAAAAGCCGTCGGCCCTGCCCCTTCTTTATGCCTGCCAACAATTTAGGGCCGCGCCTTCACAGTGTGTAATGGTAGGTGATTCTAAGAACGATATTCTTGCCGCTAAAGCCGCCAAAATTAAAAGTATCGGACTCACCTATGGATATAATTACGGTGAGTGCATTTCGACCTATCAGCCTGACTGGGTATTAGAACGTTTTGGTGAAATACTAACCTTGAATTTGTAATTTCGTTTTAATGATAACGTTACGCCATTACACCGCAGCACTTGCGATACTCATCGCGCCTTCTTTCTTTTAATTCACGCTTTAACCTTTGGTATAACAACGCTTTTTTCTGTAATATTCGTGCGTTGAATTATTTTTAGGAGTTGTTGGTATGTCATCAAAATGGCTTTCACTCGAAGAGGCCCTCACCAAAGCGTTAAACGCCGCACAAGCGATAACCGAAATCGAACAAGTGAGTATTTTTGACGCCAACAACCGCATCTTGGCGGAAGACGTTATCGCCCATGTTGACGTGCCGCCATGGGATAATTCAGCCATGGACGGCTACGCTGTTAACGTAGAAGACCTTGCACTTAGCGCTGAACTCGACGTACAGGGCGTTATTACCGCAGGCATGAGTGCTGATGTGCCGCTTGAAAAAGGCAAGGCATTTAAAATTATGACCGGCGCACCAATACCACTTAACGCCAATGCAGTTGTGATGGTAGAAAATACTGAAAACCGCGACAGCGCAGTCGTCATAAAAAAACGTCCTTCAGCTAACGAGAATATTCGCAAAAAAGCCAATGATATTGCCTGTGGCGACACGCTAATTAGTAAAGGCACGTGCCTTCACGCTGAACACCTTATGCTGCTCTCCTCACAGGGAAAGAGCACCGTAGCAGTTTACCGAAAGCTACGCGTTGGTGTGGTAGCAACCGGTTCTGAACTCGCTGCCCCTGGTGATACTCTAAAATCAACACAAATTTTCGAGTCGAACCGCGTTGGTGTAAGTAGCATCTTAGGCAACGAAAACGTAGAGCTTGTTGATTTTGGCATTGTAGAAGACGACGAAACCTCTCTGCGTAAGCTATTTAATGAGGCCAGCGAGCGTGTAGACGTGATGGTAAGTAGCGGCGGCGTTTCAGTTGGTGACGCTGATTACGTAAAAGATATTATCGCTGAATTAGGCGCTATCGATTTTTGGAAAGTTGCGGTTAAACCGGGTAAACCTTTTGCTTTAGGCAAAATCAATAACACCCTGTTTTGTGGTTTACCGGGCAACCCCGTGTCGTCTTTTGTTACCGCCAAGTTACTGGTTGTGCCCGTTATTAAAAAAATGCAAGGCCAAGTTCAAAGCCATGAGCCTTTCTTCGTTAACGCTACAATTACCACGCCGCTTAAATGTCGTGCGGGCCGACGGGATTTCCAGCGTGCAACTATGGTAAGAAACGGCCAAGGCGAATGGGAAGTTACCCCGTTTAAATCTCAAAGCTCTGGTGTTATGACGTCAATCACCTCTGCCAACTGCCTTATGGTAGTGCATGAGGATATAAGTGAGTTAAACGTTGGCGACAAGGTTCCCGTTATGCCGCTTCATTTTTAGAACGACTGGTTCTAAGCGCGTTGCACTACAGTATGTCTTTTCAATGTAGTTTTGCTGCTTTTCCTAATTGAAGGCGTGATCGCAACATTACCCGAAGCAATTAGTCATTATTTTCGTCACCGATGGCGACCCGTATAGAGACACATTACCGTGAATAAGAAACGCTTTCTTTTAGAAGGAAGAGACATTTTAAAACTAGCATGGCCTCTGCTAGTTGCGCAGATAACACAAATGCTTATGGGTGTTAGTGATACCATAATGGCAGGGCGTTACAGTGCTACCGACATGGCAGCAGTGGCGCTTGGGTTTAGCATAACCGTGCCGCTTCTTTGTTTTATTCAAGGTATAGCCCTAGCGCTTCCGCCCATTATTTCCCGGCTACAGGGTAATAAAAATATAAGCAGCATTGCAGATGCGAGTCAGCAGGCTGGCTACCTCATTTTCTTCGTAGGCATTATAGTAGCAGGGTTCATTCCTTTTACCGAAAATATGGTTGCCTTATTCCCTATGGCGCCTGAGCTGCACAGCATTACTGTAGACTACGTGCTATACGTGTTGTTCGCTATGCCCGGTTTCGCGCTTTATCAATGGCTAAGAAACTATTGTGAAGGCTTAGGAAAAACCAAACCGACGATGATCATTACCGTCATCGGCTTAATGGCAAACATTGTTGGAAACTATCTGTTTATTTATGGTATTGGCCCACTGCCCGCCATGGGTGGTGCAGGTTGTGGTATTGCTACGGCTATTGTTATTTATACCATGCTGATTGCGACTTTCATTTACGTACGTTTTGCCCCAGCCCTGCAAAAATACAATTTGTTTGGAAAGCTGTATAAACCAAACATGGTGACCATAAGCCGAACCTTTAAGATGGGTTTACCTATCGCCATGACGATTTTATTTGAAGTCACGCTATTTTCAGTGGTTGCGCTGTTATTGGCTCCGTTCGGTGCTACAACGGTCGCAGCCCACCAAGTGGCACTAAATTTCTCAGCGCTTATGTTCATGTTTCCTATGAGCATTGGTATGGCAGCAGCAATTCGTATTGGATATCGCATAGGGCAAAATAACCAGCGTCAGGCAAAAATTGCGGCCCGTACGGCAATTTTAATCGGCTTTTTTACCGCAGCCTGCACGGCTAGTTTCACTCTGCTGGCTAAAAGTTTCATTATTGGCTTGTATACCAGTGACGATGCTGTTTACACACTAGCGAATGCGCTTTTAATTTATGCGGCCTTATTCCAGCTGTCTGATGCGGTTCAAGTCATTTCGGCGAATGCATTACGCGGTTACAAAGACACAACAGCGATGTTTATTATTACCTTTGTGTCCTACTGGTTAATAGGTCTACCTACAGGCGTTATTTTAGGTAGAACAAACTGGATAACTGCAGAACCAATGGCCGCAGCAGGGTTTTGGATTGGCTTCATTGTAGGTTTGAGTGCCGCAGCAGTAATGCTTGGGGCGCGCCTTCTATATATTCAACGACCAACTGCAGCCCATCGCATAGCGAATGCGTAAACGCGTTTAACGTTTTGACTAAATAAGAAAGGCGGGGCCGTCAATTCCGTCTTTTGAATTTTTCCCAATCTTGCGGGGTGTCTATATCAAATTGTGCATTGGGTATAGGCACAGCCGTTACTTTTCCTAACTTCGCGTACTTTTCAATGATTGGTTTAGCACCGGTATCCCCTCTTAGCGCCAATAGTTCACTAAACATGGCCTCAGGAAATATGGCAGGCACAGTAAGACGGTTATCGGTATCGCCTTCCTTGACCCATTCACTGCACACTATATGGTCCGGGGAACCTTTAGAAACATCGATAAGGCGACCAAAGTCATGTGCACTAAGACTTGGCAAATCGGCCAGCGTAAAGAGTACGTGAGTAAGATTTGCACTCAACCCATCTGCTAACGGAGAAACTGATGTCGGTAGTGCTGAAAGGCTTAATAGATGCTCGAGTCCAGTGCGAATACTTGATGCAAGGCCTTCATCCCAATTAGCGTTGTGAACGATACTGATGGGTAGTTCAGAAACCTTACAAGAAGATTGTTTTAGCTGCGTATTTACGGAATCATGCCATTTACCCGTAACAACAGTAATGGGTAATTCACTAGTTAACGCTATGTCATTGCGCGCACTAACTGCCTCCCCCACACTGTGTTGTATAAGAGAAAGTGCAGAAATTGGGTGTTCCGATAAAAGCTTATTACCCTTGTAGCGAGCGCTCTTTCCGCCCGCCAACACCACAAGTGCTACCGCATAATTTTCCGACTTCAATTCAACATCCGTTAATTCAAAGAAATAAAACGTTACACGTCAAAGGGCTTAGCGGCTTCTGCTAAGCCCTTTGATTGCAGCCGTTAACCCTTCAAGCGTGAGCCCATACATTCTGTCTTCCATTATGTCGCGAATAATTTTGATAGACGAATAATACGGCCAATAATTCTCAGCCTGCGGATTCAGCCACACAGCATTGTTAAAGTGGTTAAGCAGTCGCTGCATCCACACGCTGCCTGGCTCTTCGTTCCAATGTTCTACACTGCCCCCTGGGTAGGTTATTTCATAGGGCCCCATGGTAGCGTCACCTACAAAGATAACCTTATAGTCTTTTCCGTAGCGATGAATGATATCCCAGATAGGAATGCGCTCCTTATTACGGCGAAGGTTATCTTTCCACACCTCCTCATACACGCAGTTGTGGAAATAAAAGTACTCTAAGTATTTAAACTCGCTTTGCACCGCAGAGAAAAGCTCTTGAGTACTTTTTACGTGTGGGTCCATAGAGCCGCCCACATCAAAAAACATCAACACTTTTACCGCGTTATGACGCTCTGGTGCCATATGAATATCGAGTAAACCGCCTTTTTTTGCGGTTTCACCTATGGTTGTCGGCACATCAAGCTGCTCGCTGGCGCCAGTGCGAGCAAACTTGCGTAGCTTCCTAAGGGCCACTTTTATATTACGCGTACCCAGTTCTACATCAGAACTTAGGTTTTTAAACTCGCGTTTATCCCACACTTTTACTGCCGAAAACTTTCTATTGCCCTTTTGCCCTATTCGCACACCTTCTGGATTGTCGCCATAAGCGCCAAACGGCGATGTTCCGCCGGTGCCCACCCATTTATTTCCACCTTGATGACGCTTTTCTTGTTCCTCTAAGCGCTTTTTCAACGTTTCCATCAGTTCTTCAAGGCCACCGGCTTTACGCAGTGCCTCACGCTCTTCAGGGCTTAAATTTTTCTCAATTTCCTTACGCAGCCATTCTTCGGGAATGTCTTTACCGAACAAGTCGATAGACTCCACCCCTTCGAAGTACTCTGCAAACGCCCTATCGAACTTATCGTACTGAGTTTCGTCTTTCACCATAATGGTACGAGCCAAGCTGTAGAAAGCTTCAATGTCGGCATATACCACGTGATGCTCTAACGCTTTAAGTAAATCAAGTAATTCGCGCAGCGTGGTTTTAACCTGATATTTTCGCAGCGTATAAAAAAACTGAATAAGCATTAGCGACGCGCCATAAAGACCAGTTTTTCAAACAGATGTATATCTTGTTCGTTTTTAAGTAATGCGCCGTATAATGGCGGTATTGCTGCTTTACCGTCTTTTGAATGCAGCGCTTCTGGCGGAATATCTTCAGCAACTAAAAGCTTCAACCAGTCGATAAGTTCAGAGGTAGAAGGCTTTTTCTTAAGCCCTGGTACATCGCGAATTTCAAAGAAGGCCTTCAATGCTTCATCAAGCAACTTTTTCTTTAGATCTGGGAAATGTACGTTAACAATTTCTTGCATTTCCTCTGGATTCGGGAACTGAATGTAGTGGAAGAAACAGCGGCGCAAGAAAGCATCTGGCAGCTCTTTTTCGTTGTTCGATGTAATAATAACAATGGGACGCTGCTTCGCGACGACACGTTCTTGGGTTTCGTATACGAAAAACTCCATTTTATCGAGCTCTAGCAACAGGTCATTAGGAAATTCAATGTCTGCTTTGTCGATTTCGTCAATCAGCAGTACCGGGCGCTTTTCTGCGCTAAATGCTTCCCACAACTTACCTTTTACAATGTAGTTGCTGATATCGTGAACGCGATCATCGCCTAATTGAGAGTCGCGAAGACGCGACACCGCGTCGTATTCGTACAAACCTTGCTGTGCTTTGGTGGTTGATTTAATGTGCCACTGAATTAATTCAGTACCTAAACTCTCGGCCAACTCTTCAGCAAGCATGGTTTTACCCGTGCCCGGCTCACCCTTAATTAAAAGCGGACGCTCTAGCGTAATAGCTGCATTAACGGCCAGCTGTAAGTCTTTAGTTGCGATATAATTAGACGTGCCACTAAAAGCCATTATTGTTGTACTCCGTATAATTTTTCGTCTTTGCAATTTTAACTATAATATCAAGGCCTTCTCATGATTGCCCATAGATATAACATATAGCTAAAAAGCACTTTGCATTTTACTGATTGGGACCAATGATATAGGGGTATGACGAAATCCCCTAATTCAGGCTGTGAATTATTAACTATCACATTCGTTGAATTATTAACTACTAAAAAGGTCGTACAGATCACGACAGACGGGGTTTCCTGTAAAATAAGGAACAAGGTAAGGATTTATAATGAACGTATTTGACGACAATTCCCTATCTATTGGCCGCACGCCACTAGTTAAGCTAAATCGCGTAACATCAGGTAATGTATACGCAAAAATTGAATCGCGTAACCCAAGCTTCAGTGTTAAGTGCCGCATTGGCGCAAACATGATTTGGGATGCTGAAAAGCGCGGTGTCCTTACCGAAGGCAAAGAAATTGTAGAGCCTACCAGTGGTAACACAGGTATTGCATTAGCTTTTGTTGCAGCGTCTCGCGGTTACAAGCTAACGCTAACTATGCCGAGCAGCATGAGCCTTGAGCGTCGTAAACTTTTAAAAGCACTGGGCGCAAACCTTGTTCTTACCGAAGCGCCGAAGGGCATGAAAGGTGCCGTTGCCGCTGCACAAGAAATTGTGGCATCAGATCCAGACAAATACGTATTGCTTCAACAGTTCGACAACCCTGCTAACCCAGCTATTCACGAAAAAACCACTGGCCCTGAAATTTGGGACGACACAGACGGTAAAGTTGATGCGTTTGTAGCAGGTGTGGGCACAGGCGGTACTATTACGGGTGTAAGTCGCTACCTTAAGAACACAAAAGGTAGAGCAATTACCTCTATTGCCGTTGAGCCTACAGACTCTCCAGTAATTACCCAAGCGCTTGCAGGTGAAGAACTAACCCCGGGACCACACAAAATTCAAGGTATTGGCGCAGGTTTCATCCCAGGCAACCTGGACCTAGACCTAATCGACGAAGTTGAACAAGTTACCAACGAAGAATGTATGGAAATGGCGCGCAAGCTAATGACCGACGAAGGCATTCTAGCGGGTATTTCTTCTGGTGCTGCCGTTGTTGCTGCCAAGCGTTTTGCTGAACGCCCAGAAAATAAAGACAAAGTAGTTGTCGTGCTTCTAGCAAGTGGTACAGAACGTTACCTTAGCAGCCCTCTTTTTGCTGGTGCGTTTGACGAACAAGAAGAAGTTCAATAGTTGCCAAAATGTTTTCAATCATTTAGAAACGAGGCCTTGCGCCTCGTTTTTTTTGAACATAAAAAAGTTGTTTCGTTTCCACGTCCCTTTAGCTATTGGCTAAACGTTTCGTATAAAAACTTTTTAACGCTGTCACCACAGTCGAAGTCGTGTAAACACAAAGGCAGTACTGTTAGTTAGCATCACCTCTAGCACGAACAGTTTAGCTGTCCCGTTATTTAACAAAGTGAATTTCAAATGGAACTATTACTCGGCATTCTTGTCTGCACATGTGTGGCTGTGTGTATATACATTGAAATACAGTTTAGAAACCATATTATATCTAAGCACCCAGAAATATGGCTGGCTTTAAGTGAAGAAAAGATGGGTGTTAAAGCTTTTTTAAGCAGGCCTATTGCAATAAGCGATTCCGCCAGATTTGGTGCACTATCTAAAACGAAAGACAAGGAAGTGAAAAACTACGTTTCCTATCAAAATTCGGTTTGTGTTGTGCTATTTCTACTTGGCTTGGTCTCGTTAATTTTAAACTAAAAATTGTAGGGTTTGTTTGAAAAAAGCACCGAAAGAGAAGCCGTGTTTTTATATTGTCTATACTTAAAACGCGCATGTTAGTCGGTATTTCGTTCAAGTTAAAACATGGTAAACAAGCTGCGACAGTCGCTCGCGGACATAGATAGGGAAAATTCTACATGAAAGGCATATATCGAATTCTCATCGCTGTGATTCTTCTTATGGCAGCCATTGCATCTTACAGTTTTGGAATTCAATCGGGCGTGTTTTTATTCGTTGTCTTGGGCTTCATTTTAGAAGGCTTGTTTTGGCTTGGTTTATTTCCCACCAAAAGACAAAAAAAGCTTAATCCTTCCTGAGAATTATTCGTTAGTCGATAAACAACATTTTTGATGTGGCGTGCTTGAGCGGCTTCATTTATTCGCTCTGTAAGCCGTGGCGCTACTTTTCACGCTAACACCAAACAATGCAGCGCGGCTTTGATACGTTCGCGCCACCTCATCATGTGTACTTAACTACCGGCGCCGCAAGGACTACGCAAACAATGTTGAAAAGGACTTTCTTACTTGCAAGCTTAATGGTGATTTGTTTTGTTGCTTCTGTGATAATTCATGAAGCGGGTCACGCTGTTGCGGGAAAACTATTCGGGCTTGGTAATCCCATTATTAACGTCTGGCCTGGCATTGAGCTATTTCCTAGTATTGGAAAAACAGTGTCTACAAATCCATGGCCAGCAAATGCTGTTGCCTACGTCACTTTTATTCCCGAGACACCTACTTTTGCAGTTGAATTCCCTGCCTCAACGCAGTCTTTGCTTCTCGATGCGAAGTTAAAACTGATCGATACACATACTTACCACGATAACATTTTCCTTCCAATTGTCGGGCTCATGGGTAGCGGTACTACCTACATAATGTCACTTTTTTGTACTCTTTATCTGTACCTACTTAAACCTAAAGGCGTTTTAAGAGCAGTTATTGCAACTGGCACATTTCTTTTTTACGACATTCTTTGCTACACGGTGTTTCCCGTATTTTTCGGCATGTCGCACCTTGTTTTCATCGGTGGGGCTCAACCAGAGCCAATAATCAGTCTCGTAAACATGGGAATGTCTTTTAATATCGCGGTGACGTTAATTTTGGGAGTCTGTGGTGCTCACATTTTGGCAATATATTACGTGGCGAGAAAAAAAGGGCTTTTTTTCGCCAAAAGCACCTAAAATTGATATGCCACACGAGGCAAAGAATGAAAGGCAGAAAAATGCTCGCGCCACATGAGTTATTGCCTACATAGCAGCAACGCTTAATTAATTATTGACTGTCTTTAAAATGCATGGCAATTTCATGTTGTTGCTATAGCCTACGAAGCTATAAATCAAGACAAATAAGGGAGATGTAAACATGGATTCAACGGTTAAAAGAGAATTATATCGCCAGAAGACGTTCATTGCTGGCGGCGTTTGTTCTGGTTTGGCTGAACGCTTCAATCTTAACAAAGGTGGCATTCAAGCTGCTTTTGTCTTAGGAAGCTTCTTTTTAGGCGCAACTATTCTTATCTATTTATTGCTGTGGATGACAATACCTAAAAATCCCTCTCTTTAAACGACTAATGTAGCTAAAACATGTATCTACGCGGTAAATGCCCCATGATGCCTCGCACTGCTGTTTAAAAAGATGCGCCTGTCATTTAAAAATTAGGAACAACCTTAAAAAAGTTTAGATTAAGTCATCTCTATTAGATAGATATTATAGAATGGCTGCTTCTGCCACCGATTAAATGACGTGTGATGCATAACAAAACCATTGTTTTTGCTTTAGTAATTTCAATAGCGATCTTCATATGGGTTGCTTCTCTTGCTGATGCACCTGTTGAGCATAAGATACATCATCCAGATAGTCGTGAAATGAAAATCGTTCACCCTGAAAAAAGTAATTATGCACTAACTTCCACGAGAGAAAACAACAGCAAAGAAATACAAGCACCTATCTCTGGGATTGCGCTTAGACAATGCAGAAATATTCCACACACCAAAGATGCCCTAAATTCATTCCTAAATCATGCCAATGAGGGTGGTGAGCCCGCACAATACATAAACGACGTAGTAAATCGCTTTGAATTCTGTAAAAAATTTGCAGATATCAAGGTAAACTACATTCAACGCTTAATAAACGAAGCAGAGCAAGGTTCAGTAGAGTCACTCAACGAGTTTTGGAAAATTCCAGAAACAGAATATGCTGATGTTATGGGGCTAGATCCTCAATCTAGAAGCGACTTTATTGTCAATAGGCGGACATTTTTAAGTACGAAATATAGACTAGCCGAAAAGCTTGCGTTATTGGGTAATGAAGATGCGACCTTAAAGCTGGTTAAGTCTTATCAGAGTTACGATCCCGCCAGTTTGAAGCCTAGCTATGTTAAGTCGCTCGCCTACGCAGACTTCGGGCTGCAAACCACTCAAGATAATGAATATTATCTGAAGCTAAATTGGTTCAAACAAAGGCTCTTAGTTAGCGCTACACCAGACGAAATCGAACTGGCGAACTCAATAACTTACCAGCTATTGAGTAAAGCCAACAATGAAGTAAAAAAACAAATAGATTAAAGGTAATTTCTTTGTTTACCTAAAAGTAAAACAGTTAGGGATCTTGTGAAACTTCACAAAACAGCGTTAAGGCAGAAAGTATTTGAGTTCAATGGTAATTTGACGCGCTGCACAATAGCAGCTGCATGCGATTATCACGTAGTTTTCTCACTGAACAATAGCTTATATTGAGGTAACATCGAAACTTCTGTCTTGCTTATTATCACTGAGCGTTAATGTGACTCTCCTCTTATTCGAGGAACAATAGTAAAGGAAAAACATGGTAGTTATTTACGGGATCGATACTCAACTAAACCCTATTAAACGTAAACTGTCAGATGTGATCCACACCTGTATGCAATCGGTGTTAGGCATGCCTGAAGACAAACGTGCTCACCGATTTGTTCCTCTTTCGGTTGACGACTTTTTCTACCCCGGCGGGCGCTCAGATGCATATACCGTAATTGAAATAAACATGATGAAAGGTAGAGAACCGGAAACTCAAAAATTGCTCATAAAATCTCTATTTAACGAGATTTCCTCGACGTTAGGCGTTAACCCCATCGACATCGAAATTACAATAAAAGAACAGGAAAAGTATCAATGGGGATTTCGTGGTATAACAGGAGACGAAGCGCAAGATTTGACGTACAAAATAGAAGTGTAGTAGCGTAAAGGGATAGGTTCGCCTTGTCCTAGAGGCGTGAAGCGTAGCGCGCCCTATCCAGCAAAGCGCTGCAATGCCGAGTAACAACGCAGGGAAATACGATGAAAAAGGAAGTTATTGGAAAATATGTTGCGGTTCTGGGCGTCGTTTTTTTTTGGGCGCCGCTTTGGGGGATTGTTGAGAGCTACCTTGTTTTATCTCCTTCATTTCAAGAGATATCGTTATTTTCAAATAATCAGCCCGAAATTTCACAGGAAGAATTGTCATCAGCATCGCTGTCTTTTTTGATAGGAACCTTCTTGTTCTTAGTGGCACTCTGTCTTTTAACTTTTTCAGTGGTGGGTTTACATTATCGAGCAAAATGGCTTTATTGGGTGTTGGTAATCTATTCAACAATGTTAATCTTTGCGTTTCCCATTGGTACATTTATCGGAATAGCTGTATTGGCGACACTAGTATTTAGTCGAAGAAAGTTTGGGCAAAGCGAAGACGCTTTGCAACAAAACTTCTGAAACACCTCTGCTGTAGCAGTATCTTTTACAATCTTTTGCGCCGGTAGCACTGTATGTACACCGCACCTTTTAAAAGATTGCCCTACATAAGTTCGTAATTTATGAGAAATAAAATAGGTGTTGTTCTTTTGCTGTTAGCGGCATCAATTGCAATATTGACGGCAGTAGCGCATCTGTCCTGTATTTTCTTAGGTGCTCAATGCTACGAGGCCCAGATGGCACCGCTCATTATCGTTCAGTCAGCGCAAGCTGGTACGCTACTGGCTCCGCTTGCCACGGTGGTAATAGCGGCAATATTTATTCTCTTGGGTTGTTACGCACTATCAGGTGCGCGATTAATTAAGCAACTCCCATTGCTTAGCGTTGGCATATATACAATATCTGCTGTATGCATTACGCGCGGTATATTACCTATACAGCTGTGGTTCAGACACCCTAACAAGGTCACAGCCATGGTATTAGCAATAGGTTTAGCGTGGTTATTTGTTGGTCTGTGCTATTTGCTTGGGTACAAAGCAATGAAACCGAACCGTTTACAGCCAAAATAAGCGCGCGTAAACATACAAACATTTCAAGATGCTCTGCAATTACATACTATGTCATGCTGCGTTAACACGAGAATTTTGATAAACCTCGACATTTAAGCTTAAAACCGTCGCGAGTTTATATTATGTTGTAGAAGGGCATTGAGGATAAAAGGAATTATTTATGGCAATTAATGCAACATTTGCAGGACAAATTGGCGCTATCTTAGCTGTTTTTATAGTTTTTTCGAGCTATTATTTGGGAACGCGTAAAACAGAAAGTCCTAAGCTAACCCTCGATTTGGCTTTTATCTTGGCTTTCGTCCCACCATTAGCGCTCATATTTTTAGCCACCTTAGTACTTAAAATAGACATCGCACCTCCTCCATATAGCTAGCGCTATAATAACGGAACGGAAAAACGTCCTCACTCTTAGTTTAAGCGCTATACTTTAATTATTATCAAACGATAGGTATTACTAATGAAAACGTGTAAGTGGTTCACCCTACTAGGGATGTTTACAGTTTTAATTTTAACTGCATGTGGTAAGAAGGAAGAAGGAATTGGCCGCTATGGTATGCTTGATAAAAGTACACCTGAATATACAACTGTCATGTTTTTAAAAAGCATTTACGAAGAAGACAATCTAGACAAAGCAATTAGTTTATCAAGTGACAAAATGGCAAAACTCCTCACTCGATACCACACCAATAGTAATGCGCAACGTCATTTGCTTAACCTAAAATATGACACTGTTGAAATTACGCCACAGGCAGCAGGCAAAATTGGGCGCAGTGAATTTTCTGAGAAATCGACAATTACAGTGTTCTTAAGCGGTACGTATGGTGAAGATAAAATAGAAGACCTTCGCAGTATTGACCTGATAAAAGAAGATGGGGAGTGGAGAGTAAATAAAATTCACCCCGACACTTACCTCTAGTGAAATCAATAGACGTGCTGTAACACTACCGCCCCTTTCAATCTGTACAGAAGTAGAATAGGTTTGACATCACGTACAATTCTGTTTCATTTATTGGTAGTTTTCTTCGCAAGAAAAGGGAATTTATATGCGCTGTACACTGTTTTTCACTTTCACTTTCTTTTGTTGCTTTGCATTTTCAGAGCAAGAGCTACGGCCGACTAAAGCAGGAATGTTTGACGTAGGCGGCTTTAGCCTTTATTTGGAATGTTATGAAAATGACAACCCAGTCTTAATTTTAGAACAAGGTTTTGGACGCGCAGGTTCAGACGGCGCGTGGATAAGCAACATCAAGAAGCTAAAAGAACACTATAGTGTTTGTCTTTATGACCGTGCTGGACTGGGCAAAAGTGAAAAAGGCTACGTTCCTTTCACAGTGAATGATAACGCTGAACGCCTCCACACATTACTCTCAAAAGCAAACGTTTCTCCTCCCTTCTACTTCGCTGGTGGCTCCTATGCGTCTTACATCATTACTGCTTACAACAATTTATACCCTAATGAAGTACTAGGCGCAGTTTTTATAGCGCCACCAACGCTTGGTTATTTTTATACAATGGGAACGCGCTGGCCCGAAAACTTTAAGTCTGAAAATAAAGAACTTATACGTTACAGAGACTTTGAGCGAAGTGTGTTAGACCCAATGTACAAAGGTGTTCCAGAAAACGTCGACCATATGAAAAGCTACCAACAATTGCTGAACGCTAAAAGTTTTGGCGAAAAGCCAATAATTGTTGTTCGTTCAAAGCCATCTGAAGAGCCTTACGACCCTGCTTTTGTACCCGAAGTAATTGCTGAAAAAATGGATCATTTGGAGCAAAAGTCTGAACATTATTTTAGCTCACTTTCAGCTAACGTTGACATTGTCTATTCGACATCGGAAAAACATCATTTGCATTTAGCAGACTCAGACTTGGTAATTGCTAACATTAAAGCGCTAAAGTTAAAGCGCTAGAAATTAAAATGCTAACCGCACCGTGAACTGCGACTGATAGCATTTAAAACGCTATACAGCAACGCGTCACTTGCACTGACCAGGGAGCGTTATTAACGCTCGATAACATCGTCACGCTTGGAAATTTCATGCGTTTAGGCTGAAGGAATTATATTGAATATATCAATAAAACACTGTGAAAATCTTGAATGCGCCGCTGATATCACGTTTGATAACATGCGTATTTATTATGAAAAATATGCACCGCAATGGACTGCAAAAAAAGTACTAGAAGTGACAGAAACACTCGATAATTACGACGTTGTTTACAATGATAACGTAGTCGGCGTAATGCGATTGGACTTTGAACAAAACCATTGCATTTTGCGTGACCTCCAAGTTTTGCCAGTAATGCAAAATAAAGGAATTGGGAAGACATTGATAAATAAGGCCAAAGAACTGGCCGTTGAAAAAGGCTACGCTAGCCTCACTTTGAGAGTGTTTAAAATAAGCCCCGCAGCAAAGCTCTATCTTCGCAACGGATTTCTTATACAAAGCGAAGACGATCGTTTCTACTCTATGCTGGCAAAATTAACGTGACTTCGTGCATGCATATTTTCATAACATACTAGTAGGTAACAGTTGCGTTTATGTTTTACTGTAAATTCGAAACTAAAAATGCAGTATCACGCTGTATCGTTAAATGAAAAATAAATGGCTAGGAACACAAATTGAATCTTGCGCTCTTCGATTTTGATGGAACAATCACAACACACGACACGTATACGAAGTTCGTGTTATCCCATACAACCACCTTTAGGTTAATTTGCGGAGCAACTATTCTTACCCCTTTTATACTCCTCTACAAATGTAAGCTCTTACCGTCCTCCTTATTGCGAATTTTAATCACAAAAACTGCATTCAAAGGCGTAAAGGTCAATACATTAGCATCAAGAGCTAAAAAATATGCGAACGAATATCTTCCAACCGTAATGCGAAATGAAATGGTCGAAAAAATAAAAGCGCATCAAAAAAACGGCGACCGTGTCATTATAGTTTCTGCATCGCTTTCGCCTTATTTAGTGCACTGGAGTAGCAATATGGGAGTGGAATTAATCTGTAGCGAATTAGAGGAAAAAGATGGCAAATTTACTGGCACTTACGTCAATGGTGACTGTAGTGGTAAAAGAAAGGTGGTAAACATTAAAAAACATGTAGACCTTTCCTCTTTCGAAAACATCATCGCTTATGGAGACACAAAAGAAGACTTAGAAATGCTTGCGCTCGCAAACATTAAGTTTTATAGAGGCGTAAAGATGTAATTTTTAACTACCTGTCATTATGTTTTTCACAGCTTTCGATTTTCATTTATTACGACACACTAATACAAGTTCGCCAAAAACACCCGCCTGTCGGCTTTTTGTCGTTACCGACAGAAGCATCTGTAATATATACTCTAAGACAAATAAGCCTATTAGAGCAGTACTAATGAAATCTTTAAGACTTAAACACCGCTGGTCGCAAGAAGAAGTGGCACAATTGAGCAATTTGAACGTGCGCACCATACAAAGAGTTGAAAAAGGTGAAAAGGTGGGCAGCGAAACGTTAAAAGCTCTGGCGTCCGTTTTTCAAATTTCAACACAAGAACTTGTAGAGACAATAAGGTGCGACACATCTGGCGATTGCAACAACGAAAGCAACCGCGAAACCGTCGATAATCGACAAGAAAAAGCCCTCGAAAAAGCAAAAGCAATTAAATATTTTTATGCTAATGCCGTGTTTTTGCTAAGCACCTTCGTGCTGTTTATGTTGCCGAACTATAACGGTGGAGAAAATGCAGGTGCATTGTTTGGTGTGTTTCTATCTTTTAGCGCTATTGTGATCATGCACGCCCTATTTGTTTTTCAGCCATTTGGAAAAAATTGGGAAAAACGGAAAGTGGCAGAGTTGCTAGAAAAGGATAACGTTTCAAGTCATTCAGATCCGAATGAAAAAACATGACGTTGTCGACGCCGCTGGTTTAAAAAGCACTATTAAACAAACAGTTGAAACATCAGGCTTGGTTGATTATTATTCAATAACTAGCTTAATACCACATACAGTAGTGATCCAACGCACTTTAGGACACATGAAAATAAGGAAGTTCCCTGATGCAGCGTATTGTCGAGTTTAAAGCGCGCAACTTTTGGTCAAGTAAAATTGACATCTCTGAGCTTAACGAGAAAATCCAACAGTATAACAGTGAGGGTTGGCGTGTATTACAAGCTACGCCCATCTCAACTTTTGCAGGTGTTGTTGCAGGATACAGTCTTCTTCTTGAGAAAAACTAAAATGCGTTTGCAATAAAAAAGCGGAGAATGCTCCGCTTTTTTATTGCATGACGCTAACGCCCCACCGCTATTCCCTCACGCCGTGGATCTGCCCCACCAATCAACTTATCCGACTTAACTTGGATACCATGTAAACCACTATTTAAGTCGATAATCTTCACTTTGTGACCAAGCGCCTTTAACGGTTCTTCCAAAGCCGTAATCGCCGTGCCTTTCTCAAGTGCCGTGTAGTCGTTTCTGTTGGTAATTTTAGGAAGGTTGATGGCTTGTTGAACGTCCAACCCAAAATCTATTATACCAATCAACGTCTGGGCAACATAGCTAACTATACGGGAACCACCGGGAGAACCAACCACAACCTCTAGATTGCCTTTTTTATCAAATACCATCGTTGGACTCATTGCGCTTCTTGGACGTTTTCCAGATTCAACGCGGTTGGGCACAGGATAACGATTGCGTGTTGGCGAAAAAGAAAAGTCAGTTAACTGATTATTGAGCAAAAAACCATCAACCATAATACCGGAACCGAACATAAACTCGATACTTGTGGTCATTGAAACAGCGTTGCCCTCTTTATCTACAATAGAAACATGCGACGTATTGGGCAATTCGAAAGCACTCCCAATGGCAACATTCGCGTCAGCATAGGGCTTACCTGCGCGAGCTCTCTGCCAATGCTTATCTACCGCAATATTTTCTGCACGCCTTTCTAAGTAAGCGGTGTTTATCATTGCTGCGAAAGGCAGGTTGGTGAAATCACTGTCGGCGATAAACTTATCCCTGTCTGCGTAAGACATTGCACTTGCTTGAGAATATAAATGTGCAAATTCGACTGATTCTGGAGAAATCTCGCTCAAGTCAAATTTCTCTAACATTTTTAAAATTTGATATACATTAACACCACCAGAACTGGGCGGTGCCATGCCGCAAATACGCTTTTCCCTGTAAAGCCCACATACTGGCTCACGCTTGACCGGCTGATAGCTAGCTAAATCTTCAAGCGTCATACTTCCCGGATTGATTTGAGCACTATTGACAGCATCTACAATCTTTTGCGCAACCTCTCCCTTCAATAAATAATCACTGCCCTCTTCGGCTATCCCCTGTAATGTTTTTGCGAGCTTCTTATTTCTTTTAATTGTCCCCTCTTTTAACGGTTCTCCCGCAGGAAAAAAATAAGTAGCACTTGAGGGAAATTGCTTTAAACCAGGGTGATAATCGAGCGCCACAAGTTTTGCTAGTCGAGGAGAAACTTTAAAGCCTTCTTCAGCCGTTTTTATAGAGTCATCGAAAAGCGTACGCCAAGGAAGCCGACCAAATTCTGACTGTGCAAGCTCCAATGCTTTTACTGCACCAGGTACGCCAACCGATTTCCCCCCTACCACGGCATCTAACCAGCGCATTGGCTTGTTTCCCTCGATAAACCAATGCGCATTGACTGCTTTAGGCGCGGTCTCGCGGCCATCATAGGTGTGTAAAACCTTGTTTTTATTATCCCAGTAAAGAATGAATGCTCCACCACCTATACCAGATGATTGAGGCTCTACCAACGAGAGCATTGATTGAACCGCCACCGCTGCGTCTATCGCACTGCCGCCTTTTTCAATCACATTTTTACCTGCCCATGACGCGTAGGGGTTAGCCGCCACAACCATATATTCTTTTGCTTCAAAAGCCTTTTTAACCGAAAAACCGGTGGCAGCCTCAGGTTCACCCACTTCGCGCGTTTGCTTTCCAAAAGCGCCAAATGATAGAAAACTAATTAACACTAACGATAGTACTGACGTACTCATATAAGCACTGCGTCTCAAAATTACTCTTCCTCTTTTTCGAACCTGCTTCATTTAAATTTTTCTGGGTTGATAGGACGTTTATTTAAAAATGCATCAAACGCCTCTTTCGCCGCGCCTCTCCCCAATGCTTCTAAAAATATATCAAATTCCTCATTAATTTGCTGGCTGACATTGTCAGCATCGCCTTTTAGCAGAGATTTAGTTTGGCGAAGTGAGAATGAAGGTTTAGCAATTAACTTTTCAGCGGTCTGATTAACTTTTTCATCAATGGCACTTTGTTCGACTATTGCGGTTAAAAGACCAAATTGATGCGCTTCAGATGCACCGAAGGGTTCGCCTAATAAAAGCCATTCTGACGCTTTAATATGCCCAGCAATTTTCGGTAAGAGATAGCTAGATGCGTATTCGGGAACAAGCCCTAAGTTTATAAAGGGAAGTACAAACCGAGTGTCAGGTGTTGCGTAAACGAAGTCACAGTGTAAAAGCAGCGTAGTACCAATGCCTACTGCTAAACCGTGAACTTGAGCAATTACAGGAACCTCGCACGCAGCAAGGGCGCGCATGAACGCTGCCGTTTCAGGAACTTCCGCATTGTCACCTTGTTTAGCAAAATCATTGATGTCGTTTCCGGCAGTAAAGCAGTCTCCATCGCCTTTAATTATCACCGCTTTTGTCGAACCATCATTTTTAATCGCTATAAGGCTATTTGCCATATCCTGATACATTTCTCTTGTTAACGCATTTTTCTTGTCCTTGCGACTAAGCGTAATGGTAAGGCAGTGTTGGCGTATTTCAGTAATAATATGAGACATCGTGACTCCTTGAATGATGTTGTTTTTATTTTCGTCTTACTTCGGTTTTCACCCTTCAGGCAATTTCTGTATCATAGCGAGCAAATATGGAATTAAGAAATAACTAACACTGATGATATCACTGCCGTTTTCGCCTAAGTATAGCGCAGGCCCCTTACTCGTTGCGCTTTGTTCTATTATTGCGTTTTTCTTAGAACCAATGTCCGGCGATTATTTAGCCTACGACCGCTATGCCATTCAAGGCTTAGAAACATGGCGATTGTTAAGTGGAAATATCGTTCATACCAACGGTTATCATTTACTTTTAAACCTCGCAGGCCTGGTGCTTTTATGGGCATTGCACGGCGAACACTATCGCACTGGCTTGTACTTAAAAGTATTTATATGGTGCTGCCTTGGAACAAGCGCAGGGCTTTATTTCTTTTCATCAGATCTTATTTGGTATGCCGGTTTATCAGGTGCCCTGCACGGCATTTTTGCATGGGGGGCGTGTGTTGATATCAAAGAATCTATGAAGTCAGGCTGGCTGCTGCTTATTGGATTGGCATTAAAAGTGGGGTACGAACAACGAGAAGGAAGCAGTGAACAAGTTGCAAATCTCATTGATGCTAACGTTGCCATAGACGCCCATTTATTTGGTGCTTTGACTGGGGTAGTCATTTTTATGCTCATGTTCATAACCGCAAAACGCAATTAACTTTTTCCGCCTTTATTAGTTTAGTATCCGCTACTTCTGCCTTATACCAGTCACGCTTTACACAAAAGCCCAAATGTGATTTGGGCTTTTGTGGTTTTAGCGTAACCAACACTTCATGCTCATTGTGCATGTCGCACATTGCATGTCGCACATTACGCGTTTATTTTTTACAAGTTTTCCTCAAACAACTTATAAATTCTACGGTATTCATCGAGCCATGAACTAGGCTGTACGAAACCATGCGGCTCTACCGGATAAATAGCTGTTTCAAAATCTTCTTTTTCCAGTTCGATTAGGCGCTGAACAAGTCTTACCGTATCGTGGAAAAACACATTGTCATCAACCATTGGTGCGTTAATAAGCAATGGTTTCTCCAGCCCTTCTGCGAAATAGATTGGCGAGCTACGCTCATAAGCGATTGGGTCAATATTTGGAGTATTCAATATATTTGCTGTGTACGGCGTGTTGTAGTGTGCCCAGTCAGTCACCGGACGAAGTGCAGCTCCAGCTGCGAATAAATCCGGAGCAGTAAACATGGACATGAAGGTCAAAAAGCCTCCGTATGAGCCACCATAGGTACCTATGCGGTTTCGGTCTACATTCGCATTTTCAACTAACCAATTCACACCGTCGCGCAAATCTTGTACCTCAGGGGTGCCCATTTGACGGTAGATAGCGGTGCGCCAGTCACGTCCATAACCAGCACTTGCTCGGTAGTCCATATCGAGTACTACGTAGCCTTGTTGTACCAGCATACTGTGGAACATATATTCCCTGAAATATCCAGACCATCCCATATGGGCGTTCTGTAAATAACCTGCACCATGATTAAACACAACGGCTTTATTCGGTGCTGACTGGTCGTAGTTCTCTGGCAAATACACACGAGCGTAAATAGGCGCTTCAGCATATGACGATTCAATGGCAACAATATTAGGGACCGCCCACGGCAGTGCGTTAAAGTCTGCACTGGTGCTTTGCGTAATTTGCGTAGCCGCTGCCGATTCATATGCTGGCTTGATGTAGAGTTCTTGTGGTTTATTTACCTTGCTATGACTTAAAAGCAAGTGTTTTCCGTCAGGGCTAAGTGAATAGTCAGTCATGCCGTTCAAGTCCGACAAAGCGTCAACGGTATTATCAGTTAAATCTGCTCGGTAAATTTCATAAAGCCCTGGATGCTCCATATTAGCTTTGAAATAGATAAACCTGTCATCACTTGAAAGCGTTAAATCATCTACGATAAAGCGGCCGCTGGTAAGTGCCAAAGGTTCCATACCTGGGGTTTGAACGTACAAATGAGAATAGCCAGTATGCTCTGACTGATAAAATAGCTTTTCACTGTCATTTAGCCAGCCAAATGCATTAAAACGATAGTTCACCCATGCGTCGTCATGCAGCCTGTGTTGGTTGTTCAATTTCTTGTTCGCCAAGTCAACGGTAGCAATCCAGCGATCTTTGTTATCCCACGCTTCAAGCATCACCGCAACAGCATTGCCGTTTTTATGCCAGCGTATCGACGGCTTAGTCCAGTACCAGCTTTGCAACAGAGTAATGTCTCGGGGCAAGCGGTTAATTTCATAAGTCTCGCCTTTTGCCTTGGCGTTTTCTGCTTTTACATTAGCCAGCACATCATCATTATATCCGGGTAAATCGAAATATTTGAGTTCGCTTTTCTCACCCGTTTTTAAATTTAAAAGCCACAAAACATGGTTTACAGACTCTGCATCTGCCACACGTTGGCGCACTGGTTTTGCCGCAATACGGCTGTCTTCTTGAATATAATGAGGCATGATATCGCTATCATCACGGGTAGGTTTGCTTTCAGTAGTCGCGACCACAGCAAAATTGCCCGCTGGCGATACACTTATTCCAGCCAGTCTGTGTGATTTGTCAAAGTAAAAAGGCGTCGGCGCCACGCTATCGTTTTCCTTTGCCAAGGCTTGTTGCGCCTCTTCCCTATCCTGCCTATTTTTGCGCTGCAGTTTGATGTATTCAACCAGAGACTGCTGCTGCTCAGCAATGTAGTCTCTGGGCGCTTCAACTGCTTTCGGCTTGTCGTTAAACTCCCAACTCAGCAGTTCTTCACGCATGCCGTTAGACAAATTTATAGCGATGAACTTATTTGCGCTCAATGCCATTAAACGGCCATCGGTCATAAACGAAAGGGTAGATAATTTATTCCCTCCCTTCACAATGCGCACTGTTTCGCCATTATTAAACTGCACATAAACACTATCTTTGAATGAGTAGGCAACGACGCCGTCGTCTCTTACTACTCGCTCGTCATAACGATACTTGTGCAAATCTGCTAGTGGGGCTTTTACTGCATTTGCAGGGTTAGATAGTTCAGCGATGTAGACGTCTGTTAACGTGCTATTTTGTCGCTCTTTCTCAAATACAATTTTATCGCCAGTGACTGACCAGCCCATAGACGTGGGCAGTGCTCCAATCCACTGTGGATCAGCCATAATCTGCTTTAGCGTAATTTCATCGTTTTGAGTACTACTCACCGCGGCAACATCGGGGGTTACAATTTGTTGAACAGAGGCAGTGGAAGGCTCTATAGACGCCGATTTGGCAGACGGTGCGCTGGATGTACTGGCACACCCGCCTAAGGCAACCGCGACACTAGTCGCAATGAGTAAAGAAGCATATTTTTTCATTATTTTAAATCATTGTTATGTGAAAATCGTTAACATTATACGCAGAGCAGCTGCTAAAGCGCCATCGTTCATCGATAGTGCTAGTGAACCAAACGTAAAGTATCCCCGTTTATGCTTGTGGGGAAAGGGTCAATTGACCTTTAACAAAATAACAAAAATTAACGAATGAGGTGAATCACAATGAAAGCAAAAGGTATTGTACCAGTGTTACTCGCACTTAGCTTTTTCACATCAACAGGCTTTGCCAACGAGTGCCCTAGCGTGTTGAAGTTTATGAAACGTAAACTCAACTCACAGGAAACGGTTAACCTGTGTAGCGAATATGCCGGAAAAACTCTGCTTGTTGTTAACACTGCAAGCTACTGTGGGTACACGCCACAATTTGAGGGGTTAGAAGCGCTTTACAGTGACTATAAAGACAAAGACTTCGTTGTACTTGGCTTTCCGTCACACGATTTCAATCAAGAAGACAGCGATGAAGGTAAGACCGCCGAACTTTGTGAACTCACCTACGGTGTTAAGTTTCCTATGTTCGAGCCTATTTCGGTAAAAGGTGAAGACGCAGACCCAATGTATCGGATGCTTAAAACTGCCACTGGCAAAGCGCCATCTTGGAACTTTAACAAATACCTAATCGATAGTTCAGGAAAGCAAATCACCCACTACCCTAGTTCTACAAAGCCAACAGACCCTGCATTTATCGCTGACGTGGAAGCTTTGCTTAACGGCGAATAGCGCCAAGTATTTTTATATTTAATCGTAGCTGTGCCCTGAAACGCCGGACTACATTGCATAAAAAAGCCCCGCGTACTACGCGGGGCAAACAAGCACACTCAACTTGGAACACACTTTAGCCAAAACCTTATTTCCTATGTTTTCGCTAACTGCATTAATTTAGTGTGTCTAACGGTTAGTTAGTTCAATAATTTTTTCATTTGCTTTTGCAAAAGCGCTATTGGCTTGTTCTTCGCCCATGTTAAGTCCCTCAGCATAAACGAAATTTACATCGCTGATACCGATAAAATTTAAAAAATGTTTTAAATAAGGCGACTGGGTATCAAAATCAGACCCAGCGTATACGCCACCGCGAGCAGCAAACACTAGGGCTGACTTATTCTCTAATAACCCAACGGGACCAGTCTCGGTGTACTTAAATGTAATGCCCGCTCGCGCAACACGGTCGAAGTAAGCCTTAAGACTTGAAGGGATCCCAAAATTATACATTGGCACCGCCAGCACAATCTCGTCAGCCTCTTTTACCATCTCAACAATGTCATCAGATATTTTTGCGAGTGCGGCTTGTGAAGCGTTTCTTTCTGACGGTTGAGTCATCCACGCCTGCATTTCTTCACCGCTTAAGTGAGGCAATGCTAGTGAAGCAACGTCTATGCGATTTACACTTACATCGTCGCCCTCTATTCTTGATAGATAATCATCTGCAAGTTTTGATGAATTACCGTTGCTTCCATTTATACTTGAAAATAGCGCTAGAACCTTCTTCATTTCATTTTCCTCAAACTGTTAAGTTTTCTTACACACCTCTAATGTTAATCAAACTTACAAGAATAAAAATAAGAAAATTACGCAACATTTGTTCTATTTTATAGAACGATGTTGAGGAAATATGTTAAACAAAAGGTGTAATTACATTAATTTAATGTTTCTTTTATGTTGAACTTTTCGCATCGACAGGGCGTAAATCGAATGGTTATTACACTCACACGAGGATCTACCAAATGAAAAGGACCAAAGCGCTCCTTGCAAGTGCAATCTTGCCAATGTTTCTGATAGGCTGTTCCGACGACGATGACAATGTGGTTGTTGAACCAACACCTAGTCCTGAATTCGCGAACGTAAGAGTTATCCATGCGGCCTCTGACGCGCCCAGAGTAAACATTACCGCAAACGATGCCATTTTAAACAATTTAGAGAACATCGATTATCAACTTGCATCTTCTCGATTTGAAGTTGAAACAGGGTCGTACGACATAGGCGTAACCGGTATTTTACCCGATGATACCGCAGAAGTATTACAAGCCGACGTCGTGTTAGACGCTGATGTTAACTACGACATTTTTGCCGTTGGTAACGTGAGTGATGGTTCGCTGGCACTGCTTACTGTAACCAGTTCGGAAACAGCGGTTGAATCAGGAAATGCACAAGTTCAGATTGTTCATGCAGCATCAATGGCGCCAGCAGTAGATATTTATGTAACTGAACCTGGTACCGAACTTTCGTCTGAGCAACCCTTAGTAACAGCGTCGTTTACAGATGCCACCGATTTGCTTCAGGTCACAGCGGGCGAGTATCAAATTCGCATCACCGTCGCTGGCGAGACCACTGTCGTATACGATTCTGGGACAGTTTCGCTGGATAATGGTGCAGACCTGCTCATCGCTGCGACAAACAATGTAGGAGCAGGCGATTCTCCCGTCACATTGCTTGTTGCTAATGGCTCAGAAAGCTTTAAATTGTGGGACACCGATGCTGGAGCAGACATCCGTGTCGTTCATGGCATTAGCGATGCGCCAGCAGTAGACATACTCGCTAACGGTGAGTTGTTGGTTGACGGTATTCAATTCCCTCGCGCTACCGGGTATGTCAACGTACCCGAGGGCGATTATCTTATTGATGTTGTTGCAGATGCCAACAACGATATTGTTGCAGTTAACGATGCAGAGTTAACACTGGACATAGGTATGTCATATACCGCTATCGCAAACAACACGCTAGACGCTGCCGAACTTGATGTGCTGGTCGACATCCCTCGTTCTATTGCTACAGAAGCACAAGTGCGCATTATTCACGCGTCTCCTAGCGCGGGCAACGTAGATATTTACGTTACTGCCGATGGTGAAATCGACAACGTTGAACCTGTCTTTACTGATATTGCTTATTCAACTGAAGAACTGGCTGAAACAGGCTATGTAAGTCTTGTAGAGGGCGATTACGTTGTGACCGTTACGCCAACAGGTACCAAAACTGAAGCCATTGAAACGGGCATACTACGTTTAGAAAACGGTGGTATCTACACCGCGATAGCGCTTAACGGTAACGTAGAGGGCGACCTTCCTCAGCTTGCGCTACTGGATGACTTAGCACCACCTCCTCCTGCTTTCAACGCTGACATTACTTACAACGTACAACTTAGCGGTGCTCAGGAAGTGCCTGTGGTTGATACGATGTCAACTGCTACCGCGGTAGTTGAAATTGATGAAGACTTACCAGCGTTTTCTGTGAGTGTAGATGTCTCTGGCCTAACCGACGTCACAGGTGTACACGTTCATGATGGCGGGATTGGTATGAATGGTCCGGTTGCGTTCCCACTTAGCGATGCAGGAAACGGAACATATACGCTAGATGAGACTGACATCTCACCAAGCAATTTAGCAGCCCTCACTAATGGTGAATGGTACTTAAACGTCCACACAGCAGCAAATCCAAGCGGTGAAGTACGTGGTCAGATTGTTCCAGACACGACTGCAGTAGTTACATTCCCGTTAAGTGGCAATCAAGAGGTACCCGCTGTAAATACCATGGCGATGGGTTCTGGTTATGCCTTGTTTGATACCACCAACAACAATGTATCACTGGTAGCAGTAACCACAATTGAGAATGCAACGATGGCCCATATTCACAGTGGCTTCGCTGGTGAAAACGGCGGTGTTCTTGAGACCTTAGTTGAAAGTGCATCTACACCGGGTGTGTGGATGACCGATGGTACCCTTGCTTTGGATGAATCAACAGCAGCACAATTACTGGCTGGCGGTCACTATGTTAATGTGCATACCGCCGCTTTCCCTAGCGGCGAGATTCGTGGCCAAATCACGCCTAGCAATATACAAGTCTATGGCATTATCGCCAGTGGCGCTCAAGAAGTTCCGGCAGTTACAACAACAGCAAGTGGCGCTGGCGCATTCACACTAAACACATCGACAGGTGCATTATCTGGCAGCGTAACCATAACCGGCATGACCGCTAACATGGCGCATATTCACGAAGGTGTGGCGGGTGTAAACGGTGGCGTATTACTGGGTTTAACTGGTGGTAACGATGGAAAGTGGTCAGTGCCAGCAAACACAGTGCTCAGTGCCGAAGAAATGAGTGTGATGGCAGAGAGTGGTTTGTACACTAACTTTCATTCAGATGCATTCCCAAGTGGCGAAATTCGCGGTCAAATTACACTAGGTTTTAACTAATATAAAGTTGAGTAGATTGGCTTAAAAAACGAAAGGGGCTAAAGCCCCTTTCTTGTTTACATCCAGTAAGCTTAATTAAATGGTTTTTAGCGCAGCTTCAAAATCGGCAATCAAGTCTTGGGTATCTTCTATTCCAACCGATATGCGTAACATGGAATCAGAAATCCCCATTAGTTTGCGCTCTTCTGCCGTATTTTCGAAGTAAATGGTAGGTGCAACAGGCAGTGCAAGCGTGCGATTATCCCCCAAATGTGTAGCGCAAATTACCAACTTCATCTCATTTAAAAACGCGACCGGATCTGCTCCATCGACAAGATCAAAACTTAAAATAGCGCCATACCCACCATTTAAATAATCTCGCGCCATAAAATGTTGAGGGTGATCGGCAAGACCAGGATAAAACACCTTTGATACCTTTGGATGGTTAGCTAAAAACGTGGCGAGTTGCATCGCATTATGCTGGCTTCGCGATAAACGTAGCTCTAAGGTTTCCATGCCAAGTGCGATAGCCGTTGCTGACTGCGGTGCTAAAGTTGCGCCAAGATCGCGCAACCCTTTCTTTTTGATCTGGGTAATACCCCATTGTGATTTGTCTGCAACTTGATAAGCAGGCTTTAGATTGTCAAACTTCGACCAGTCAAAGTTACCAGTATCGACAACCGCGCCTCCTAATACGTTCCCATGACCCGCTATGTATTTTGTCAATGAACAGAACACGAGCGACGCATTAACGTCTGTTGCATAAAAAACAGGGGGCGGGGTCATGGTATTGTCAACCATGAACAACATGTTTTTCTCTTTACAGAATTGGCCAATGGCGTGAAGGTCAGCAACTTGAGTCACGGGGTTAGCAACTGTTTCGGTGTAAACACCTTTTGTATTTGGCTGATACGCGTCTTTTATTTGCTCGATGTCCGTTACATCGGCGTAAGTAACCTGCACACCAAAGTCTTTGATGGTTTCAAAAAAGCTTCGCGTATTGCCAAAAAGGTATTGGCTAACAATTAAATGGTCGCTTGACTTTAAAAGTGCAAATAAAGTGCTACTGATAGCTGCCATGCCAGTTGCATAACACAGGGTGCCTACCCCCCCTTCTAAATCATTGAGCATATTTTGCAGTGCAGCTACAGAAGGCGAAGAAGAACGAGAATAAACATGAGCTGCTCGTTTCCCCTGAAACGCATCAATTATGCCTTGTGCATCTTTAAACTCAAAAAGCACTGAATTAGATGTGCTGCTGTGAACACCACCATGCTCTGGGGTATTTAGCATACGATCAGAATGAACCTGACGGGTTGTGAATCCCAATTTTGTCACGGGTGAAGCTCCGAAAATAGATGTTTGCGACTGAGCCAAGTGCGCATAGGTACGTTAAACTGGTACCGGTGCGTATTTACCATTTCAACGGAAATGATTATGGCTTTGTTATGCAGTTTTTTGGATATTTTGCGCAAACATTATCATAAAATGTATAAATAGTTTGCATTTGTTCATCTATATTAGTCACTTTCTGAATAATTGGCCCAAGTACAATTACCTTTCTTTCATAGTCTAACCCTATGACTTGTAAAGGGATTTCGGCTTCTCGCGCAATGTGCAAAAACCCTGTTTTCCACGGATAAATAGGGCTACGTGTACCCTCTGGCGCCAACGCGAGAATTAATTGGTCAGCTTCTTTTATCTTATTTGCTATAGACGTGACTACCCCGTGTGCTTTGCTTCTCTGTATGGGAATGCCGCCTAACCTTTTAACAATAGCGCCTAAAGGCGGTACAAAAATGGTGTGCTTTCCGAAAAAACTAATATTCAGCCTAAATGAAAAGACCACGAATAGCCCAATAAAGAAATCCCAGTTCGATGTATGCGGCGCTACCGCAAGAATAGCTTTTTTTTGGTTAATGAGTTCGCCTTCTACACGCCAACCTCGTTTTGTAAGCACCCATGAAGCAAACCGTGACAGCCATATTGGCCATTTCCGAGCAATATGCTCCCCTACAATAACGTTAATAGCTAATTGATGATCGATGTTAGTGTGTGAAGAGTCTGTCATTATTATTTTGCTCTTGGTTACTGCGTTCAATTATTTTTAGCGCGGTTGGATTGCTATGGTTTCAATTTACAACCCGCTATAAATAAACTTCTGGCTTTGCGCTTTTTTGCACTGATTGCGAAGTTCACTAAAAGGATCACGAGGGTTAAGTCCGCAAATTTTGGCGAAGAGTAATAAAAAAAAAGTTGTAACGCAATTGTTAACAGCTTTTAAGCTGTCACAAAAGATACTCGCGAACTCAACTCCGAAGTGTCCCACCTCTTAAACCCGGTAGCCTTGCGTAATTCGTCGAATACCACTGAAGGTTGTCTTAAGCCTATACATTTTCTCAACAAGCATTTAATACCCGGTTAAATGTCGTAGTTCTGTTTACCGTTACAGCGCTTAAATCAGTACCTTTAAGTTTATCGTCGCAGTAATGGTAGTAACGTGGCCCTGAAAATTTCACAGCATGCTAACCATAGCGCGGGCTACATCAGCCGCTCTTTTCGCTGGCACTTTTCATATCAAAATATGGCGGATAATAATCCTATCTAAAAAACGATGATTAAAATTAAAGGTATCAATTAAAAAATAGGGTAAATTATTGAGCCGCTTAATTAAGAAAAGGTCTCACCGTCAGCCATGTGTATTTTATTTATTGCAAACAATATGCGAGAAGACTACCCATTAATTATTGCTGCAAATCGAGATGAGTTTTACGCTCGCCCCACTGCCCCATGTTCATTTTGGAAGGACCACCCGCATGTACTTGCTGGGCAGGATTTGGAAGCTAACGGCACATGGATGGGTGTTACACGCAACGGCAATATTGCAGCACTTACTAATGTGAGAGACCCGCACAACATCAATAAAAATGCAGTATCCCGCGGCGAATTAGTTGCTAACTGGCTAAAGCAACGCCCAGCTCAAAAGGAATATACTGAACAGTTAGCATATCTTGCTAAGCTTGAAAGTACTCGTCACCAGTACAATGGCTACAACTTACTATTTGGAAACGTAAACACACTTCGCATTTACAACAATGTAAACAATTCGACCCATACGGTTGATACCGGTGTGTATGGGTTGTCAAATGCTGATATTGCTACTCCTTGGCCAAAAGTTACTCAAGGGGTCACTGCTTTAAATGATTATGTACAGCAGCAAAGTACCATCAATTCTGACGATTTATTTGATATTTTACGCCACGACAATAAAGCAGAGGATGGCCTGCTACCCGACACGGGTATAGGCTATGAATGGGAAAAAGCATTGTCTTCAATTTTTATACAAACCGAAAAATACGGAACGCGCACGTCCACACTGCTAGTAGTCGATAAAAATAATACACTCACTTACAAAGAGCGCCGCTTCTCAGAAAGTGGCAAAAACTTAGAAACTCGTACTTTTTCTCTTTCAATTTAGCTTATTTTAGAAATGAAACTTTCGTTTACGGCTTATAAAGCAGATTAATTGAAATATTTTCAACCTTAAGGGGTCGTTTTTTCTACCATCAGTGGCATAATGCCTGCCTGCAACCTTTTGCACACCAACGTAACGTGAGGAAAAAACGTGTTTGAAGTATTACCCCATCTAGCCCCAGATCCTATTCTTGGCCTGTCAGCTGCTTTTCGTGAAGACACCAACCCAAATAAAATCGATTTAGGTGTTGGCGTATATAAAGATGAGCAAGGTAATACCCCTATTCTTACCAGTGTCGCGAAAGCACAAAAAGTACTTTTAGACACGGAAACCAGTAAAACCTATATCACGCCTCAGGGAAACCAAGGTTTCATTGACGGAATGCTATCGTTGCTTCTAGGTAAGAATAGCCCTGTTCTTTTAGCTGATCGTGTTGCTGCTGTTCAAGCACCCGGCGGTTGCGGCGCGCTGCGTATTCTTTCAGAACTACTTGCCCGTTGTAACGACAATGCGAAAGTATGGGTAAGCGATCCAACATGGGCAAACCACATTCCACTTATCGGCTCTGCAGGCCTTAAAATCGAAACCTATCCATACTTCGATAAAGCGTCAGCAAGTATTCGCTTTGACGCTATGATGGAAACCCTTCGCAAAACTGAAAAAGGCGATATCGTTCTCCTTCACGGTTGCTGTCACAACCCTACAGGTGCTGATCTTACTAATGCACAATGGGATGAAGTACTAGAAGTAGCGAAAGAGCGCGAATTCCTGCCTTTCATCGATGTGGCTTACTTGGGCTTTGGTGAAGGCTTAGAAGAAGATGCGTACGGCATGCGCTTGTTGGTAGAAAACCTACCAGAGGTTATTGTTGCAGCGTCTTGCTCCAAAAACTTTGGCCTTTACCGCGAGCGCGTTGGATTAGCAGCCATCATTACTGAAGATTCAGCTACCCGTAAAATTGCACAGGGCCAAATTCAGTCAATCGCTCGCGGAATTTATTCAATGCCACCGAGCTACGGCGGCGCGTTAGTAGACATCATCCTAGCTGACGAAGCGCTTAACAACGAGTGGGTATCTGAAGTAAATGAAATGCGCGATCGCATGAAATCACTACGCGCAATGCTTGTTCAAAACCTTCACGACAACGGTTCCCCTAAAGACTTCAGTTTTGTGAATGACCAAAAAGGGATGTTCTCATTCTTATGTATTACACCAGAGCAAGTACGCGAAGTACGCGAAAAGCACAGCGTGTACTTTGTTGATTCTAGCCGTGTGAACATTGCGGGCATCAACCAAGAGAATGTAGAAACACTAGCGAAAGCATTAGTATCGGTGCTTTAAGCCCATTTTAAATAGTTTTAAAGAACACAAAGGTAGAGTGAAAACTCTGCCTTTTTTTGTTTTTTCACTTCGTTCAACCTTATTAAAACCTGCCTCATTTCCGACGAAATCCCGTTACACTAAAATTCACAAGCCTTTTTACATTGTGTGTACCCGTATGGTAAACCTGTCTTTCAGCACTTCTATGTGCACGCGATAACATGCGGTACTCCGTATGATTTTCTTGCGATGAAATACATTTAAGTGCTTTAAACGACGCTCAGTTACACTTGTTAACAAATTTACAGTCGTAGATCCGCGCTTTTTCGTATGGAGAGCACACAATAATCGTTAAACTAACGCAATGTTGACGTTCACGTTAACTTAGTATTTATTAAGACGAGTTTATAATAATTAGGCTAACGACAAGAATAAGGAATACCAATGTCTAAAGTAAGCACACTGTGTATCACGGCTGCTCTGGTAGGCGCTGCGATGCAGGTTAACGCAAAGGAAGGCATGTTCACACCAGAACAGCTCCCTTCAATTGCAGGTGATTTAAAAGCAACAGGTTTAGCTATCCCTGCCGATAGTATCAACGATTTAACAGCGTTCCCTATGGGGGCCATTGTTTCACTAGGCGGGTGTTCTGCATCATTTGTGTCAGAAAAAGGCTTAGCTGTAACTAATCACCACTGCGCACGCGGCTCGGTACAGTACAACAGCACTCCTGAAAACAACTATCTAAAAGATGGTTTCTTAGCAAAAGAATTTGGCGAAGAACTTCCTGCAGCACCAGGAACACGTATGTATGTTACGGTGGATTTTTCTGATGTTACCGACCGAATCATTGGTGGAATAAAAGAAGACGTTCAAGGCCGTGAACGTTACGACCTTATTGCAGCGAATCGAAAAGCGCTGATCGCTGAGTGTGAATCTGAGCCAGGCTTCCGCTGTTCAGTTCCCTCTTTTTTCCAAGGTCTTGAGTACAAACTCATAAAACAAATGGAAATTCGCGATGTACGTATCGCCTATGCGCCCGCGGATTCTGTCGGAAAATACGGCGGTGATGTTGACAATTGGATGTGGCCTCGTCATACAGGCGACTTCTCTTTCTACCGCGCTTACGTTGGAAAAGACGGTAAACCCGCTGATTTTAGTAAAGACAACGTTCCGTTTGAGCCGGAACATTTCTTAAAAGTGTCTGCTGCTGGACTAAAAGACGGGGATTTTGTTATGGCGGCCGGGTATCCTGGCTCAACTAACCGTTACGCGCGTTTGTCACAAGTATCTTATACATTCGATTGGCTCTATCCCACCTACCTAGAGTTAGTTGATACATGGATTAAGACTATTGAAAGTGCATCTGAAGAAGGTAGCGATGCGCGTATAAAGTACGAATCCCTTCTGGCGGGGTTAAATAACTTCCATAAGAACACACTTGGTCAGCTATCTGGTGCAAAAAGAGTTGGCCTTGTTCCTCGTCGTGCAGAGCGTGAGAAACAACTTGCAGCTTGGTTAGACAAGAATAACAAGGGTGAATTAAAACAGGCACTTGCAGATTTGGACGCCGTAAGCGCTGAACAAATGCAAATGAACAAACAAAACTTTTGGTACAACAACTTAAATCGCGCTCAACTTTTATCGTCTGCGCAAACGTTGTATCGAAACGCGATAGAAAGGACAAAACCTGACGCTGAACGTGAAGCTGGATTCCAAGAACGTGACCAAATACGCTTGAAAGAAGGTATTGAACGTATTGAACGTCGCTACGACCCTGTAGTCGACCAAGCTGTTTGGCAAAAAATGATAAGCATGTATCTTGAACAGCCTGAAGAAAACCGTGTAGCAGCTTTTGATAAAGCGGTGGGTATTAACGGTGACACAGATAGCGCAACACTTAAGAACATACTGACGTCGTACTATGAGAATACCTCACTCACCAGCACAGAAAGTCGGTTAAAATGGCTTACCGCTAGTCAAAAAGACTTTGAAGAAAGCAGTGATCCCTTCATTCGTTTGGCGGTCGCTTTATTCGATACGGAAATGGCGATTGAAAACAAAAGCAAAGCGCTAAGTGGCAAAGCAGCGGCACTTCGTCCTAAGTACATGAGTGCTATTATTGAGTGGCAGAAATCTATGGGTAGCCTGGCTTATCCAGATGCTAACAGCACCTTACGCGTGACTTATGGCAACGTAATGGGTGGTTCACCAAAAGATGGCCTCATCTATGAACCCTTCACTCGCCTTGAAGGGATAACGGAAAAGGACACCGGTGAAACGCCATTCGATTCACCGAAAAAACAGCTTACACTAATAGAAGAAAAACAATACGGTCCGTATAAACTTGATGCTATTAACAGTGTACCTGTTAACTTCCTTACCGACTTAGATTCGACCGGTGGTAACTCAGGCTCTGCAACACTTAATGCCAATGCTGAACTGATTGGACTACTTTTCGATGGCACATTTGAAAGTGTAAACTCGGACTGGGATTTCGACCCGAAAACCACGCGGACTATTCACGTAGATAGCCGCTATATGTTGTGGGTCATGGAATATGTTGACGGTGCGACGAACCTCATTGAAGAGATGACTATAGTCAAGTAGTCATCAAAATTCAGACTAGGGCAGAGTCCATACTCTGCCCTTTTTCAATAAAAAAGGTAAGTGTTATGAAGCTACTAGTAAGGCTCGTGAGTGTCGCAGTTGCCGCATACGCTTTGTATGTTGGCGCAACAACTAACGAGTGGAAGGGAGCTATCGCTACTGTTTCTCTCTGTGCGTTGGTTGTTTTAATTTCATTTGTCACCCAGCGTGTCGGTAGCAAGCCGGGCTCACATGGTGATAGTGGTGCAGCCATTTACCCGTCAAGTATCGACTCAAGCTCATCGTGTAGTAGTGACGGTGGCGGTGGCGGTGACTGCTAAAATTCGGGTTGGATCAGAGCACTTTTTCAGTGTTTACGTACTCTGATCCCGTCATCTTGTTTGAGGGCACGGAGTCCTTGAGTTAGGAGCCGGTCTAACGCATTGGCGAAGTTTTGTTTGTCTCGTTGCGAAAAGGCTTTTGGACCACCAGTATGTTCACCGCTTGAACGCATCGTCTCCATGAAATCTCGCATACCCAATATCTGCTTTATAGACGACTTGTCGTATTCTTCACCACGGTTATTTAACGCTAACGCATTTTTCGCTAAAACATCAGCGGCTAATGGAATATCGTTGGTTATAACCAAATCGCCAGCGTTGCACTTTTCTACGATATAATCATCCGCAGCGTCAAAGCCTGAAGGTACTTGTGTTAAGGTTATATGTCTGTCCGGAGGAACAGACATGGAATGATTGGCCACCAAAGACAAAGGCAGCTTAGTTCTTCTGGCTGCCTTAAATAGTATGTCTTTGATCACTGCAGGGCACGCGTCTGCGTCAACCCAAATATGCATATTCTTGTCTCTTTAGCGTATCGTGTTATGCAAGCATACCACCATCTACCACGACTGTCGTGCCGGTCGTATAGGTTGACGCATCAGATACCAGATATAACACTGTACCAGCCATTTCATCAGGATCAGCAACACGCCCAAGCGGAATTACTTTTAACGCGTGCTTCAAAATTTGTTCATTAGTGGTTAACGCAGAAGCAAACTTTGTGTCTGTCAGACCAGGCAATAGTGCATTAACACGGATATTCAATCCACCACACTCCTTTGCAAACGACTTGGTCATACTGATAACCGCCGCTTTCGTAATAGAGTAAATCCCCTGCATATCGCCCGGCGTGACACCATTAACTGACGCCGTATTTAAAATGACACCGCCGCCCTGCTCTTTCATCATTTTTCCTGCCTCAATAGACATGAAGAAATAACCTCGAATGTTTACATCTACTGTTTTGTTATAGGCGCCTAGGTCCGTATCTAAAATATGGCCGAAATATGGATTAGCCGCTGCATTATTCACAAGTATATCCAGTTTACCGAAATCACGCTTTATAGCGTCAAATGCCTGGGTAATTTGCTCCATTTCACCCACATGACAAGCAAGTGCCGTAGCCTTTCCACCCGCATCGCGAATTGATGATGCAACCGCTTCGCAGCCATCTATTTTGCGGCTTGACACTATTACGTGGGCGCCGTATTGCGCGAGCAAACGAGCAATAGACTCTCCGATACCGCGGCTTGCTCCCGTTACTAGTGCAACTTTTCCAGTGAGATCAAATAAATTTTTCATCATCTTATCCTTAATTCTTGTTTTCAACCTGCGTTATGTTTGGTTCTAAAACGTTGGTGAGAGGTAAGAACGCGGCTACTATGCCAGCATTCCACCATCAAGCACTACCGACTGCCCCGTCATAAAAGACGACTCATCACTGCATAACCACGCAATAGCGTTAGCAATCTCTTCGGGCTTGCCCAATCGTTTCATTGGATTTGCGCCAATCAACCCTTTTTGCCCGCGTTCATCGAGTTTTGAAAGCACTCCTTGGACCATCGGTGTATCCACAAAACTTGGGCAAACCGCATTTATGCGAATGTTTGCTCGCGCATATTCTACCGCTGCTGACTTCGTTAAGCCCACTACCCCATGCTTCGATGCACTGTAGGCACTTATCATAGGCGCCGACCGTAATCCCGCTACTGAAGCAATGTTAATAATGTGCCCACCTCCCGTTGTAGTCATATGCTTAAGCGCATTCTTCATGCAATACCATACGCCAGCTAAATTGACGTGAATATTTTTCATAAACATCGCGTCGTCTACTTCTGTAAGGGGGGCTGGAAAATGGTCAATACCAGCATTATTTATGATTACATCAATTTTTTCGTGATGTGATAGCGCAGTATCGAACATAGCCTTGACTTGCGTTGGATCAGTAACATCTACCGACACCGCATATGCTTTACCGCCAGAAGCAATAATTTCTTTAGCCAAAACGTGCGCATTATTATCATTTAAATCTGCGATACCAACGATTGCACCTCTTGCGCTCAACACTCTCGCAGATGCGGCGCCTATACCTGAGCCACCGCCAGTAATAAGAATATGTTTACCTTCAACATTTGCAGCTACATTCATTAGCCCTGCTCCAATTTAGTGAACATTCGCAGCCCCTTCATCAAGTGGTCACTGCGTGTTTTTTTGGTTTTAACGATTAGAAATAACTCGCTTTAACGTTATTGCATGTCGCGTCACGAGAAGACAGGACTTCAATGTCGCGGCTAACAAGCGGCAATTCCCAATTTAAGAAGTACTCTGCCGCTGCTAATTTACCTTCATAGAAATCAGTATCCTGGCCGCTGACACCGTTAAAAAGTGCTTGTTCAGCAACATTTGCTTGGCGTAGCCAAATCCAGCTAACAACACAACTTGAAAAGATGTTCAAAAAGCAGCTCGCGTTGGTAAGAAGCACCGGCTGTTTATCAGAGCGTAGATCTGCGGCTGCTTGTTGAATTAAACCGCCAAGCTGATCGAGGTATGGTTTTAGTTTCCCAGCCAGCACTTGTGCTCTTGGCGTTTCTGCGCGCTTCATATCGGTAGTGACACGAGACAGTAACACTTGGAGACCTTTACCCTCGTGCTGCCATAGTTTTCTGCCAAGTAAATCTAACGCCTGAATACCGTTCGTCCCCTCATGAATAGGGTTTAAACGGTTATCACGCCAACATTGCTCCACTGGGTATTCTCGTGTGTAGCCAGCACCGCCCAAAATCTGAATGGCCAAATCGTTTGCTTTAGGGCCAAATTCCGAGGGCCATGCCTTGAACACTGGTGTGAGTAAATCTAAGAGTTGAGAAAGTTCAGCGCGCTTTTCACTGTCCGCTTCTGTTTCCATTTCATCAATCAACATACTGCCGTATAAACATAGCGACATTCCACCTTCACAATAGGCTTTTTGTGCAAGCAACATTCGGCGAACGTCACCATGATTGATGATCGGCGTTGGCTCGTCCTCTGGTGCAAGGCGGGGTGCAGCCCTTCCTTGAGTGCGATCTTTTGCGTAGTCTAGTGAATAACGATACCCGCGATACCCTATCATGGCAGCGCCATATCCAACGCCAATGCGCGCTTCGTTCATCATCATGAACATATAACGCAGCCCTTGGTGTGGTTCACCTATCAGATAGCCATGACAATCACCATTCTCACCAAACGTGAGCGCCGTTGACGTTGTACCTCGGTAGCCCATTTTATGGATAAGACCAGCAAGGGTAACATCGTTGCGCACGTCTGGATTGCCGTCAGCGTCAAGGCGATATTTAGGTACGGCAAACAAGGAAATGCCCTTAACGCCAGCAGGACCTCCCGGTATTTTCGCTAACACCAAATGCACAATGTTGTCCGACAACTCATGCTCGCCGCCCGAAATATAAATCTTGCTACCTTTGACTCGGTACGTACCGTCTTCTTGAGGTCTTGCTGTGGTACGAATATCGGCAAGTGACGAACCTGCGTGCGGTTCGGTTAGCGCCATAGTGCCGGTAAAGTCACCTGTTAGCATTTTGCCTAAAAACGCATTTTTAATGTTTTCTGACGCAAAATGCTTAATCACATTGGCAGCCGCTGCCGTTAAAAATGGATAAGCCGTAGAGGAAGGGTTTGCTGCTAAAAAATAGCCTGCGCAGGCATTCATGACAGTAACAGGAAGCTGCATGCCGCCATCTTCAAAATCAAAATGCCCCGCAATAAAACCCGATTCTCTATATGTATCGAACGCAATTTTTACGTCATCGATCATAGACACTTTATTGCCATCGAAAGTGGGTTCGTTTTTGTCAGCAGTCGCGTTATGGGGGAGAAACAGCTCTTCTGCCATTTTTTCCGCCATATCGATCACTGCATTGAAAGTCTCAACGTTGTGCTCTTCAAAGCGAGGTTTTTCACATAGTGCTGCGGTATTTAACACTTCGTACAGTTGAAATTGCATTTCACGGCGGGGGATCAATTGGTCAGCCATCGTGTTACTTCCTCTAAATATAGGTGTTAACACATTGTGTCATATTCGTTACTGTGCCATTATTGTCATTAATGACACATTTATGGCCATTCCTGCCATCTATTAATTTTAGTAATAAATAAAAATAAATAACATTATTTCAATGAATGAGAGACCTTTCACCGTAACTGTATTTGGGTTCGAGCAAGCGCTTGCGTCGGCTATAACCGGAGCACTCGATGTCTTTGCATTTGCCGGAGTAAGTTGGCAGCGCATTCACAGCCTACCTACTGTGCCGAAATTTAAAGTACAGCTAGCGAGTGCCCATGGTCAGCCGTTCCTTTGTTCAAATCAAGTAACACTCACACCACATATCGCCATTGAAGACGTATCTCATACCGACATTTTGTTGATCCCAACCATTGGTGGCAACATTGACGATGTATTAGCTGACGCTCAGCCACAGCTTGTTCACATAAAACGTTTACACAAAATGGGAGCGGATATAGCCGCAAACTGTACGGGCACATTTTTACTAGCAGAAACAGGTATTTTAAACGGTAAAGTCGCAACAACTCATTGGGGCTATGCTGAGAAGTTCACCGAGCAATTTCCCCATGTGTTGTTGCATCCAGAGAAAATGGTGACTGAGCAAGATGCCCTATATTGCGCCGGCGGTGGAATGGCATGGATTGACCTTTCAATTTTACTTATTGAGCGATATTGTGGTCATCAAATCGCAAGCGATACCGCAAAATCTCACGTGCTTGATTCATCCCGTACGAATCAGACGGCTTATGCCAGTAGCCGCCAAAGACGCTTTCATACCGACAAAGATATAATTTCCGTGCAAAGCTTTCTTGAAGAAAACTTTGAAAAGAAGATTTTATTGGCTGATTTAGCGCACCGTCACAACATGACTGAGCGCACCTTAATGCGAAAATTTAAAAGCGCATGTGACACAACGCCTTTACAGTATCTACAATCGTTGCGAATTGAACACGCAAGAAAACTGCTCGAAACTACGGCCCTGCCGTTAGAAAATTTAATCAACAAAGTGGGCTATGAGGACACAAGCTCATTTACGCGATTATTTAAAAAAACCACTGGCCTTTCTCCATCCCAATACCGCATAAAATTCAAACGTCATTAAGTCGCTACTCAATAGCCCATCTCATATAGTTAAAATTTGTACACTTGGTCAAATACTTGCATTCGTTCTATTCTTTTATTTTCAGCAGGTTAAGTGAATACAAATAAAAACTGTAACAAATTTGAAGTTTTTAAATTTAACTTTGTGTAAAATGTCGCGCCAAGCATAGATCGTCAAATTTTATGCCTAAAACACTACAAAAGTATAAATTTACAATCATCTTGGTGAAAACATGAGAACTTATAAAATTGCTTCACTAGCGCTTGCAGTTAGTGCAGCGTTCAGCTCATCCGTTCTTGCACAAGAGGCCGCTACGACAGAAAAAAAAGAAGCCTCTCTCGAACAAATTACTGTAACCGCACAAAAACGAACGCAATCTATTCAAGAAGTCCCTATTTCTGTTGCTACGCTCAGCGGTGAAAAATTTGAAAGCCTTTTTTCTGGTGGCGAAGACATTCTCGCTTTGGCTGTTCGCGTACCAGGTCTTTACGCAGAATCATCAAATGGACGTGTAGCGCCGCGCTTCTATATCAGAGGCTTGGGCAACACTGATTTCGATCTAGCGGCATCACAGCCTGTTTCTATTATCATGGACGAAGTGGTAATGGAAAACGTGGTACTAAAAAGCTTCCCTCTTTTCGACGTACAGCAAGTTGAAGTTTTACGTGGCCCTCAGGGCACGTTATTTGGCCGAAATACCACTGCGGGTATTATTAAATTCGATACAGTTAAACCAACTCAGGATGTTGAAGGCTATGCGAAAGCAGGCTTCGGCTCTTACGGCACCATGAATTTTGAAGGTGCTATTAGTGGTGGACTGACTGATGAACTGTCTGCTCGTCTATCGGTACTATCTCAAGAGCGCGACGACTACATTGATAATGCTTTCACAGGACAAAATGACGCTATCGGTGGCTATGACGAAAAAGCATACCGCTTGCAGCTACTTTGGGAGCCTTCAGCTGATTTCTCTGCATTACTTAATGTTCATGGTCGTGACCTAGAGGGCACCGCATCAATCTTTAGAGCGAATATCTTCGACAAAGGTAGCAACAAACTGAACGCGAATTATGATCGCACAACAGTGTTTTACGATGGTGACCTTGGCAACAACGGTATCGATAACAATCCTCAAGAATATGACGGATTTGGAACGTCTTTAAAACTTGAGTATGACATGGATGACGTAACCTTCACCTCCATTTCAGCACTTGAAACAGCCGAAGGTTCTAGCTTAGGTGATATCGATGGCGGTTTTTTAGTAGACGTTGATTTTGATGGTGTTGCAGAAGAGACAGGGCCAGGCTTTATTCCTTTTGGCGCAGTGACACAAGACCGCCTTAACGACCTTGAGCAATATACACAAGAGTTCCGATTTGCTAGTAACACTACCGATGCGCTTAACTGGCAGGTAGGTGCTTTCTATTACGATGCATCGTTCAACGTTACTAGTATTGACGGGCTGTTCGGCGCAAGCACCGTGTTTCATGAAAACCAAACGTGGGCCCTATTTGGTCAAAGCTCATATCAGGTAAATGAAAAGCTAAATGTTACCGGTGGTATTCGCTACACACACGACTCAAAAAGCCTTGTTGTGGGTGATCAAAATGTTAACGGTCCATGCTTAACACTAGACTTCAACAATGACGGAATAAAAGAGTGTCAAATTCAAGACTATGACGATATCAGCGTAGATGATGGTCAATACAGTTTTGAGTTAAGCGCAAACTATCGCGTTACAGACGACATGTCAGTATTCGCGCGTTATGCAAATGGTTTCCGCGCACAAACTATTCAAGGCCGTGATGTCGCCTTTGAAGGTGCGCCATCAGTTGCCGATGCAGAAACAATCAATTCATTCGAACTTGGTATTAAGTCAGATCTCCTTGACGATACTCTACGCCTAAATGCAGCGGCGTTCTTCTACACTGTAGACGATATGCAATTCTCAGCTATTGGCGGCGGTAACAACTTTACATCGTTAGTAAATGCAGACAAAGGCGAAGCGTACGGATTTGAGGTGGATGCACAGTGGCTAGCTACAGATGAGCTTACGTTTACTGCAGGCTATAGCTATAACCATACTGAAATTAAAGATGATACGTTAACAGTTTCGCCATGTGGTACTAACCCTACCTTCAATTCTACAGGCAACTGTACAGTGACCGACCCTCGCCCAGACGGATTCGTCGCATCTATTGACGGTAACCCCTTCCCGCAGGCGCCAGAGTCAATCTTCAACTTCACGGCTCGTTACACCATTCCTATGGGTGATGACGGTGAGTTCTTCGTGTTTACCGATTGGGCATTCCAAGGCGAGACAAACATCTTCTTATACGAAGCTGTAGAGTTTACTACCGACGATAACTTTGAAGGTGGCTTACGCATCGGCTACGAAAACTTCGCCCACAACTACACTGTAGCGTTATTTGGCCGTAATATTACAGACGAAGATAACGTAAAAGGTGCTATCGATTTCAATAACCTTACAGGTATTGTAAACGAGCCTCGTATTTGGGGTGTTGAATTTAAGTACACGTATTACTAATCGAGAAACCGACAATATCATTTAAGATACTGTTGATATAAACCGGTTAAATAAGTAGAAGCGGTAACGTTTAAAAGCGATACCGCTTTTTTGTAACTAAAGCGCCCCTTGATAGAGGCTGCTTTTTAGGCTGCTAAATTAAAGTTGGTAACACTGTGCTTTTGTACTAACACTTGCAGTTTCCGGCATACATTAACCCACCTTACTACGCGCTGATAATATACCTGCTCCACAAGCTGCCCTTTTGCATCAAACAAAAAACTCGCCAGCCTGTTTTTAGTACCCGGCATATAAAAGTGATGAACCGTAAAAAAATGAGACATCGGCGCATTCATTATTTTTTGATACATACAAAAAGGTAGCGAATTTGCTCGCTCATCACCACCTGGTAAACGCGCACGACGTTGAAAATCGTCAAAGCCTGATTCAGTCAAAATGCCATGCTTTGATAAAAGTTCGTCTACTGCTTTTACACCTGTTTGCATATTTACACTCCTAGCTGGACATGCCGAAGATAAGATTTATTTTAAACCATACTGATATTTATACAGTATATTGTCATTTGTTTAAAATGCAAACAAAAAAGCCGCTAAAAATAGCGGCTTTGCAAAATTAGTGCTTAAGTACAGGATTAATCGAGTGCTGCCTCAAGGAAAGCCCATTGGTCGGCATATCCTTCTATGCGCATCCAAGTTGGGGTGCCTGCACCGTGCCCTGCTCTCGTTTCCACGCGTAGAAGAATCGGATTATCACAGCCTTGGTCGGCTTGTAACTGTGCAGCAAACTTATAACTGTGCCATGGCACAACTCGGTCGTCATGATCACCTGTAGTTACCAATGTTGCAGGGTAACATTTACCCGCTTGAGTATTGTGTAAAGGTGAGTAAGCATACAATGCCTCAAACTCATCCTTATTCTCACTCAGTCCATAATCTGACGACCACGCACGCGCATTTGCACTGGGCGTGTGATAACGCAACATGTCAAGCACGCCTACCGCTGGCAATGCCGCACCAAATAAGTCTGGGCGCTGTGTTAATGAAGCAGCGACAAGCAAACCGCCATTTGAGCCACCTTGGATCCCAAGTTTTTGTGACGACGTGTAGCCTTTGTCAATTAAAAATTCCGCTCCGCTAATAAAATCATCGAAAACGTTTTGCTTACGGAGTTTTGTTCCTGCTGCATGCCATTGCTGACCGTATTCACCACCACCGCGTAAATTGGCAATCGCCAGAACATTTCCCTGCTCAAGCCAAACCATCCGTGAAACCGAATAACTCGGAGTAAGTGAAATATTAAAGCCGCCATAGCCATACAACAATGCTTTATTGCTACCGTCTAGCGTTAACCCTTTTTTATGCACAATGAACATCGGGATTTTTGTACCATCTTTACTCTGGTAAAAAACCTGTTTGGTGATGTAATCCGCATAATCTACACCGGTATCAATAGTCTTGAACAGGGTGGACTGACCGCTCTCAACATCGTAAGCATACACTTGTCCTGGGTTAGTGAACCCTGTCAATTTGTAGAAGGTCGTATCGCTGTCGGCGCTGCCGTAAAAACCACTTACGTTACCGATGTCGGAAAATGCGATGTCGTCGACTTTGGTACCATCTAAGTCAAAAACACTCACTTGCGCTTTTACATCTTTTAAATATTGCGCAAACAGTTTTTCGCCCATTAGCGACACATTTCTTAAGGTTTCTTGCTTACTTTCAATTACGGTGGTGGTTTTTTTAACCTCAGCATCAAAACGAACCTTTATCACCTTTCCGGTGGGCGCATTTGCTGTGGATGTAAAAAACAAATCGTTTTCTTGCTCTCCTACCAGATCGTAACGACCGTCCCAACGGTCAAATATAGGAACGATTTCTGCGTTCGCCTCAGTCAACGATTTCGCATACACGCCATTGGCTTGGTAACCTTCAAATACCGATATAAGTAACGTCTTGCCGTCCTGGATCACCGACGGATAAGGATTCCACGTTGGTTTGTCGTCAAACGAAAATACGTGAGTATCCTCGCTTTGCAGCGTGCCTAGTTTATGAAAATAGATGGAAACACTTTGGCTGTCATCGTAGCCCGCCTCACCATTCTCAGGATACCGAGAATAGAAAAAGCCTGTTTCATCGGGAAGCCATGCAATATTTGAAAACTTCACTCCCTTGATAATATCAGGCAAATCGCTTTTGGTAGCGGTATTTCTAACATGTATTGTCTTCCAGTCAGTGCCGCCATCTGAGAGCATATAAGCAAGGTAAGATGCCTCAGGGCTGACTTCACTCGACGCTAACGAAACCGTTCCATCGTCGCTCAACGTATTTGGATCTATTAGTACTTCTGGTTCAGCGTTAATACTGTCGGCGATGTAAAGAACATATTGATTTTGCAAGCCATCGTTATAGCTGTAGAACAATTTATCGTTAACCATATACGGCGTTGAGTACTTTTCATAATCCCAAAGCTCAGTTAATCGGGTTTTATATTGCTCTCGCGTATCAAGCGTACTGAGATAAGGGCGTGCTAATGCGTTTTGCTCACCAACCCATGATTTCACTTGCTCAGATTTTTCGTCTTCTAACCAACGGTATGGATCAGCGACTTTAGTACCATGATAATCGTCAACGTGGTCCACTTTTTTAGTCGTTGGATACCCCGTTAATATTGGCAATGCTGCACTATCTTGTTGCATGCTAGTTTGTGAAGCACTAGGTACAGACTCATTATTTGCACATGCCAATATTAGCCCCGTTGCAGCAGCACACACTGCCCCCTTCAACAATGTCTTTTTCATAACTATTCCTTTAAAGGTAAAACGTATTTGCTAACCAGCATTTTCAGCTTCAGTATTGCCAGCCGCTTGGCTGTTTTTTCTGCCCTTGAGCACATTTTTTAAATCATTAAGGATCAAATACAATGCTGGAACTAATAACAGAGTAATCACTGTCGCAAATAAAATGCCGAAAGCGAGTGATATCGCCATAGGAATTACAATTTGCGCTTGTAGACTTCGTTCAAAGACAATTGGCATAAGGCCCATAAAGGTAGTCAATGAAGTAAGGATAATTGCCCTAAATCGTTGCGTGCCGGCACTAATCGCCGCTTCCATGAGTGATAAGCCTTCTTTTCTTGCACGGTTGACAAAGTCCACCATAATCAGACTGTCATTCACCACAACACCAGAGAGCGCTATAATGCCACAAATAGATAACACACTTACGGCCATTCCAAGGACCCAGTGACCTACAATGGCGCCTACGATACCAAAAGGAATGACTGACATAATTATCAAAGGTTGACTATATGAACGCAGCGGTATCGCTAACAAGGCATAGATTGCAAACAGCGCAAAGAAAAAGCCTTGAAGCAAGCTAAAAGTAGCATCATCTTGCTCTTTCGCATTTCCCTGCAGTTGGAACTCAACATTAGGATATCGCTCAAGCAATGTAGGCATCACATTATCGATTATCTCGCCGGTTATCTCAGAGGGATCCATGACGGCTTTATCAACAACACCTGTTACCGTAACTGAACGCTTACCGTCTACGCGAATAATTGAGTCAAAACCCTTTCCGATGACGAAGGTTGCCACTTCCTCGAACGGCACGTCCTGTCCGTTAGGTGCTCGAACCCTCATGTTCTCTAGGTGTTCTATTGAACTGCGCTCGGTTTTCGGATATCTCACCATCACGCGAATTTCTTCATCGTCACGCTGTATACGCTGCACCTCTGCGCCGTAAAACCCAAAACGTACCTGCTGTCCAAGCTGCTGCAGCGTGATGCCCAACGCATCGGCTTGCGGTTTTAGGGCCAGCTGTATTTCTTCACTACCACCAGAAAAGGTATCATTAATATCTGTTACACCCTCGTAAGTATCCAGGGCGTCTTTCAATTCTTCGCTTACCGCGCGAAGTGCAACAATATCACCCGAGCTAAACACAAAGCTCAAATCCGAACCACCACCTGGGCCGCCTGGAGAGTTTATGTTGAAAGACTTTACACCAGGTATTTCGGGCAGTTCTTCTCGCCACATTTCTTGTACTTCAAAATCAGTCAATGCACGCGTTTCGCCTTTCGTGAGTTCAGCGAAAATCTCACCGCCTAAGTTGCCGTTATCAAATGCGATAGCGTGCTTTATAACGCCCTCGCCTGTATCAGCCGCCACCCTCTCATCCATTCTGCGCATTGCTTCGCGCAATGTGGTTAATACTTTATCTCGTTGCTCGAGAGAAGATCCTGGTTCTAGCTCAAAGCTCGCCACCATAAAGTCGCTCGGAATGCTCGGGAAAAACACAAACCTCACAATGCCACCACCAAACAACCCTATGGTTAATATAAGCATAGCGAGGAATACCGCTACGGTGGTATAGCGGTTACGAATGGCTTTTGCTAAAAATGGCGCATACTTAGTATTGATAAAACGTTTTATGCCTTCGCTGAAAAAATCGCGAAACTTTTGAAAGCCGTTAGCCTTTTCAGGGTCGTATGGCTTGAGTTTCATGTGCACTAAATGTGCCGGCAGGATCAGTTTGGACTCAATTAATGAGAAAACTAAGCAAACAATTACAACCACGCCAATAGTTTTCCACACAACGCCGAACGGCCCTGAAACCATTAACATTGGTGAGAATGCTGCTATCGTTGTTAGCACCCCAAACGTGGCGGGCATGGCTACTTTTTTTACGCCTGCAATAACATTGTCGGCACTATGCCCCTTCTTATCGATTTCCGAATATGCTGATTCCCCCATGATAATGGCATCGTCAACCACTATCCCTAGTACCAATATAAACGCGAAAAGCGACAACATGTTGATGGAAACACCAACCATGTCTAGCGGCATAACTAATAGTGTCCCCAGAAAACAAACCGGTAATCCTACAATGACCCAAAAGGCGAGCTTAATTTTTAAAAATAGTGACAACACAAAGAACACGAGTAACGCGCCGAAAAACATATTTTCAAGCATCATGTTAAGGCGGTCAGCTAGATAAAACGAGCTGTCTCCCCATGTATCTACACTAATATGCGCTGGAAATTCGCTTCTATTGTTTTCAACATAGTTGTTTACCTGCTCGGAAATCTCTAGCGCGTTCTGATCGCCCACAGCTTGCACACGCAAGCTTACTGCAGGTTTACCATCAAACAAGGCATACTGGTTGTTCTCAATAAAACCATCGTTGATATAAGCCACGTCGCCTAACGTTACGCGAGTGCCATTGGCATTGGTAAGTAAAACAATTTGCGAGTAATCCCAACCGGTATAAGCCTGCCCCTTTGTGCGCAGTAGAATGTCGCCATTTTCAGTTCTTATGGATCCACCAGGTAAGTCAATACTTGTCTGGCTAAGGCGGGAAACCACATCGGCAAAAGTAAGGTTGTATTTTTGAAGGTCAACTTCGGAAAGTTCTACCGAGATTTCATAGTCTCGAGCACCAACAACTTGTACGCTTGAGATACCAGATAAGTTAGCGATGTCATCACGTAACGCCTTCGCAAACTCTTTTAACTCGCGTTCTGTTGCGTCACCATAGACCGAAAGCCAGATAACGTCTTGTTGCATTTTTTGTCGATATACAACCGGTTTTTCTGTGTCGCCAGGAAACGTTGGTATGGCGTCAACTTGTACTTTTACCTCATCAAGCAAAGACTGAACATCGTAGTCTTCTTCCACCTGAATGCTAACTGTTCCCATACCTTCAACAGCGGTAGAATTAATTTGCTTTATACCATCAAGGTCTTTTATCGCCTCTTCTACCTTAAGTAGAACACCCTCTTCAACTTCCTGAGGTGCTGCTCCTAGGTAAGGCACTCGCACATTTATGACATCAAATTCAAAATTAGGGAAAACTTGTTTTTGGATACTAAATGCGCCGAATATGCCACCAACTATTAAAAGCCACATTAATAAATTAGCAGCGACATTATTGCGTGCAAACCAAGCAATTAAGCCTCTTTGTGTATCAGTGCGACTCATTGTTCGCCTCCAGTTGAAGCTTCACTGACAACAGCGCCTTCGTCATTGGTATTGTCTTCACTGTCTTTAGAAGAAATCGGAGCATCACCAGGCAATCGGACCTTCATGCCATTAAACGGGTTGGGAACCGCACTTGTAACAACAAGGGTGCCTTCATCAAGTCCGCCGCGAAGATACACTTTACTGGCAGTTGTGCGCGCTACTTCTACATCCTTTATTTCAATTTCACGCTCATCGTTAACTGTTAGCACAGTATTATCTAGTCGAAGATTGTTACGCGGTATAACAAACATTTTTTCAGTTTGACGAGACGTTATCTCAGCTTCGACAAACTGACCAAACCTTAAAGGTGCACTATGCGATGCTTGAAGGTTGTACGGATCCTCGACTTCGACAACAGCATAAATAACACGACTTTGGGTGTCTAATACCCCTTCTGAACGGATAAGCGTGCCTTGCCATGTTCGTTTTACGCCTCCAACATTTGCACTAAGCGCAACAGGTGCACCTTGCTTTGATTGTCCAGCGATGTCTACAAACATTAAATCGCTGTCTGTAATCGGAAGCCTCACTTCTGCCGTGTCCGTTGAGTATAGCGTTCCTAAAGTTGCGCCTGTCGTTACGAACTGGCCTAAATCAATGTTACGTTCAACCACGATGCCGTTGTAGGGCGCCTTAATTTGCGTTCGAGATAAATTCCGCTTGGCGCGTTCTAGTTTTGCCTCTGCAGCTTTAACATTTGCCTGCTCTTTGGCTAGCTGAGGTTTTCGCAGTCCTAATTCTGGTGGCGCGACGTTTCTAACGGATAGCCACTCCTGTTCTGCAACTTTTCCTCTTGCAATCTCTTCTTGCAACGCGGCTTGCGCTTGCGCGAGTTCGGCTTCGGCTAGTTTTAAATCGGTTCTGTAGTCATCTTGCTCGAGCGTCGCCAGAATTTCACCTTTTTTAAACGTACCACCAGCGATAAATGCGTCAGATAAACTGACCAATTGCCCACTTACCTGAGAACTCAGTGCTGTGCTATTTTTCGGTACGACATTGCCTTGTGATTTAACAACGAAGCTTACCTCTTCAGCTTTTATGGGCTTAGCATCAACCAAAAATGCGGGGACCTCTACCGGGAGCTGTTCAGGCGGTTTGCGTGATTTGATCATCACAGCAGCAGCGACGAAAGCGACGATAATAATCAGTAACGGGAGGCCACTCTTAACCAATATGGAGTTTTTCATTTACTTTCCCTGGAACAGCGTGACAGTAGAATTTGGACGCATAGATACAGAAGCGATCCAAATCATTGCCAAGCAAAAATTGTAGTTGTTATGTTCGTTATTTTATCGATTTTTATTCATTGAAGCGCTAAGAAGTTTGTTAGATTTTGTGAATGATATGTCATTCATCGCGACTTAACGTTCGGTTAACCTAATATAAAAAAATACCAAGAAATTACCAACTTAAGTTTGCCAAATGATTGCTTTTCGATGATTATTTAAACACCTTTAATAAAAAAGGTAATCAATTCGCAGTAGCCGCAAGCGGTTTAGTTGATTTTGTTCGTTCTGTTTTCAAGTCACATTGATGAATGGGAATACTCATGAGCCTCAAGAAGCAATATTTAAAGTCTAAACCTTTGTGTAAAGTCACATTTCGCCTTAATGCAGAAGCAGCGAAAGATGCGCAAAAAGCAGAATTATGTGGCGATTTTACTGACTGGAAATCACAGTCCCTCGATATGAAAAAATTGAAAAACGGTGATTTCACACTCACCGTAAACCTCGAAAAAGATCGCGACTATCAGTTTCGTTATCTTTTAGATGGAGAGAATTGGGAAAACGATTGGGAGGCTGATGCGTACATGCCATCTTTTGTAAGCGTAGAGGAGAACTCTGTCGTTCGCGTATAGAATATAACGCTACCACAATTTCGCTTAAGAATGCATTCATCCTGCTAAACGAAAAAAGGCTGCTTTAAACAGCAGCCTTTTAATTTCGATACGATTAGCGACGCAATTAAAGCGAGCCTTCCAGTTCTGGAAGTACATCGAACAAGTCGCCTACTAGCCCGTAGTCTGCTACCTGGAAGATTGGTGCTTCTTCATCTTTGTTGATAGCAACAATAACTTTAGAATCTTTCATACCTGCAAGGTGTTGAATAGCGCCCGAAATACCTACAGCAATGTAGAGTTGAGGCGCAACAATTTTACCGGTTTGACCGACTTGCATGTCATTCGGAACGAAGCCTGCGTCTACAGCAGCGCGAGACGCACCAATTGCAGCACCTAACTTATCTGCAATACCTTCAAGAAGCTTGAAGTTGTCGCCATTTTGCATACCGCGGCCACCCGAAATAACCACTTCCGCCGCCGTTAGTTCAGGACGTTCTGACTCGGTAAGTTCAGCCGATACGAAGTCAGACTTATCACTACCTTTCACAACATCTACAGAAGCAACCTCTGCACTGCCGCCCGTTGATGCAGCGTCAAATGATGCGGCACGAACTGTTATCACTTTTTTCGCATCAGATGATTGTACAGTAGCGATAGCGTTACCCGCGTAAATTGGGCGAACAAAAGTATCTTCACTCTCAACGCCAATGATATCAGAGATTTGAGCAACGTCTAAAAGCGCAGCTACGCGAGGCATGAAGTTTTTGCCGGTAGTGGTTGCTGCAGCAACAACATGGCTGTAATCGCCAGCAAGTTCTACCACTAGGTCAGCCGTATTCTCAGCAAGCTGGTGCTTGTACGCAGCGTTATCGGCAACCAATACTTTTGAAACACCGTCAATTTGAGATGCTGCTTCAACTACCGCTTGGCAACCTTCACCGGCTACAAGTACGTGGATATCACCGCCCATTTTCTGTGCGGCATTTACAAGCTTGTGCGTTTCTGTCTTTAAGCTTGTATTATCGTGTTCTGCATATACAAGTACGCTCATGAGATCACCTTTGCTTCATTTTTTAACTTGTCTACCAGTTCAGCAACGTCTGCCACTTTGATGCCACCCTCGCGCTGAGGTGGTGGGGTGACTTTTAGCACTTTTACGTTCGATTCTAATGAAACACCAAAATCTGCCGCTGCTTTTACATCGAGCGGCTTGCGTTTGGCTTTCATGATATTTGGTAATGATGCATAGCGCGGCTCGTTTAGGCGAAGGTCTGTGGTCACTACTGCCGGAAGCGTCAGAGCAACGGTTTGAAGACCACCATCGATTTCACGAGTTACATTTACTTTTTCGCCGTCTACGACTACTTCTGATGCAAATGTTCCTTGCGGCATGCCGGTTAACGCAGCAAGCATCTGACCCGTTTGGTTATTGTCAGAGTCAATGCTTTGCTTACCAAGGATAACTAGCTGAGGTTGCTCTTCTTCGACAACTTTAGATAGAAGCTTCGCCACTTGAAGCGAATCAAGATTTTGGTCGGTATCAATTTGAATACCGCGGTCGGCCCCCAAGGCAAGTGCAGTTCGTATTTGTTCTTGGCAGCTTTTATCACCAATTGAAACAACAACGATTTCTGTGGCTACGCCTTTTTCTTTAAGACGCACGGCTTCTTCAACCGCAATTTCACAAAAAGGGTTAATCGCCATTTTCGCGTTAGTAAGGTCTACGCCTGTCTCATCGGCCTTTACTCTTACCTTAACGTTGTAATCGATCGCGCGTTTGACCGGTACAAGTATCTTCATATTTACCTCAATTGTTGAGTTCGTCGGTGACTATTACGTTTCATTAATAATTAACTATTAAAAATTAAAAACGTATTACTTCACCACGCTTTTAGAAACTTTAACAATGTACTCTACGTTAAAAATATGCCGTGGAACGTACGTTTTCTATAGGCTAGCCTCAAAACGACGTTAACACCACGTTTACGAGCGTATATAATGCATCGTCAGTTAACGTTAACGTAAATTGCCCTGCAATGTACTTACTGTTGACGTAAACGTCAACCTGCATTACCTTGCAGGTCGACAATTAATTTACATGTTTTTGACACAAAGCATTATTTGTTTCATCTATAGTGCATTATAAAAATATCAACAAAAGGAGCCTCCCGTGGAACGAGAATCGATGGAGTTTGACGTAGTCATCGTCGGTGCCGGCCCAGCTGGATTATCAACCGCGTGCAAGCTGATGCAGCTTGCGAATGAAAAAGACCAAGAACTAATGGTTTGTGTGGTCGAAAAAGGCTCCGAAGTAGGTGCGCATATCTTATCAGGTGCCGTATTCGAACCTCGCGCTATGAATGAACTGTTTCCCGATTGGAAGGAGAAAGGCGCACCACTTAACACACCCGTTACCGAAGACCATATTTATCTGCTAAAAGACGAGGCTTCATCGAAGAAATTACCTAATGGTATTACGCCAAAAACCATGCATAACGACGGTAATTATATTGTGTCGATGGGCAACGTGTGTCGATGGTTAGCCGAACAAGCAGAGCAGCTAGGTGTAGAAGTATTTCCTGGCTTTGCAGCGTCTGATGTTATTTACAATGAGGATGGTAGCGTTGGCGGCGTGCTTACCGGCGACATGGGTGTGGGCGAAAATGGCGAGCCAAAAGATGGTTACATGCCGGGGATGGAGCTTCGTGCAAAATACACCGTTTTTGCGGAAGGGTGCCGTGGCCACTTAGGCAAAGAATTGATCTCTCATTTCAAACTTGATGCAGACAGCTCGCCGCAACACTATGCTATTGGCTTTAAAGAAATCTGGGATATCGACCCTGCGAAACATCAGCCGGGTCTTGTAGTACATAGCGCAGGCTGGCCGTTAGATGACGCCACCGGAGGAAGCTATCTTTACCACGCCGAGGACAATCAAGTTTTCGTCGGGCTCATTGTTGACTTAAATTATGACAACCCTTATTTGAGCCCATTTGATGAGTTCCAACGTCTTAAGCATCACCCTGTATTTAAACAATACCTTGAAGGTGGAAAGCGCGTCTCTTACGGAGCCCGAGCTATTGCCAAAGGTGGTTTCAACTCCCTCCCTAAAATGACGTTTCCAGGTGGGTTATTAGTTGGATGCGACGCGGGCACGCTTAACTTTGCTAAAATCAAAGGCAATCACACTGCAATGAAATCTGGAATGCTTGCTGCAGAAAGCATTTTTGAGGCCTTATCGGAAAATGCAGAAGCACCAACGAAAGAATTAACGAGCTTTACTGAGAAATTTAAATCGTCTTGGTTATTTGATGAGTTATTCCGCTCTCGCAATTTTGGCCCTGCTATTCACAAACTAGGTAATTTCTGGGGCGGAGCGTTTAATACGCTAGAACAAAACTTCTTTAATGGTAATTTGTTTTTTACTTTGAAAGATGAACACAAAGACTACGCACAGTTAAAAGAAGCGAAAAATGCCAAAGAAATTAACTATGCAAAGCCAGACGGCGTTTTAAGCTTCGACAAATTATCTTCTGTATTCTTATCAAATACGAATCATGAAGAAGATCAGCCTTGTCATCTGCAGTTAAAGGACCCGTCAATACCGCTACAAGTGAATCTACCCAAGTATGCCGAGCCAGCGCAGCGTTATTGCCCAGCTGGCGTTTACGAGGTAATTGAAGAGGAAGGTGAGAAGCGCTTCCAAATTAATGCGCAAAACTGTGTTCATTGTAAAACGTGCGATATTAAAGACCCTAGCCAAAACATTCGCTGGGTTGTACCCGAAGGGGCTGGTGGTCCGAATTATCCAAATATGTAAATTACAGAAAACGTTATTAAACGTATAAATTTCAAAAGCGGGCGTTGCCCGCTTTTTTTTTATGCTAAGTTTAATTATTATGCCATCAAAATTCAGTACACGTATTTAAGGTTATATTATGAGCGAATTTACAGATATTTTAACTCATGGAAGACGTTTGCAAGGTGCTGTAAAGGAATTAAGCATTGAAGAACTCGAAACAGTGGTAGAAAAACTAACTAACATTGTCGAAAAACGAAAAGAAAAAATGCTTGAAGAAGAGAAAGCTAAAAAAGAAAAGTTAGAAAAATTAGCAGCAATTAAAAAACAAATGGAAGATGCCGGTCTAGAAATAGAAGATTTTAAGGCATTAAATACAGAAGCTACAAAGAAAACGGGAAAAAAGCGCCCTGTAAAATACAAGCTCGTAGATGAAAATGGTGAAGAGCATCTATGGACTGGCATCGGTCGCATGCCTCGAGTTTACAAAGATGCGCTTGACGGCGGCAAAACGCTCGATTCGTTTGCCATCAAATAAAGCGGATCGAATGTGCAGTTAAATTATACATTATCAGAAACCGACTTATCGAAGCCATGGCTCGTACTTATTCATGGTCTGTTCGGTAGTGCAGACAACCTTTCAATTGTCAAAAGGCATTTTGAACCTCGCTTCAACATACTAAGCGTCGATTTACCTGATCACGGCGAATCACCGTGGACGGAAGCGTTTGATATTAGCAGTGCTGCAAACTCAGTGTTTAATATTTTACAGTCTTTAGACATCAAAAAAACGGCGATTTTGGGGCACTCTCTAGGCGGCAAGGTGGCCATGAGACTGGCGTTATCTCACAGCGAAGCTATTACCCACTTAATCGTGGCAGATATCGCCCCATCCGCTTACAACCATAGCCACCAAACGGTGTTCGATGGGCTAAATGCGGTACCACTCGATAGTATAAATAGCAGAAAAGAAGCCGACGCCATTATGGCGGAACATATAAGAGAAGCCGGTGTTCGGCAATTTTTGCTCAAAAGTCTATTTAAAAACGATGACGGCAATTGGGCATGGCGATTTAATATTAAAGGCCTCATGAAAAGTTATGAGCATATTATTGACTGGGAAACAACAGACCAAACCTTTACGGGTATTACGTTGTTTATTAAAGGCGCTGAATCAGACTACATTACGTCGGCCAACCGTCAAGACATTGCCAAATACTTTCCCAATGCCAAAGCTCATATTATTGAAGGTACGGGACACTGGCTTCACGCCGAAAAGCCCCGCGCTTTCAATTCGGTGGTAGAACGTACGTTAACCACAGAATAAGTAAAGCAGGCGAGACAAGCTTGTGAAACACCCACATTGTCTCGTTTTAAGACATTAACAATTACATTATTTTGAACGTTTAGGACTCTGACACACGTATATACTGTGTTATAGTTGCGCCAGAATTATTTAAGTAACAAAACTATGCTTGCAGAAAACTACGAACTCTTTGAAACCATTATGCTATACGGCGGATTGTCGATACTGTTTGTACTAATGGGTTTTGCGGTTCACGACGTTCTGAAAAAGAATGACGTACCGTTCATTGGGCGTGTGGTGACGTATGGTGTACTTGGGTTAGGCGCGCTTGGCTTCCTAGCTAAAGGCATTATCGAATGGTTCTGGTTAAGCACAGGCGTTTAGTACATAACGATTTATAGAGGTTTTATATGGCAAGCGTTGGCCTATTTTTCGGAAGTGACACGGGTAACACCGAACATGTTGCGAAAATGATCCAAAAGGAATTGGGTAAACAGCTAATTGATGTAAAAGACATTGCCAAGAGCAGTAAAGAAGACATCGCAGAGTTTGATTTGCTTATCTTTGGAATACCTACCTGGTACTACGGAGAAGCACAATGCGATTGGGATGACTTTTTCCCTGAGCTTGAACAAATAGATTTTGATGACAAACTTGTTGCTATTTTCGGCTGTGGCGATCAAGAAGACTATGCTGAGTACTTCCTTGACGCAATGGGCATGGTGCGCGACATAGTTGAAGCAAAAGGTGCTATTTTGGTGGGCCAGTGGTCAACAGAAGGTTACGATTTTGAGGCATCTAAGGGTATGGCAGACGACAATCATTTCGTTGGCCTAGGCATTGATGAAGATCGCCAACCTGAGTTAACAGAATCGCGCGTTAAAGCATGGTGTAAACAGATACACGATGAACTTTGCTTAGCTGAATTAGCATAAATAAAAAAGCCGCTGACGTAAGCGGCTTTTTTTTCTCATAAATTTACTAGCTATAACTGAAAACGTTCTACTGCCTTCCTCAGGCTTTCTGTTTGCGCATCAAGCATCATTGTAGATTCATTAGACTGCCTAGTACTTTGTGCACTCGCGTCTGCCAACCCAACTATTTTATTGAGGCTTTCAGCGACATCGCCTAATAAAATATCTTGTTGCTGTGTATCAGAAACAATAAGTTCATTGATATCGCTTAACCGCTGAATAATTGTGCGAACATCATCAACCTGCTTTGCAACTTGTTGCGTTATCTCAACGCCCTCTTGCGCTTGTTCTCTACCAGACTTTATAGCGCCAACGGCTTCTGCGGCATCTTTTTGTAAATTACCAATCATTTGTTCAATCTCTTCCGTTGAGTCATGTGTCCTGTTGGCCAACGTGCGCACTTCGTCGGCAACAACCGCAAACCCCCTTCCCTGTTCACCGGCTCGCGCTGCTTCAATTGCCGCATTCAATGCTAATAAATTTGTTTGCTCTGCTATCGTTTTGATGACGTCTAGAATACTCCCAATGTTACGGGAGTTATCTTCTAGCCTACCGATGATTTGCGCCGACGTGTCAGCCTGTTTTGCTTGGCTATTCACTTGTTGTCGATTGCGCTCTACCAGTTGCCCTATATCTGTACTTCGCTGAGTAACATCCCTAAGAGACTCCATCGCATCATTTATCTGCGCAAGGTTGCTTCTACTTTTGTCTTGGACATCTTTGGTATTGCTTGACGTGATAGTGACGAGTTCTTGTTGTTTATCAACCTCTGCCAAGCTTTTATTGCCGAGCTCTACACTTTCCTTTGTGATTTCTATAAGGCGTTTTTCTTGTTCAAGAATATTGCCGACCAATTCACGTAAACTATCAGTAAGGCTATTCACTTTTCCCGACAGCGCAGAAAATTCATCATTTCCTTCTTCAGGCAGCTTCGTGCTCAAGTCGCCTTTACTCAACAAACTTAGCCCTTTATTGATACGCCCAAGCGGTTTTGAAATGCTGCGCGTCACAATGACCGCCAAAAATATCGCTGCAACAAGTCCTAATACAGCAACAATCATATTTCTGACCAAATTAGCTTGAACCGACTCTAAAATGGCGTTTTGCCCCTGGAGCGATTGTAGTTGCACCGTTTCAAACAAAGAATTAATGTCCTCTAACGCCGTTTGCAATGCGCTGTTTGCCGCGTTTCTTGCATTTGAAGCTTGAGCGATAAAGTCGAGCTTTTCATTTTGTAGTGCGACTAACCCAGCGCTTCCATTAATTGCCTCAATCAACAAATCGTATTGCTCGTTAAATGCGCTCACTGTACCGCCGTCATCTACGCCAACCGCAAGTCGATTTACGTAGTCTTTATCAACTTGAAGATTGCTGATTTGGTATGAAAGATCTTCGACAATATTATCTGTTTGTGTCTTGTCATTAGACGCCGCCAACTCAATAAATGAATCGTTCATTGTAAGGAGTTTATTGTCGATAGCGGTTCCAGCGCCAATCAGTGTTTCGATGCTTGGGTCACTACCTTCTAGGTATGACAAATCAAGCATAAGCGCACTTGCCTCATCGGCAATAAGCAATACGCTTTCTAATTTGGCTTGTAAGGATGTCTCAACCGACATTCTGCTTTTGATAGCGTTATACATCGCATTGCTGTTATCAACATACGACGTGCTTACCTCGATAGCGTTAAGCGCTGTTTTATTATTAGGGATGTGTGACTTTAGCGTGGATAAATCGTCGCGAAAAATCGCAGATAATGAATCAAAATTACCTTTATTCGATGAAAGCGCCTGTTCATCTTCAACGTGGTAGCCATTGGCGGTAATGACAGATAAAGACAGGATCTCTGTTTTCACTTTAACCATACTAGTTTGTACTGGCATTTTTTGTTCTACGACATCTCGAGCCGAGTCTTTGATACTGCTTAGGCCAAAGTAAGAGAGGACACTTGTAAGTAATAGCAAACAGCCAAATAGCCCGAAGCCTAACGTGATTTTATTTATTATTGTCAACTGCATGAGACATCCACCAAAAACATGCTAAAAACCAATTAGTTTTATCGACCTAATCCCAGTTTAGTTTAACAGAATGTTAATACAATACTTCATTAGTTTTATTTATCCCATTTATTCTTAACTATTTTTCAAAACGCGGATCCGATTAATTCATTGTTTGAAGACAAACAAACAACTTGTCCATTTCATCCGCTTAACGTGTGCGCGAATTTTAGACGAGGGGGAACAAGAATCCACGGTTTTACTTTTAAATTGTGTCAACTTACCTATAATAGCCAGCAAATGAATATTTAATCGTTCTCAGTAGGTCGCAATGGATCAAAATAAAGAATTGAAAAAAGCAGGGCTGAAAGTCACTCTGCCTCGCCTTAAAATTTTACAAATTTTGCAAGAGCCAGAAAACCAGCATATTAGTGCTGAGGACGTGTACAAGATCCTTATTGAACAAGGCGAAGAAATCGGTCTTGCTACTGTATACCGCGTCCTAAACCAATTCGATGATGCAGGCATTCTAAACCGCCATCATTTCGAAGGTGGAAAATCTGTTTTTGAAATCAGCCATAAAGATCACCACGACCACCTTGTATGTTTAAAGTGTGGCAAAGTGATTGAGTTTGAAGATGAAATCATCGAAGAACGCCAAGAGATGATTGCAAAGCAACACAAGATGAAATTGACGCATCACAGTCTTTACCTATACGGTGAATGTACAGACGGTAACTGCGACAACTTACCTGAATAAGAAACATATAATTACAGCAAAAGGCCCGCATCATGAAGTGACCCCATAAAGTTGGACTCATTTCTAAGCAGCAACTAAGGCCTGATTTCGATACTGTATCGGACTCAGGCCTTTTAGTTTCAGCTTAATACGTTCATTGTTGTAATAGTCGATGTATTCTTTGATGTTTTCAATGAGTTCATTTGCGTCCTTGAACGTCTCATTGTGATACATCTCAGTTTTTAATATGCCGAAGAAGTTCTCGGCAACGGCATTGTCTAAGCAGTTTCCTTTTCTGGACATACTCTGAAGCAGTCCATGTTCTTTAATATGCTGTTGGTATCGTTTGTTTTGATATTGCCAACCTTGGTCGGAGTGTATGAGCGGTCTCTCATGCTTCAGTAGCTTTGCTGTTGCGGCTTTAAGCATATCAGTGACTAAAGGTAACGTTACAGATGTCCGTACCTCATAGCTGACCACTTCTTGGTTAAACAGGTCTATTATCGGCGACAGATATACCTTCTGGCCATTGACCTTAAATTCAGTGACATCGGTCACCCATTTTTGATTAGGCTTCTTTGCCGTAAATTCACGTTGAAGAACATTTTCAGCGATTCTACCGACTTCACCTGTGTAAGACTTGTAGCGTTTAGGTCTGACTTTTGATTTCAAACCAAGCTCGCCCATCAAGCGCTGTACACGCTTATGGTTAACCACTAAGCCCGCACCTCTTAGCGCACAAGTAATCCTACGATAGCCGTATCGCCCTTTATGCTTGTGATAGATATCACGTATTTTTACGCGTAAGTCAGCATTGGAACAAGGCCGATTCAGTGTATTACGATGGTAGTAATAAACGCTCTTGGGAAGCCCTGTGACCTTTAATAAGTGTTGTAAGCTGTATTTTGCCTTGAGCTCTTCGACAACTATCGTTTTGTCTTTGTTTTTTTCTTTCTGGCTTGAGCCAAGGCTTCTAACTTTTTTAAGACTGCGTTCTCTGCACGTAGATAATCCAATTCTTCTCTGAGTTCTTTTTCAGTCATCTCAGATGACGGTTTAGGAGTAGAAGAATGATTAATCACGCGAGGCCTACCTATTTTTTGTGGTTTTAGACGGGTTATACCTTCGTGAGCATAAAGCTTTTGCCATTGAAATAAAATACCAGGGGATGATAAGTCGAAATAGGCACTGGTATAAGTAAGAGACCAATTATGCACTGACATAGTTTTAAGCACATGAATTTTAAATTCGAAAGAGTAAGGACGTTGCTTGTGAGTAAAACTCTCAGCGCCATTGATGCGATAAACTTGAGACCAATAACGAATAAGGTTAGGCCGTACTTCAAACTTTGGGCCTAAGGTCCCTGAACTCTCTTCTTGCGCTAGTCGCGCTAGTTTTAACTTAAATGCTTTGTGATATTTGGACATAAAAAGACCCCCAGTAATTGGATTGTCCAACTATTGGGGGTCACTTCATCAAGCGGGCCTTTTTTGTTACGCTTTAAATTTATATGCATGGTAAGCGTTAATTGCTTTCTCCCACACGTCACCGACTTCTCCTGTGCCGATAGGTTTACCGTCTACTTCAACAACAGGAGCGACTTCTTTGCTTGAAGAGGTTAACCATACTTCTTCGGCTTCTAGCAACTCATCTTTACTAAACCAAGTTTCGGTAACAACCAAGCCTGTCTGTTTAAATGCTTCAATGGCAATAGCACGCGTAATACCAGGAAGCAGTTCATGATTTAATGGCGGCGTATAAATACACCCTTCTTTCACCATAAATACATTGCACGAACTGGCCTCGGTTATCATGCCTTCATTGTTGTACAAAATAGTCTCGTTAACACCAGCATCCACCCCCGCTTGATAATGCATGACATTGCCTAGCAAAGACGTAGATTTAATATGGCAGCGTTGCCACCTTTTATCCTGCTGCAGCGCAACTTTGAACGGCTTTGCATCCGCTTTTGTAGTGGGCTGAGGCGGTGCTATTTCAAAGGCGAAGCCAAATACTGTAGGGGCTATATTCTTGGGGTATGCATGAAAACGCTTTGTATCGGTTCCTCGACTCACATGGAAATAAACGCCTATATTTCCACTTTCAATACATGCTCTGTTTTTCTCAACCAAACTAGACAAAATGCCTTGCCATTCATCTGCTGTGTAAGGGTTGGCGATTTCAATGGCTTTAAGGCCTTGTGACATACGGGCAGTGTGGCCTTTGAAACCTACCGCTTTGCCAGCATAGGTCGGAATGACTTCATAAATACCATCCCCAAAAAGAAAGCCTCTGTCCATCGGAGAAATCTTCGCCTCAGAAAGAGGCATATACTCACCGTTTAAAAACGCAATTGTCACAATATTTCTCCTTGTATGCGGCGCCTCCGGCTTGTCATCAGTAGCCAGTCTGCCCTTGCTTCTTCTTCATGTTGAAAAACAAAATTCACTTTTTCACCCGGAACGGCTTGGGCCAAGCGACTTATATCGCAGGGGCTTACGCAGCCAAGTTTTGGATAGCCCCCCAGTGTTTGTCTGTCGCGCATCATTACAATAGGCTGCCCATCACCGGGGACTTGAATAGCGCCTAAATGAATGGCTTCAGAGCGCATATTTTCTATATCGGCGGTGACCGGTTCACCAGTAAGCCTAAACCCCATACGATCGATAGCTGAAGAAACCGTATAACTACTCGTTTCAAAGGTACGCATGGCAACAGTACTAAAACTCGAAAACTGATACCCTGGAATAACGCGAATAGACTCTAAGAATCCATAGTCATCGATATGTTGCTGAGGAAGCGTGCGCATTTTAGCGCTATCTTGGTTTCTAGTGTTAGCTAAAACCTCTATGCAGTCTCCCACTTTTAACACGCTTCCCTTGTTATCTAACCCGCCTAACTGTTCACGAACCACGGTACAAGCACTGCCCACCGCTTTCGGAACCTGCCAGTTTCCACCAACCGCTAAATAAGCTTTGCAACCAAGTGATGTACTGCCAAACGTAATAGTTGCACCTGCCGGTACTTTTTGACTTTGGTATGTTGTTTTTGCGTGTCCATTTATATCAAGCGAGGGGTTCCTGCCAGTTACCGCAATTATACAATCTTCATCAACCCGTAATCGCATTTCACCAATGGCTTCAATGCATGGCGTGCCATCTAAATTGAAGGCAAGAAAATTGGCCCAGTCATAGGCGTTACTATCCATAGGACCAGATTCACAAAAACCATCCCGTTGTCGCCCTACCCGTCCGTTATCAATGATAAGGCTAAACAGTCCTTTACTGAGTACTTCGATTCTCATCGTTCAACCTGCAATCCTGCTCTATATTCCTGTTCAGTAACTGAAACAAACCTAACCTCATCACCTGCTTTTAAACGGGCTTCAGTTTGCTCTTTTTTATGAATGAGCATGTCGAATGCCGTAAGCCCCAATAGATTCCATCCTCCAGGCGATTCACTGGGGTAAACGGCAGTTTGCCTATCAGCGATTGCGACCGCACCTTTGGGTACTCGTTTGCGCGGTGTGCCTAGTCGCGCACATTCGAGCGCTTCTGGAATATCGCCCATATAGGCAAAGCCCGGGGAAAACCCCACTGCGTATACTTTATAAGTCGTGCTTGTGTGCAATTCGATAACTTCTTCAATAGACAGTGACGTTTTTTTACTCACTACACTCAAATCACTTGCATTAGGTGCACCGTACCAAACGGGAATATCAATCACTGCGCTACTTTCGTTTTCTTTTGCTTGTGAAGAGTCTGACTGCTGGTATATGTCTTCAGTACTTAAGTTGCTTAGGGCACGGTACACACCGTGGCTATCAATTAATGTCATGTCAAAAACAATTAATAAACTGTCGTAGGACGGCACACATTCACGCAGCCAAGCCCACGAATTGCTTCCCTTTTTGCTATCTATCGCTGCCAGCATGTGATGACAAGCGTTATTGGCGTCATCCAGGTTTGCGCCATCAAAATACAAAATAATGGCGTCTGCACTTGCTGTAACTATTCGCTTAATGCGACCGAACGCTTGCATCTGCTGTCCTTGTTGTCTTAACGGCCATAACTATTGCTAATGAGCGCTAGATAATAGGTATCTAACACCTGGTACAACAAAGGTTAACAGCCTTTTATATTGTTCTTTTAAATTGTGTTTTTAATGAGGCAAATTTATAGAAATGTTCTGATTTTTTTTGCAATACTCACCGCCCCTTTAGTATCACCATGTACACACAGAGAATCCGCTTCTATTGCAAGTGTTGCTCCCGAAGCTGTGGTTACCGTACCCGACGATATAAGTTGTTTAGCTTGAAGTAGTGCGTCGCTCTCGCTTAACACGGCACCTTCAAGTAAGCGAGATTGTAGCAAACCTTCATCGGTATAACGTCTGTCTGAAAATGCTTCAAAATACAACGGCAGTCCCCACTCTTGCGCAGCGTCTTTAAGCGCGGCATTGTGCGACGTAGCCTGCACCATTAACGCAAGGGGCGAATTTGAAAACTGCATATTTATTTCAGCGATGCTTTGCATGACGGTGCGCATGACTGCAGTATCTTTCATCATGTCGTTGTAAAGCGCACCATGAGGTTTGACATAGCTCACTTTAGCTCCGCAAATTTCTGCCATTCCACTTAACGCGCTTACTTGATATTGGATCATAGCGCTAAGTTCATCGGCGGCAATCGCCATACTTCTGCGGCCAAAGCCCTGTAAGTCTGGATAGGCTGGATGTGCTCCTATGACCACGTCATGTTGTTTAGCTGACAGAATAGCCTGCTTCATGACTAATGGATCGCCCGCATGAAAACCACATGCAATGTTAGCCTGATCAATTTCTGCCATAATGGACGATTCCACCGGCATAGACCATGCGCCAAAACTCTCACCTAAATCGCAATTTAACTTCATAATGGTTTAGCTCTTACGTTCATTCCAGTATCATGTTACCTGTTCTTTTTAAAAAGTCAGTGCTGATGATACATATTGGAAAAATTAATACATTACGCGTGGTAGCCCAATACCCTTTTGGCTACGCTCTAGCGCCACTTGTCGAAAACGACAGCGTAATAGAAATAGATGATACTGAAGAGGTACAAACTGTTACCCTTGCTATTGACGAAGTAGAAACTTCGCTCACCGAAGGCCAACAGGTAGACGTATTTGTAGCCACAGATCAGCGCGGCGATCTTTATGCCACCCTGAAAAAACCGTTGATTCAAGTTGGTGAAACCAAAGTACTTAAAGCGGTATCTGCCACTAATTTTGGTGCATTTTTCGATTGGGGCTTAGACAACGATCTTTTAGTGCCTAACGATTATCAAGCCCAACCTGTTAACCCAGGTATGTTCTACGTAGTTCACACCTTTTTCGATGATAAAACCCAGCGTATTTTAGGGGCAACCAAACTTCACTATTTTCTAAAGGAAAGTAGTGCCTATCTGAATGAGGGCGACACGGTAGAATGCTTGGTGTACGCCAAAACTGATTTAGGTTTTAAGGTAGTTATCAATGAGAAAAGCTTAGGTCTTATTTTCCATAGCGATGCCTTTAAGCCACTTAAAGTCGGGCAAGCTACTGAAGGGGTAATTAAAACCATTCGTGACGACGGCAAAGTGGATGTAGCCCTTCAGCGCATAGACAAAGGTGGCCGTGATGCACTTCAACAAGCTATTTTGGATGACTTAGACGCCCACGGTGGGATTTCTACGTTAACAGATAAGAGTGCGCCAGAAGCCATTTACTCTCATTTTAACGTGAGTAAGGCGGCGTATAAAAAAGCGTTAGGGGCGCTATATAAGCAAAAGAAAATCACGCTTAGCCCAGATGCAGTTCGCCTTAACAAATAAACGCACATGTTACAGCTGCATTGAAGCGCTAAACTAGCCTGCCTTGCAGCTTCCTTTTTTTATTCTTATGACATTAGGACAAACAATGAAAGCACGTGTTTCTTGGGACCAGGATTTAACGTTTACCGGTACAACAGACAGCGGATATAAAACGGTAATGGACGGCAGCGGTAAGGCCGTGTCACCAATGGAATCAGTACTGTTGGCAGTGGGTGCGTGTTCAAGTATTGACGTGGTAGATATCCTTAAAAAAGGACGCTTTAACATTGAAGCCTGCAACTGTGAACTAGAGGCTGAACGCGCTGAAGAGCCACCACGTGTATTTACTAAAATCCATGCACATTACACGGTATCAGGTGACGGCATTAGCGAAAAGGCGCTTGCTCGCGCTGTTCAGCTTTCTGCAGAAAAATACTGTTCCGTTATGCTGATGCTTACAGGTAATGTTGACATCACTACAAGCTATACTTTGGTTTAATCAACTTTAGTGTAAAACACCTCTGGTTAGCAATTATGACTAATCAATCGCGAATAAGGCTAACCTGTAGGGATAGCCTTTTCTTTTTTATCGCCAATATGACGCCTATCTTATTGATTAATAGAGGATTTAACAAAATTTAAAAATTTGGCACACCCCGTGCTGTAAGAGGTCAATATTGTACAAAGACTATAATGTCAGGGTTATTGACCATGGAAACTACAACTCGCCGCTCTTCCGCTTTACCACTCAACGTTCGCCTACTTGCTACAGCAGGCCTAATATCCTTATCTTTATCAATGACAGCCTGTTCAGATGCTGACGCTGTCGACGCTAACGACCAAGCCAATGAAATCGACGAGGTCGTATTTGCGGTTCCCGTTGAGACTGAAACAGTGGCAACGGGAGACATCACCTCAACTTACGATACCACAGCCATACTTGAAGCTCGTGAAGAAGCATTTGTAGTCGCAAGAGCTTCAGGAATAGTGGAGGAGATATACGTAGAAGAAGGTGATTTTGTTGAAAAGGGTCAAGTATTAGCCCAACTTGATAAACGCCGTTACGAACTAAACTTATCGAAAGCACAGGCTGAGCTTACCGGAATAGAGCGCGAGCTAGAAAAAATAAATAAAGTGTATTCGAAAAAACTCATCAGTGACGATACATATGACAAACTCACATCTCAATTTGAATCTGCTAAAGCATCGGTGCGTCTTGCCGAGCTAGACCTAAAAGAGGCGACCATCACAGCTCCAATTAGCGGTTTTGTCGCCGAGCGAAATGCAAAAGTTGGAAATTTAACCGAGTCATTTCAACGAGAGCGCATGTTCCACATCGTTCAACAGCGCAATCTTCAAGGTATTGTTTACCTACCAGAGAACGAGCTATCAAACGTTACTGTGGGTCAATCAGCCATGCTGACTGTTGCTGCCCTTAACGATCGCGCAATTACTGCAACAGTCGAGAGAATTAGTCCGGTAATTGATGCTACCACAGGTACTTTCAAGGTCACTTTAAAAGTGCCTAATAATGATAATCGCTTGAAAGCCGGAATGTTCACCGATGTATCGCTTGAGTATGCCACACATGCAAACGCCACACTGCTGCCACGACGCGCCCTTATTACTATTGACGACAATCATAGTGTCTTTGTTGTAGATAACGGAAAAGTCAAGAAAGTGGACGTTTCCACAGGGTTTGAAACCAATGACGTTGTTGAAGTTATTAGAGGGTTAAGCGGCACGGAAGAAGTGGTCACGGCAGGTCATCAAAATTTAAAAGACAGTGCACCTGTTGAAGTTGTAAACAGCTAACTCCGCTTTATCATCAAGGAATAAAACAATGCGTATTGTAGATATTGCTGTAAAGCGCCCTGTTGCCGTGAGTATGTTTACGTTTGCGGTGTTACTTTTCGGTATGGTCTCTTTAGGTCGCCTATCTGTTAACCTTTTACCCGACCTATCTTATCCAACCCTTACTATACGAACAGATTACGATGGTGCAGCGCCAGGAGAAGTCGAACAACTCGTATCAAAACCTATTGAAGAAACTATTGGCGTAGTCAAAGGAGTACGAAAAGTTACGTCTACGTCGCGTGCTGGGCAATCTGATGTTGTCCTGTCATTTTCATGGGGTACTGATATGGACTTCGCAAGCTTAGAAGTTCGAGAAAAATTGGATGTACTACAACTTCCTTTGGACATAGATAAACCAAGACTTCTTCGCTTTAACCCCAGTTTAGACCCTGTGATTAAGCTTGGCCTTACTGCAACATCAGAATCAAACTCGTTAACTACACCAGAAATCAAGCGCTTACGTCTATATGCTGAGCAGCAAATAAAACGGAATCTAGAGTCTGTGGAAGGTGTCGCGGCTGTGCGCGTGGGCGGCGGCTTAGAAAATGAAATTCATATACTAATAGACCAACGAAAAGCAAGTCAGTTATCAATTCCTATTACCCGTATCATCGAACGCGTCAGCGCTGAAAACATTAATGCTGCTGGCGGCCGGATAAACAACGTTGCTCAAGCTTTTCTGGTAAGAACATTGAATCAATTTGAAACGCTATCCGATATTGAAAACCTCTATATTGGGCGTTTCGAAGGTAAAAACATTCAGCTTAAAGACATTGCGACCGTAGAAAATGCGTATAAAGATAGAGATGTAATCACCCGCTTTAACGGGAGTGAAGGGGTTGAAATTGCTATATATAAAGAAGGTGACGCTAATGCTGTAACTGTCGCAACAAAAATCGAAACTAGGTTGCAAGAAGTCAACCAGAATCTGCCAACAGGTTATGCACTAACCAAAGTTTACGACCAAAGTTTGTTCATTGAACAAGCCATCGAAAATGTTAAATCTGCGGCTGTAATTGGCGGTATCCTTGCCATGCTTGTGCTTTATCTTTTTCTTAAAGATTTTTGGGCAACAGTCATTATATCAGTTTCTATCCCCGTTTCTGTTATCGCAACTTTCAATTTAATGTACGCCAACGATATTAGCTTAAACATGATGAGCTTAGGTGGGATTGCGCTGGCAGTTGGTCTATTAGTCGATAACAGTATTGTCGTGCTTGAAAATATTGACCGACACAAAAAACAAAAAGTACCAAGAACGTTAAAGCAAGACGAAGATGCCGTGGACACTGCTGCACGTAAAGGTACCAAAGAAGTATCCGGCGCTATCGTTGCCTCTACCCTTACTACGATGGCAGTTTTTGTACCGCTTATTTTTGTTGATGGAATTGCAGGGCAACTATTTAAGGATCAGGCTCTAACCGTTTCGTTCGCGCTAGCTGCCTCGCTCATCGTAGCACTGACAATTATTCCGGCGATGGCTCACAGAAAGAAAAAGCCGAACTTAGACCATGAAGATGTATTTACCCCAACAGCGGTAACTAAGCGCCCTTCAAACTTTTTCGGCAAATGCGTATTTTATCTTACGCTTCCTCTTCGCTTTGTCTTTAAATTTGTTTTTGTTTTTCTGCCTGCAGCATTGTTTACGCTAGTCATTGGCGCGTGGCACTTGGCTGCGAAGATTTTGGGTTTTGCTTTTAAACCTTTCGTACTGACCTTCAATAAAGCATTTGATCTACTATCGCGAGGTTACGAAAAATTACTCTATTTCAGCCTGAATGCGCGTTTACTGGTCGTAGGTATTGCCATGGTATTTGCAATAGGTGCGGTAACTTTAGTTCCTAGGTTGGGCATGGAGCTTATTCCGACGTTGTCACAAGGGGAATTTTCGGTAGAGGTTACATTACCAGCAGGCTCTCCTCTTGAGCGTACCGATGAGGTAATAAGCGACCTTGCTGCGTTTACAATGGCTCCCTTGGAAAACGCAGATTCAACAAAGGTTGCACGTACTTATGCAATGTCGGGTACAGGCAGCCTGATAAGTGCTGCACCCAACCAAGGCGGTGATCACTGGGGTAAATTAAACATAGTTATGGTACCCGGCGCTACTGAAAGCGACATGGAAAACTTGAAAAATGAACTCCGAAAGTACCTTGCATTAAAACCACAGGTTCAATCGGTTTTTACCGAGCCCGAGCTTTTTAGTTTCGCCTCTCCTATTCAGATTGAACTGGCAGGTTACGATTTGAAACAGCTACAACAATATGGCGATGCCATAGCTACGAAGTTAGCAAGTTATCCAAATTTTGCTGATGTAACAACGACGGTTCGAGACGGTAATCCAGAACTTAAAATTACATTTCAAGACGCGAAACTAGCACGACTTGGATTGGATGCTGCAACGGTATCTGAATTAATTAGTGCCAAGATAGGCGGACGTGTGGCGACGCAATACAGTGTCGGCGATCGAAAAGTTGACGTTTTAGTTAGAACCATTGAAAGCCAGCGAGATGATATTGCAAGCGTGCGTGCTATCGTTGTAAACCCAGGCTCTTCTCAACCTATACCATTAAGTGCAATAGCAGACGTTTACATGAGCGTAGGCCCTAGCGAAATAACAAGAGTGGGGCAACAGCGAGTAGCGCTTGTCTCGGCCAATGTACGCCAAGGAAAATTAGATGAGGCCGTTGCTGTAGCACATGATATTTTGCAAGATACCGCGCTTCCTTTGTCGCTTACGGCAACAGTTGCAGGACAAAGTGAAGATATGCAAAACAGTTTCCAAAGCCTTCAATTTGCTCTCGCATTAGCCATATTTATGGTTTATGTCGTCATGGCTTCACAATTTGAATCACTTTTGCACCCACTGCTTATTTTATTTGCGGTTCCACTTGCAGGTGCTGGTTCAGTCTATGGGTTATGGCTTACCAACACACCGCTTAATGTCGTCGTTTTCATCGGCCTTATCATGCTTTGCGGTATTGTGGTAAACAACGCAATAGTGCTGGTAGATAGAATAAATCAGCTACGCCGCTGCGGTATGGATAAGCACAGCGCTATCATTGACGCAGCAAAAACGCGCTTACGTCCAATTGTCATGACCACGCTAACGACAATATTGGGGTTATTACCAATGGCATTTGGTTTGGGTGAAGGCGCTGAAATACGCACGCCCATGGCGATAACCGTGATATATGGTCTACTTTTTGCGAGCATGCTTACGCTAATCTTACTGCCGGTTTTATATAGCTTGTTCGATACTAAGAAGCGAGCAGTGAACGTTACGCACAACGCAGAAACCGTTCAAGCACGAGGTGTGCTATGAATACTCCGCATCAATCAAAAATAGCAGGTTTTGGCGCTAGCTTAGCTCGTCTTGCACTTAAAAAGCCGGTCACGGTTGGTATGCTGTTTCTTTCTATGTTGCTATTTGGAATAGTGTCCAGCCGTTTATTGCCGCTAGAAAAATTTCCAGGGATAGATATTCCACAAATGGTCGTGCAGATACCCTACCCCGATGCAACACCCGTTGAAATAGAAACGATGATTACCAGGCCCGTTGAGGAAGCCGTTGCTACCATGTCAGGTATTAAGCGTTTACGTGCGCGTTCGTATGACAACATGGCAGAAGTTATCGTTGAATTTGATTGGGATGAAAATCTAAAAGCAAAAAGCATAGAAGCACGAGAGAAAATTGACGCCATAAGACACGAGTTGCCCGACGATATTGAACGCATAATGGTATACAAGTTTAACACCAACGATATGCCAATTTTTCAGCTTCGCGTGTCGAGCGACCGCGACCTATCGAGCGCTTATGATCTTCTCGAGCGAAACCTTAAACGCCCTCTTGAGCGCGTGGCGGGGGTATCTAAGGTTGAACTGTACGGCACGATGAAGCGGCAGATTACTATTAGGCTTGATCCTAAAAAGCTTGCGATGTACAAAATAGATGCGGGGAAACTCGAACAGAAACTCCAAAAGGCTAACTTTTCTTCAACAGCTGGCTACATGTTTAACAATGGTGAAAAAGTGTTGGTCAACCCAACAGGTGAATTCACTGACATAAACGACTTTAAAACAATGTGGGTCAGTTCCAATGTACGCTTATCTGACGTCGCAAGCGTTAACTACGAACTTCCTCAGCGCAACGAAGGCCGTCACCTCGATAGAACGTTTGCAGTAGGTTTCAATATTTTCAGAGAATCAGGTAGTAACTTAGTTGACGTATCAAACGCCGTATTAGACGTCATTGAGAATGCAAAGGAAGACCCCGAATTTAATGGCATTAATTTGTTTATCATGGATGATACAGCAAAAAGTGTTACCTCTTCGTTGAGCGATTTACTGTACGCAGGTTTGATTGGCGCATTACTTTCGGTCGTTGTGTTGTACTTGTTTCTGCGGCAATTGACGACAACATTAATCGTTGTTTTATCCGTTCCATTTTCAATTTGTATTACGCTAGGCGCTATGTATCTTTTAGGGTATACGCTTAACATCCTGTCGCTAATGGGCTTAATGCTTGCGGTTGGTATGTTGGTTGATAACGCAGTTGTGATTACAGAAAGCGTGTTTCAAGAGCGGCAGCGAAACACGAATACAAATGAAGCAACACAGATTGGCGTGAACAAAGTAAGTTTGGCGGTCATCGCTGGGACTGCAACCACCGCTATCGTTTTTTTACCCAACATTATTGGCGTAAAAATTGACGTAACCATTTTCCTAGAGCACGTTGCGGTAGCAATATGTATTTCGTTATTCGCTTCGCTTTTTATCGCTAAAACACTCATACCGCTTCTGACAACAAAAGTTAGAATTCCTATAGTGAGAACGCCGACAATACCATGGTACATTCAAGGCTACAGTAAGGCACTTCATTGGATGCTTAAACATCAACGCACGACGTGTGTAATTGCTCTTTTATTGCTTTGTTCTACGGCAATTCCTATGCAAGCGGTCACCTCTGATGACGAAGGCAACGACAACCGTGAACGTATATGGCTCAACTACCACGTTACGCAGAACTTTACCTTAGAAGAAGTAGAAAAAACCGTCGATAAAATGGAAGCGTATTTATATTCCAATCAACAGCGGTTTCATATTAAACAAGTCTACACGTACTTTACAGCAGGACACGCGGTAAGCGGCATAACGCTTAACGATAACTTACCTGTTAGCGTGGCAGAAATTAAAGAAAATATCCGTAAGGATATGCCTGCATTTGTTAGGGCAAGGCCTTCTTTTCAGTGGGACAGCGGCAACGGTGGTGGTGTCAGAATTACCCTATTAGGAGAATCTTCTGATACGTTACTTACACTTTCAGAACAAATTGCACCGATACTTGCTGCGGTAAAAGGACTAGAAGACGTTAAAGCTGACACGGGTTCAACGCGAGACGAAGTACAGATCCGTATAGATAGAGAAAAAGCCAATCGATTTGGGATCCAAGTTAACAGTGCCGCTAACTTAATATCTACAGCACTGAGAGGGAATAACTTACGTACGTTTCGCTACGGTGATGCCGGTGAGGTTGCAGTACAAGTTAAGTTTGGAAGTAACGTAGATTCTTCCCTTCGAGAACTGAAAAATATTAATATTGGATTTGCACAAGGTCAGTCGATCACGCTTGATATGATTGCCGACTTTTCTGTAAAGCCGCAACTTTCCCAGATCAATCGTAATTATCGCCAAACTGCACTCGCGATTGGCGCTAATTTAGCTGATGAAACGACCACCGAAGAGGCACGTGAGCGAATTGAGAATGCGCTAGCAAATGTTTCCCTTCCGACCGGATACACATGGACGTTAGACGGGAGTTTTTCCCGACAAAACGAAGCGAATGCGGTCATGCAAATGAACATGTTGCTTGCATTGTGTATGATTTATGTTGTGATGGCAGCACTGTTTGAATCGCTCATTCTGCCTACCTCTGTCATCACTTCATTATTGTTCTCTTTCACCGGCGTGTTCTGGGCATTTTTTATCACAGGCACCCCGATGTCAGTAATGGGAATGATCGGCATGTTGATTTTGATGGGGATAGTGGTAAATAACGGAATTGTTTTGGTAGATAGAATTAATCAGCTTATCAATGAAGGTTTATCGCTTTACGATGCAGTAGTTGAAGGTTGTTCAACACGTATAAGGCCTATTTTAATGACAGTAGCAACGACAGTACTGGGCTTAATACCACTTGCATTAGGCAGCACACGTATCGGTGGCGACGGGCCTCCATACTCTCCCATGGCCATTGCCATTATCGGCGGGTTGGTATTTTCCACGCTTACCAGTTTGTTCTTAGTGCCGCTTGCATATGTTCTTCTTCTAAAAGTTAGATTTAAAACGCAGCGTTTAATAAAACAAAGTAAAGCGCGAGTTGCCACGCTAACCAATTTGACACAATAACGAAAAACGCGGGCACGACATTCAGCACAGTGCAAAAAATTATGCTGTATTTGTGCCCGCCACACGTGACCTACTGCTGGCAATATCAACGCCTTAACTACGCGACGTTAGATATTCATATACAGCGTTTGCATCTCGCTCAACAGAAAATTCAATTAAGCTACTACCGTTACACGTTAACCCTTCATCTGCAGTAACTAACCGCAGTACTTCTCGTTGACTAGCGCCAATTCTGCCAACGTTTCGAGAAAGGCTCGAGCGAAGCACTCTTACATCGTCATTTACCACCGCTTTGCAAAAACCAGCAAATTGAGTTTCTCCGGTAAAGCGTATGGCCTTTTCAGGTTCTGCTGCATTCACGTTAATACTCAATACCATGGTTGCTGCTGCGGTGGCCGCGTTCAATAAATTCATTCGTTTCATAGGTTAATCCTCAAACTAGATGGTAAAACAAGCTTTTATGCGACAACACTTTCTACACACTTGAGCCAACGCTTTGATGCGTCGACATCTTGTTTATGCATCAGTTTTGAGAAATTTTCTGTTGAAATATTGTACAAGGGGAGTAAACACAACGTGAATGAGGATGTAACAAGAATGTCAAAACATAAACCTATGATTTATATGCTTTTTTTAAATTCTATATTTCTAATATTTATATCAAACGGGCTGCTCAAAAACAATTATTCTAATACTAAAGACTAAAAGAGGCGCTGTTACGCGCCTCTTTTAGTAAATTTAACAAAAAAGCACACCAAATTGATAAATGTTGAGCAGATAAATCGTATGGTGTAGCTAGATTTCATTTACTCGTACTTTCTTTCCCGCTTGGTTTCTATAGCGTCAATGTAGGCGTGCCAAGACGCATAGCCAATGATGGGCATAAGTACTACAAAGCCGATAAAGTACGTGACAAAGCCTATCGCTACGGTGCTAAAAATGATTGCGCCCCAAATTAACATGGGTACTTTGTTTAGCCATACCGCATTAATGCTGGTGAGCACGGCAGTTGCTAAGTCGACTTTTCGTTCCATCAAAATTGGTTGTGTAAACGCAGTTATGAAAAGCATCACGAGTGTAAAACCTGCCCCGACAATGGTACCTAAAGCGAGAAATGGTAATAGGCTGGTTAAATCATTCTCGATGTACGGTGGATAAAGCGCGTGAATGAGTGATGCAACACGCAGCCAAAATATCATCATAACCATAAGTAATACGGCGAAGCCCCACTCGTTGAACGCGTTTCTACGCATTGCTCGCAACGAATGTCGCAATGTCGGTTTATGACCTTTTTCCATTTCCCAACTTACGTCATATAAACCTGCCGCTAAAAAAGGTCCAACCAACATAAAGCAAACAATTGCAGGTAATATAACGAGATGCCAACCGGTCATTTGAACCAAATACATGATAAGCCAAGGAATAACTGCAAATAAAACGCCATAAAATACGGTTAATACCGGGGCTCGCGTGGCGTCACGTAGCGCCAATGACAACCACTTAATAGGGTCGCCAATATCAAGTTCTTTACATGGAATTACTCGGGCAATGCCACTTTGCGTTATTGCGTTTTCAGGTGTCTCTTTAAAATGGTGCGACATGCTCTACTCACCTCTGCTTGTTAGCCTGTTTATTATGAGCGCGTTTTCAACACGCCTTACTAGTACGATAGGCGCAGATTGAAAAGTTCACAAGAAATTAACATTATTTTTATATTCCATCGCCATTTGAAACAAACGTGTTTTTTTGTGGCTATTAATTCATCAATTAGATAAAAAAATAATGTCAAAGAAGAAAATACTGCAACAATGTCATCGCATAAGGTGCGCGATTGCGATAATCTCAAGGTACGTAAATCAACCAGATAGACCATGAAAACTGTATCTCGCTCACATAAATTAGATAACGTTTGTTACGACATTAGAGGCCCAATCGCTGCGCAAGCCCGCAAGATGGAAGATGAAGGACACCGCATATTAAAGCTAAATATCGGAAACCCTGCCCCGTTTGGATTTGAAGCCCCTGACGATATCGTAAAAGACGTTATTCATAACCTGCCTACGTCACAAGGATATTCAGACTCGACAGGAATTTATGCCGCTCGTGTAGCCGTAATGCAGTACTATCAACAGCGCAATATTAAAGACATCCGTGTCGACGATGTTTATATCGGTAATGGCGTATCCGAATTAATCATGATGGCAATGCAAGCCTTACTTAATCATGGCGATGAAGTACTTATTCCAAGCCCTGACTACCCCCTTTGGACGGCTGCAGTTAGCCTGTCATCAGGTTCACCCGTTCACTATCGCTGCGACGAGCAAGCAGGCTGGTTCCCAGACATTGACGACATTAAAAGTAAAATCACCAGCAAGACTCGCGCAATCGTGCTTATCAACCCCAATAACCCTACTGGTGCAGTATACGACAAAGCCCTTCTGCAAGAGGTGGTCGAAGTAGCTCGTGAACATGGACTGGTAGTATTTAGCGACGAAATTTACGACAAAATTCTTTACGATGAAGCAAAGCACACCAGTATTGCTTCACTGGCTGATGATGTATTTTTTGTCACCTTTGGCGGCTTGAGCAAAAACTATCGCGTGGCCGGATTTCGTTCAGGTTGGCTAGTTGTCAGCGGTAATAAGCGCTTAGCCTCGGACTATATTGAAGGGCTTAACATACTGTCTTCAATGCGGATGTGCGCAAACGTGCCTTGTCAGAGCGCTATTCAGACAGCGTTGGGCGGCTATCAAAGTATTGACGATTTAGTAAAAGAAAACGGACGCTTGCGTATTCAGCGCGATGTTACAACCGATATGTTAAACGGCATTGATGGTATTTCTTGCGTCAAACCTAAAGGTGCCATGTACTGTTTTGCTAAGGTAGACGAGAAGAAGTTCAACATTCATAACGATGAGCAAATGGTACTTGACCTGCTCAGTTCCGAAAAAATTTTGCTAGTCCACGGTAGAGCCTTTAACTTAAACGAAGGTACTTATTTCAGGCTGGTATTTCTACCTCACAGCGATGTTCTGGTTCCTGCACTGCATAGGATTGGAAATTTCTTTAGAACGTATAAGCAAGGAGCGTGACGTGTCGGATAAAAGTCACTTCTTCGCCCACTTAGCGCGCATGAAGCTTATTAATCGCTGGCCGCTTATGCACAATGTTCGCACGGAAAATGTTCAAGAACACAGCTTGCAGGTGGCTATGGTAGCCCACGCGCTTGCTTTAATTAAAAATAAATTTTTTGGCGGCACATTAAACCCTGATCGCATTGCCACCATGGCAATTTTTCACGATGTTTCTGAGGTACTCACGGGAGACCTCCCTACCCCAGTGAAATACTTCAACCCTGCGATTAAAGAAGAGTATAAGAAGATCGAAAAAATTGCAGAGAACAAGCTCATTGAAATGGCACCAGAAGCGTTTCGAGAAGACTACGCAGCGCTTATTGATCATCACTACCACAGCGAAGAAGAAGCCTTTATCGTGAAAGCAGCAGATGTGCTTTGCGCCTACCTTAAAACACTTGAAGAATTGGCTGCTGGCAACCAAGAGTTTAAGTTGGCAAAAAAGCGGTTAGATAAAACCCTAAAAGAATATCACTCTGAAGAGGTTGATTACTTCTTAACGCGCTATGTTCCGAGTTTTTCTCTTAGTCTTGATGAAATCGCGCTAGACGATATGTAATGATCTCATCGCCAGTTTAAACATTACAATGGGCAACATGGAATAACGAGGTAGCAGTGGCAACAAGTAGGTGGGAATTAGCATTACACGAACGCCGTTTGCCCCGCAGCGAAACGCGCGACGGCGATCACCGCAATCCGTATCAACGAGACAAAGCGCGCGTGCTTCACAGCGCTGCATTTCGCAGATTACAGGCGAAAACCCAAGTGCTCGGCGTGGGGCTGAGTGATTTTTATCGTACGCGGCTCACGCACTCTCTTGAAGCGGCTCAAATTGGTACAGGTATTACCGCCCAGCTTTGCGGAAAATTTCCGGATATTGCTACAACGTTAGCACTCGACGCTACGTTAATCGAAACCCTTTGTTTAGCGCATGATATTGGTCACCCACCTTTTGGTCATGGTGGTGAAATTGCGCTTAATTACATGATGCACCAATACGGCGGCTTTGAAGGAAACGGGCAAACTTTCAGGATCATAACTCAGCTAGAGCCCTACACCGCCGAACACGGTATGAATTTGTGTAGAAGAAGCGTATTAGGCTTAGTTAAATACCCGAACTTTATTGACGCTCTTCATAGCGAAGGGCCTGCGCCCGAGCGCCCTGTTTCACTTCGTCAGGTTAAAGCCCACGACTGGCTCCCTCCCAAAGGGCTTTTTCGCTGCGACGAACCTTTATTAGACTGGCTTCTCGCGCCATTTAGTAATGACGATAAAGATACGTTCATGCAGTTTCACGCTAAACCCAATGGCCATAGTAAAACGCAATTTAAATCGTTCGACTGCTCAATTATGGAGCTTTCCGATGATATCGCTTATGGTATTCACGATTTGGAAGATGCCATTGTAATGGACATGGTCGACAAGCAACACTTTGTCGAAGATGTAACTACCCCACTAAAATCTCTTGATGTACCGTGGCTGTCAGACAATATAGAAGTGCTAACCAATAAGCTGTTCAGCGCTGAACATCACGAACGGAAAAATGCAATAGGTGCTCTGGTAAACAGCTTTATTACAGCCATTGAAATACAAGGCGTTGAGGGTTTCGCACACCCTCTACTTGCGTTCAACGCGGTAATGCCTGAAAAATTTGCACACGCCCTTGAGCTTTTCAAACGCTTTGTGTTTAACAAAGTAATCCGCCGACCTGATGTTCAGCTTCTTGAATATAAAGGACAACTGGTAGTTATGGAACTTTTTGAAGCCTTTGCATCAGATCCCGACCGCTTACTTCCGGAAAACACCCAAGTTCGCTGGCGTAAAGCCTGTGAAGACGATAATGGAATGCGCGTTCTCGCCGACTATATATCGGGTATGACGGATGAATTCGCATCTCGCCTATACAGCAATATCTTTTCACCAAAACAAGGCGGTATTCAAGATAGTTTGCATATGTAGAATATTTTCACCTAATTATTTGAAATGAAAAGGCCGTATTCTCGGTCTTTTTTATTATGTTGAACTTACTCGTTACATTAACGTAGCTAATAGCACTGGGCGAAGTGACGACCATTTCTTATAGTCTCATCATAATTTAGGTGACGTGATGCCAAAACCATTTAAACCCTCTGTAAAACTAACTGATAACGACGTAACTAATGAAGACGTTTACAAAAGTCGTCGCTCATTGCTCAAATCTATGGGCTTTTTGGGAGCATCTACGTTACTTGCGAAATCGGCAGGCGCTGCTGGTTGGTTTTGGGAAGATGAGGAAGAGAAGGCAGCATTTAAAAGAGAAGCGCTTGAGTTTAGCCAACCGCCTAAGTTTCAAATCGCACAAACCCGAACGCCTGAAGATAAAGTCATCAGCTACAACAATTTTTATGAGTTTGGCACATCTAAAGATGCACCAGCCAAAAATGCGACTGAATTTCAAACTAATCCATGGACGTTAAAAATTGACGGAATGGTGAAAAACCCCATTGAGCTTGATCACGATGCGTTAACGAAGCGTTTTCCCCTTGAAGAACGTATCTACCGTTTGCGCTGCGTTGAAGCGTGGTCAATGGTAGTGCCATGGATTGGGTTTGAATTGGGAGCGTTATTAAAACAAGCCGATCCGTTGATGTCTGCCAAGTATGTGGCGTTTGAAACCTTATACGACCCTGAGCAAATGCCCGGTCAACGAAGCCGCTTCACCGGTGGTGGTATTGATTATCCATACGTGGAAGGTTTGCGCCTTGATGAAGCCATGCACCCGTTAACGCTCATGTCAGTTGGCCTTTACGGGAAGACCTTGCCACCTCAAAACGGCGCGCCTATAAGGCTTGTGGTACCGTGGAAGTATGGTTTTAAAAGCATTAAATCTATAGTGAGAATTCGCCTTACCGATAAGAAGCCACCTACTACGTGGAACAGACTGGCCGCCAATGAGTATGGCTTTTATGCCAACGTGAATCCGAACGTATCGCACCCTAGATGGAGCCAAGCCAGTGAGCGTAGAATAACCACAGGTGGGCTACTTGCCAGAAATCGAATCGACACCCAAATGTTTAACGGCTATAGCGAAGTCGCGCCGCTATACAAAGACATGGATTTATCTCGTTATTACTAGGTGGTATTTTTTTATAGGGCTACGGGCAAATAGCCAGCCCTCCATAACCCATGCTTCTCAACTGAAGTTTTTAACCATTATTATTGAGTTGTTCATTTAATGTCATTAAGAAAAAAACCGTTTCGGTTCTCTGTTTGGCAACGCCGTAGTTTGAAAGGTCTTATTCACCTTTTCGCATTAGGTTATATCGCCTGGTTGTTTTTTGCTGGCGTTACCGATCAGCTGGGTCCAGACCCTGTAAACACGCTCATCAATGAAACTGGAACCTGGGCAATTCACTTTCTTTTACTAACGCTGACTCTTAGCCCACTTGCTAAATGGCTACCAAGCCCAGAACCGATGCAATTCAGACGTATGATTGGCGTATACACCTTTGTTTACGCCTTTGCACACCTGCTCACATACATTGTGTTTGAACTTCAGCTTGATATGGCACTGGTGGCTAGCGAGATAGTAAGCAGGCCCTACATAATTGTTGGCATGGCAGCGTTACTTCTTCTTTTTGCTCTCACTGCTACGTCGTTTAAGCGAATCCAGCGCAACATGGGAAGAAAGTGGCAGAAGCTTCATAACAGCGTTTACCTGATCCTGCCTCTTGCACTACTTCATTTCAGCTGGTCGCAGAAGACGTTTTGGCAAGAGCCCGTATGGTACTGGATGATTGGACTACTATTAATGAGCCCAAGAATGAAGCAATGGTATGTGACGTATCAGAAGAAAAGCCAAAAGAAGTCGAGAGACAAAAACGCAGTGGCGTGAGAAAACTAACGCCGAAGAATCGTTTAAACAAGTACGTAAAGCAGCGCGGCATAACGCGCTGTTTTGCTAAGCGTTACCGCGAGAATAAAAAACCAAAGCGGGCTTCTAAGTACACCTGCTACTAACGTAATAGGGTCGCCAATAATAGGTACCCAGCATAAAAATAAACTCCACTTCCCCCACTTCGTAAAGGTATGACTTGCACGATCAAACGTCGCTTTGCTTACCTTTAACCTTTGCGTCGCAATTTCTTTTCCAAACTTAAAGCCCAATGCATAGTTAACCGCAGAGCCGAGCACGTTACCGAGCGATGCAACAATAAGCAGTGACAAACCATTCAAGCCACTACTGTATAAAGCACTAAGCACAATTTCAGAGCTAAAAGGCAATATAGTGGCAGCCAAAAATGCCGATAAAAACATCCCCAAGTAGCCTAAGTGTATTAACGCGCTCAACGCTCCTCCAGCTTTATACAGTGGTTTTTTATGTAAAATTCGCACGCATCTTACCTCAATCGGAGTCTTAATACTTCCTTCAGAATTCGATAGAACAAAAAAACTATTATTTTTTATATGGTTACTAAAAAAACAACAGTTTGTGTGAAAAAAGTACAACTAAATACTTGCCAAAGACCTCTTTTACGAATACTGTATAGACATACACACTGTATATGAAACCAGTATCAATTAACAGTTCTCCTAAAGTCCGATTTATGAACTTTAGGGCAATGCATAAAGGGTTTTACTATGAACACTTCTTCAGTTTCACGATTCAATGCTTTGCGCGCTTCAGTTTCAAATGTTGTTCAACTACCTTTACCGATAGAAGGCTTTCCTAGCGAAAAATCAGGGAGTGGGAAAGGAAATAACGACAAAGGTTGGAATTATTTGCTTTCAAACACGGTGTCGTTTTCGAAGAACGTAGATCACGCTATCCGTATTCAAAAACCTGAAAAAGAAAAAATGCCCGAATGGATCAGTAAGCTGATTACAGGTGGCCAGTGTAGAACATTGTATGTAGAAAATATCGATTTGGACCTTCAACCAACAGACAGCGACATGATCAGAAAACTGTGTGAGCTTTATTCTGTCAGCTTGGTGAATGTGCGCGTTAACAATAATAATAACGAGCAAAATGTTGCATTAGGTCCTTGGTAATTCTTAACCTTTTTAGGGTTAACTCCAGCTCTGGGCGAAAGAAAGTGACACAAGCCAACACTCAACGCTTATTTTAAAACAGCTTGTTGGCATGGACTCTTAGGCACATGCAGACATTAACGTATTAAACATCGCGAACCTTACGCTTAAAAAAACTTGGGGCTCTGGCCACTTATACTTATACTGTCGCGCTTCGTTATACTCATAAACTGCGAGTTATCTTATGCGCTGTTACTGTTGTTCATCAAAATCTTTCGACGAATGCTGCGAACCTTTCATTAAAGGCGATAAACGCCCTATTTCAGCAGAACAACTTATGCGCTCGCGCTTTGCAGCCTACGCTACTGCACATTACCAGTATGTTCTTAACACCTATATCAAAGAGAAACAAAGAGCTCTTTCTGTAAAGGACTTGGCGCAAGGCGCAGAAGGAGCAAGGTGGTTTGCGCTTAAGGTACACAATTCTGAGATTGCCCCTACGCCCCGTGACAAAACCAACATGGCCGTTGTTGAATTCACAGCTTATTACTTTGAAAACAAAAGCGTATTCCAGCTTCACGAAACATCGAGCTTCATCGTTGAAGAGGATGAATGGCGCTATCGCGACGGTGTGTTACATGACGACTGTGGAAAAATTAAATATGGGCGGAATCTGCCCTGCGTTTGTGGAAGCAATAAAAAGTTTAAACAATGTTGCGCATTAAAGCAGCGCTAAACCCAAATGATGTGCATTGAAAGTGCAAACTAATGCACGAAGCAAAGATAGGCTAACCACCTACAGCATTTCCACTAACTACAAAAATGTAAATAGCTTTTTTTGTTCTTGCCGCTCAAATGCCGTTTGAGCGAACATGACCAATTATCGCGCGTACGTTACTTTCACATCGGGTCGGTTTGAGCAACATACAGCATGCCCTTAAATCTGTTAATAATGTAATGATGCTCCCCTATATCGTTTTCAGAAATAACGCTTTATAGTAGTGACTAGATGTATTTAAAAGTTAAGTAGTATGTTAAAAGTTGCTTTGAGTTTAATTGTTGTAATAACCGTTGCCCTGTTTGTTTTTATAAAGATGCACTCAGCCCAAGATATCCCCTTGGAGCAACTTAAACCCCGCTGGGCATCTTCAGCATCATCATTTATAAATATTGACGGACTGACGTTACATGTACGTGATGAGGGCCCTAAAAGTGACACTACACCTATCGTTTTAGTCCACGGCACGGGCGCCTCTCTTCATACTTGGGATGGCTGGGTAACAGGGCTAAAAGGCGAACGCCGCATTATTCGTTTTGACCTGCCAGGATTTGGTCTAACAGGGCCTGAACCTCAAAACGATTACACGATAGAAAAGTACACTGACTATCTAGTTAAACTGCTCAATCATTTGGATATTGAGCACGCCATAGTGGCAGGCAATTCACTAGGTGGCTACATTGGGTGGGCAACTGCAGTTCGTTATCCTGAAAAAGTATCGCAGCTAGTGCTCATTGACGCTTCTGGTTATCCCTACAATGCGGAATCTGTGCCTATTGCATTTAAGCTATCTCAGAACAAATTTGCGAAGTTTTTTTTGAAAGACTTCATACCAAAATTTATCGTAAGAAGTAGTGTCGAGAATGTATATGGAGACCCATCATTGGTTTCTGATGAATTGGTCAATAGGTATTATGAACTCGCACTTAGAGAGGGCAATCGAGCGGCTATATCGGAGCGTTTTGTGCAAACCCAACCCGGAAAGCTTCGCCATGAACTCAATACATTGTCTGTTCCTACGTTATTAATTTGGGGTGGCAAAGATAAGCTGATACCGCTTGAAATGGGTAAACAGTTTGAGCGCGATATTCCCAATAGCACACTCGTTGTTTTCGACGATTTGGGGCATGTGCCCCACGAAGAAGATCCCGAGGCAACGCTAGCAGCTACCCTAGCTTTCATAGATAAGCATTAGAAGTCTAAAATACTAAATGTTTTTTCTACCAATAAAAAAGCGCTATAGACATTGTGTTTGTCTATAGCGCTCGACTGTTATTTTATACAAAACGGTCATTTTCAAATTGTTAGGGCACAAGCACCATTTTGCCTTTCACCTCTCGACCCATGACTTTTGCCATAGCCTTAGTTGCTTGTGCCAATGGTAATGCTTCATCCACGACAACTTTGACCTTACCTTGTACATACCAGGTTAAAAGCTCTTGCATGTTTTCAGCAAAGCCTTTTGGGTCGTGTTGCGTAAACGATCCCCAAAACACACCCATAACAGAGTAGCCCTTTACCAGTGCTAAATTAACGGGAAACTTCGGAATTTCTCCCCCCGCAAAGCCAACAACCAATAAGCGCCCCTCCCATGCCATGCTTCGGCTACACGCATGGAAGGTATCGCCGCCAACGCATTCATAAACTACGTCAACACCTTTACCGCCGGTTACTTCTTTAAGCGTTTCTTTTAAGTCTTTTTCTTTGTAGTTGATTAGAACATCAGCACCATATTCTTTGGCAAGGGCTAATTTTTCTTCTGTCGAGCAAACCGCAATAACTTTAGCGCCCATGATCTTGCCAATCTGCACTGCTGCTAGACCAGTACCACCAGCTGCGCCAGTTACAACCAAGGTTTCACCTAGCTGTAGTTTTGCACGCTGCTTCAACGCGTGATGCGCCGTCGCATGGGCAGTGACAAGTGCAGCCCCCTCGTTAACATGAATGGGATCAGGTAGCGGCATAACGTGCGAGGCGGGGATCAGCGCCTTTTCTGCGTAGCCACCTAAGTTAGACAGCGCAATTACTCGTTGCCCTTCTTTTAAATGGCTTACGCCCTCACCTACTTCAGATATAGTGCCCGCCACTTCATTGCCAGGAATAAACGGAAAATCTGGCTGCATTTGATACAGGCCTTGCACTAATAGGCCGTCTGGAAAGTTTACCCCTGCCGCTTCAACGTTTACGATTACATGCCCTTTTTTAATTTCAGGGTCTGCAACGTCTTTAAATTGAAGCTCTTCAAGTGGCCCAAAAGATTCGCATACAATTGCTTTCATACTGTCTCCAGTTGCTTTGTTCGACGTTCACGCTAATCAATAGCGTGGCATGTCATTAAGTACGTTATATGGCGCTTATTCGCTTTGGTGTATAGTTTGATTTGCAATTTGCGCTAAAGGGCGCACCATCGCACCTAACTGCATAGCCTTCTCGCTCGACGCATTGCCATCGTGAGCACGTTTTACTACACCTTGTAAAATAGCGGCTAAACGGAAAAAACTGAACGCGAGGTAAAAAGTCCAATTGCTAATGCCATCAATACCCCTTCGCTCACAATACGCGTTAATATATTCTTGCTCGCTCGGAATGCCTAACTGCTTTCTATCTAACCCCCCTAATCCAGCTGCATGCGCAATATCAGAAGGAAGACGCAACTGCATGCATTGATATGCCAAATCGGCATAAGGGTGTCCTAATGTTGACAGTTCCCAGTCGAGTACCGCAACTACTTTTGGATTTTCAGCGTCAGACATATCAAACATCATATTATCTAATCGAAAATCGCCATGAACCAAGGAGACTTGTCCATCATCTTCAGGGAGATTCTCCTCTAGATACTGAATAAGGCTTTCAATTTCTTCTATATTCTCTAGTTCTGACGCACGATATTGCTTTGTCCACCTACTTAACTGACGTTCAAAGTAGCTGCCGGGTTTGCCGTAATCACTCAGACCTGCGCTTTCAATATCTACACTGTGAAGCGCTGCGAGAACACGGTTCATCTCTGCGTACATGGCACCGCGTGTTTTTGAAGAAGTTACTTCGGGCAGCGCGCTGTTCCAAAAAATATCCCCTTCTACGAACGCCATAATGTAAAACATGCTGCCTATGACGCTAGCATCCTCACATAAGTGATACGCTTTTGGCACAGGTACGTCAGAGCTTTGCAACGCGTTTATGACGCGAAATTCACGATCTACCGCATGGGCAGATTTTAGTAGCTTACCCGGAGGTTGACGGCGTAATACGTACACGCCGCTATCCGTAGTAAGTTTAAATGTCGGGTTCGATTGCCCACCGGCAAATTTCTCAGCGTTTGTAACGTGCCCTATGCTCGGACACGCGGTAGATAAGTATGAATTCAGCACTGATAAATCTATTGCGTGTGGGGCTTTCGCATTGTCTTGAGACACATCCACTCCTTACCCGTATTTTCTGTATTGTTAAGGCTATGTAGCTAGCTACTGAGCTACTGCTTTTTCTGCAATAAGATTGCGACCTAACTGCATCATATGTACTTGATCAGGTCCATCTGCCAGCTTAATTGTGCGCGCATAAGCGTACATGGCTGACAATACAAAATCTTGACTCGTCCCGGCAGCGCCGTGCATCTGTATAGCTTGGTCAATAACATTACAAGCCATCGTAGGCGCCACAATTTTGATAGCCGCAATAAGGTCGCGAGACACTTTGTTTCCGTAACGGTCCATCTTGTCAGCCGCTTTAAGCGTTAGCAATCTTGCCTGCTCGATATCACAATGCATCTGCGCAATACTCTCTCTAACTGATTGCTGCTTTGACAACGGCTTGCCAAAAGCCACACGACTTTCAACGCGTTCGCAAGCCATATCAAGCGCGCGCTGCGCACAGCCAATAAGACGCATGCAGTGGTGAATACGGCCTGGGCCCAAGCGACCTTGCGCAATTTCAAAACCACGCCCTTCGCCAAGCAGTAAGTTTTCAGCCGGAACCCGTACATCTTCAAATAAGACTTCAGCATGTCCAATCGGCTCATCGTAATAACCCATTGCAGCCATAGGACGAACAACGGTTACACCCTTGGTATCCATTGGCACTAAAATTTGTGACTGCTGCTGGTGACGCGGCGCATCAAAGTCAGTTTTTCCCATCACCACCATAATTTTACAATTTTCGTTCATGGCACCACTGGTGTACCACTTTCTTCCATTGATGACATATTCGTCACCATCGCGCTTAATTGAAGTTTCTATGTTTGTCGCGTCACTCGATGCCACCGCAGGCTCTGTCATAGCAAAAGCTGAGCGTATTTCACCGTTTAGAAGGGGCTCTAACCACTGCTTTTTCTGACTTTCGTTGCCATACTTGGCCAATACTTCCATATTGCCAGTATCTGGCGCGCTACAGTTAAAAATTTCAGAGCTAAATAAAACTCGGCCCATTTCTTCGCAAAGTGGGGCATATTCAGCATTCGTTAAACCTGCACCATACGGTTTGTATTCTTCAGGTAAAAACAAATTCCAAAGGCCCGCGTCTTTTGCACGCTTTTTCAAAGTATGCATCATTTCAGGCGTTTTCCAACGACCTTCACCATTATTGGCTGAGCCATTTTCTACTGCATGAATGTATTCCTTTTCAATGGGATACACTTCTTCATCCATAAATGCTTTAAGTTTTTCTAAAAGGCTTTGCGTTTTTTCATTATATTCGAAGTTCATAACTGCCCCATTTAGCTGTAGGTAATGGCGTGTAACCTGTCAATCACATCCAGGTGAGGTACGCTGTTGAAGTTATTTAAGTGAATGCCCCGCGGATTAGCAAAGCATTGAGAAAAACTGGCGTTGCGAATTTGTAAATTCATGTTGATGACCGTAGACGAGTCATAACCTAAGATGTGCTTTAGCATCATTGCGATAGCGCCGCCAGACGTCACAACGAGTATGCGCTTCGCGTTTGTGCTTTGCATTTTTTCTAATACGGACTTTGTTCGAAGCGAAAACTCTGACCATGTTTCATCAAGATGAGCGTGCGCCAACTGGTCTTTTGACCACGCCAGCATCGCTTTTTTCAAGAGTCGATAATATTCAGAGGAGGCAGCACCATCGGCAACTTTATCTTGCGGATGTTGGATAAGGTAAGCCTTTGCAACAGCCTGAAAGTTAAATTCATTCAAGGCGCTATCTACTGTAGCTTGAGGGAGCTTTTCCTGTGAACTGGCAATTCCTTCAGCAATGCCTTCCTGCGTTTCGCGATGGCGGACCATATCCCCTCTGTAAACAGCATCAAAGCGAATATCCCGTTGTTTAAAATAATCACCTAACCAAATAGCTTGTTGTCCACCCAATTCACTTAGCTTGTCATAATTAGCTTTACCAAAGGAAGCTTGTCCGTGGCGAACTAAATAGATGTCTGTCATTGCGCTGCCTGATGTTATCAACATGTTAAAACCGTAAGCGCTCATACTAAGGAAATCAGAGATATAAGTTTAATTGATATTTTGAATAACCATTCATCATATCAAACTATTTGGAAAGCAAGCTTGAACAAGCAAATTAGATGACAACGGGTGATGTGCTTTGAGACGAAGCCCATGTAGTCAGCGAATACAATTGTAGATTGAGGACGGGTATATTGTCAGTGTTCTGACCTTTGTATCACTAAATTATACCAGTCCTCAAACAAAGAAGGCAGATAGAATATATAAACGTGGCAGTTGTCTTCGCTATCACTTCATTAAATGAGACGACTTTCCATGAAAAATTGCATGACACTGCGCAATTACTGAAAGCGCAATGTGTTCCGGTAACTCGCCGCCAATGTCATAACCTGCCGGACTGGCAAAATACTGGCAGAAGTCCGTATTATCTAGGCCGGCTAGTTCAAGTATTTCCCGTTTTCTATGCACAGGCCCTAACATTGCCACGTATTCAAGCGAATACTGACTTAGTGTGTTAAGTGCTTTAGCGTCAACTTCTCTATGATGAGACATCAATACCGCGGCCTGTATATTATGCTGTGCAATGTGGCGCGCCAGTGCATCAGGAGAAGGGTCGTCAACAAGATAGTTAACTTCAGTAAAATGCTCTACTCTTGCCTGGGCTGGGCGAGGATCCCATAAACTGATTAGCCACCCTTGTAAATTTGCTAGCTTTGTCAAAAATGTCGCATCGTATCCACCGCCAATAACGAGTATATGGATGGGTGGTTGTAAAAAAAGCGTGAGCGTTTGCAAACCGCCATTATTTGCCAGTGAGGCCCGTTTAGGTATTTGAGAAACCACCGAACTTTCAGCATACGTGGCACTTAAGCCTTTAATGTCCGCGGTCCACTCGCATGCTTTACCTTTTGAAAGTAATGCACAAGCTTCATGCAAATACAGGTAATTATTTTGTTCACTTATAGGTACGAGCGCTAAATGAACCACACCACCGCAGCCAACGCCCAGCTTAAATGCAATGTCTTCTTCGTCTTCATCGTCATAAACTGCCGTGCGGCTAACGCCATCTGACATAACGCGCTGTGCTTTCTTCACAATATCACTTTCAAGACAACCACCGCTTAAGATGCCTAACTGGTGGCCAGCACTGCTAAATAACATCATAGCACCCGCTTTGCGATAGCATGAGCCTTCAGTTTTATAGATGAAACCTAGCACCCATTTATGCTTATCTTTTAGCGGTAACCATTGTGCTAGCAAGTGGTTAATATGATTACTCATTGCCATACCTTAATTTTGCGTTAATGTTGCATGCTGTTCACTAGCAGCTTGTTGAATAAATGCAGCTAATGTAGAGGGCTCTTGAGCGCCTGCTACGCCTTGGTTTCCAATGACGAAAGTGGGCACGCTCTGAATGCCTCGGCGCATCCAAAGCTGCTCGTGTTCGCGAACAACCTCTGCATATTTGCCAGTACTAAGCGCACTTTCAACCGCTTGTTTATCAATTCCCACTTTGGCGGCTTCTGCAATTAAAATTGAATCGTCATTGATATTCTTTGATTCAGTAAAGTACGCGTGAAACAGACGCAGCTTCATTTCTTCTTCGAAGCCATATTCAGCCGCCAAATGAACAACTTGATGAGCTTTAAACGTGTTTTGCATACGAGAGTCATCATTAAAATTAAAAGAGAAACCCAATGATTCGCCAGCCTCTACTAACCTTTTTCGGTTCTCAGTGCTTTGTTGCTCGCTTATCCCATATTTTTCCATTATGTGCTCGCGGAGATTTTGTCCCTCTTCAGGCATGTTCGGATTTAACTCGAACGGATGAAACTTGATGCTTACGTCAACATCCTCAACCATTTTTACCGCTTCTTGTAAACGTTGATACCCAACAATGCACCACGGGCAAACAATATCGGAAACAATGTCCACTGTTACTTTTCTCGTCACTTTACTCTTTCCATTTCTTTTGATGGTCACACTTCAAGATAAGGTTACAAAAAGAAACTTCAAGTGAAAAACACGAAACAAAGCTCAACGCGCAAATTTTATCGACCGACGTCACGTCAACGTCAGTTAGCGTTATCAGCTACGTGTTTAATGCGCTCAGCAACTTGCTGTGCCCATAACGTGTAGCCTTTCGGCGATGGATGAAACCCATCTTCTGCCATCAGACCACTTTTATGCAGCTGGTTTACATCCATATCAGGCCGCATGAGTTCTACATTCAGTACCTCTGCTTTTAGGAATGAATTTACATGACTTTCTAACACGAAATTCAATAATCGAGCTCTTGCACCCAGCACATAACGAAGAGGTTGAGGAATAGCAGGAAACGCATGCATAGGAGGCAAAGCTGAGAAAATTACGTGCTGACATGAAAATTCATTGTGTAAAAGATGATAAATAGCACGTATATTTTCACTAAACTGACGAGTGGAAATGAACTTTGTCACATCATTCACACCAACTGACACCAAGGCTACATCGACGGGTTTCGGCGCCAGTAGGGACAATCGTTGTAATACATCGCTACTGGTAAAGCCTGTTGTAGCTTCAACGTCTAGGGTTACCATAACATCTGAACAGTAAAGGCCGGTTAAACACCGAAACAACGCACCAGATAGCGCGTCATTTTGATGCGCTGCACCGACGCCAGCAGCGGCTGAATCACCTATGATTAATACGTCGAAATCTTTACCTGCTTGGCTAACCGCTGGTGTATTACATGCAGTAGATTGACAAGGGACCCCGGGCACTTGAAACTTTCTGCTACCTTCAGCTTCGGGTAACCGCAATGCATGGCTTCTCACCCACAATGCCTGCGGAATAAGAATGGGAAGCATGGCTAAAAGCGCTAAATTAAGTGCAAATAGTTTGAAGTAGATCAATACCCCTTCCTTCTAGGCAACATAAACTGTGAGCATAAACCGTATCATCATGGTATTGCAAAAGCGTGCGCGATTATGAGGCCGAGGTATTATGAGCACAATTGAAAAAGACAACGTTACAACAACAACGATTACCAAATATGCTCAACACGCGCCGCGTTATACTTCATACCCTACTGCACTGAAATTTGAACCAGTACAAGACGACATACTGACAATTGCCAACCATCAATCACAAAATAAGGTTGCTAGCCTATACGTACACATACCTTTCTGTAAAACGCTTTGCTATTACTGTGGGTGCAACAAAATAGTAACTAGGCACAACAGTAAAGCGGACGAGTATTTAGACTACATCGAAAAAGAGATGCTAGCTAAGCGCCAGTTGACCGAACAAAAGCAAGTGGTAGCGCTGCATTTAGGCGGAGGCTCTCCCAGCTTTTTAACTGCTCTTCAGCATACTTATCTCATGTATTTACTCAAGAAGCACTTTGCCTTTACAACGGATGCCGAGTTGTCAATTGAACTTGACCCACGACATGTCGACGAAGCGTATTTAGACAACCTCAAATCGCTAGGCTACACACGTATTAGCTTTGGCTTGCAGGATACTGATTACAATGTACAGCACACAATAAATCGCGTTCAAAGCACATCCCACATCGCGAAAATGGTGTTCCATGCACGCACTATTGGCTTTAGCTCTATTAACTTAGATTTGATTTACGGTTTACCTCACCAAACAGAAGAAACATTCACACAAACCGTTGCTGCAACGAAAGCAATGTTGCCAGATAGAATTTCTTTATTTAGCTACGCGCATTTACCTGAGCGATTTGCCGCTCAACGAAAATTTTCAGACGACATTTTGCCAAACGTAGAGCTAAAGGCAACGCTGTACAAGCAGGCAGTGCGTAGCCTCACTAAAATCGGTTATGTGATGATTGGCTTAGATCACTTTGCACTTCCCAATGACAAGCTTGCAATAGCCAAAAAAGAAGGTCAATTACATCGCAATTTTCAAGGCTATACCCTACGTGGCGACGCAGACTTAATAGGCTTAGGAGTGTCAGCTATCAGCACCGTAGGCAACGCGTTTGCGCAGAATCCTAAGGAACTAAAGCACTATTTCGAAAGAATTAACAATGCTCTACCGTGTGCTACCGTAGGGCTTAGGTTAAGTGAGGATGACCTAATTCGCCGTGATGTGATTTCAAGCTTGATGTGTAATTTGGCAGTAAACAAAAAAGAAATATCGCGAAAATATCATATAAACTTCGACGAATATTTTGCTAGCGCACTGGACAATTTAACGCCCCTGCTTAAAGACGGTGTTGTTATCTTATCGGAAAACCGAATTGAAGTGCCGGAACATGCACGCATATTCATCCGTGCTATATGCGCACGGTTTGATGCTTATTTAAATGATAACCAAGCGTTTAATCGATACTCTAGAGCAATTTGAAGCGCGCTATCACCTGCATACCCGTTTGTAATTTGAGTCGCTTAGCTGATATCTCACTAATGCTTGCATAAAGGCTTTGCCGTGAATGTTGAAGGGTCATAAACAGTAAAACTTTTCCGCTATGCAGTGCAGATATTTTAGTAATTATACAGGGCAATGCATTTAAGATACTTGACGTATTTAGCACTTCAACATTTTCGGCCATGGACGTAGTACAGATATCAACACTCACATCGCACGCCTTAACAACAAACTTAACCTTCACTGAGGGTGAGAAAGCACTCGAAGAAGAATCGCGTGCCTCCTCTACAAGTGCGCTGCTTTCAGAATCATTTGTGCGTAACGCCGCGCTTGAAACATACAGCTCGCTGTCAGCCACTGCCACCCTAAACACGTCAGGCCCCCTCGCATGCGCAGCCGTTAGCTCTTTACTTTCTTTCTCGCCGTCTTTGGTTACCACAGTTTCTAAAAGATCACCTTCCAGCACACTACTAGGGCTATCGTTTTCCAGTTCACTAAACACACTGTTTAACACAGCACTTGTGGTTCCTTGATAAGACACCTCTCCCTTTTTTATATAAATAAGGTGGTCGCTGTAAACCGCAAGGTCGTCAAGGTCGTGCGAAACAACCAAGCACTTTATGCCATGCGTATGCGTGAGGCCTTTTAAGAACTGATAGATCTTCGTACGTGTTTGTCTGTCGATGGCACTTAACGATTCATCTAGTAATAAGATCTTAGGGCCGTTGATTAGCGCCCTTGCAATTGCCACTCGCTGTGCCTCACCGCCCGACAATTCACTTACCTTCTTGTCAACGAGGTGTGCACAGCAGCATCCTTCTAGACTCGCCTCAACAGAAAGCGCATTATCACCTGGGTGACACCTAGCTAGCGCAAAATTCCCTCTGACATCGGTATGGGTAAAAAGCATTGGCTGCTGAAACACCATACCCACTTTCAACTTGTGACTATTACCTGGATTTACAGCCCAATCGACTTTTACCACTGCATTTTTTTCTGCGCCAACTAAACTGCGGAAAAAACTACTCTTACCGGCGCCAGACGGCCCAGCAACCCCAATAAAGCCTGCATTTTTGCTTATATCTACACTGATATTTATTCGATTTGGTATATAAACTGAAAGCTTCACATGAGTTACCTTAGTTTGATTGGCTATCAACGTTTTGACGTTGCGCTTCAGGAGACGTTTGCGTCAGTCCAGCACTATTAAATCGATACAATAAAGCAAGTAAGACAAAGGAAAATATAAGTAGCGCGAAAGACAACCTGTGTGCACTTTCATATTCGAGGGCTTCAACTTGCTCATAAAGTGCGATGGAAAGCACCTGAGTTTCGCCAGGTATATTGCCACCAATCATTAGCACCACACCAAATTCTCCGATGGTGTGCGCAAAACTGAGGCCTAGCGCTACAACAATAGGTGCTTTGCACATTGGCAGCACAATTCTAAAAAACGCTTCAGCTGTTGAGAAACCAAGGGTACGGGCCACATCGAGATAGCGCTTATCTAGCTGCACGAAACCGCTATACAGCGGCTGCATTGCAAAGGGCAATGAATATATGACAGACCCCAATACCAAGCCTTCGAAGCTAAACGCCAAAGATGTACCAAAAACTGCCTGCCACCCTTGACCAATAAAATGTTGCGGTGAAAACGCTACCAGTAAGTAAAACCCTAAAACAGTAGGCGGAAGCACTAGAGGCAGTGCCAGTATAGCCATGACAAGTGGCTTAGCTCGGCTTTGCCAGTTTGCCAACCACCACGACAAAGGCAGCGTAATAGCCAGCAGTAGTAAACTTGTCACTATGGCTAGCTGTAATGTAAGGCCGATTGCCCCCAGCGTGGTTCCGCCAAAAAAAGACGACAGCCATGCCATTAGCAACTTACCTTTTCAGGCACTGCATCACCGTTTTCATGCATTGTATTTCTCACAGCCATAGCAGGCTTGTAGCCCCATTTGGGCAACGCACACTGCATGAAGTCAGACAAAATAAACTGTACAAACAAACTCGCATTATCAACTTCACTCGTAATCGCTATGGTGTTATCGCCACTATTTTCGTTAAACCAATTAGGCGTTAGCACCGCGGGTTGTTTACGGTTTACGGACAGCCCTTGCATAATAGGAGAATAAAAATCGACGGGTACCGAGACCACCGAATAAGCGGTCTCAAGTTGTTGCTCAAGCCCTGGTAACACAGATTTGGCAATAAATGCGCTGCTTGCACTGCCAGTGGTAAAAAACTGTAGCGTTTGTAGAACATTTTTTCCTGTTACTCGACTAGGTGACGTTGCGCTGTTATGCCACAAAGAAAGGTTTTCAAGGGTTTGCTTTGCTGCTAAACCATAGGGAGCTAGCTTAGGGTTTGCTATCGCGACCTTGCCTTGCTGCTGCACCAGTGCATCAAGAGTTGAACGAAGCACATCCTCAGGGCTCTGCATATCATCGTTCATATGGTCACGACGACGGTATATGTAGACCAACTCACCCTCTGCATAATTCACCACATTGCCTGCGTGAATAACACCCTTGTCGATGAGCGCATTTGGCCGGTTAACATCGGCTGATAAAAATACGTCAAATGTTGCGCCATGTAAGATTTGTGCGAACAACGTACCACTAGAGGACACCGTTGTAACAACGTCTACCCCAGTAATCTTTGTAAAGGCTTGCGTAATGCTGGCAAGCGGTTTGGCAAAATTCGCCGCAACACCAACGTGAATACGTCCCTGCCTTTTTGGCGTAAATAACGCTGAAAATTCCGCCTCTTGTTGTTTACGCTCTGCCGTGTTTGTATAGACATCGGTATCGTCAGCTATTTTGGCCTGTGTATTATCAACAATGAAAATACACAGCACTATGACGAAGGCAACAAACATGTAGGTGTGTAACTTACACATTATTGATGTTCAACGTCTTTTTCTGGCTCAAGAGCATTTTCTTGCGGCGAAGGTGACATCCACTTTAGCGCTGCTTTATCGTCAGACGCTTTTGCAGCGACCCATTCAGATTTATCACCCTTGAACTCTTTCTTCCATAGAGGCACAGACTGTTTGAGCATGTCCATTAGAAAGCTGGCTGCGTCGAATGCCGCCTGACGATGGGGAGCTGCAGCGCCTACCCATACGATATGTTCGTTATTGTATATGCGCCCTACTCTGTGTAGTGCGCCAGCACTGTTAAGTGAAAAGCGTTCGATAGCTTGTTCAACAAGCAGCATCAACGCTTTTTCAGTCATACCCGGATAGTGCTCTAATTCAATACCGTCTATATCGCCAGTATTATTAAAATCTCGTACTAACCCCGTAAAACTGACGATAGCGCCGGTGTTGCCGCACGCTTTTTCTTCTGCCGACTGTTTTAGCATGGCGTACAGCTCGCCTTGGTCGAAGTCTTCAGCTTGAACTAACGCAAACATAGCTAGCCCCCTGTTACAGGTGGAAATAACGCCAATTCATCACCGTCGCTCAGTACGGTTTTAATATCGCAAAGCTCTTGGTTGCGAGCAGTAAGTACACTGCCCTCTAGCGCTAACGCCCATTTGTCGCTGCGTGTTTCAAGCTGCATAATCGCGTTTTCAATGGTGCTGTTCTCGCTGAGGCTAAGCACGATGTTATCCTCACCCGTAATCTCTCGGGTTTGTGCGAATGTTTTTACTGTTATCTGCATACTTTGCCTTATCTATACTCTGTTAGCATCGCAACGTATATGTTTGCTGATGAGTCCTATCTGACAAACCAACGTCGTTGAATTTAACATGCGATTTCTCACGCCCAATGCCTATTAGGCGCGACGCTTTTTGCACTATCAGCAATTCAGGCTTACTAGGTGCTTGATTGCCAGTGGCCTGTTTTACCGCCCTTTTTCTCAAGTACTCGTATCCCTTCCATATGCATAGCTGGATCAATGGCTTTACACATATCAAACAAGGTTAACAGCGCAACATTTACGCCCGTTAGTGCTTCCATTTCAACGCCGGTTTTACCGCTTAGCTTGCAATAGCACGTGGCTTTAATTCGGTTTTGGTCGGCTTGAATATCAAAGTTAATGTCCACCTTGGACAGCGCTAATGGATGGCACAGTGGAATCAGGTCTGCGCAGCGTTTCGCCCCTTGGATACCCGCTACTCGGGCAACCGCAAATACATCACCTTTGGCAATTCTTGCTTCAGAGATTTGGCGAATAACGTCTTCGCTTACGTATAAAAAACCCTCTGCTGTGGCTTCTCGTTTGGTAACGTCTTTGTCGCTAACGTCAACCATGTTGGCTTCGCCGCCAGCGTTCAAATGGCTAAAAGAACTCATGCTTCCACCAAATGTTTTACAAAGTTACACGGTCTAAAGTCGGCATCAAGTTGGCTAGCAATAATCTTTTCCCACGCCGTACGACACGCGCCTGTAGACCCTGGTAAACAGAAAATAACCGTATTATTAGCAAAGCCCGCTATCGCACGAGATTGAATGGTTGATGTACCAATCTCTTCATAGCTAATTTGACGGAATAGCTCACCAAAACCGTCGACTTCTTTATCGAACAATACGCTAATGGCCTCTGGCGTTGAATCGCGGTGGGTAAAGCCTGTACCGCCGGTAATTAATACCGCGTGAATGTTTTTGTTGGCAATCCATTTCGACACCACGGCGCGCTGCTGATAAATATCGTCTTTCACCAAATCGCGGTCGTAAAGGTTATGGCCAACCGAGGTAAGCGCCTCTTTCAGGTAGTCTCCCGACTTGTCGTTTTCGAGGGTGCGCGTATCTGAAATAGTGAGTACGGCAATATTGAGGGGTTGGCTAACAGCTGACATATGAAATCCTAATTTGATATGCGACATTTTGGTGGTTTTTGATAAAGTACCAGCCAAAATACTATTTGGTAATCACTTTATAAGGGTGCATGCCATGAATTCAACAACAAAGTTGGCATAAACTATGTCTAAAAGCCTAACGCATCAGCAGGCTATGCGCTATAACCGCCATATTGTGCTTCCCAAAGTAGACCTAGATGGTCAAGAAGCGCTGCTAAACGCAAACGTGTGTATTATTGGCATCGGCGGGCTTGGCACCGCGGCCGCTACCAGTCTATGCGCCAGCGGCGTAGGTTCACTCACGCTTATCGATCACGACACGGTTGAGGCCACCAACCTGCCAAGGCAAACCTTGTTTAGCGAACAAGATGTAGGCACAAGCAAAGTAGAAGCTGCTAAAGCAAGGCTTAACGCTGTAAATAGCGATTGCAACGTTACTATAATGGCAGAGCCCTTTTCAGCGTCTAGCGCTGACCAGCTACCCCCTTCGCTTAAGAAAGCCATTGAGCGCGCCGACGTTGTGCTAGATTGCACCGACAATACAGACGCGCGAGATTTGATTAACGTAATGTGTTTCAAATTAAATACTCCGCTCGTATCGGGCGCGGCCATTCGCTTTGAAGGTCAGCTTTTTGTTGCTATTCCCGGTAAAAGCCGCTGTTATGCCTGCTTGAGAACGCTATTTGAATCACCGGATTTAAGCTGTGTTGAGGCAGGTATATTCTCGCCTGTCGTAAACATTGTTGGCACTTACCAAGCCATGTTAGCGATGCAAGTATTGATGGATTTCGACAACATTCCTACAAACACGTTAATGACATTTGATGCGCTTTCTCATGAATGGCGAAACTGGAAGCTACCTAAAGGCGTAGATTGCACGCTTTGTGCGTGTTAACGGATTTCGTAAACGGGCAACGCGAACAAAAGTTGAGCCGGAAACAACGCAACGTAGTAACGGCTCATTTCGGTCAGAAAACAAGACCACCTTTTTGGGTGCAACCTTTTAATTAGTACTTAAAAACTATTATGTATCATTTGCCCTTTAACACTTCTTGGCGCTCACGTTCATAGGTGTCATAGTCTTTTTGATACTGCGCTTCACATTCATCTCTTTGTGCGCCTTGTAATTCACTGCATTGCTGTAGACGGTTCTGCTGTGCAGCATTGTACAACTGTTTTGACGTGCACCCTGATACCGCAACCAGCAAAGCCAAAACCAGCAAATGAGTTATGGGCGTTATTTTTGAGAGCTTCATTACCATTTCATCCTTTATATAATTTGCTTTTTAAGACGCTTCGATTTGGAAATAGTTTCGCTGAACAATCGGCAAAATGTTACGATTTGTTTATGTAAAGCAAATATTTGAAAACGCTGGTTCTTTGCCTGAACGCCAGCCGTAAAAGAAACCGCGTTTTTTTAAAACAGACAGATAATAGGTTGAGTTACATGACAACCCAAGTTGTAAAAAAGCATATGGTAGTGGCGCAAAACGCGTCTGGCCGTAACATGAACGTGCCCATATATCGAATGAAAGGAGCGCGCCCAGGCCCTACAGTGTATATTCAAAGCTCTATTCACGGTGCGGAAGTTCAGGGTAACGTGGTTATCTATCACCTTATACAACGCCTGAAGGATATGGATATTTGCGGCGAAATTATCCTTGTGCCTAACTGCAATCCCATCGGCACTAACATTAAAGCAGGTGAATACACATTAGGCCGTTTCGACCCTGTAAATGGCACAAATTGGAACCGAGGCTATTTTTTTGACAAAAATGCGGTAGAGCATTTTGCTAAAACGGTGACCCGCGAAGAGTCGATTGACGGTATAAAGCAGCGTTTTCGCGCACACCTATCTAACGCTATAAACAACAAACTTGCCGAACCGTGGGGGTTAGGCCTAGCACAGCAGCTAAACCTTAAGTTACAACAAATAGCGGTGAATGCAGACTTTGTGCTAGACCTTCATAATGGCCCGGTATCTACTCGTCACATTTACATTCCTGAGTATGCTAAAGACAGTGCAAAGTTGTTTAATATTCCCCACTGTATTTTTATACCAAATGTATTTGCAGGCGCGTTAGACGAAGCGACATTCTGCCCATGGTGGACATTGCAAGAAAGTATAAAAACCAATTTAGATCGCGAAATAAACTTTAACGTTGAAGCCTTTACTCTGGAAATGGGTAGCCAAGAAGTGATCGACTTTAATGAAGGCAATATAGACGCCACTAGCATTCTTAGCTACCTAAATGCCAAAGGCGTGCTGCACGAATGCGATATTAAACCGAAAGCAATGCCGCGCTTAGGTGTGTATTTGAAAGACTACAAAACCCTATTTACTAATTGGGGCGGCATGGTGGAATACATAGCAAAACCGGGCCAAACGGTGAAAAAAGGCGAACCGCTGGCGCAAATTCTAAATATAGACGATTTAGACACCGACAGCGGCAGCAGAACCCTAGAAGCGCCTTGCGATCTGATCCCTATTTTGCACTTTCCTTCGGCTTCAGTATTAAGCGGAACACAGCTTTATAAGGTGTTTACAAATTATCAGGAACTGTAGTTTTTGTATGCAAATTGATAGAGTAAAGTTTCAATTACAGCATGGTTGATAAGGGTACGTAGAAACGTTTCGCGCAAGCTACTGGTTTATTCTTTGAATTCCGACCTGCCGTTCAATTTAGTTTATTGAGCGGCGGCGTATTACGATAAGCTGACAATGGATAATTGTAGTTTAAGCGGCAGCTATGAGCGTGACGCGGACCTCGGGACAAGGAATTTTTCCACCTCAAACGACAGTAGACCAAACCCAACTTCATCTGCACATTGAAATACCAATCCTTGGCAAGGATGCATTTACTAGTAGCTCAATACTCCACCTATAAACGACACCGGCCAGAGCAGACATTGCTGTATCAATTAGTCGAAAGTCACTATCCAGAATTTATAAAGCAGCTTTCGGATCAAGGAAAATCGTTACCACGCCATGTGGAAAAAGAGTTTGCCGAATTTCTTGAGTGTGGTCGTCTTGAACACGGATTTTTGCGTGTTAATTGTGACGACTGCAAACATGAGAAGCGGGTCTGTTCAGTTGCAAAAAAGGCACCTGTTTAAGTGCCTTCTAACGTTTGAGTTGTGTTTATAAACGTTACTCAATCATTCGCTCTCATTTAAAGAGTAGGAACGGCTTGTATACGCAGCAAAGCTTAACTGCCCACATCAAACTCAATTGTTCCTCCGGCTGTATTGTTCATAAAGCCGTAACTTAGAAACACACTTTGTGGCCCAGAAAATGAGTGGAACCGCCAATCCATCAGACTGCTGCCTTTGGGGGCTTCATATTCAACATAAATAAAGTCTGTTGGTAACGCATAATCTACTGGTGTTATATCTTCATTTTGTTCAGAGCTGATGCTCAGCACCATTGAAGATTCAGTTTCGACACGACAAGCGTTAAACTCCCAATTAGTAGAGCAATATGTATTCAGCTCCCCGTTAGCATCACTTCGTTTGGCGCTACTCATACTCGGAAACATTCCTTCCAGTTCCCACCTGTAATAACACGGGCTAGGCTCCAAATTACCAAATTCATCTAAATATTCGCCAGGGAATAAGTTGGCTAACGTGGAGCTAAATTCGGCTCCATCTTCGAGTGCGTTATATTCGGCATAAATTTCATCTACGCGTTCGGCGGAAATATTACTCGGAAATAAGTTAATAAACAGTTGAACAAATTCATCTCTTTTCACGAACGTTTGAGCGTCTTTTAGAATATCGCCACCAGGTAGTGTAGCGGTGACTTCTAACCGGTATACCCACGGAGTGGTATCAACATTAAAGGCAAGTGTTTGTGCTTCAACCTCGGTTAAACCAGACATAGCGCCAATCTGATCATCATGGAGTACGTCAAATTCTTCTGTGGTGTTATTCCACTTCAACAAACGATAAGCCACATTTTCTAGTACAACACGTTCACGGTGAGGGGTAATGCCAGGGCCAAACTGAACAACTTGCTTAATACCTTTCACTTCATGTGACGGGTCGGTTGTGACATCGGCCCCACCATAAATAGTATTTACAAACATGCGGACATTTATGTTAGTGGCGCGCTCAAATGAAAGCATTAAGCTTTCACCAACACTCTGGGTATTTCCACTAACCGTTACCGAATCAAACGTGTTTTCAGTTAAACGCGAGACTTGCTGTACAGAGAATTCTTCAAAAGGAAAGCTGTCGCTTGCTGAAAAGATAACTTGTGCTTCGTTGGTAGCAGGGAATCGAACTCGTCCGGTGCCGCTGGAAAATTCACCATCTTTTGTTTGAATGGTGGCAGTTACTCCGGTATCTAAGCTAAAGTTCACACCGTCAATGGGTGTGTCAGCCAAAAGCGTACCGTTACAGGTAGACACACCACAAGCATCACTTAATAAATCCAAGCGGGCATTCGCCAGCGGTACTGTAAATTCAACGTCTGCGGTGGTATCTGCCGAATAAGCTGTACCATTAACGATAAAGATATCAACGCCTAGAGTGAGCGTTTCTCCAACGGAGTGAGTCACGTACAACTTAAATGACTGACTGGCCGTAAAGGTAACCGTTCCATCGGTCTCAACAGGCACGCGTTCGCCGTCTATATCAACTTCTGCGCTATCGACACCACCTAAACTCAAAGTTGCCCCGGTAGCCCTTTCACTTGCCTGAGCACTTAGCACCAGACACTCTTTGCTTACTTCACAAGAGCTGTTTTCTTGCGTAACAGTGATTGTTGGATCGGGTTGCGATTGTGCTGGAGGAGGGGTCACAGGCACAGGGGTACTGCCACCACCTCCGCCTCCACCACCGCAGGCCGTCAGGATAAATGAAAACGTCGTAACGACCAGCGATATTCTAATTCGATTTATACAGTTCATTGGGCTATCCGTAGTGTTTGTTTTTGCAACTCAGCAAAGCTGATTAATTAATTTGCTATTAAAACATCAGGATGAAAATCAATCCTTCCCTGCATCGAACATTAAAAATTTTTTTTATTGGAAAAATAAACGCCATTTTCGGGGTAGTTAACATTTGCTACATACCAACAATAGAGTGCATTCATTAAACACGGGTGTATTTTCTATGGCCAGGCCAAAACGCTTTAACACAGCACAAGACTTTGAGTTGCAGCTAAGCCGCATTATTGAAGGGCTTATTGACTACCACAGCCGTTTGCCGGAGCTAGAGAGGAAGGACATACAGGTTGCGCAAATCGCTGAGAAGCTTGGTGTTTCAATCAATACGCTCAGGCGCTGGTGCCAAGAATTTTCTGGCGTTTCAGCGCGAGAGTTTTTGGCTATCTATCGCGTAGAGAAAGCAAAATTACTACTTAAAAGTGGCTTCAAATCTTCTGATGTTGCTCACCAGCTTGCTTTTACTGAACACAAAACGTTTTCAGCTTTGTTTAAGCGTCATGCTCATAAAACGCCATCAAATTTCGCGAATTATTTGTTTAGTGCTGAGACATCTTTTCTCCTTAGTACACGTAATTATAAAGCAATTAAGTGTCTAGAGTAGTCTGGTCGATTCAGGGTGAATCGACCAACCTTTTAAAACATGGAATGCAAGCATATATGCCCATCGGCATTGTGGACAAAGGCACCACATCTGAACAGCGTGTCATCACGTCAACTTTAGCAAAACTTGATGCATCGGCGGTTTTCGCTCAGCTTCAAGAGCCGGCTTTAGTCTATGTAGGCGAAGTGGTAAATCAGCGTCAACCAGTCGACTTAGCGATGCTTGAAGTGGGTGCGCAATCACTTAGCATTTAATATTGAATGGGCTGAGCTTTAGCATCATCTTCGGTTGCTGCCAATTTGAACTGTTCGAGCACTTTCTCGTGTTCGGGCGTCCAGCTCTCTGCCATCTTTTCTTTTAAAGAGTAGGCTTGGGCAAGGGCCAAGGCAGCATCACCCTTTACTAGCGTTAAATGCGCATTGATAAAAACGTAACCAGAGCGTTGATCACTCCACTCTCCCTCCAACTGGGTCAGTAATGCTTCTGCTTTGCCGGCGTTACCCAACATTAAATAAGCTTTTGCGCCCAAGTGGATAGCATGATTCTTTAAGTAAGAGAGTTCAGTTTTCGCTAGGTTTTCAAGCGCTTCCTCCGCTCTTTGTGCAGCTTGTTCATAGTTCTCTTGTACCATGCTAACCAAGGCTAAATCGTTGTAAGCCGTCATTTCGCCTTCCATATCACCATTGCCTTGGTAGGCTTGAATCAGTAACTTGAGCTCGTTTTCGACGTTTAACACATCACCGCGCTGCAAATTTGTGGTTGCTATTTGATGACGGGCGAACAAGGCATAGCCTGTTAAGCCATAACGGATAAACACGTCTTTCGCCTGTTGATAGTGATCGACGGCACTTTCCAAATCCATTTGCGATAAATACACATTGCCCAAGTTAAATAACACCTTGCCTTCACCACTGCCATAGCCCGCGGCTTGATAATACTCTCTGGCTTTGACCAATTGCGGGATTGCATCGTCTAATCGGCCAAGCGCTTGCATACTGCTGCCTGAATTAAGGAATTGATTACCCATAATTAAAGGGTCTTTCATGACAAAGGGGTTTACTTGTAAAGCAAGCGTGATGGCCAGTGAGTCGTTAAGTTTGCCTTCGCTGTAGAGAATATTTGATTGTATGTTTCGTATAAAAAAGGCCTGAGCATCGGTTAACTCAATCATCTCCAACTCTTCGACAAATGCGCTAGATTGCTCTAGCTCTCCGGTCCTATAGGTGAGGTCGGCTAAGTAGGCTTTTGCCCAGAAGAATTCCGGCTCTTTTTCTAGGGCCATGTTCAAATAGTTACGCGCATCTTTAAGTTCGCCACTGAAAAGCTCATGCACACCGATGGCGTAGTCGCGGTTGGCTTTTTCATTGCTGCTGAAAGTGTTTGCCAATGGGATGATGTCTTGATCTCTTGGAATTAAATTAGCCGCTAGTACTTCAAGCATTTTGTTGGCACTGTCTATGACATCCACGCCGACAAATGGGATAGACAAAGACTCGCCTTTCTCGTCGGTGAGCACAAATTGTATTTGTGGTTGGTTGTTGTCTAAAGAGAAGGTCATGGCGACCATCTTAGAGCAACCTAGTTGTCCACATACATCGTCAAAGGTTGCCGTTGTTGAATCGGGTACCAAGGCGACCACTCTGTCCACTGGGATGATTTGTATACTGGGGTATTGGCTTAACTGTTCAGCAACCAATGCCATAACACCATATTCCACCCAATTGTGTACATTGGAGTCTGCTTGACTGGCTACGGGGAGCACGGCAATCCGTTCAGGATTATTGGCATTCGCCATTCCCTGTTGAGGATCTAAATAAAAGTGTGCAAATGCAGCGACAAAGAGTATTGCGATAACACCAACACTGGCTACCCATTTGAATATTTTAGCAGGAGGCTGCTTAGTTTTGGTTCTCGATGTTGTGTTGGTAGTGGCTGGAGGTACTTTGGGCGTCACTTCTATTTGAGGTGAGGCTTGGCTCACCGGGGTATTCATTCTAAATCCTTTGCCCCTGACTGTCTTGATATAGCCTTGATCTTTGCCATTGTCGCCAAGCACCTGGCGAATCTCGGAGATCAGTTTAGAGACAGACCAGTCTGTGACGACTTGCGATGGCCATAAGGTTTCAAGCATGAGGTCTTTGTCGACAGCTTCAGGGTAATGCTCACAAAGTAGGTTGAGCGCTTTGACAATTTTGTCATCGTTAGACACCACTACCCCGTCACGAATAAGCCGAGTATTCCCCATATCCAGCGAAAAATCGCCAAATTGAAAATGTAACGAGTCTTGCATGGTGCTGATGTCCTATCGGCCCTAGAGGAGCGGTCAAAAAGTAATCTATAGGGTACTGCTAAATGGATGTGAATCGCAAACTTTTCGCTGAAACATTTCAAAGCTATTACCAGTAACGTACTGAATCTAAAAACTTTCAAGTTTCTTCAAACTGTTTCCAAACGAATTCAAGCTACTTGATTTGTATACCACTAATCTAAATCTCGACAACGTGTGCCTAGTTCAAATTGGCATAGGGTTTTTATCGACTTTACTAGGAAGTTTGTTCATGAAAATTATGATATTTACGCTAGTGTTTTGCTTATTTTCATCGGTTAGTGTTGCTCAGCTTAGTAAGCAGGACACCAACAAACTTACCAACACCCGAGTGAAAACTTCACCAAAAAGTTCGCTCAAGATTGAATATGTGGTGCCAGGTAATGTGGCGATTGCTGCTGCCAAACGCTACGGCTTTGAATTTGACGCCAGTAATCCGATGAATGCTGCGATGCGAGCCAATTGCAAACAAGAAGGCTATCACTGGACGGCAAAGGAAAATTGGTGCTTCCTTACTGGTTTTTATCACTCGGGTCCTGGTCGGTGCAAAATCTTAAAAGAGGGGTGGACGATTAAAGAAATCGTGCTGTCCGGGGGCCCAGTTACGTGGGAAGTTCGACCACGAAATAGCAACTATCCGTTTTTCAGGGTCAAAACCATGGCAAACGGTAAACGCGTTAATACCTACACGATTAAACAAGTCAAAATGATGGGGCCTGAAGGACCGTTTAAGAGCTTTGAAGAGGCATTTAAACGATGCGCCTAATAGGCTTTAGACATTCATAAGAGATAAACATAAGTTCACTAAGCCCTGATCAATAGAGGTCATTAAAATTTTTCTTCGATTTTAAATGGCCTCTATCTTATTGATAAATGTGCATTTCAAACTTCTTCAAACTCTTTCCAAGCTAATTCAAGCACAGATTTCTGTGGCTTTCTAATCTAGAGCTCGACATCAACCAACAGCGTTTTTTTACCCAAAGGACAGGTTATGAAAATCAACGTAGCACACACACTCGCAATGCTTTTTTTGTTGTTCCCGATGACAAGCATTGCCCAAGAAGAAAGACATATTCATGTAAACGGTGAACATCTGAATGAAGAGGAAATTCAGTTGATGGACACCTTGTTTGAGCAACAGGTTCCCAGTGGCTTTTATTGGCTGAATTTCAACGACGCTACTTGGGGCTATGAAGGCAATGATCAAACCCAAGGTTTAGTACCACTAATTGCAAGGCAGATTCAGGCCCAAACACAACAGCAGTCGCAGTCAGGTTCAAACGGGGGGTATACCCGAGGCGAAATTAATCAGTCTCAAAACGGCAGTGTAGTGACAGGCAACATTGACGGGAAGTCGTGCACTTTCGCTTCTGTGGGTGGAACCACAGTTAAGTTGTGTGATTAGGGGGCGGGTATGAAAAAGCATCGCCTGGCATAGGCCATTGCACTGGGCTTGTCATCATATTCGGCGGCCGCTACCAGTGCTGCACTATATCAGTTGGAAGGCGTGGTACCTGACAGTGAATCGCAGCAGGCCATTCAGTTTTACAATCGTGGAGAGCGAGCCAACAAATGGGATATGCCAGACTATTTGATACAGATGCAATTTGGTCAGCATCAGTTCAACTTGGCCACACCTCTTATGGTAATCACAGCCTACTGATAGATATCCTGTCTCGACGGGGGATAAAGTGGCAATAGGATGCCACTGGCAACATGCAAATTAGCCGTGCTTTGTTAAGTGGTAGCTACTGGTTGGGGTGAAAAATTTCACCGGTCTGGATGATAGTAGCAACAACTATGTTCGCGGTGCAGGCATGAACGCCAAGATCTTTGAGGGCGAACGTTTTTCTATGGACATGGGCGTGACCTATCTGGATGCGCAAAAGCAAACCATTGATGACTTTGCTACTGCTGGTATTTTGAGTGCAGAGAAAAACCAAGGCGCAGGGTTCACCGCATCATTGAATGGTAATCTGGGAGTTTGGCAGGCTAATCTTGCCTGGAGTACCAGTTGTTATGAAAATCCCACCGACGAATTTGATAGTGATGATCTGGGTTTGGTGGAGCTTATTGACGGTACGGCCAATGCCTATACCTTTGACTTTTCTTATGTGGAGTATGAGTAACTTGAGCTCAGCAAGGACCTCTATTTTTCATTGTCACTCTTTGCCAACCATAAAAATGTAGCGCCGCTTTATCAGACGTTAACGTCTTATGTGCAATCGAATATTCGCTCTAGCGAGGCGGGCGCCAGTTTCCAGCTAGGTAATGTTAACGGAGGGGCTGTCTTTAGCACCGCCAGAGACAATCTTGATGACATAGCCAGCCTACTTACAACACAAACCAAACAACGCAGCTTTAATGTATCAGTACCATTGGCTCAGATGTAGCAAGAGGTCGCTTACCTGCCGTCATTGTCTTATCAATACTTTGCGACGCACCAATATGCGATTAGCAATCCTGATCAGCAGGAAAGAAGGATCCGCACCGTAGTAAAAGATAGTGTGCTCGTAGAGCTCATGTCCGATGACGTCCGCCAAGCCACGCTTGACTTAACTGGCTATACCTACATCACGAGGGTTGATGTGCTTCCTATGAGTGAATATTTAGTCGTTTTAATAAAACTTAGGGCCACTTCAAGAAGATCAATGCTCTATCTATTCAACACAGAATTTAATGTTATTTATCAAGAAATGTTGGAAAGATGCAACGGTCCCCACCAGCTCATTGGATTGGTAAAAAAAGGTGGATCAGACAAATTACTTATTGATTTGTGCGAGCCATTCGAAATAACAGGCCATCGCGATTAATGACCAAGAAGCCTAGCGCAAGCCCCTGCCCCGCTATAGGTCTGCAAGATAAAAACTATTGGTCATTGCCGTCCCCATTCTTGTCCACCCATTTCTACCAGTCTAGACGCTGCTCGCCCAAAGGAAAAAGCGAGATCATTGGCAGACGAAAATTGTGCCAACGACACGCCCACTCGCCCCGTCGCCGACCACTCATAATATTCCCCGTTTTTGGTGCGGATCATAGTCGTCGCGAAAGAGCTCGAGTTGCCCCCCTTGTCACTAACAATCAATTCTCCGTCGCCATCGCTACTTTCAACATGTGCTTCGAAATCAACAAACAGCTTGTTGAGCGGGACTTGTGCCGACAGCACTAAGCGAGTGCGAGATTCATAACATGCATCAATAAGGGTCACGAACCGTCGCGCTTCGTTTAGGTAATTGGCGTCCAGTTGCGGGACGCGCTCTATGATGATGACCGGAAATCGGTGGCAAAGGGAAATATAATCGGCTGCTCCGAGCGGTTGGTAACATAACTCTGAAAAGTCAAACCAAGCGCACCGATCATTTAATCGGGCAACCTTAACAGCGCGACCAAACAGAACAGGAATGATCTCGGCCTCAGCTTCAGACGCAGGGCCACCAAATATTTCTTCCAATTGCGCCTGTATATTGTCATTAACACTGTCATCAGCATCGTTGTTCGACCAAAAGTAAGATTGACCATCCGCTCGAGTTTCGAGTCGATAATCCACACTGGAATCGTCCATTGAAACAATGTCGAATGTGTCTTTTAACATGTCGATGAAAGGCAAAAAGAGGGAGCGGTTGATACCCCCTTCATACAATGTCTCAGGGGAGCGATTAGAGGTGGCTACCACCACAACGTTTAAATCCAATAATAGTGAAAACAGTTGCTTCAAAATCATGGCATCGGCAATGTCTGTCACTTGAAATTCATCGAAACAAAGAAGCTGGGCTTCTTGTGCCAATTGTTGTGCAATTATCGGTAGTGCATCATCTCTTGGGTGCTGTTGGTTATATACAAATATTCGGTGATGGACGTCTAACATGAATTCATGAAAGTGGACGCGGCGTTTGGTTATTCTTGCGTGTTTGTAACTACTGTTGTTACAGCGATAATTATCATCAGAAACAACAACCGACGCGAAAAAAAGATCCATTAAAAAGCTCTTACCAACCCCGACAGGGCCATGAATATAAATACTTCGCGGTGGCGAACCGAAATACCACAAACCGCATTTCTTTCGAAAAAAGGACTGGGCAGATATCAAGGCTCGCTGCAATGACATTAACAGCGAACTGCGGCCTTTAAACCTGCTTGCTGGTTTATTGAAGCGCACTCGTTTTGGTGGGAGCGAGGCTAGAGACTCGTGCAGAATATCGAGTTTTGCCGCCAGAGCAACTTGAGCGTTGTCTCGTCGCACCTCGCCAGCATCAACCATACGTTCATACGCTTTTGTCACTGGGCCTTTAGGAAGTAACTGCCGTGCGGCGCGATGTTGTACTGCTATATTCTTCACAACCGTCTTCATCATGAACCTGAAGAGTTTATCAACATGGCAATGTAGTACGTTAATTTTCTTTATGGGTATCAATTAAGTTTGCAACAAAACCTCAAATTTCCCCCTTGGAAAAGGAGGTTAATAAAGATGAAAAGCTTGTTATCGTCACCTTTTGCCTGGGTTTAACGTTCTTTTTTGATGCTCTCAATACCTCTTTTCTACCCAAAAGTAACTCGATAAATACAAGACTGCGCCGCAGCATTGTTCTGCGGCGCTAGCTACTCATCAACATTGCTCTACACTGCCCCTCACCCACTCTTATATGGGCGAACCTGGCGGTAGCGGCTCTACGTTAAAGGTACTTGGCCATGCCTTGCTAGCCCAATAAGTATCGAACTGTTCTTTCAGTATTTCATACTGATTGTTGTCAGCTTCATCATCTAACCACTCGTTGAATTCAAGTAAAGCAAGTTCTGCTTCCATTCTTACTTCTGGCGCCAGCTTTTCGTTCGTTATCGCTTTCATCACTGCGTTTAACGCTACTAGCTGTAAGCGTTTTGCTAATGGGCTTTGTGACTTATTTTTATACCAGTGAACGTTAAGTATTTGCTTCACAAGCATAGAAACGCCTACTTTTTTACGTCTGTCGTCGGCACTTTTAGCTTGCCACTCTAAACGGTTTAAGCGCTCTGGGTGCAATAGTAATTCAAACGCAAAGTTAGATGCTGAAGCAGCGGCGGACAGAGGATCTAACATTAAGCCCATTTTGCCTTTAAAGTGCTCGCGAGTTATATCGTCGCCATAAGCTGTTGGTGGAATAAGGGCGAGTACCGATTCAGGTATGGTCAGGAAATCAGCGGTAGTAGCAGTAATTAATTGCTGCATCGCGCGCTGTTGCACCGCGGGTGCTACAAACTGCTGGCCCTGCGCTTGGGTGTAGTCACCTTTGCGCTCGTATTCATACACTAAACCGCCGACCTGTTTTGCAACGGCTTCTAACTGATAACGGTGGAGCAAGTAAATAGGCACTAAAGCATTTTCAAGTGACGACAAGCTGCTGTTTGGGCTTAAGGTGTCTAGACCTAAATTGCTTAACGCCAGCTCGCGCACTTGGGAAATGTCATCGAAGGCATCTAGCGGGTTGCTTCCATTTTCCCACATATGACCATTTGCCGATGCATGGCGACTGCTGCGGGTATCGGGGTCTGACTTAAAGCTTAAGCCCTCGTTGCGACCTTTTACGATAATCTTTGCTAAGGCTTCGGCTTCTTCTACGTCGCTGGCAAAGTCTTGGTAACCATATGCTACGGCGTGTATATCCCATGCGCCTATGCCTTTATCATAAGCGCCCTCCAAGCTGATTTTGCCGTTTTTAATACTAATTTTAGGGTGAGGATAATCCATTACCGACGCACGGTTGTTTTCACTTGCCGCAAAATTATGTGCTATGCCTAACGTATGCCCTACTTCGTGGGCAGACAGCTGCCTAATACGATCGAGTGCCATTTCTTGCTGCACGGTGGTGTCGGTATTACCCTCTTTAAACGGGCTGGTTAGGCCAAGGGCAATTAAATAATCTTGTCTTACGCGCAGTGAGCCTAACGTGACATGGCCTTTAATTATTTCGCCCGTTCGCGGGTCGACAACCGACGAACCATACGACCACCCCCGTGTTGCGCGATGCACCCAGTTAATAACGTTGTAGCGCACGTCCATTGGGTCGGCCCCTTCTGGCAATACTTTTACCTGAAACGCATCTTTATAGCCTGCGGCTTCGTAGGCTTGGTTCCACCAGCTCGCTCCTTCTTTAAGCGCGGTCATTACCGGCTCTGGAATACCTGGGTCTAGGTAATACACAATAGGCTCTACTGCTTCACTCATTGCAGCATGCGGCGTTTTTTTATGTAAACGATGGCGGGTAATAAAACGCTGTTCAGTAGGTTCACTAATAGGCGTGGAATAGTCAAAGTAGCTGAATTTCCAGTAGCCTGAGTATGGGTGGTACTCTCTAGGCGTGTAGTTATCATCAGGCAATGCAACGAACGAATGATGCAAATGCACGGACACGCTCTCTGGGTCGGGCGTAACTTGCTGCACGTATTCGCCCGCCTTTTTACCTGCAAAAGTGACTAAAGCTTCTAACTCAGTATTTTTTTCAAAGCCTTTAGTTTTAGGTAAGTACACACCGCTTCGCATTTTATCTACGCTGAAGCTGCCTTGATTGGTGCGTGCCATACGGTTTCCGATACCGTGAATATCACTTAACAGAAAAGGTGTATAGTCGATAAGGCTAGCACTATCGCTTTTAGCTACCAGCGTAAAACCGGCAATAACCGAATCAGCAAAGGCTTCATCAATACTCTGCTTTTCAGCGTCACTGCCGTGGGCCGCGCGGTATTTGGTGTTGTGCTGCTTTAATAAAATCTTGTTGCCAAATTTTTCAAAGCTGACTAAGCGCGTATCGCCCAACTGGCCGCGATCAAGGCCAATGTCATTTGAGCCTACACCATAAGGCAAACTGCTTTGAAACAGGTATTCGGCGTTGTCTGTTGGTACCGCCAAGTAAACTTTGTCGCTTTCATCGTCATAGTAAACAGGAATTAACCCCTCTTTTTTGGTCATATCGCTGGTGAATTCACCAATGCTTGGCAGTGCAGCCAATGCGGAAGACGTAGACACGACAAATAATACCGTAATCGCAATGGCTGATTTAGCCGATGCTTTTACTTGTCGCGCCGCTTTATGAAAAATGTTCAATTGCAGCATGCAGTTAGTCCTTATTAGTGTGAATTTCTAGCCTACCCTATGTGGTGAGTTTTGCCCATGTTAATTCATCGTTTAGTGCGCTCTTTTGGCTTGTTATTTAGCTGTGAACGGGCTTGGTTTTTACTACCGAAGGTAATGCACTGATAACGCAACCATATGGGATAAAACAGCTGGCATTGACTCTGCTCAATTGCCGTTTAAACGTTCAAAAACACAAGCGACAACAAATTATTTGATCTTGGTCAACACCAAGCTTTGTTTGAGTTGTAGAGGTATTTTACCGCTTATAAAATCCGCCGCCTTGTTTATAGCGTCTAGTAGCGGTTTTTATCTATGACTTCAAAATTATCACCTAATCGCAGCTCTTCTAACCTACATGAAGACCCAGATTCAACATTACCAAACCAAATGTTAATCGCGCCAGAGCTACTTGCACCTGCGGGTAGCTTACGCAACATGCGCTACGCTTTTGCCTATGGCGCCGATGCTGTTTATGCTGGGCAGCCACGCTACTCACTTCGCGTAAGAAACAACGAATTTAGCCTTGAGAACTTAGCGATAGGCATAAAAGAAGCACACGCTCTAGGTAAAAAGTTCTACGTAGTCAGCAACATTGCCCCCCACAACAGTAAGCTAGGTACCTACTTGAAAGATATTTCACCAGTAATTGCAATGAAGCCCGATGCGTTAATTATGTCAGACCCAGGGCTTATTATGATGGTGCGCGACGCCTTCCCTGAAATGCCTATTCACTTGAGTGTACAGGCCAATGCGGTGAACTACGCCACGGTGAAGTTTTGGCAGAAACAAGGTATTGAGCGCGTTATTTTGTCTCGAGAGCTCTCTTTGGAAGAAATTGAAACAATTCGTGAACATGTTCCAGACATGGAGTTAGAAGTGTTTGTGCATGGTGCGCTTTGTATGGCGTATTCGGGCCGCTGCTTATTGTCTGGATATATGAATAAACGCGACCCAAACCAGGGCACTTGTACCAATGCTTGTAGATGGTCTTACGATGTTAAGACGGGCGAAGAAAACGAAACCGGTGAAATTGTTCAAGCTATTCAGATTGATAAGGCAGGTGAAGCGCCTGAAATTGTAACTCCTACCCTTGGCGAAGGCACGCCAAGTACGCAAGTGTTCATGTTAGAAGAAAGGGAAAAGCCCGGTGAACTGATGCCCGCTTTTGAAGACGAACATGGCACCTATATTATGAATTCTAAAGATTTGCGTGCCGTGCAACATGTTGACAGGTTAACCCAGGTGGGCGTGCATAGTTTAAAAATAGAAGGCCGCACTAAATCGCATTACTACTGCGCTAGAACAGCACAAGTTTATCGCAAAGCAATTGACGACGCGGTAGCAGGAAAGCCATTCGATAGTGCATTAATGGGAAGATTGGAAACTTTAGCTCATCGAGGTTATACCGAAGGTTTCTTGCGTCGCCATGCGCACCACGCGTATCAGAACTATGAGTATGGCCACTCAGTCAGCGACAAACAGCAATTTGTTGGTGAAGTGATTGATCGTTGTGAAGAGTCTGGCTATGCAATTATAAACGTTAAAAACAAATTCTGTGTAGGTGACTCACTCGAGTTGATGACGCCAAGCGGCAACATTACCTTTACTCTAAATGAGATGCTGGATAAGAGGAACCATTCTATTACAGATGCTAAAGGTTCAGGGCACCTAGTAAGAATACCGATACCCAGCGATGTGTCTTTAAATTTTGCCCTACTGCTGCGAAACCTCGATGAAGGCGTTGATACCCGCAATCCGTTTCAAAAAGCACTTAATACAGTAACACCCGAAAACGTGAGCGAGGCATAATTTATGGCACTGCTTATTCTTGATAGCTGCATTAACTGCGACATGTGCGAACCTGAATGCCCTAATGCCGCTATAAGCATGGGCAATAAAGTGTATGAAATAGACCCGTTACGCTGCACAGAATGCGTGGGGCATTACGATGCGCCAACTTGCGTAGCGGTATGCCCTATTGATGTTGTTAAGCCCGACCCGCACAATAAAGAGTCACTAGACGAGCTGGCCGAAAAGTTTGTTCGTTTAAACAGTTAGCAAAAAGTAATTCAGCGAGTTAGTTGTACTTCTCGAAGAATTCCCTTGAATCATAACCAAGAGTGATCCCTAATTGCGGTAAAGTTTGAATTGGCACTACTAATAAGGGGTTTATTTTGAAGTTTGCCTCTCGCGCTACGGCGATTTCTCCGTTTCTTGCTATGACCTATGGCGAAAAAGCCACGGCACTAGAACAGCAAGGTAAAGATGTTATAAGACTTAATTTAGGCGAGCCTGATTTCGGCGCACCCGCGGCAGTGCTCGCGGCAATGAAAGAAAGCTTGAGTGCCCCAGATTTTCCCTATACCTCGGCGCTGGGCATGCCTGAACTACGTGAAGCCATTGCACGCTTTTATGAATTGAAACATGGCGTAGCGGTAAGCCCTTCTAGAGTGGTAGTGACCGCTGGGGCTTCTGGCGCTTTACTTTTGGCAAGTGCTGCCTTGGTTGAACCAGGCGACAACGTGATATTGGGCGACCCTTCTTACCCCTGTAACCGACGTTTTTTAAACGCATTTGGCGCAGAGGTAACGTTGGTGCCAACACGCAGCGAGGATAACTTTCAGCTAACCGCTGCAAGTGTCGCCGATAATTGGAAGCACAACACAAAAGGTGTACTTATTGCCACACCGGCCAATCCTACAGGCACGGCGATAGAGACAGACGAGCTGATTAAGATTGGACAATACTGCAAAGCTAAAGGTGGCTTTTTAATTGTTGATGAAATTTATTTAGACCTAGCACTTTCATTGGATGGTCGAATCAATACTAGCGAATCTCAACCCAATGAGAACAAGGGAGCAACACTCCAAACTGTACTTGCATTCGAAGAACTGCAGGACACTGTGGTAGTCATAAACAGCTTTTCAAAATACTTCGGCATGACTGGCTGGCGTCTTGGTTGGTGCGTGGTGCCTGAGACCATGACCCCAATAGTCGAAAAGCTCGCGCAGAATTTGTTTATTTGCCCCTCTACCCTTTCTCAAAAAGCCGCACTTGCGTGCTTTAAACCTGAAGCGTTGACGCAGTGCGAGCAAAACCGCCATACGCTGATAGAGCGTGCATCTCTTGTTTTTAATGCGCTCAAAAATATGGGGCTTGGTTTGGATGCAAAGCCTGACGGCGCGTTTTACGCTTACATCAACATTAAGCATACGGGCTTAAGTGCTATCGAATTCTGTGATGCTCTGCTGTCGCAGTATTATGTGGCGCTAACACCAGGCAATGATTTTGGTGAGCACAATGCCAACCATTACGTAAGGCTGTCTTTTGCCACCAGCATTGAACGCCTTAGCGAAGGGCTTTCACGACTGGCTAAGTTTATCGAGTCACTAAGATAGCTCGTTTTATCGGCTGCTATTTAATTTTGTGAATAGACAAATATTACCGAAAAAAATGATAGATATCGTTGCTTGTGCGTATATTGGGTAATACATATTGATGACACGTGTCGAAACGATATAAAACAGGACAAAACAATGAGTAACGAACGGGAATTTGATGTAGTTATTTTCGGTGCCACTGGTTTTACGGGCAAACTAGTAGCTGAGTATTTTCAGGCTCAATATGGCAGCGATAGCAGCGTTAAATGGGCAATAGCAGGCCGCAACGAAACCAAGTTGAACGACGTAAAACAAGAGTTAGGGATTAGTGACAATGTTGAAAGCATTGTCGCCGACGGTGATGATGCCGATGCACTTGACGCTATGACAAAGCGCACGGCGGTAGTACTTACCACTGTAGGTCCATACCAAATTTACGGCGAAAAGTTACTTTCTGCATGTGTCGATAACGGCACCGGCTATACAGATCTTTGCGGTGAGCCTGCCTGGATGCACCAAATGATCAACAAGTACGAAGCGAAAGCTAAAGAAACCGGCGCAAACATTGTATTTTCTTGCGGATTCGACTCAGTGCCGTTCGATTTAGGTGTTCACTACTTACAAGAGCACGCTAAGAAGCAAACCGGCGATGTCATTGAGTATGTAAAGGGTCGCGTTCGTAAGATGCAGGGTACGTTCTCTGGCGGCACCGCGGCCAGCTTGAAAGCAACCATGGCGGCTGCGCACAAAGATAAGTCTGTGATGGCGGCGCTTATTAATCCGCACTCATTAACCGATGGCGCGTCAAATCAGCCACAACCCGACGGCAATAAACCTTACTTCGATGAACAATTAGGCACATGGGTGGCACCATTTATTATGGCGGCTATTAATACGAAAAACGTTCATCGCACCAATTATCTGGGCGGATATAGCTACGGCAAAAACTTCCAATACGATGAAATGATGATGACTGGCCCAGGCGAGAAAGGTGAAGCCATGGCGAATCACGTTGCAAAAGATAAGTCACTTGCAAGTGATGATGGTCCTAAACCTGGAGAAGGCCCAAGCAAAGAAGAGCGTGAGAACGGTTTTTACGATGTAATGTTCGTAGGCACAGCCACCAATGGCGATATGCTAGCTGTGTCGGTTAAAGGCGATAAAGATCCGGGTTACGGCTCTACTAGTAAAATGATTTCTGAATCAGCACTGTGTTTATGCAAAGACGTGCAGTTGTCTGGCGGATTCTTCACGCCTGCGTCCGCACTTGGTAATAAGCTTATTAGCCGATTGGAAGCAAATGCAGGATTGTCATTTGCAATAGAAAAGTAAAGTAGAACAAAAGGTTAAGCACCGTTTGAAAGGCGGTTGCCGCTTTAAAATAGCAGTTTAACCTCAAATTCGCGATAAGAAGCGACACGCACTACAGAGAAGGCCAAGTACGTTTGTATTTGGCCTTTTACGTTTAACGGCCGCGCAAAGGGCTAAATATGCGCTTCGAAAAAGCAGCGTCATTTTCTTAAAAAAGCGAAGATAAACATAAACCAACCTCACAGTCTCGGCGTACCAGATGTAAGAATAAAATGAATGCATCGAACACATCTACTTTTAAAGTACAGGAGTAAACCATGTCGAAGGATCACGGTAACCAAATAAAAAATGATGATACATATGAGGCATTACGAGACGAAGGTTACAGTAAAGAAAAGTCTGCGCGAATTGCCAACGCACAAGCAAACAGTACACAAACCCCTTCTCGTGACGGCGGAAAGGGCAAGCCCTACGAAGACCGTACAAAAGATGAGTTGTACGACAAAGCAAAAGAAATTGGTATTGAGGGGCGCTCTAAAATGAGTAAAGACCAACTGATCAAGGCACTTCGAAACCACTAACAGTGCCAACCTGAAGCGTGGTACATGCCTATTTACTTATGCCGAAACTCATTGCCAATCACATATAGCTAAAAAACGACGCCTCCTTTCACAATTAAAAATCTACGCGGGGGCTAAGTGACATCGAACTCTCCCTATAGAAAACACGTGGTGCCTTTGCATTAATAGAGGCTTCAAGATCATTTAAGGGGAATGCCACAAAAAACAAACCTTTTAGTCCCCCCTATCAACAAAATACAAGCAGCGTTAACAAACCACACAAATAATTAGTGCTCAATCAATATGCATAGAATTACTTATCAATTGCGAATAATTCATTAACCTAGAAAACACACAAAAATAATAAAACCCTCAATTTATCAGATACATATCCGACACCCATCCGTTATTTCACAAACAAAGAGACGTACAAATAAATACCACTTACATTCAACTCTAATTTTTATTTATTAACAACGGGGTGCGTTAGCCGTTGAACTATTTGAGCTATTGTCATATCATTTATTTTAATTGAACGTCCATTTAACAAAAAATAACAATTTCTAACGAGCCGCAAACAGGCTTAGTGGAGCAATAGCGACACTGAACGTTATTAGATTAGATCAAGTTCATTCTGGCTAATGACGATTTGTTGGAATTATGGATTTATCAAGGCAAGTGTTAACACCAACTTAAACAAGACACGACTTATAAACGATAAGGAAAACACATGACAATTTATGTGCCGAAGAAGATAAACATTATTGCTTTATCTGTGCTTTCTGCCATATCGCTTTCTGCGACTCACGCTTATGGCCAAGAAACCACGACAAAGGGTCAAATAGAAAAAGAAGAAAAAGATGTTGAAAGCATTGTTGTAACTGGTCGAAATGTTTCTTATGCCAACAGTGCCGCGTCGGAAGAAATGAAAAAGCAACAAACATCGATGACAAGCGTTTTAGCGCTGATTGATAATCTACCCGGCGTGCTTGTGACAGAAGGCGACCCGTTCGGATCTGATGAATGGTCTACAAGCATATCTATCCGTGGTTTCCAGCTGAACTTAGAATCTCAGCAAATTGGTATGACTGTTGACGGCATCTCAAACGGTAACTCGAATTACGGTGGCGGCACAAAGGCAAGCCGATATATAGACACTGAAAACCTGCGCAGCACAGAAGTGTCTCAGGGTACCGCTGACATAAGCTCCCGGTCAAATGAGGCACTAGGTGGAACAATGGATTTCACCACTATCATGCCTGCGTTTGATGAACAGTTCACCGTTAGCACAACGTTGGGCGAAAACAATGCGAGTAAATACTACGTTCGTTATGACACTGGTGAGGTGGCTCCAGATACATTCGCTTGGATTTCACTTTCTTCACAACAGAACGATGATTACATGGATGGTTCAATCACCAACACACGTGATCATTTAGAAGGAAAGTTGATATCAAGAATTGGTGAAACTGATATTACCGCATATGTATCTTATGATGATGCGCAAGAATACACCTACCAAAGAATTTACGGATTAGCGCAGTATGAACAGAATTCAGAATGGGATGGTTTAACAGAAGATTGGTCTGGCATTCCATACCAAGATCAGGTTTTTCGTGAGGGTTGGGTAACCGAGCGAGAGAACTTTTTCACCTATTTGAAAGCCGATTTCACCGTTTCAAATATAGACTTCAGCACTAATGTTTACTACCACAAAAACAAAGGTGCCGGTAAATGGATCCCCTATTACATTGCAGACGTGACCGATGATGGCGCGGGGAACCCTAACTCAGAATTAGACGCATCAACGACTGCATATGGCGGTTCGTCACAAGGCTTTATTTACTTCGTTGACCGTAATGGTAATACCCTTTCTCCGATTGATGGATGTACAAGCTCTATTGGTTTTCCGTATGGCGGTGGCGGCCCTGAAATCGATCCTGGTTGCTATGAGCAAGGCGCTATACCCGTAAGCTCACAGCGTCATACGCATTATGACAAAGAGAGATTCGGTATTAATGGCGATTTTGTATGGTATACAACCGTCTCTGATATGGACAATGTGCTTCGTGGTGGATTTTGGTACGAAGATTACGAACGCTCTGAATATCGTGACTGGCATAAGACCATTGACGCCGCTACTGGGCCCCGCGCTGAAAAAAATCCTTACTGGATCCAGTATGATCGAGAGTTCCCTGTTGAAACATTAATGTACTACATAGAAAATGAGCTTGATGCCGGATTTGCTAAGCTTCGCCTTGGTGCCAAACAGTTCAATGTTGATGTTTCTAAAGAAGACCAATTTGTTCCCGAGAACGACCTGAATGTATCGTCAGATTCTGATGTTCTTATTTCAGCTGGTTTCGTTGCGCCGCTGCCAGTAGAGGGACTTGAACTATTTGGTGGTTATGCCGAAAACTTCGCGGCAGTAAAAGATGCTGTACTTGAACGAGATGATACAGACGTTAGCGTTGTTGAGCCTGAAACCGCAGACAATATTGATATAGGTCTTCGCTATTCAACCCCTGGCTTTAACGCAAGCTTAACCTATTACAACATTAAGTTTGAAAACCGCATTACGTTCGTAAGTAATGAAGATGTATCAGGTATCGACTTCTTAGAAGCCGCCGCCGGAGGCTTTATAAACGATGGAGGTATTGAATCTGATGGTATCGAAGCGTCAATCGACTACAGTATTTCAGATACCCTTGGCCTTTACGTTTCATATACGAAGAATGATTCAACCTATACGGATGAAGACTTTAGCGGAAATACCGTCATTGGCACACCTGAAGACATGGTTGTCGTTAGTTTTGATTATGCAAAAGACGACTTTTATGCGGGTTTCAGCACCAAATATGTGGGCGAACGCTTTTTAGACCAAGCTAATACACAAGAAACTGACTCTTACATTGTTAGCGATCTTTACCTTGGAAAGACCATTTACGACTTAGGTGAAGGATTAGATAGCATTGAACTAAGCTTCACCGTCAATAATGTGTTTGACGAAGAGTACCTTGGCTCTATAGCACCAAACGCAGGCTGGATAGGAGCACCTCGCATTGCGGCGTTGAATGTAAAACTCGTAATGTAATAAAACGTTGAAAAAAGGCCACGGTTAGCTAACTGACCGTGGCTTTTTATTATCACAAACCCTGTATTACATACCCAACACAAAAAGCCAGGCACTATTGCCTGCGTAAGGTAAGGTTCGTGCAAAAAATTTCGCTCAGTTCACGTCTTTTATGTGCATTTACGCTTCTTTCAAGCACTCTCATGGCCTCCGTATCCTTTGCCTCTGTAAGTATTGAAAAAGGCAAAACGAGTATTCCACACGGAAATGCAAGTGCGCCAAACGACTTAACGATAAAAAATGATAAGTTGGCTTTTTCTATCGCCGTGGGTTCTGCCCCACCATGGGGCGTTGCTCCAGGCTGTATTGTCGATATCGCTAATGTATTGCCAGACGGCTCATTAAGTAACGACCGAGTCGCTTTTGCCGACTTCATTCCTAACGCGTGGTCAAGCTGGCCTAACACTTTTCAGAACGTCGACATACTTAAAGACACTAAAGATGAAGCGATAGTTAAGATAACGCGAGATTTCTCTGACATTACAATAAGTACCCAATACACGCTTTCTTCAAATTCAGACTTGATCCAGGTCTCAACAACGATGACCAACCTAGGAGAACGCACCGTATCTTTGACCTCAGGCTATACTTTATGGCCCGATTCAGGGTTTAAATTTGGCGTGCCCAAATTCGCAACCACAGCAAAACAACACAACGAAAATGGCAAAGGCGCCGATCCGGCAAACGTCAGATGGATGTCTGATCGCTTCGTCGGCTACGATGAAAACTGGGCCATTGCGCTGCATGCGCCTTACATGACAGAAGCGCATAACCAATCTCGCGACCTTTATGCGAAACACAATCTTAAAAGCAACCAGAGCATCACCTTTTCTGGCGCCTATCAAGTGCTTAATAGCGGCGACCTAGCGCCCGTCATGGCAGCCGAAATAGCCCGAGAGAATATGCAAAAAGGCACAATCAGTGGCACTGTGTCTTCAGTTTCAGGCGAACCCGTTACATCGGCTGCAGTTGTAGTGCAAAAAGATAACGTTCCTTATATGTGGGCGCTGGCAAAAGAAGGGCGTTATAAGTTTGATTTACCCGTGGGTGAATACCAAGTGTACGCTACAGGAAAGCAATTTTCCGACAGTCCCCAACATGCTGTAAATATTGTAAAGAACAAAACCACATCTTTGTTCTTCAATGAACTAGAAGCACCAGGAACAGTCAAGATCCAAGTAACAGATGCGAGCAATCAATCTGCACTAGACGCTAAGATTAATATCGCAAAAGGCAATCAGCCGCTTATTCAATACTTGGGAGCGCCTTCATTTTTTACTGATTTGGACAATAAAGGAAATGCAGAATTTGCTCTAGCACCTGGCGATTACCAATTTAAAGTGTCGTATGGAGACGGATTTAACGCTCCCGCTCGATTGCTATCTGCTAAAGTTTCGGCGCGAAAAACTACAAGGCTGAATACCACTATTGATGTGATGACCTACCCTACGCGTAAGGGCTGGTATTCCGCAGATTTACATCACCACGCAGATGTACTTGAAGGCTCTACCTCACCTGAATATCTTGTTCGCTCGCAACTTGCTTCAGGCTTAGATGTTCTGTTCGTTAGCGATCACGACTCAACGAAAAACAACCTAGCGGTACAAGCACTTGCTGATGAAAGAGCCGTGCCGTTTATTCCTTCTATCGAGATTTCCCCTTCGTGGGGGCACTTCAATGCATTTCCTATTGATGAAGGTGCCTCGCTATCAGTAGATCCTGGCAAAGATGATATTTACAGCATAATAGAAGATGCCCGCCGTATGGGCGCAACGGTCATTGCATCCAATCACCCTTTTATTCCCTATGGATACTTCAGCAGCTTACACAAAAATACGGCGCCAGGTGGTTTTAATCCCACTATTGACCTACTAGAAATCAACGCGGTTGTGTCCAACGAGCCAACATTAAACAAAGCTTACGCGCTTTGGTCTGAAGGTCTGCCCTATTACCTTACTGCTGGATCAGACACCCACGACGTACTGAACGAAACAAGCGGCTTAAATAGAATGTTTGCCTATACCATCGATAAACCAAGTGCAAAGCACTATGCCAATGCATTAAAAAGGGGAAACGCTTACGTATCGTTTGGGCCAATTATGTACCCGAAAAACTTCATGTTCGGCGAGACACTGAAGCTAGCAACGCAACATCCTTATTCTATTACATTAGATGTTATCGCGGTAAATGGCCTTAAAAACATCAAGCTCATCGGCAATACATTCAGTAAAAAAGACGCTGATACGCAAGACGGCGTCAGTATCATCGAACAACGGGACTTAGCTGGCAAGCAACAAACCGTAACACTCCCTGTTCCATTGATATCTGGTTGGGTTGCCATTGAAGTAGAAGATAGTCAGGGAAGAAAAGCGTTCTCTAACCCAATTTGGCTAAAAATGGTCAAGGAAAGCCAGTTTTAGTTTTTTAGTATGCGTTATAAAACGTGAGTTTCAAAGCCGCCTAGCACTTACCTTTTGCTGCGGCTTTGCTAGCGCTTTATTGACGTTTAAAGGGCATAAGAATAAGCGCTTTATAACCAGGCTGAACATCGCCAATGCCCGTTTCTTTAGTGTCAGCGTCCTTAAATGTGCCAAATAGCCTATCCCAAACAATGCACACGCAGCCATAGTTAGTGTTACTCTCATTTATAACTTGGGAGTGGTGATGGATATGGTAGCGATTGGTAGTAAAGAACCAGCCAACCACCGCTGAGTTAAGGTTTATATTGCTGTGCGCTAATAACGCGGTTACTGACGCAAGTGAAACAAATGCAGCTCCAACTGCTTCCCCACCGAATAGAAAGCCAACAATAGCTCTTGGTAGAATAAGAAAAAAGGCTTCGATTGGGTGATTAGCCACTGCATTGAGACCACTTAATTTCTTAAATGCATGATGCGAACTGTGACCTGAAAGTCTCCATAGCCATTTCCAACGATGCGCCGCTCTGTGGTACCAATAGTTAACAAATTCAAACGCTACAAAGACAAGCAATACCTGCGCGACAACAGGCCATTGAGAAGGCCAAATATCTAAATGCCACGCTTCATTTAAACTTGCCATCCATTTAAAAAGTGATCTTTCATAAAGCGTTTCTATCATCGCATATGCTGTCCCCGCAAGGATCACAAATACCAAAAGTGCAGCAGTTTCACCCGCACTTTTTCGCCAATCTGGGCGCGCCGGAATAGCAATTTCAAAGAGCGTGATAATACAAAATGCTGCTGTGATAAATAAAACATGCGTATCAAGGGAGGCGTTAGTATGTGCTAAGTAAAGAGAAGCGGCTATTAAAACAGGCTGTAACAACCAATAGACTATTTGACGCATTGTGCGCATTAAAAACGTTCTAAACCTAATTTCAACACTCATATCAATTCCTTTTTCTCATTCACTTCCATCTGCGAAATTCGTTATGTGCAATTGCGTCACAAACCGCTCTGGGTTATCGCACCTTACTAGAACAAATTTGATCAATAAACGAGCGCCATGGTTTAAGTTGTTACAATTTGCTACCTTCTTGTTTCTAAATGAAAAACGAGCCGAGTTTTTCAACTAACGCATCAAGGTTGCACTGTGAAACACCGAGAGAGAGATAAAATTGAAATTGTTCCCTATAAAAAAGCGTGGCATGAGCAGTTTGAAATTGCTAAACGCTGCCTATTATCTACGCTAAGCGATATTTGCGTTTGTATTGACCACATTGGCTCTACTTCTATTCCTGACATGCCAGCGAAAGATCGTATCGATATTCAGATTGGGGTTAGAGAAATATCTCCTGCAATTTGCAACACGATAAATCAGCGAATAAGTAAATTAAACTTGCCTAACGCTTACATGAGTCAAGACCATTTACCGCCTAATGAATCATGCCGTGCGGACTGGCGTAAAATATACCTGCAAGGGGTCACAGAACAATGGTCGTTCAAAGCAAATATTCATATTCGAAAAATAGACGCAAAAAACTTTAAGTATGCGCTTTTGTTCAGAGATTATCTTAGCATTGATGACGATACCGCAAAGGCTTACGCGATCTTCAAGCAAACCCTCGCCACTCAAATTCCTGACGATAGAGACTTATATTCACAGCTGAAAGATCCGGTCTGCGACCTAATTATGATTAGTGCTCGACGCTGGCACGAGCAAACAAAGTGATCCTCTCGCCAAACCAAAACATGAGACAAATTCATAAAAAAATGAAATTAAGTCATTTTTATTCATATATAAAACCGCGTATAAATTATTCATGGCTTGTACAGCATGCACAGTACTCGGTTTAATTTTAGGAATAGAAGCGCACTCTCATGAACAACAACGTGAACCCAGATTTCTCTTTTACTATTAACAGCGTTCAGTTTAATGAAGATTATCGCCCTTCAGATAACACGCGAATTACCACTAATTTTGCTAATTTAGCGCGAGGCGAGCGCCGAAAAGAGAACTTACGTGATGCGTTAAGCATGATTAACAATCGGTTCAATGCGTTAGCTAGCTGGGACAACGAACGTGGCGATCGCTATACCGTAGAACTAGAAATAGTCTCGGTTGATATTGATGTAGAAGGTAACGGCAATACCTTTCCTACAATCGAGATTTTACAAACGAATATTATCGATAAACGAACAGGAAAGCGTACCCAAGGTATTGTGGGTAACAACTTCTCGTCTTATGTTCGAGATTATGATTTTAGCATTCGCCTTTTGAATCATAATCGTGGCCAATCTTCGTTCAGCGTACCCAACGATTTTGGCGATCTACACGGTAAATTGTTCCAGTATTTCGTTAACTCAGAAGCTTATAAAGCGCATTTCTCAAAACTCCCTGTTATTTGCTTAAGTGTCTCTGATAACAAAACCTATCGCAGAACCGAAAACCAGCACCCTGTTTTAGGCGTTGAGTATCAACCTAACGAGTCGTCGTTGACCGAGCAGTATTTCAAAAAGATGGGCTTAAACGTTCGTTATTTTATGCCGCCTAACAGTGCCGCGCCTTTCGCGTTTTACTTCTTTGGTGACTTACTGAACGACTACACAAATTTAGAGCTTATAAGCACTATCGCAACGATGGAAACGTTTCAGAAAATCTATCGCCCTGAAATCTATAACGCTAATGCTCGTGCAGGTTCAAGCTATAAACCGAATTTGCAAAATACCGATCATTCGGTAACGCCCATCGTGTACGACCGAGACGAACGCAGTCATCTCGCCGTCGAGCAAGGCAAGTTTACCGAAGAGAACTTTATTAAGCCTTATCAACATAAGCTGGAGCGCTTTACAGCAAGTTATGCCAGATGAATCCTCTGAAACAGATTGTTAGTAAATTGCTCGTTGTCATTGCAATCCACGTCTTGCCCCGCAGGCGTCCCTAAAAATTTTTGACTTAAAGAATACGAATCACATGAAAAAATTACTTCCCACCTCTATTGCAGGCAGCCTACCAAAACCGTCGTGGCTTGCGCAGCCTGAAACCCTATGGTCGCCGTGGAAGCTAGAAGGCGAAGCGCTTGAAGAGGGCAAAAAAGACGCACTGCGCGTCACGCTTCAGGAACAAACGATGTCAGGCATTGATATCGTGTGCGACGGTGAGCAAACCCGTCAGCACTTTGTAACAACATTTATTGAGCACCTTAACGGTGTAGATTTCGTAAACCGTAAGACCGTACGAATTCGCAATCGTTACGATGCAAGCGTTCCCGTTGTAACCCAGGCGGTTACGCGACCTAAATCAGTATTTGTTGACGACGCAAAGTTCTTAAGAAGCCAAACCGACCAGCCTATTAAGTGGGCACTACCGGGCCCCATGACAATGGTTGATACCCTGTACGACGACCACTATAAAAGCCGTGAAAAACTCGCGTGGGAATTTGCAAAAATTTTAAACCAAGAAGCGAAAGAACTAGAGGCTGCAGGCGTTGACATTATTCAATTTGATGAACCCTCATTTAACGTGTTTTTTGATGAAGTAAACGAATGGGGAATAGCAGCATTAGAGCGAGCTATTGAAGGGTTGAAATGTGAAACTGCTGTTCACATTTGCTACGGGTATGGCATTAAAGCCAATACAGATTGGAAGAAAACCTTGGGCTCAGAGTGGCGACAATATGAAGAGAGCTTTCCGAAACTAGCAAAATCTAACATTGATATGGTTTCGCTTGAGTGTCACAACTCTCATGTGCCCATCGAACTTATTTCGCTTCTTAAAGGCAAAAAAGTCATGGTGGGGGCAATTGATGTTGCAAGTGCCAGCATCGAGACACCAGAAGAAGTCGCAGCGACGTTACGTGAAGCGTTAAAGTATGTAGAGGCAGATAAGCTTTTTCCTTGCACAAACTGTGGTATGGCGCCACTTTCTCGAGATATCGCTCGCCAAAAACTGGAAGCTCTCTGTGCAGGCGCAGAAATAGTCAGGCATGAATTAGCACTCAAGCACACTGCCTAGCTACACTTTTGATAAAGCCCACATCGGCCTACCATTATAAAATAAAGCCTGTACTTACAGGCTTGTTGCGTCAACATTCACAGTATCCCTTACAACTATTGTAATTTCTCCGATCTGATGAGTCGTCGTATTTAATTATTTGCTAGTTAAAGTAAAATCATCGTTAATTTGTAACTAACTATTGAATAGATTACGCACTACAACAAGCATTCCGAGAATTTAAAAGAAAAAGACAACTTAACAAACTGGTAACAACTTAATTAACATCTTAATTGTGACGATAGAAAGCCAAATTATTGCGGCAATTTACAAAACAACATTCAAAGCGCTCATAATTTATTCTAAACCTTTTAAATAATAGAATTCTAATAAAAAATCGCAAAATAAATCTGCACATAAATCATTCTAATCATTCAAATTTCAACCATCACGCCTTTAAAAAAACAGTATTTGGATTTTTTTTGACCGCCGGTTTAAGCATATAAATAAAAGCTACTATTTAAATTTATGCTAACACTCTGTAAATCCCCAAAAAGCGGTCTTTAGTTCATCGCAAAAAATTGATTTTGCGTATTCTCGCTCATTAGAATGCGCGCCCCCTTTAGACAAAAGTATAAGTAAGCTCAAAAATTAACCAAAATAAGGTTTGCCTTAAATCTCGACCTTATTAAACAACAAGAAAATAAAATTCAATTTATTAGGAACTATCAATGAAAAACATTGCAACCGCTGTTCGATTAGCATTGGCAGGAAGTGTCGCGCTCAGTTCTGGCTACGCACTAGCACAAGATTCTACTGCCGAGAGCGCCGATGTTGAAAAAATTCAGGTCACTGGTTCACGCATTTCTCGTCAGGGCGCAATTGCTCCCTCACCTGTTACCGCTATTTCTGGTGAGTCACTTCTTAACACTGGAGCGATGAACATTGGTGAAGTGCTCAACGAACTACCATCACTTGCTAACACGTTCTCACTGAGTAACTCAGGTCAGTTCATTGGAACTGCAGGGCTGAACATATTAGATCTTCGCGGTATGGGTACAGACCGGACTCTCGTACTCGTTGATGGAAAACGCCATGTATCATCATCGGCCGGTACAGCGGCAGTTGACACAAATACCATCCCTACTTCTTGGATTGAACGCGTCGAAATTGTCACTGGCGGAGCATCTGCCGTGTACGGTGCCGACGCGGTTACCGGTGTGGTTAACTTTATTCTTAAAAAGAACATTGAAGGGTTTGACATTAGCGCGTCACACGGCTTTGCCCAAGAGAATGGTTACAAAAACAGTAAGTACCAAGCATCTTATGGCTTTAACTTTGATAACGATCGCGGGAATATTGCTTTTGCTGCTGAACATAGTTCACAAGAATCGCTAGATGCGCTTGACAATCCTTGGACGGCGACATCGTACAGCAACATGAGCTTTGAAAGCATAATGGGGTACGAACGTAGTGAAGACCAGCTCAATTCAACTGCATTTCCTGATAATTTCTTCACGCCTAATGCAGGCTACTTTGTATTAAACAACGCGGGTGTATTTGGTGATGGAACCAAAACGTTTAATGCAGACGGCTCAATACGCGATATATACATTGGTGATCAAGTTGATGGTGCGTTCTGTGCAAACTGTGACTTTTTCAATCTTCGCCAGTTTACCCAATTGCAGCCAGAATTTGACCGCACAAACCTGAACGTTAAGGGTCACTATGAGCTTAACGACGATACGACTATTTACGCACAGGCTAAATACGCCCGTACCCGCGCTATATCAATGGCGCAGCCGGCATTTTTCTTCTACAGCGATGAAACTACCATTTCTCGTAATAACGCTTTTTTAGACGAAAGCGTTGTTCAGTATATGGAAGCTAACGACCTAGATAGCATTCAGCTAAACCGTATGATGACCGACCTAGGACGTCGTACAGAAGCGGATGAACGTGAAACATATCGATACGTGCTAGGGATCGAAGGGTACATCGGCGATGAGTGGAATTACGAAGCGTTTGTAAATTATGGTAAGACAGAGTTAGAACGAGCCAATCGCAACAACCTTATTCTACAAAACTTTTATAATGCACTCGACGCGATTAAAGATGACAACGGCAATATCGTTTGCGCATCAGGTAGCGATGATGGCTGTGTACCGCTTAACATAATGGGCTTTGGACAGCCGTCACAAGACGCCATTAACTATGTGAACACCACCTCGGTGGGAACCAGCAAGATTGAGCAGTATAATGCAGGTGCTACGATAGCAAACTCAGGTATTTATGAGTTGCCAGCAGGCTATGTAGGCTTTGCTGCTGGTGTGGAATACCGCAAAGAGAAAAGCGAAATTAATGAGCCAGATAACGCCGCGGGTACCTTTTTTAATGCGCTAGGCGAAGATAAAGGCGAATATGACGTTTCTGAGGTGTTTACCGAAGTCACCATCCCACTCCTTGAAGGTCTTCCTGGTATTGATATGCTTACGTTTGACACAGCCGCGCGTATCGCCAACTACTCTTCTATTGGCAACGCAAAAAGCTGGAAGCTTGGCCTTGATTGGCAAGTTTTTGAAGATTTACGCATAAGGGCAACAAAATCGTCTGCTCTACGTGCGCCAAATATTAGCGAACTATACGGTGAAGCCAGCCAGACTTTTTTCAACGTTGACGACCCATGCCGTACAGACAACCTTGATGACCTTGCCAACGCTGACCAGCGTATTGCAAATTGCGCTGCGTTAGGCGTACCCGCCAATTTTAACTCTGAGTATGACTCAGCAACGTTGGAAGGCGTTAACGGTGGGAACATCGACCTTCAAGCGGAACAATCTATCTCTAAAACCGTAGGTTTTGTATATACACCAAGCTGGTTTGAAGGTTTCACCGCTACCGTAGACTACTGGGAAATTGAGCTTACAGATGCCATCACCAACATCGATGGACAAACTATTCTGGACCGTTGCGTTGACTCTGAAACAGGTGTTAATAACCCATACTGTGAACTTGTCGATCGTGATTCAGAAACAGGCGAAATCACGCAAATTCGCAGCTATGCGCTCAACATCGCAGGGCAAGAAGCTAAAGGTATAGATTTCGAACTAGGTTACGACTTTGACGCAATAGAGGGTGCATTCCGCACAAGCCTAATTGCAACATACCTTAAAGATCGTAAAGAGTTTCCATTCCAGGACAACCCAGCGCTGTTTTATCAAAATGCCGGCACCGCTGGTGAATCTGATTGGCAAGGTGTATTTACCGTTAACTACAGCCGTGACGACTGGGAAGCAAGTTGGAAAACTCGCTACATTGAGCGCGCAAGCCTTTATGATAATCAAGATTTAGCTCGTAACCCTAACCCGAGTGATCGCATGGAACTGCCTTCATATGCAGTAACCGATGTTACCGCCGGCTATAACTTCGCAAACGGTGTGAGCCTAACCGTAGGTATTGATAACCTGTTTAACCGTGTTCTACCACTTGGTACTACGGGTACCGGGTCAACCGACGGTGCGTATGACAACATCGGCCGTTTTGGTTATGTGAACGTAGCATACAAAATGTAAGATTCGTCTTATATAGACAAAAGTAAAGGCCGGCGACGCAGCGCCGGCTTTTTTAAAGAATATCTGATAGTGGCATAAGCTGAACCTCTGCACAGAAAAGCGGAGATTCACTGTTTGCCCATCCAGCACAGGTGAGATGGCTTGAATCATCTTCAACAGCCGCCACCAATATGTTTAAACAGTCATTGCTTTTGAGTTGAGCTAACTGCTGGTTATCGATACACATTTTTTGCGAAACGTAGATCATTGCATTGCTTATCAAGTCATAGCCTATGGCTTTCGCTCTTTCTAACATCGCTGACGACATCAAAGAAAGCGGATAAAACTGCGGGAAGCAAACCTTATTCGCAAACTCATCAACGTACTGCCTTTGGTCGGCAAAAGCGCTCAACAGGTAATTTTTAGCATTGCCCACAATCATCCATTTTCGCTTTAAGAACATGTTCTCATCTAATAATGTACGGTCCGCCATCTTTGAAATCTGGTCTTTATTACACTTTAGGAGTTTTGACGACACAGACAAATAGTCTGACTGTCGATAGAAGCCCATTAAACTTGGTTTTCCCGATGCTTTTAATATCAAGCGTTGTGATTCTTGCTCCCCCATTGGAGTTGTAGAAACGCGTGCAGCTTTAAGCGTTAAGTTTAGTTCGTCCCCTTCTTTCGCAGGGTTCACAAAGTTAAACTCATAAACTGAATACCGCCTTGGCTTTATCGCAGACGCACCTTGTTTTATCTGTGTTTCTACGAACAGGCCGAGTTGAAAACCAAGCGCTATTGTACCTTGGAACGGATTACCAGGAATTTGCTGCCACCGCATGGGGTCGTGAAATAGGTTAAAATCATCCGTCGCATTTCGAGCGATGTCGATATGTAATTGAGTAAGAATATACAATTGCTTTCCTTAAGTAGGAAACTTCAACCGTTAATAGTGACTTAAAACACGAGCACTGAGCACTGAGCACTGAGCGCTTAAAAATACATGGGTTACGTAGCGCAGTACATTAACTCACCTTTTTGTTTATGTTCTAGTATAGAGTAAAAAAAACAAAAACAATGCTTTCTCTCATCGCGCTTTTACGCTATTTGCGCGTTACCCCTTATTCAAAGCGCTACTTTATCGCCATGTATACATCAATATGATTACCATTCACGTAGTGCTCGAAGTCTACGGTAAATGCCCGTTCGTACTCTGTATTTTCTTGCGAAAAATAGCGCCAAATATCTTGCCACGCATCGATAGCTATCTGCGGCATATCACCATATTTAGAGAAAACAAGATATTTGCCTGAAGGAATGGTGATGTGCTCTACTGCTATGCGTTCGGGCACTGACTTACCATTAAACCCTGCTAGTACTGTAAAGTCACCGGTATGATCGGATTCGTAGTTGAAATACACGCCATATACACGCTCGCCGGCTTTGTAATCAACAGGTATCGCAGTGTCAAATCTTTGCCAAAGCGCGGGGATCTTGCCCTGTGGTGAGAATTCAGTGTGGTTATTTGTCACCACCGAAAAGCCTTGAATTTCTATCGGTGAAGAGAGGTATTTAACTTCCATATTCTTATTTCCATTAACCGTTGAAAAAATTGATGGCTTGCCCCAAGCCATAGTACACACCTAACTATTATTTGGCACCTTATGTTCAAAAAAATACACGGTGATAACACGTATCTATTGTAGATTTTTCGTTTTCAACGCGCATTTCATTTCAAGAACAAATATAATTTAGTTTTGGCGTAACAAAGTAGTAATACATTGTGAATCAACGTTTTTTACTCGCTATCGTCGCAGTGCTCTTAGCGATGATAACCATTCAATCTGGTGCATCATTTGCAAAACAACTCTTTCCAATTGTCGGCCCTGAAGGTACCAGCGCACTACGTGCATTTTTCGCCGCATTAGTGTTAACGATAATTTTTAGGCCCTGGCAAGCACGTTTGAGTGCAAAAGGGTGGCGTAACGTTATATTCTACGGCGCTTGCTTGGGCGCAATGAATATCATCTTTTATCTTGCGATTGAGCGCATTCCCCTTGGCATAGGTGTCGCGCTTGAATTCACAGGGCCATTGGCCGTGGCATTTTTTAGTGCCCGAAAAAAACGAGATTTTGCGTGGGCTATTTTAGCTGTTGCAGGCGTTTGTATGCTGCTTCCCGATATTGGCGGCGCTTCGGCTGATAGCTTAGATCCGGTCGGCGTTATTCTAGCACTTATAGCTGGCGCGTTTTGGGCCGGTTATATTGTATTTGGAAACAAAACAGGCAGCGAAGGTTCTGGCGGTATATCGGTAACACTAGGCATGCTAGTGGCAGCGATTTGTGTAGTTCCCATTGGCGCAGTTAGCCAAGGTGGTGCTTTACTCTCTTTGGATGTCATTCTAATAGGCTGCGCTGTTGGCATTTTTTCATCGGCAATTCCCTATACATTAGAGATGAGCGCTATGCGCAACATGCCAAAGCAAACTTTCAGTATTATGATGAGTGTTGAGCCTGCTGTTGCAGCCATAGCGGCATTTATCATTATTGATGAAAGCCTTACGCTTTCACAATGGTTTGCAGTGGCATTGGTTGTTATTGCAACCGCGGGTAGTTCCACTACGCAAAAACAAGCACCAAAAGAAAAACACATTGAAACCCTTTCCTAGGGCCTGTTGACCTTTGGTGTACGAATTTTGGTCTAAATGGAAGCCTTTTAATCGCGAAACAGTCCTGCAAGCCTAGCGGGCTAAGTTAAAGGACTGTGACAAAGAGTAAAAGGCTTTCATAACGACCCCTTCGGGCAGCGCCTTTGTGCCATCTATACTGCGTTGAATGTTCTCGATTTAGAACCACTAAACCGTCAAACATTCGCCTTGTCTAGATGGCACACAGACCGCTGCAAAAATGTACAACAAAGGTCAACAGGCCCTAGGGTTTCACGCTTACTTTCCCTTCTTATTATTCTGCTTTGTGAACTCATACCTTGCCCGTATCGTTTAACTGTTCAGTACATTGTTTAAATAACGCCACAAGGAGTAACGATGAAACACTACGCGGTGAACACCGAAGTGGAATGGGAATGGGGTAACGGCAGTGCCACGGGCAATATCAGAGAAAAATTTACTAGCGACGTGGAACGCACAATTAAAGGCTCATCAGTAAAACGAGAGGCAAGCGACAGCGACCCTGCCTATCTCATTGAACAGGACGACGGTAGCAAAGTGCTTAAATCTCACAGCGAAATTACGAAGTCGTCTTAATCTGTTTATTAATAAACCTAAACCAAAAATGCAGCGTTCTTTTTTCACCGATAGCGATGTCGTCAATATAGCGAAGTCGCTCATTGGTAACTACCTGTTTAGTAATGTCGACGGCGTACTAACCGGGGGAATGATAACAGAAACGGAAGCCTACCGTGGTCATCATGATCTTGCCATGGAGAAACACCTGTTGCGGCGCCCTTCTTCGATAACAACACTTAAAAAGCAAGGCGGCGTTGCTTACATCTACACCATTTATGGTTCTCACAGTATGTTGAATATTGTTACAAATGACGCTGACCACACTGATTCAGTTTTGATCCGAAAAATTAAGCCAACAGAAGGTGTCGACAAAATGCGTGAACGTCGCGGCGTGAACACATCATTGCGTAATCTATGTGACGGTCCGGCTAAGCTGACACAAGCTCTTGCGATAACACCTGCGCTTAATGGTGAGCCTGTAGTGAATAACACGTTGATTTGGGTTGAGGAAAGTGGCCATACCATTGCCAGTGAATACATTACTAGTTCGCCTCGCATTGGCATAGACTACGCAAAAGACGATCAAACTGGTAAGCAAGGTCCACGGGATGACACAACCTTGCCTTGGCGGTTCACGCTTAAGTAGCGCACCTAAATTGAAACTAATTCGCAAAAGCGAAGGTCAGCTTGCAGTCGATGTATTTGAGCAATTTATTTACCACCTTTGGTACAGCAATATCACCGTTAGCAGTTTTTGATTCAACATAAATATCGCAGTCATCATATTGAATTTGCTGGCGAATAACGTAGTCGTTGAGTTCGTCAAACAGGCTTTCTTTTAACGGCACCATACCAATGAACGCATCTGGGCCTTTTTTATCTACACATTCTTCACGCTTAATAAAATAAGCGCCTTCTATTTCTCGTTTTAGCGTGTACGCTTGCATGGCATCTAACGCTGTTAAGCGAAAGTGCACACTTATTTGGGGTTCTGTCACTGGTATTCTCGGTTTTTCTTGAAGTTTATCCAAATGGCTACTGCTTTATTTCCACTTTCCAAGGCGGGTTCACTCTATTCTCTCCTGCCCAGTACAGCTTTATTTTGTTGCCAGATGGATCGCTCAAAATGGCCTCTTTCCAAAGGTAGCGCTGCTGCATTGGCGGCTGCTCAAAACGAATACCTTTTTCCACAAGAGAGGTATACAGCTCATCTAGCGCCTCGTGTTCAAAATAAATCACACTGTGATTTCGAGTACTTTCGTCCTCTAATGACAGCGAAAACGTAGACGAGCCTTGAGGACACGTGAATCTGGCATAATGTGGTGTATCTACAATTTGAGTGAATCCCAGGGTAAGATAAAACTCCACCGCTTCGACCATGTTGGTAACGGGTAACGTAACTTGGTTCAATTCCATGAAGGCCTGCTCCTTGTATTTATATTGTTTGCGCTAGATTTAATCGTCGCGTCCTAGATAAGCGTGAATAGCGGTGATTTTGCCGTTTTCATTAAATGTTAAAACATCAACAACAAACAGTGTTTCAGACTTATCCACTACAATTTTAAGCTCACCACACACCATGTTCTCGTTTGCCATAGTAGACAGCACATCTATTTCTATCGAATCAGCGTTCTCAAAGTTCTTACGTGTTTCATCAACGGCTAACCGTTTACCTTTCACAGAGATTTTCCAGTCCCTTAATGAAATGTTATCGGCAAACATATCGGAGACACGCTCGAGGTCCTTTTGTTCATAGGCGCTTAAGTATTGAATAAAGACGTCGCCCCATTCCATTTTACGTGCTCCTTTTATCAGTTTGTTAAATTCACCAGCCTAGCGGTTTGTTCCTAAAAGGCCAATGTCGAGTTAATATAGTCGCTACACTATCAAAAATAACGTGGCTGCTGTGGCCGCGCCCATTGTCAGGTTAAACTGCCGTCTTCGAATTGGCGAACTCAACCACACGCGTATTTTTGCGCCTACCGCCGCCCACAGCGAGATGCTTGGGAAACCAATTACGGCAAAAGCGATAACAATCGCGACACCTGATTGGGTGTAGTGCTCGCCAGGCAGTGAAAACGTGCCTACACTGGCTAACGCCATCATCCATGCTTTAGGGTTAATTAACTGAAATAATGCCCCTTCCCACCACTTGAGCGGCCCTTGGCGTTTGGTCGAGTTAATTTTATTTTCTACCGGGTCTACTGGCTCATCTACGGGGCCAGTGGCAATTTTAAATGCTAACCATAACAGGTATCCCACGCCAAGTACTTTTAGCACACTGTACAGTACGGGAAATGTGTTGAACAGCGCACCCATGCCCAGCAGTGTGCTTATCATTAAACCTGCAACACCAATTACAATACCCAGCATGTGCGGCAGCGAACGTTTATAACCGTATTGTGCCCCAGAAGCCAATAGCATCATATTATTTGGGCCAGGCGTTACCGTACTGATGAATGCGAATGTCGCAAGTGCGATGAGTAGAGATGTTTCCATGACAGTCCTTATATGTTGAGGTGACCAATGCGTTTCTTTAAAAAAAGGCTCGGTTAACCAAACGCTTGTTTTTCACCAACACAATACAATCATATTTCTGTATGCATCATACCCAAACACGCTTAAAAACAGCCATACAGTTTAGTCATGGTAACGTCTGTATGGTAGTTATTTCACCAATCTGTATGGTTAAAAGCTCCTGTTAATTAAGATATAGTTATCTGTATGCAGATGACTTCATAAGAATAAATATTGCGATGACGCTTTACGAAACATTAGCCAATGAACTTAAAGCCCAAATCGAGCGTGGTGTTTTTGAGGTGGGAAACAAGTTACCTTCGGTTAGGCAGCTGTCAACGGAGCATAAAGTAAGTATAGCTACCGTGCAGGAAGCATATCGAGTGTTAGAGGCGCAGCAACTAATAGAGGCAAAACCTAAATCAGGTTATTTTGTTGCCCGTAGTATATTAATAGATAACACCCCTAGCATGACGAAGCCTCCGCAACGCCCTATGGATGTGTCTCAATGGGAAGATGTGCTAGACACCTTGCTAAATACCTTCAATAAAGATCATGACGCTAAAACCCTGTGTCAGTTTCAGCATGCCATGCCCAACATGACTGCCAAAACCCTTAAACCGCTTATAAAACGCCTGCATGAACTCACCAAACATCGAGCCTTGGACGGCATGATATACGGTGACGTAAAAGGTGATGAAACGCTGCGAAAACAGCTAAGCCGATTGGCCGCAGCATCTGGCTGTGTGTTACAAAGCGATGAATTCATTGTCACTTCTGGCTGCCAGGAAGCCTTATCTGTGTGCCTTCGCGCGGTGGCGAGCGCCGGCGATGTGATAGCGGTAGAATCCCCAGGGTTCTACGGTGCTATGCAAGCTATCAAGGGCGCTGAATTAAAAGCGTTAGAGATCCCCACCGACTCTGAAACAGGACTGAGTTTAGAGGCATTAAAGCTAGCGCTTGACCAATGGCCGATCAAGGCCATTTTAGTTGCCCCAACGGTAAATAACCCTCAAGGATTCGTTATGCCTGAGGCGAAAAAGAAAGCGTTATATGAATTGGCCAGAGAATACGACGTAGCCATTATTGAAGATGATATTTACGGCGATATTGCCTATGCCTACCCTCGTCCCAAAACCATTAAATCGTTCGATAAAGATGGACGCGTTTTGCTGTGTTCCTCGTTTTCGAAAACACTAGCGCCAGGCTTTCGTGTGGGTTGGATAGCGCCGGGAAGCTATAGAAATAAAGTGCTCCACGTTAAATACGTGAGTAGCTCTATGTGCCCGACTCTACCTCAATTAGCTATAGCCAGTTTCATTGAGCAAGGCGGTTATGACAAACATATTCGGGCAATGCGTCACCATTACCTTAGTGCACGAGACGCTCTACGTGCAGACATTAAGCGTTACTTCCCCGCCGACACCTGTATTAGCTACCCTCAAGGCGGCTATGTGCTTTGGGTAGAACTACACAGCCGGTATGACTCCGTGAAGCTGGCTGACGAAGCCAAGCAATTAGGCATTTATGTCGCGCCGGGGCAGCTATTTTCGGCAACGGGGAAGTATCGACATTGCCTGCGTTTTAATTTCATAGATAGCACGCAGGCTGCGCGCACCGAAGCTATTAAGTGCCTTGGCGAGATGCTTGTTGCGCAAGACGCCTAATTGTTTATACAAAAGGCGTAAACCCGAGTGCAGTTGATCCACATCAACGCAGGCTAGCCGTAAGTCCACCACAATGAAACCATCAAAACTAACCTGTGAAACTTTGTATGCTTACGTTGGTAAATAGTACAGATGCGAATGATGACATTGTGCCTGAAGCACACGGACTATACCGTCTGCATTTAAAGCCTAACACGCAAATGGCGATAGAGAACAAGCCCGTTTTCGGTGCGAATATTACGCTACATAGCAGCGTATTGAAGCACGATAATTTTGTGGCAACGCCCGATAATATATTAGGTTGGCTAGATCACTGCGGTTTGTCACACTTTGCAGTGAAAGCCGAGACCGACAATTCAGAAAGTGAAGACACGTCTGTACTTTTGCCTTCACAGTTTTTAAATGCTGAAGGCGGAATTTTGCGTGTCACTGCCCCCACCCGCATTTATCTGATCAGCAAAACCCCTATTGATATTAATAAACGTGGCCTGTGCCTTTTTACGCCAGTGAAATAACCACACAGAAATGTACTCTGACCCCAAAATTTTTGGGGTTAGAGTACATTTTCTTTTATTCGACTTCTGTGGTGGCGTTTGATGTGCTCTCTAGTTGCAAGCTTATTGCCTCAGAAAGCCCGGAATAACGCTTATCCACCCGCTGAACCATATGACTAAATGTTGCGTTGTCAGAGATGATTAAGCAGCCGTCTTTGGCACGGGTTAACCCTGTGTACACTAGGCCTCGATGAAATAAATTGGCGGCTTTCTCGCTATCAGGCTTAGGTAAAATAAGTACGACATGGTTAAACTCAGAGCCTTGAGATTTATGTATGGTCATGGCATACACAGTTTCAAACTGCGGTACTCTTGATAGCGATATGCTGCGCAACGCTTGTTTTTGCGCTAGCGTCTTGTCAGCAATGTCTCCAACGTTTCCCGAAGCTTTTTGACCTGAATCTTGATAAAACCACGCATATAGTTTTCCCTTGCTGTCAGGCCAGATTACACCAACCTCACCGTTTGATAGTCGTTGAGGATGATGATTTTTTACAATCATAATGGGCTGACCTTGATAGAAATGCCCTTCCCGCTTTCTGATCTTGTGCTTGATAGCATCGAACACCAAATTATTCAGGCCTTCTACGCCCATTCCGCCTTGGCGGACCGGGGTTAGCCACCTAACAACATTCAGGCGATTAAGCGCCTCTTCGGCACTACCGGCATCAAAAATAGGCAGGAAGCTTTCTTTGGCCAACTGGTGTAAATCACGGCCGCTAACCTGGTGCTCTGGCCATATGTGAACGCCAGATTGCAGCCGTGATGAAGTATTTGAAACAAGAGTTGAATCGATATTTGAATTAGGGCCAGCAGTTTTATCATTGTCGGTTGCTTTGTCGCTAATAGCGGTAAGTGCGCCGCTTGCATCACCTCGCTGTATGGCCGTTGCAACTTTAGCCACCTGTCCCTTAAAGCGCTGTGGTGCTTGCAGTGTTGCTACATAGCTTTTTGCCTGCTCATCAACAGGTAACAGAGGCAAATGCGGGCACAGCGTAGCAATGTGCTGACGCATTAACGATGGCACGCCACCTAAAGAAAACGCGTTGTCATTGCTGTTTAAGCTATTTGTGCCATTTGGCACATTCTCGTTGTCGTCAAAACTTGCTGTCTCGGTACTAACTAGCTGCTCTAACACGTTGCCTAGCTCAACTGCTGGAAGCTGGTCGGCATCACCGATAAAATAGAGCCGTGCATGGTCTGGCAATGCTCGTACTATACGTGTCATTAGCGCTAAGTCGACCATACTTGCTTCATCGACAATGAGTACATCTGCTGCCAATTGGTTGTGCTGATTGAACTTAGTCGATACACCGTGCTCGCGCAATCCTAGTAATCTATGTAGCGTCACAGCATCGGTAGGCACGTTGTTAAGCACTGCGTCGTCCAACTTGCCGCGAAGTCCGTCTATGCTGTTCATGATAGACTCCGTCATACGCTGTTGCGCTTTACCTGTAGGCGCTGCCAGCACAATTTTTAAGTTTTCATCACAAGCCTGTAGCGCCAGTAATAAACGCAATACGGTATAGGTTTTACCTGTACCTGGCCCACCGTTTATAACGCAAAAGCGCTGCATCAGGCTTTTCGCCACCGCAATTTGCTGCCAATCTTGCTGATCGGTTGTTTCAGTAGGAAAGATTGCGGGCCAAAGTTGCTTTACTTTTTCGCTAGCTTCATCACTTAACGGCGTAAGCGCTGCTCGTTTTACAACATTGCGGGCCACTTCTTGCTCAAATTCATAGTAGCGACGGCTGTACAGCTTGCCGTTGCTATAGACAAACAGTTGAGCCACCTGCTCGTTACTCAGCGCGCTTTTTACAATTCTAAGTAACGGCGTTAGTTGTGGCACGTCAACACCTGCTTTGGGCGTTTTTTCCTGCTCGGTTTGTTCAACCAGCGCCAGTGAAGCAGCGGCCGCCCCGTTGCTGCTATGCTCATTTGTTTCGGCCGTCAAGGCCGCCTCTTTTTCCGCTATTGGTTCTTTAAAAAGCGTCGTACCCGCTATGTCTTTAAGATAGATACAGCTGTGACCATTGCGCTGCATATACGACAAATACGCTAAGACCCCAGCCCAGATAAGCCTTTCTTCTTGATCTAGCTCGTCAACAAAGCCGAATTCTTTTGCGACAAATTTGTCGATCGCCTCGATGCCAAACAAATTATCAAAAAATGACGATACAGAATGTTGATTGTTATTCATTATTTTCCTTTGCTTTAGCCTCTATGATGTTGACTACTCGTCATCGAAACTAAACTGCTGCTGACCAGAAGACTGTTGCTCCAAAGGCTGGTGAAAACTGCCTGAATGCTTTGAACTATCGCTTTGCTGAGCATCGTCTTTGCTCGCAAATATCCCGTCTAGCCGGTTGAGTACAGACGATGGAATATCAGTGTAAAACACCCCTTCTCCGCGCTCGTTTTCTGGGTGCATGCCGCGTAAATACAGGTAATACACCCCACCGAAATGCATATCTGGGTCGTAGTTGGGCAGCGTATTTTTTAAATAGCGATGTAGCGCCAGGCAGTAAATTAAGTACTGAAGGTCGTAAAGGTGATGCTGGTTATTGTGAAACAGCGCTGTTGGCGTGTAGCTATCTAGGGTATCGCCAAGCCAAGTCGATTTGTAGTCTGCTACATAAAACTGACCGTCATGTTCAAAAATCAAGTCAATAAACCCGTGCATCATTCCCTGTAATTTAGCTGTGATTAGTTGAGGCGCTGTTTCCACCTCGCCACCAATAATGTCAGCCACGTTTTTTCGATGAGTCGCGAGTACTTCACGAAGCTGAGCCCATTGCGTGTCGTTCATTGGAAAATAGAATTCTGCTTCGCGCAGGGTTTGCGCTAAGGGTAAATCACTCATACTTAGCTGCATATTGGGATAAAGAGGCGTCTGCAGCACTTCCTCTAGCCACTCATACAGTAGCGGCGTACGCTTTTCATCTAACCCAAACCGGTTAACCAGTTCTTTGCCCGTTTCTTCCCATTCAGGCGCACTAAAGTCACTGTGCTCTAGGATATCGTGAAGTAAATTACCTGCACTCGCGCCTTTCTCAAGAGTAAAACGCAAGTCATGTTTACTTACCGTACTTTCAATACCTGCCGAGGAATTGATGTCTGCATCAATTGAACCCACCTCATCTATAAGGGTGTCGCTTACATACACTTCTTCATCTCGAATGGTTTGAAGCACGGGCACACTAGGAAGGGTTTGACCCAAGGGCTCTGTTGTTGCGCCGGACTCTGCTGCTGTGCCTGTTTCAACGCTTTGGTTAGCACCAACCGTGGTTAAACGGCTCATTGCAGAGAATGAATACAGTCGCCATTCTTCGCTTGCCGTGCCGGTAAATTGCAACGCGGTAAGCTGAGGAAGCTCATCTTCTTGTTCAAAGCCAGTATACAATTCCTCAAACTCATCGCCGTCGATATGGCTGGCATGGGACGCATCTTCTTCAGCAACGCGGGTTAACACACTCGACCAATCGTTGTTGCTGCCGTCACCACCTACACCAAGGGCTCGTGCTAGTGCACTTCTTTCATTGTTAGTTAACGGTACAACGCCCATGTAACAGCGATGGGCAGCTCGTGTTACTGCTACATAGGCCAGTCGCATGTCTTCCGCTTCGCTCTCGCTTTGAACGCGAGCTATGGCCTGTGGCGTCTGCCCAAGCTGCATTTGTAAATCTTGTTTTTCTTCGTCGTAATAGGTAAATATTTGCGACGTAGTGTTGCCGTTTTTAGCGGCGTCTCTGTAGCCGGTGGCAAATGGAACAAACACGATGGGGTACTCTAGCCCTTTCGAGCCGTGTTGAGTAATAAGCCGAATAAGTTGGCTGTCACTTTCAAGGCGTAATGTAAGCTCTTCATCGCTTTCAGGCTTATGAATTTGCTTATTCAACCAGTCGAGTAGCTGCTCTGGGCGCTGGTGAGTCGTGCTGGCTTTTTCCAGCACTTCAGCAAGGTGTTGATAGTTAGTAAGGGCGCGTTCCACGCTGTCAGCATGAGGTTGATAGCTATCTTGCATTAAATACAGCAGCACACTCATGCACCCTTTTTGAAGCCACATATCTCGCAGCGACAATACCTTGTCGATAGCAGCATCCCACTGCGCGTCATCTTCATGGTACAGCAGTTCAATAAGAGTTTGTGCGCTATATCCCCAAAGCGGAGACGCCAAGCTCGACGCCACTTTACTGGTGTCGTTAGCGTGCCAAATACCGTTAAGTAGCCGCAGTACGTCTTTGGCTTCTGCACTGGCAAATAAGTTACTGCGATCGCTTAAATAAACGCACGCCAAACCTTTTTGCTGCAGTACGCTTTTGATAGCGCCAGCTTCGGTCCTGTCTTTCACCAAGATAGCGATATCCTGAGGCTTAACAGGCGCGGTGCCACCATTAGCGGTTTGAAAGTGCGCTTCGTTCAATAAGCGGTAAATCTCTTGCGCAATCCACTGAGCCATTTTGCGACGCATAATGTGGGCGTTTTCTTTGTCTTCCAAACACATGCTAACGTAGTTCATTGCGCTGCGTTTCGTTACAGCACTTTTCATTACACCGCTCTTCATTAGACTATTTTGTTCGGCAGGGTCGATAAGTGGCGTTTTTGCCGCGGCCGCTTTAGGCGTAAATTCAACAGGGTTGTATTTGATATCAAAACCAAACACATCGGCAGGTTTATTTGATGCCACAGGCGCACCGTAGAATAACCGATTATAGGCTTTAACCATTCCCTCTACCGAGCGCCAGTTGGTATTCATCACCCAGCGGTAATCAGCCTGTCTACCCGCCTTTAAATAGGTAAAGATATCGCCGCCTCGAAAGCGATAAATCGCCTGCTTGGGATCACCTATCATTAACAACGCACTTTCGTTAGCATCCGCAAGATTAGGATAAACTGCGTCTAAAATCGCGTACTGCTTTGCATCGGTATCTTGGAATTCGTCGATAAGCGCTACGGGAAATTTTTTGCGAAGTTCAGGCACAAGAGTATTGTTTGGCTTCACCACTTCGTCGGCGAGCATACGAATAAGATCGTCGAAGTCGATAACGCCAAGCTGTTTTTTCTGCTTTTCAACGCGGGATTTGATGAACGCAATGGCTTCAACCACCAGCTTGAATACAAGCACCTTACTAAGCGCTTTGTCTTTTTCACCAAATGCTTTTTTAAGCGCCCCTGCAAAATCTTTTATAGGCGTTAAAATCTCTTTTACACCAGATGAATTTCGCGCATATCGGTTACCTTTAACAAAGGCTTCCGCTTCGGGCGGCGGAAGATAATAACTTTGTTCATCTACACAAGAACGCAACCAAGCTTTAAGTGCAGCCAACTCCTGCGGCCGTTCTTTTTTATGGGCCGGTGTTTTGATGAGCTGTTCTACCAATAGCCCTTCATTGTCTTCTACGCTTTGAAGTAGAGACTTCACGTAGGCTAAAGACGTGTGCGGCACTTCATCTAACTGCTTTTTACACGCCGCCTCAATATCCTCCTCACTAAGCAATATTGGGGTCAGCGTACTTTTAATGCTGGCGTTAAACTCTCGCAGCAGTCTGTCAGGTGTATGCCAACCTGACTCTGCCAGTAGTCTAAACTCGTCCTCGCTTTTGCTAATTTTTCGAATGAAGTCTTCGGCAGCTTCAAGATATAAATCGCTGGTGTCATTGCCCAAGTTAAGTGACATGGCAAAGCCACTGTTAAACGCTAGCTGGGTAATAACATGCTGACAAAAGCCGTGAATAGTAAACACCGAGGCTTCATCAAGTTCGAGCTGCGCCGCTTTTAAAAGGGCCAGACTCTCGTCAATATCACAGCTATTGAATAAATACTGATAAACCGGGTCACAGCCACTGTCTATTTCATTGCCGTTATCTTTGGCTTGCTGCCAAATAAGTAGAGCTTCTCTTAGTGTTGCCGCAATACGCCCCTTTATTTCTTCGGTCGCGGCTTTGGTGAAGGTCATCACCAATATTTCTTTGACGGTGAGTTTTTTTTCAAGCAATAGACGCAGGTACAAGCGCGTAATATTAAAGGTTTTACCTGTGCCAGCGCTGGCCTCAATAAGGTGGCGCCCTTTTAACGGCATAGTGACGACATCGAGTAACTGCGCTTCAGTGCCGCTGTGGTCGTCGGTTTGCGGCTGAGATTGTTCGTCTATAGGGTTATCAGAGGATGTAGGGTTGTAACTCATAGCTTCTCCTCCTGAGACGCATTGTTGACCATGGCGAGCAGCACAAAAGCACTTAAATACGGCACATCGTTCCAACTCACGCCCTGAGGAAACAACCAATGTAAGTAAGGGTTGCTTGCCATATCGGCGCTGAACTGCCCGCTACTTTGCTGCCAGTCGGTTAATGCTCGCTGTAACTCTATCGTGTTAAAAAGTGCTGCGGCTTGATCCACCGCCTGTTTCGCTTTTTCATGTTTTTCATTTGTCGTTTCGCTAGCTAAAGCGTTGCCTTTATCAGTGAACGGGCACATCTCGTCAATTGCATGTTGAACTTGGCGAAGTATCGCTTTGTCGGTTTCACTAGTCCCGTCCGCACTCTCTAGCAGCTCACGCATGATGTCGTTAAACATCTCAGGTCTTACGCTTTCCACTACAGGCTTGGTGTCTGAATTTCTGGTTCCGGGCATAAACGTACCGAACAAACTTAAATGAATAGGTGTCGGCGCTGTATAAACTGCCATATAAAGCTGTTCAATAAATAAAAGTAATCGCACAGCAGTTTCCCTGTCATAAGCGGGGAAGCGCTGCTTTTTCAAAATGGTTTCACCTTTTTCCCAAGTGCACGAATAGATATCTAGCGGATAGTTGCTGTAGCTGGTTGCCTCATCGCTACTTGAAAAAACTAATTGGGAGATGAAGAAACCCAAGGCGCGGTGTGCGTCAATTTTGCCAGCACATAGCTCGACTAGCGCGTCACTGCCTAATAAAGCCGATGAAGTAAAGGTGATGTATTTGCCTTGAAAGTGCGCGTTTTTAGGCTCCGCGTCATGAGGGCCCATGGCCTGATTTAATGCCAACGCCCCTTCTTTCCACATGTCAACTTCATCTCTGGCAACAGGGTTATTGGGAATATCCCCTCTAAGCGACGCAAACGTGACCACTTTTTCACTATAGGAAAGCTGGGTAACATCATCTTTCTCTGGCGCAATGCGCTCCGCAGATGAAAAGATAGCGTCGAGCACCTGGTAACGCAGCAGTGCATTGGTTTCAAACGGCTCGCTATTTTCAAGTAGCGTAAACGATTGAGACAGATTTACGCCCAGCCGTTGGACAGAGAAATACTCCAGCGGATCTTTAAAAGCTCTCGCAATTTGAATACCTGATAGACGAAGCGATTGCGTTGATAGTGCGTCAGATGATGACGCTAACGTTGCCGTATCCGCATCATTGGTAGAGTCATTATCTGCTTCATCGGTATTTAATTTCGTTTTTTGTAACGCGTCAGCTAACCGTAGCCAGCCTGTCTCGTAGCTCGGCAAGGTTCCCGTAAAGCCTTCTTCACTGAACGGGTGTAGCGGCGCGTTAACGCTGTACTTTGATAAATCCAGTGCGTAGCTGTTTGTTAACATATCCATGAACTCAGCCAATACTAGACTGGGTTGTCGCTCACTATTATTGGTAACGTCGTTCCCTTGGTAACTTAAATATAAGCTGTCTCTGGTGGAAATAATGGCTTCTAGGAATAAATACCTGTCTTCCAAACGTCGTGAGCGGTCACCAATTTGGCGGCCAGCACCTGCCATTAAATCGAGACCCAGCGGGCTTGATTTTCTGGGGAATTCACTGTCGTTCAGCCCCAAAATGCACACTTTTTTAAACGGAATGCTTCGCATGGGCAGCATAGAACACACCGTAACCTGACCGGTCATAAAGTGGTTACCGGCATCTGGCGACGAGAATCGATTGAGTAGCAGGTCGCGAACCTGACGAAGGGTGAGTTCGTGTTCATAACCTGCCTCTTCGCATCGTGCAGCAAGATCGGCAGCAACTTTGGCAATAAGATCCCAGCTTTGCTGCTGCTCTTTTATCGGCATAAAACACGCATCTCTAAGCGATATCAAGGCTTTAGACCACTGCGCTGCCGTCCTTGGGGCTGTTAATACTTGGGCAAACTCACCCAACAGCGCCACAACGTCGATAAGCTTGCCTAGCGTAAGCGCACTTTGTCCTTCAACGTCGGGAATAGTGAGTAAGTCACTCACAATGACTTCACTATCTGGCGCAAGCATACCCATAAGTAATCGGCGTATTCCCCACCACCAGCTGTAAGTGTCGTCTAGATCAACGCCTTCTGAAACAGCCGTTTTATGGGCGCTATTAAGCCCCCAATGAATATGGGCTTGTTTTAGCCAAACCACCATTTGCTCTATATCATCTTGGGATACTGAGAAACGCTTTTGCACTGAATCTAGCTGCAGATAATCCATAATATCCGACACGCCAAAACGGCTATCGGGCAACTGTAACAACGCCATAAACGCCGCAATTAACGGCTCTGCATCCATTGGGCTTCTATCGGCAATGGTACAAGGAAGCCTGACCTGTCCCCTGCCAGCCAAAGCCTTAGTGCCTACCCTGTGAAATACGGCATCAACAAACGGGGCGTAGTTTTCGATGGCGGGACACATCACAAGAATATCTGATGGGGTGCGGGTTTTATCTTGAGATAACCAGTGCAACAAGTGGTCGTGTAATACCTGCACTTCGCGAAGTGCAGAATGGGTGCACATGATAGTAACGCTATCGTCTTTTTCTCTCAAAGCGCGAGTAAGTGGTTTAGGTTGAGCGGCTTGCAAGATATCGTTGTGAATATACTCGAGTAGACCACGATCATTGTCGCTGTCAGCGTTTTCGTTTGTTTCTTCAAAATCAGGTGAATCAAACGCACTAATCTCAAAGGTATCCAGTTCAGTGAGTAAGTTGAATAGCTCTCTACCCTGTTTACCTAAGTTTCCAAGCAGCGGGTTCGACTGATCTTCTTCCATCCATTTTTTGAGCCCTTCTAAACGTAATAATTTCGCCTGTTCGCTACTGCTTTTCGCTTCACCCCAATAATTAACGCTAGGATTTAAATGAAATATATGAATATCAATGTGCTGCGCGAGGGCGTCAAAAAACGCGATAAGCTGTGGGGCCATAGTGTTAATGGCAAACACTATGACACGAGTAGGCAACTTAGTTGATGGATCAGTTGGTAAATGACCAGCTTCTAACGCCCCTAAGGTCATTTGATGCAAACGTGCAGGGTGCAAAGGCTGCTCTTTGACCAATATGCGCCAAATTTCGCTTTGCCATATCTCCATGTCATCGAATACAGCGCGTTCGTTCGCTTCCCATTTAAACAACCAGTCTGGGCGGTACAGTAAGTATTGCTCGTACACGTCGGCCAGAGCGGTAGCAAGCTGAAGGCGCTGTAACCCTTGCTCTTGTTCACTTCCCGCATTCTGCCAATATCGGTTAACTTGCTCGAAGGCTTCTGCACTCATCAGCGAGCCATCTTGGAGAATATTGTCGATACGCCATGTCAGTACTTCACGACGATATGGAGATTGCTTGGGTACTTTGTCTTGTCCTAGTACAGTGCGTGCTGTATTCCACATAAAGCGCACTGGTAAAGGGTAATCAATATTCATTGCCACGCCGTGTTCTGTGGCAAGCTGCATGCTAACCCAGTGCTGCATTCCCGGGCTTTCAACCAAGATGGTTTCTGGCGTAAATACGCCCATGGGCTGCTGACGTAAAAGCGTGGTGAGAAGAAAACTTAAGTGTTCTAATTTATTAGAGGGATATAGCGCAAGCAATCGAAAAATCCTTTGTAGAGCGTGCTTTGAAATACTGTGTAAAGACTGTACAGGTATCGTCGACCTTATAATTTAGTGTATCGCATTGAGCTCAGTAGTTAAGTTATTTCTCCAAAATTTAGATAAGCAAATGTCTTAAATTAATAAAACAAATACCGGGGGCATGGCGAAAACAATATCCGGAGAGTTCTTAGCGACGTGATAGGGGTTATGGCGCAGTAAATGAGTGCAAAGAAGCATGTGAGAGCGTTTTTCAGACAAAAAAAACCCACACAGACCTCAGGACACGAAAAATCTGTATGGGTAAGGTTTACGGTCTATTCAGTAACAACGTGAATAAGCGTTGCCTGGCGCTCATTCACGTTAGCGCTACTGAGTAGCACTGTTAACAAATTGAGTTTTGCAGATTAAATGCCAACTTTTTATTCCATAAAATTCAATAACTTGAAAAATACCCAATACTTTAGTTGTAGCGATGCAGTTTTACAGTGGTGCAAGTGCACCACAAGCATGCACTTAACCGCCGAATTAATACTGAGATAATTCTGATGACAATTAGCGGTTTCTCCTGCAACGTCATTCAAGTACAATTTCCTTTTTAGAAAACTCAAATAAATTCACGGCAGGAGCACCAATGTTAACCGCGCAACAACTCGCCACTATGCTTTCTCTTCAAGACAAAATGAACGCCAAAGTAAACCCAGACTGGCTAAATGCTGGTTACGGATACTTACGTGCAGCAATGGTTGAGTCTGTTGAAGCCATTGAACATCACGGCTGGAAATGGTGGAAAGCGCAGCAGAAAGACTTGCCTCAACTTCAGATGGAATTAGTAGATATTTGGCACTTCGCGCTAAGTGCCTGCATCATCGAGTACAAAGGTAATATTGATGAGTCTGCGAAAAGTATTGCTTCTGAACTGGCAAGTGGCAACACCCTGGTGACTTTTGATAGCAAGGATTATGACGCGTCAAATCAGTCGCTTCTTGATAACTTAGAATTAATGACAGGCCTTTGCGCCGCCAAACGCTTTAGCGTTCCACTATTCATGTTTATCGTAAGTCAGTGTGAAATGTCAGCTGACGAACTATACCGACAGTACGTAGGTAAAAATGTTCTCAATTTCTTCCGCCAAGATAACGGCTATAAAGAAGGCACTTACGTAAAAGTGTGGGAAGGTCGTGAAGACAACGAGCACCTGGTAGAAGTAATGGATTCCCTAGATTTAACTAAGCCTGAGTTTAGCGACTTGGTCTATGAAGGCTTACGCTCTCGTTACCCGGCCTAATCGGCATTACGCCTTGCTTGCACAACAGTGTTTGCGCGTACACAAATAGTGCATGCATGCTGCGGTAACGAAACACCCCCGCTCTACTCTCAACGCGACTGTTTCATTCCTTTAAAAACAAAAAGCTCTGTCTGTGACAGAGCTTTTACGTTTTTTCATGACAAAATTAATCTAGCGTCAATTTTAAGCGTCAACCCAAACTAATTTGTCGCTATAGCTACCTTGAATGATATCTACAAAGCGGTCTTCTAAAACATGACGTTTTACTTTGAGCGTCGGAGTCAGCAAGTCGTTTTCAATGCTCCATTCGTTTTTCATAATGACAACGCGATCCATAACTTGATGGCTTTCCAGTTTTGCGTTGATAGCTTCGAATGTTTTCTTAAGGCTTGCTTCAATGCCTGCTTTGTCTTTTTTCTGCGCTTCTTCACTGAGCACGAGTAAAGCCACTGGCTGAGGCAAATTAGTTCCCGTTACGCAGACTTGCTCAACTATAGGGTTTTCCATGAATTTTGCTTCAATCGGCGCAGGCGTAACGTACTTACCTTTCGCAGTCTTAAAGATATCTTTCAAACGCCCCGTTATTTTAACGTAGCCATCTGCATCAATTACGCCTTTGTCACCTGTGCGCAGGTAGCCGTCTTCAGTAAAGACCTCTGCGGTTTTTTCTGGCTCTAGGTAGTATTCCAGCATATTGCACGGCGATTTCACCTGAATTTCGCCTTCCTCTGAAGTACGAATGTCTACACCGTCGTAAGGCTTACCAATACAACCAATTTTATCATGACGGAAAGGTACACTGCCGGTGCCATAAGCACTGTTCTCGGTCATTCCCCATCCTTCAGAAATGTAGATGCCGATTTTTGCGAACCATTCAATAACTGCTGGCGCAAGGGGCGCTGAACCGCTTGCCCACAAACGCGCGTTATTAATGCCTAGGCCGTTGCGTATTTTCTTCGCAACTATTTTGTTTAAAATAGGGATCTTGAGCAAGGTATCGAGTTTCTTCTGGGGCATTTTCGCTAGCACCCCCATTTGGAACTTGGTCCATAGACGCGGAACAGAGATAAACAAAGTAGGCTGGCAATGACCCACATCTCTTTGAAAAGTTGCAAGGTCCTCTACAAAATGTACTTTACAGCCACTGTAGTAGCTCGATAATTCTACCAAAACTCGCTCAGTGATATGTGCCAAAGGCAAATAGCTCATTGTCCGATCGTTCTCGTTTATGCCAAGCTGATCAAGCGAACGACGAGCAGCCCAGCAGGCCGTATTAAAGCTGTGCACCACTCCCTTTGGTTGCCCCGTACTGCCAGAGGTATAAATGATAGTCATCATACTATCCATATCTGGAACCGGTGAATCAGGAATAGGCGCAATATCAATAAACGAATCCCACTGTTGCTTAGTAGCGATATTTGGGTAGGGAAAGGCAACCGTCATATATTCCGTGGGTATAGACGCCACTTGCTCTGCCGTGTTGTCTAACTTTCCTACGAACAATAATTTTACGTCTGCATGTTTAAGTACATACTGTACTGTATCCGGTCCCGCTGTTGAGAAAATGGGAACCGAAACATGCCCTGCCATCATGATACCAAGGTCGCTGATGAACCACTCTGCACAGTTTTTTGAAAAGATACCTATTCGACTGCCAGCGGGTAAATCCATCTCAAGCAGACGGGCCGCTACTTTGCGTGCCATGACCGCAACTTGCGCCCATGTGTAATCGTGAAATTCACCATTTATAGGTTGAGTAAGAAATACGTCGTCCCCACGGCTTTTTTCCCAGTGGTATAACATACTCAATGGCGATGTTATTACTTCCGTAGTATTTGCGTTTGCTGTCATGTCTAGCGGCATAGTTCACTCATATGTTGTTATAATGTAGATCATTTTTACAATGATTTCACAGACTTCTAATAAGCCTTATTTTTTGATGAATGACAAGCTTTTTAAACACGTGTTTACATTCAATGCGATGAATAACGTGCTATACAGCCCCAAATTTAATTTTCTTATAGTTAGGGCTTTTGTTCTATTATGATCCGCAGACCTAGTGAATATGCTACCAATTTTTAAACAGTAAGGGTTTAATATCATTTGCATCAGACGGTTTTGCGTAAAAATACCCCTGATGAAAAAAGCATCCTTTTTCTTTTAACGCTTCAACTTGGTCAGCCGTCTCTACACCTTCTGCAATACACGTCATTTTTAGACTATCCGCCAAACTTATCGTGGTTGCGACCAGCGCTTCATTAGCATTCCCGGGCATCATTTCATTAACGAAACTTTTGTCAATTTTCAGCACAGCTAATGGATATCGGCGCAAATAACTCAATGACGAATAACCAGTACCAAAGTCATCCAGTGCCAATACGAATCCTTCCTCTACAAAGCGTTTAATTTGGCGAAGTGCATTATCACTGTCGTCCATCAAAACACCTTCCGTAATCTCAAATCGAAACGCCGTTTTAGGTAAAGCGAATTCTTCCAACAGCGATAGCACACCGTTTAAGTCAAACTCGGTTTTAAAATGCAATGCTGACAAGTTGATTGAAATGTACCCCTCAAAACCATCTGAGTACCATTCACTCAAGTCTATGGCGGCATTGCGCATAGCAATGCGTGTAACCTCAATAATGTACTTAAGCTCTTCTAAAATCGGGATAAACTGATCTGGATAAAGGGGCTCTTCGTCTAGCTTTCCTCTGAGCAACAACTCCACGCCCACCGTTTTTCCAGTACGAGCATCAATAATTGGCTGATAGTGGTTGAAGAAACAATTGCTCGAAAATGCACGCTTAACTTTGTTCTCAAGCTTCAGTCGGGATTTTGCGCGCTCATTCATGTCGGCGGTGAAATAGGTAAAGCCACTTAACGCATCTTTTTTAGCTGTGTACATCGCTACATCAGCCTGTTTAATAAGCTCTGCAGGTTCTGAGGCATCTTCGGGATAAAACGCGACACCGATAGAGCACGAAACACGAAGTACTTCCTCTGACAAAGAAATGGGCGTTTCTACAGCTTCAATAATCTGCGCTACAAACGAACTGAGATCGTCATCGCTCGTAACTTCCTCGATGACTATAACAAATTCATCACCGCCCAAACGCGCCACGGTACCGGCTTCAGCTACCAGATTACGCATTCTATTCGCAACGATGCGCAACAGTTTATCGCCGTAGTCATGTCCTAGACTGTCGTTGATTCCCTTGAACCTATCTAGGTCAACAAACATAACCGCCACGCGATGTTCGTTATGCCTTGCTAAGCCTATTGCATGCTCTAGTCGATCTAAAAGCAGAGTTCGGTTTACCAAGCCTGTTAAGCTGTCATAAGTCGCAATCTTAAGCAGCTTACGTTCGGCGCTTTTCTGCTCAGATATGTCGGATATGACAATTAAGTAATGCTCTGGAAGCGCAGATTCGCCGCTGACGGCAGTTATGTCGATTAAGACATCGTAACGTTTGCCATCCGCACCATCAATCACTGCTTCATCTTTCCAAAAGTCACCGCCTTGCATAGTAGGTAACTTGCTAGATAAATGCCTGTTTAAGCTTGGATACTTTAAATAGAGTCGCTCGAGTTGTTTTGGTAATGGCTCTTTACTGTTAAAGCCGAAAACCTGCTCAAATGTAGGGTTTGCAGCTACAAGTTGTTTATCTTTATCAAAAATTAAAACCCAATCTCTGGTTTGCCTGAAGGCATCGCTGAACAAAATGACTTGCTGCTGTGCTTGTTGCAAGCGGTCCATTTGTTTTCGCCGTGACATGAGATAAGCAATGAATAAGGCACTGATGAAGCAGGCATACAACGTATACGCTAAAGGAGAGCGCCAAGGTGCATAAGGCATAGACAGAGAAATTTCGGCCGGTATTGTTGTGAAATTAAAACTGCCTGGTGTTGGAGTAACAGAAAATACGTAATCACCCGGCTCTAAATTGGCGAGCGTTATCTTAGCGTCTTCTGTTAATCCTTCGGTGACAACTTTGGTGCCCCTCAGCAATTTAAAATAGTACTTCACTCTTCCCATACCTGACATAGTTAAAGACGAAAACTCAATCGTCAAACCATAGTCTTCGTGCTCTAGGTCAAAGTGCAATCCGTTGAGGTTACCTAAGGGTTGATTTAGCACCCTATTGTCCGTCGATATCGCAGTGATCGCAGTCTGTTTGCTAAGCAGCACAGAAACGGCCTCGTTCGCCTCTAACTGTGCGGCTGAAAACACAACAGCCCCACTCGTCGAACCGTAGACAAGACGGCCGTCTGCAAGCTTTAACGCTGCGCCTTGATTAAACTCAGAAACACTGAGCTCTCTACCATAAACAAAATTCTTAATAGTGCCTAACGAGGGTGAATATTTATGCAACCCTTTGTGAGAGCTAAACCAGATGTTGCCATTTTCATCTTTCTGAAGCCCATAGACGATATTTGAAAGTAAAATGTTGGTATCGTTTAAGTTATAGAGTGGTTCAAACGTATCAGCATCCACACCAATCAATCCAAAACCGTTGTGAGCGAGCCAAAGCACGCCAAGATCATCTATCACCCATGAAGAAATCGAGCGCTCGCGCGCGCGCTGCAATTCTGAAAATCGGTACACTAATTGATGCTTCATAGAGGAAGGATCTATTAACCAAAGCCCGCCCTCAGTTGCCAAGAATATCCGATTGTTATGGTAACTAGATGTACCTAGAAAGCTCACTGCAAAGTGCACGTCAAATACACGACGGTCTAGATTGAGTGTATTGATGTGCTTCGTACTCATGTCGTAAACATAAAAATCAGTCTCTCCGACAAAATAAAGCTTTTCGTCTGCGCTAACAGACAAACCGAAATTATATTGTTCGAAGGGATTGACCGGCACATCATTACTCACCGTTGGTAATGATACTTCTTCTTTCTTGGGGTTAAATACGCGAATTCCCTCATACGTACTTAATAATAGATTGCCGTCTGGCATGGCATAAATGTAATCGATGGCGCCCTCACCTGGGTAAGCAGCGCCATCCTCAATATAAAGAAAAGTGTTTGAAGACTTAGTGTTAAGATCGTAATGATTTAGGCCATTGCTTGTTCCAATCCAAAGCTTACCTTCCGGAGACTCTTCAAAAGACCACACTACATGAGTAGTTAGGGCTTTTTTGTCAGTAAATCTTTCATTTTGGATTAGAAAAATATCCGCGCTCTTAACGCCAAAATAGAGTGCACCAGCATATTCTGAACTCAGCCACAAGTTACCCGCCTCGTCTTTTTCAATATCTGCAATTTTTTTGTCTGCTAACTCTGTAAATCCATTGTGTGGAGCCAAAATGTACTCACTTTCCCATCCGTCTTTTTTTTCAGTGAGAAGGTATAACCCTTTATTCGTGCCCAACCAAAAAGCGTTATCATCTCGTTGGACAACTTTCCAAACATTCTGGTCAGTAATAAGCGGTTTAAATTGGTTTGAGGCTTTATCATCAAACGCAGAGAAAAAACCCTTTTTGTCAGTGACAAATGCACCTTTCACCGTTGAAATCCACACCCGGTCGTTGTTATCTAAAAGTAAGGATTTTGCGTTCGTGTTATCGGAATTCGCAGGTACGTTACCCAGGTAATTTATTTTTCTGTGTTCACTCAACGGCTCTAAGAGCGATTTAGCATAAACACCATTAGTAGTAGCGATGACTAATACATTGTCTATCGTCATTACTGCCCGAATTGATGTTCCATTTTTTAAATCTTCATCAGAAAGGGTCAGTACAGTTTGTAGGTCTTTTGTTGTGATGTCGTAAAGTTGAACTTCTTCAGAGAGCGCTATTAAAAGTTGGGTGTCGCGGTACCAATGAAAATCTATTCCATGTTGAATATAGTCATCAAAATTTCGATAGGTTGTGGACGGTAATTGCATTACCTCTTGAGTTGATAGATTTAATTGATATACGCCTCTTCCGTACACACTAAACCATAAGGCTTCATTGCCCTGAAGCGTTATTTTATTAACAAAAGCACCGGTAAAAGCACCGTCTGGACCGGATATAGGTTTCGCTCTTACGCCATCCCATCTGACCATACCCTCTTCTGTCGCAATCCATACAAACCCATCTGCACCGAGCTCAATATCCGTTACAATATCCTGAGGTAGGCCGTTTTTCGTAGATAAAGATTGGAAGACAGGGTTTGATATACGCGGCGACCCAAAAGCCAAGGAACCTTGGTAAAGAAACAAGAACAACAAGCTGTAGAAGAAATAACGACACATATCGCAAAGGCCACTGCACGATAATTTTTATTATGCCGTTGAGTGTATCAGATTGTTTACCGAAAGTGCATATACCTGCTCATTTACCAAACATTGAAGCATAGTGATGCACTCGCTCACTCCTGTTGAACAGCAATACGCCCTACTTTTATCACGCCCCTGCGAATACTAGGTTGAGGTGCTAGCCTGTACAAATCACCATTTTGTCCGACATAACTTTTAGTAACGCCAGTTTGTTTTGCAATTTCAGCATGCACTTGAAGGTGAATAGCTTCTCCGTGAACGGGTACCGCAATTTTAGGTTTCACCCAATGATACATGAGTTTTAATTCCTCTTGGCATGGGTGCCCACTGGCGTGTATCGGCAACGCACTATCTTCACTGTGCAAAACGTCTACGCCTTTTGCTGATAACGCTTTTGACAATTTCGCCACACTTTCTTCGTTACCAGGAATAACAATCGATGAGAATATAACCGCATCACCTTTGTCCAGCTGCAAATGCGGGTGTGTATCTTTCGCCAAACGCGATAATGCTGTATTTTTTTCACCTTGACTTCCCGTAGCAACAGCAAGCACTTCACGAGGAGGCAGATACCCTAAATGTTGAGGGTCGGCAACGGTTAAATCGTCAGGCCATATGCCTTGCTGTTTAGCAATACCGTACATATTAAGTAGCGACCGACCGTACAAACCCAGGTATCTATTAGTTTTTTTCGCGATTTTAGCAAGAGAGAGAAGGCGCGCTATATTGCTGCCAAAACAACCAACAACAACCCGGCCTTTTTTTGATTTGATGGTACTGAGTAATCCATCGTAACAATTGCGTTCAGAGATTGAGAATCCAGGCTTCGGAGCATTAGTAGAATCTCCCACTAAAGCTAAGATCTTCTCTTCGCCCAACTGTTTATAGAGCGCAGCGTCGAAAGGCTGCCCGGTTATTGGGTTTGCATCTATTTTCCAATCAGCGGTGTGCAGTACGTTACCCACCGCTGTTTCAATTTTCAACGCAAATGGCTCGGGTAAAGAATGCGTAATTGCCAACCAACTTACAGAAAAGGGGCCTATCTGGTGTGCAATCGTTGTATCAACTTCGATAATAGGAACTTTGTTAGCGAGTTTACTTCTGGCGAGCTTTCGTCTGAGCACTTCCGCCGTAAACCCAGTCGTGTAGATTGGTTTTTGAAAACGTTGCCATAAATAAGGTATAGCACCAACATGATCTTCATGTGCATGTGTAATGACAATACCTGCTAATGACTCCTTTTGCTCGGCAATAAAACTCGGATCGGGGGCAACAACGCGGTGGCGAGCGCCTTCACCTAAACGTTGTTCAGTGTCAGACTGCCTATAGAGAGGAACGAGTGGCTCATCAAACGAAACCCCACAGTCTACCATCAACCAATGTCCGTCATGTCCATATAGATTAAGGTTCATACCAATCTCGCCGGTTCCCCCTAGGGGAACAAACCACAAATCATCACTGCTGGGATTCAACAAACCTATCGCACCTCGTTTACACCTGTCTTATTTTCAATAGCACAGGCAAAATTCTTACTGTTCTTGCGTTTAATTCGATAAAGAAGAACACTAAGTCTGGATCACTGACCTGTCACCTAAATAAACGCACTTATAGTTGTTGTGCAAATTCCTCAGGACTAATGACCTCGCCTTCTTCGGCTGGCACAGGACACACAATCACCATCAAGTCATCTTGTGTCATTCCTGGTACCCATTTCTCTAAGAATTCAGACGTAGATATCGCCATTGCTTCACAATCAGACCAATCTTCCGTCGCCCATAGCAATGCCAAACTCGCCTCTGGCCATACTGGTACACCATCTTCTTCATCGGTTGTGAGCATGACACACCCATGCTCGTCTTTAAGTATGTATAGTGTTTGCGACGATTTAATAATGGCTAAGCTTTCTTCTAACCGTTGAAACGCATTTTTTTCAAGTAATGGATGATTCAATGACATATTTACTCTTTTTAAAATTGGTAGACCGTTTGGTGGATTTAGTAAGCACAAGACACGCTGTCAATAATTTGCGATAACCCAACGCGTCTTACTTGTTTCATAGTATGCACGTATACCTTCAATGATACTGAATCAATAGATTGAATTAACGTTAATTTAACTGACGTAGGTAGTTGTGTGGCAACGTTGGTAGGTAAAACAGCTAAACCGCCTTCCCTTTGGAGGTTATTTAATGCAAGGTTAAGCGAATTGGTCCGCAGCTTGGCGTCGCGCAATTGCGGATAAGTAGTCAACAGCCAATCTCGCGCCTTCGTTCCCCAATCTATTGCGACAAAATCATTTGCGTCAATATCATCTGATACATTCCCCACCCTAAATAGCGCAAGCCCCAATTCTAACATGACTTCGCTATTCACTTCTTCTGACTTGAGCGGCTCTGTAGAAAAAGATAAATCTGTAACGCGCTCGTGAAGTTGTCGAGACAAGGCATCAAGTGTTAACACTTCAGCTTTAACCGACCAATCAGGAAATGCGTTATGTAAATGACTTAATATTTTCGGTAACAGAAGTTCACTGGCCAATTGCGTGGCGCCGCACACAACATATTCAGAAGATTGAATCTGCAGCTCTTGTTTCGCTTCATTCAGCGTATCACAAAGCTGCCGTGCGTAGGGCAGCAATTTTTCGCCAGACTGCGTTAGTTGAATGCTATTACGTTGACGAATAAACAGCGTTGTATGGAAATACTCTTCTAGCAGTTTTATCCGCGCACTTACTGCAGATTGGGTGAGATATAAATTTTCAGCCGCTTTACCAAAGTGGCGCGTTTTTGCAACCTCGATGAAGGTGGTGAGAAAGCGTATGTCCATGCTTGTATTAAACCGGTCAGAATGAAATTAACGTGACCTCGATGATACGGCAACTTAATACAAAAGCACAGAAGCGCGCCGTCATAAACGGCACGCTTAATCAAATTTTCACCAACTCGACGGGTTAATAATCTTCGTGTTGCAATCGACGCTGCTTTTCACGTCGCTGCAAATCACGCTTTTGCTTTGCCTTAACATTATTCTGACGTTTGGCATTTGGCTTTCTAGCGTGAATGTCTTCCTCTTCTACCGGGTCCCATTCATCGCGCTGGTAACGATAGTCTTTACTCATTGACTTCTCTTGGTTGTTAACACTCTTCAATTATTGACTTTAGCTTAAAAATAGAAAACGATTTTTAATCATCGTTGCGATAAGAAATTTTGATGGATTGTAAATTTGAGTATAACGAACTCGCAAGGTTAACGTTCATCGGACGTATTTATAAAAAATCTATGTTTTGCCGTACAGCTGAAACACGCACCAGCTCAACTTAAGCCCTTAAAAAATCAACACTTTATTAAATATCAAATCAAAGATTAAGCTAATCGCGCATGCTTATTCCTAGCGCTTTTTGCTTGTTTTGTAAGCGTAACGTGCTAATAAAAAATTTTTTATTGATAAGGAAAAAAACTTTTGTTTTATCTTCCCTTTTATTTCTTTTAAAAGTGCGCTGAACATTACATTTCGTTGGGTACAACATGAAGACATTAGCAATTCGATTATCAGCAAAACCGTATATCGACCGCCAGAAATTTCCTTACGGATTTCGAAAGTCTGGTGACTTTAGTATAACCGAGGCTGATATCCTTACGAATTACGGCAGGACATTACTCGGGTTAGAAAGTGGAGAACTCTCGCCGGAAAGTGAAGATGAATCACATTTTGTAAGTTTTATCCAAGGCAACGTAGAGCCAAGTAACAATTTAGAAAAAGCGTGGGCTAAATATGTGCGGTTAGCTCGCGGTAAAAAACACTTTTACACGCTGCACAGCAGTGCAAGCAATCAGTCAGATTATGATGACGATTTCTCAGATGAAGAATTTGACGTAGCTTAGTATTTCTTTCGTAACAAGCGCTATCTTGTGAAAGCTCGCCGTTGGTGAGCTTTTTTGTTTGTACTGATTATTGATCTCTTACGTGACTCTGATAGAACAAAATGAATAAATGTTTAGGTATGGCTACACTTAACGCTATCAATGATAGCGACTATGCATTCATATTACTTTCAAACCAGCCCAAGCAACGGAGGCGTTGAGATGATAATCAGTTCAAAACAATTGACCCATTACTCAATTCAAGCAACGGATGACGCAATAGGTGGCGTAAGAGACATATTATTTGACGACCAAACTTTTGTTGTTCGTTATTTAGTAGCGGACACAAACACATGGTTGCCTCTCAGTAGAAAGGTTGTAATTTCTCCGATATCAGTATCAAAGATAAATGTCGACGATGAAATGGTACACATCAGCATGTCGGTAAACACGATTAAAAACAGCCCCTCGATTGATGAACACAAACCCGTCTCTCGCGAATACGAAGAAAGTTTGTTCAAGTATTTTGGTTATGGCTATTATTGGGTTGGTCCAGGTGCGTGGGGAGAATTTGCACATCCCAACGAATTGGTGGACGCGCAGCAAACTATTGAAACTAAAGACAATGTCAGCATGGAAAACCACCTTCGTGCTTGCAATGAAATAAATGGTTACGAAATCGCAACAACGAACGGCAACTTAGGTCACATAAGTAGCTTCATCGTCGACACAAAAAGCTGGAAAATCATTCTGCTCATTGTTGATACCAACAATTGGTTGCCAGGAGGGAAACGGCTAGCGCTTCTCCCGTGTGACATAAAACAAATAGATTGGGCTGCTCATTGTGTCGACATTGATTTAAGCCATGATGAACTTGAGGCGAGGCCCCAAATAGAGGAAGAGAAATTGAACGACGCTGATTACGTATCAACAATCTTGCAAGCAATTAGAGACTAATTGGTAGTTATAACCAACGCTCGTTAGCACGAGCGTTGGCGTTATCAATTAGCACCACTTACAAAAAATTCATACATAAGCGCGATTAGACGCTTGACCCTTTCATCGGCAAGACGATAGTAAATAGTCTGCCCATCTCGCCTCGTTGCTACCATTTTGGCTTCACGCAATAACGCAAGATGCTGTGAAATTACTGGCTGTGATACGCTTATAACCTCCAAGAGCTCTGTTACGGATTTTTCTTCCTTGAGCAAGGAACATAGCACCATCAGGCGCGTCTTGTTTGCAAACTGCTTAAGAAATATTTCAGCTTCCGCTGCATGCTCCATTATATCACCTGAACCTATTACCATATCCTCGGACATAAGCACTCCCTATCTGTAAAATAATCCAACAGCAAAATAACTCAGTTACTATACAAAAGTATAAGAAATATTGTTAACTTGCCAATTTATGCGATGAATTTAACGGTAGCGCGTTAAAAGGTTTCAAAAGCGAAGGAAAATGACAGACAGTGACGCTGCATAGAAATGTGAATTGTTGTAGTAAATACAATAGAGAATATCGAGGCAAACCTCAGTGTTGTCAGCCATAGTAAGGCATGCGGTGAGCCAACCATCAGTAACGGTTTAATTGGCTAAAATTGTTGAAATTAGAGCGCATAAGACAAAAACGGACCGCAGCTCGTTGCCGTGTGGTCAATGAAATTGCTGGTAAATAACATCAATTTTTTTTAATGTAGTGACGAGAAATACGTTAAATCAAGGGCGTAAGATGCTTAAGTCAACATTAGAACAGTGGCGAATGTTCAAAGCGGTTGTTGATGCTGGTGGCTTTAACCAAGCTGCCGCAGAAGTACACAAAAGTCAATCAAGCGTTCACCATGCCGTGCAAAAGCTTGAAAGCGCTATCGGTGTAACGCTATTTGAAAATGTTGGAAGAAAAGTAAAGCTTTCTGAACAAGGTGAGTTGATGTACCGTCGCGCCGATTTTCTGCTCAACGAAGCTCATAAAATTGAAGCCGTTGCGTCGAGTCTTCAGGCAGGTACAGAAACCACACTTCGAATTGCCGTTGACATCATTTTTCCATCAGAGCTACTTTATAATGTTCTTGCCAAAGTCTCTGCAGAATATCCTCTTCTTAGGATAGAAATAGAAGAAACGGTGCTAAGTGGAGCAAATTCACTTCTTTCGGCAGGTAAAGTAGATTTAGGGATTTCTCCTTTTGAATTTCCCAACGGCTTCAGCGAAGACTTATGTGAGATAGAGTTCGCGGCTGTAGCACATGCAAACCATCCTCTTCATCAGCTTGGTCGGACACTGACACTTGAGGACTTAAAATCACATCGGCAAATTGTAGTACGAGACTCGTCCGCAGAACGCAAGGCTGATGTCGGTTGGTTAGGCGCTGAGCAGCGGTGGACAGTAAGCCATGTTAGAACGTCTTTAGATATTATTGCTCAAGGGCTTGGGTTTGCGTGGCTCCCTATTGCGATAATAGGGAAACAAATCGAAGATGGAACACTGATCCCTTTGCCACTTGATAACAACGCTGCACTGCGAAAGGCGCTTCTGTACCTTTCATTTGAAGATGGTGATGCGTTAGGTCCTGCCGCAAGGGCATTTATTGGAGAGCTCCGCTATCAAACAATGAACCTTCCGACGTCTGCCTTTATGGATGGCTTAGGGCGCTAAAAAGGGTTAGGCAAGGACCGCAGCGAGCCTTTGCGCTCCGAACACAAATCCCAAAAGCGAGATAGAAACGCCAACCAACGCAACCGCACCATCATCTGTGGTCATTCCTATGGCCATAATAAGAACAGCAAACGCAGGTACCAGCCCCATAAAGGGAACTAACTCCAGCGGAACCATTACAAAACCACAACCAGCACAGCAAAGCGCAATCAGTGAACGAGAAACCGGTTGTTTCATAAAGAAACAGCGAGGTACTAGAAACCGGTCAATACGAACCGCAGTTGGCTTTACTTTTTCCACCATTACTCTCAGTTGGTCTGCGTCGCATTCTAGGTTTAGTACTTTTTGCGGGAGCCACGGATTACGACGGCCGAGTAATATTTGCAAAGCAATGAGTAAAATTGTCCCACCCACTAAAGAAGGAACCCCAGGAATAGCACCAATCGGTGTACACGCAATAAACGAAGGGAGTGCTAACATAGGCCCAAAACCCCGTTTTTCCATCACATCCCAAAACTGGGAGAATACAAAAACGTCTTGACGAGTGCGCGGCTGCATTTTGCCAAGCAGTTCGTACAGCGTCATTGAACGTTCGGATCTTCTAACCCACATGCCAATTCCCTTTCTATATTAAGATTTTAGTCACATAAATAGTTACCCAACAGACTCGCAGCCCTTTTGCAATTACACTTCGATTGAATGTGACTTGTCACCAAGTAACTCAACGCGTTATTGCTTTAAAAGCAAAACGAAAAGGCTAGATTCGCAAGACAGACGCACTGTCTTTGTAAAACAAATCAAAGCGAAATATATGCCACAGCACAATTCTTTGAATTATATAGAAAAAAGGAATGCTTTTTGCTGTACAAGTTTCACAGTATGGTGAAAGGTTTACAATATTCAATCTGAAAGGTTTGATATTTCGTATATTTTCTTCACTAAGTATTTTTTACAGCAAAGAACTAGCAACACCGTCAATAAATTGATTTACAATCAAAAGGTAATGTTAGCAAACGTATATAACAAATCAGACCTACCGGCACATTTACGGTGTGCCTTGGTGAATGTCTAGAAAAGGAAATCAAAGTGCTTACCGTATTATTAGTCGATGACGATACAGAATTTACTGAAGTTGCATGTACCATAATTGAATTTCTGGGCCATGAAGTACTTACTGCCGCGACACTTGCCGAAGCGAGAGATTGGCTAGAAAAAGAAACATTTGACCATGTGCTGCTTGATTTTATGCTACCGGATGGAAGTGGCGCACACTTGTTTAATGAGCTCGACGCACTTCCAAAGCGCCCCCGTATAACCCTTATCACTGGGCATCCGTCAGTAAAAGGGGTAATTAAAGGGCTTTGTGGCCCAAACATCGATTATTTAGTTAAACCGATCCAACGTGAAGAAATTGAAGCTGTTCTAAGTGGTAAGCCAAAGGAACATGCCCACGAGAAAGAAACGATAGAAAAACACTTCGATCTCCTCATTGGAGAATCTCCAATAATGAAAGAACTGTATAAGCTCATTTCTCGGGTGAGTAAAACCAGTGCTAACGTAATGCTTTTAGGGGAAAGCGGTGTTGGTAAAGAAGTTGTTGCAGCGGCTATTCACCGCGCGTCGGAAAGTGAGGGTCCTTATATAGCGACGAACTGTGGCGCTTTTTCAAAAGAATTGATAGGTAGTGAACTATTTGGTCACGAAAAAGGTGCTTTCACCGGTGCGGTAGGGCGCAAAGAAGGGGTATTTGAACAAGCTGAAGGTGGCACTCTTTTTCTCGATGAAATAACAGAAATGCCGATAGACATGCAGCCTAATCTTCTTAGAGTACTAGAAAATAAAGTGGTCATCCGAGTGGGGGGTACGAAAACAATTCCAGTTAACTGTCGCGTAGTCTCTGCGACAAACCGTACTATGGAAGAGATTGCGCAAAGCAAGGTGCTACGCGAAGACATCTATTTCCGCCTGGCAGTGTTCCCCATTACCATTCCGGCTTTAAGGGAACGTAAAGAAGATATTCCTTTACTAGCAAAAACGTTTATTGACGAATTTAACAAAGACAATGGTGCGAACTTTAAATGGAAAGAAGGTCAGCTTGATACCCTCCAAGCTTACGATTGGCCAGGTAATGTACGTGAACTTCGTCACTTTGTTCACCGCGCGGCAATAATGAGCGACCCTGAACAAAGTGATATTGAACTGCCAAAAACAATTGAGTCTCCTTTTGCACAAAAACAAAGCACGACCCCTGCCCTTCAGGCAGGTCGAACCATTGAAGATGTAGAAAAAGAGCTCATCTACGCGACATTGGAGAAAGTTAACGGAAACAAAACAATGGCAGCTGATATGTTGGGCATAAGCACTAAAACGCTCTATAACCGACTCCACGCTTACGGTGATTTAAGCAAAGAAGACTAGTTTGGCGAGGTGAGTATGACAAAAGACGAGTTTTCGAAAATGAGTGTTTTTGTGCATGATGCGCGAAAACCTCTTAATAGAATTTCGATGCAAGCTGAGCTGGTTAAGATGGCTATTAACGGCGAAGTACCGCCCGAGAAGGCGCTTGCGTCGTTAGATAAAATAATAAGTAGCGCTAAAGACTGCAGCAACACGCTGACGGAGATGACTTCAGTTTTCGCTGACAATATTTCGGAATAAACGATGATAACAAAGGTACTTTCATCCCTTTACAGCTGGATCATCTTAGTTGTCTTGGTGATAGTCGTCATTACCGCTAATTCGTTTTATGTGGTAAGTACACTTAACGATTTATCTGCCTTAGAGGCACGGTTGTTTACTACCAACCGTGTAATAAATGCAGTGAATCGTCTACATGTTGCGGTGTTAAGGGTTGAGTCTGGACAGCGTGGATATATGCTTACCAAGGACGATAATTATCTTGCTGATTATACCGAAACCCTAGGTGTAATCAGCGAATTGATGGATGAAGTAGAAGTGAGTTCATTTTCTTCTGATATCAACAATCAATCTGAACGCATAGGCGAACTTCTCTCTCTTACTAAGCAAAAAGTTAACGAGGTAATCGAAGTCGTCGAACTCATCAAAGAGGGAAAAGAGCAAACAGCCGTAAATTTGGTTCATAGCGATAAGGGCATTCAGTTGTATCGTCGATTTGAAACTTTGTTTCGCGAAATTGATGAGTCTGAAAGAGACATGCAGGGCACGCATTTAGCAAACTTAATGAGCCTTCGAAGGGATTCTGTCAACACGCTAATCATTTCTGCAGCAACAACTTTGTTACTTATCATAACGGTTTTTCTGTTGTTAAAAATAAATTCCAGAGAACATGAAAAGTACCAAGCAGATCTTGAGGCTATTAACGAAGATTTGGAATCCAGAATAGCGGAACGTACACAAGAGCTCAGCATATATTCCGATGAACTTGCCAGAAGTAACCGAGAGTTAGAAGACTTTGCGTTTGTCGCATCCCACGACCTACAAGAGCCTCTAAGAAAAATCCGTGCCTTTGGCAACCGCCTAGAGTCTGGATATGCAGATGTCATTGATGAAAGGGGCCAAGACTTCTTAGCCCGAATGCTCAATGCGGCTGAAAGGATGTCGATGTTAATTTCAGATCTTCTGGCTTTCTCGCGCGTGTCAACCCGTGGTAAAGATTTTGTTGATGTCGACCTCAATAAAGCGGTCGCAAGTGTCGTCAGCGATTTAGAGATTGCGATTGAAGAAAAATCGGCACAGGTAGACATTGACACACTCCCCCAACTGCGCGGAGACAAGTCACAGCTGGAACAGCTTTTTCTCAACTTAATTTCAAACGCACTGAAGTTTCAAAAAGAAGGTGTTACGCCCAAGGTTTTAATTACTCACTCTACTCCTAGTAACAAAGAAACGTCCGACGTTTTACTTTCAGAAGAATATCAATGGGCGAAAATACAGGTTAAGGACAATGGCATTGGGTTTGATCAAGCATTTGCAGAGAAGATTTTCGCGCCTTTTCAACGTCTACACGGGAGAGCGGAGTACAAAGGCACCGGAATTGGCCTCGCTGTGTGCAGAAGGATTGTAGAGCGCCACAACGGACAAATTACAGCTGCTAGCTCTCAAGGAGATGGCGCTACGTTCACTATCTTATTGCCTATCGATAGCGAACCTTTTGGAACAAACAATAATAATGGAGAAACACAAGATGACGCGTAAACAAACACAACCTATTAATATTTTAATGGCAGATGATGATGAAGATGATCGTTTGCTTACTGTTGATGCGCTTAAAGAAAGCCGCGTGCTGAACAATTTATTTTGTGTAGAAGATGGCGTTGAGCTACTTGAATTTCTGCGTCATGAAGGAAAATATTCAGATCCTGCTACAGCACCTCGTCCCAGTCTTATTCTTCTCGACTTAAACATGCCTCGAAAAGATGGAAGAGAAGCCCTTCAGGAACTTAAAAACGACCCGAAACTTCGCAGCATACCCGTAGTTATCTTGACGACATCGAAAGAAGAAGAAGACATGCTAAGAGGTTATGATTTAGGGTGTGCATCTTACATTACGAAGCCAGTAAATTTTGAAGGATTGGTCGAACTAATGCGCGCGCTGGGTCGTTATTGGATTGAATTCGTAGAATTACCGCACGAATAACGGAGTAGTGGATGTCGGAGGTTATAAAAGTATTATTGATTGAGGATGATGAAGATGACTACTTCTTAACCTCTGATTACCTTGCGCAATGCGAATCACCGAAGTTCGAACTAACTTGGGTGACCAACAGTCGAGATGCTGTGGAATCTCTCAAGACACAGCGCTTTGATTTATGTTTATTAGATTACTTACTGGGCGCCGAGAATGCGATTGACGTGCTAAGCGCACTAAAATCGAATCAGATAAACTTGCCAGTCGTTATTCTTACAGGGCAATCAGACGCCGCCGTCGACGAAATGGTCATGCGAGCTGGTGCAGCGGATTATCTGCAAAAAGCCGAAATTGAATCACCGCGTTTCATGAGAACTATTCGCTATGCGATGGTCAGACGCGACATTGAAAATGAAAGGATAGAACGCAATAAAGTTGAGCAAAAAAATAAGGCGAAAGATAAGTTCCTTGCTCATTTAGGCCACGAGTTAAGAACGCCGCTTACTTCAATACTAGGCTATACAGAGTTGCTTATTGACGATGCTCGCAACAGCCCGTTTCAGCAAGAGCTGTCAATTATTCACTCAAATGGTAAGCATCTGCTTAGCTTACTTAATGATCTTCTCGACATGTCACGCATTATGGCGGACAAACTCGAATTGAACATAAAATCTATAAATCTATCCGCGTTCTTAACTGATATTCATTCATTAATGCAGTTGAATGCCAAAGACAAAGGCCTCAGTTTACATGTTGTTTCAAAAACCAAAATCCCTGAGTTTATTAGCACCGACCCTACTCGACTACGCCAAGTACTGTTGAACCTTATTTCAAACGCCGTAAAATTTACCGACAAAGGCAGCATCACGCTTACCATTGAGCTGCATGAAATGAACCATCATCAGGGCACACCGCCGTTACTTCGCTTCTCGGTAGACGATACGGGTATCGGTATGCCACCTGACAAGCTGCAAAATATATTTCAACCATTCGAGCAAATTGAAGATGTAATGAGAGCAAATCACGGCGGCGCTGGTCTCGGGTTAGCTATTTGCAAAGAATTGGTTACAAAACTGGGTGGAGATATTGCTGTCACCTCTAGAATGGGAGAAGGCAGTACATTCACGTTTGACATACTACCAGGTGATATAACTGAGCAACCCAGAGTAGAGTTAGAACTTGGACAGTTACAGCCGGTCGAGTCGAGCAGCATAAACCTTGATGTGACTGGGCGAGTTTTGATCGTCGATGATTTACGTGAAATTCGGCGTTTAACAGGTCATTTGGTTAGTCAGTCTCAAGCAGAAATCAGTTACGCTGAGAACGGCGTTAAAGCGCTGGAAGCAGTATTGCAGGCAGACGAACATAATCAACCGTTCGACTTGGTGTTAATGGACATTCATATGCCGGTAATGAACGGTATTGAAGCGCTCCATGCTATTAGACGACATGGTAAAAATATTCCAGTTATTGCTGTTACCGCCGCCAGTCGAAAAGGTTTACGGGAGTCTCTCATTCGAGAAGGGTTTAACGACGTTATCGGTAAGCCAATTGACCGTTTTGCACTGGCTAACTTATTAGCACAATATTTGCCACCTGGTGACCATGTGACCTTTACTAATGTCGAAAATCAGATTGCCGATATGCCACTGGAAAAACCATATGCACCTGAATTAAACACACGCCGCTCGGGCGACAAAGACACAGCCTTAGAGAGTGCTCAGCAGGCATCTGTTAAGGAAAGAAACCAAGTTTTGGTCATTGAAGATGACGACGATGCTGCCGAACTGTTGCAGTTGTTTTTATCGCATTTAGGACATCAGGTAACAATTGCCAGCTGTGGCAGCGATGCGCTTGAAATTGCAGCTAACAGTGGTTTTGACAACATTCTAATGGATTTGACCCTACCTGACTATGATGGTTACTCACTCGCAGGGGAAATAAAAAAGGTGCAGCCTGACGCAAAGATTACCATTGTCAGTGGTCATGAAGCAGACCAGGAAAGCATGTCGAAAATAGGTATTCATAATGCGTTACTGAAACCCGTTACAAAAGATGACCTCGCTGAGATCATGAGCAAAGAATAGGTTAAGAAATATTTACAAAAGTATGAAAGAAACGGGCAGCGTTAGCCTCAATCTTTTTTAAAACAAAACACTCACCGAAAATTTATGCATAAATATCAAATCGTTAGGGTTATGGCGATGATTGGTATACGCGTTGCACCTTCTTACTTGAACCAACAATATTAAGGAGAGTATTATGGCTACGCAAACGTCATCGAAGAATCAATCAACGAAGACTAACAGTGCAAATGGTGTTAACCACCCTTCTCACCCTGTTACTGATCAACTCAAAGCTTCGCTCCATGCTTCGGTAGATAAACTTGCAGATAGTGCTGGTATTGCAGAACAGAACATTCGCGAATCTGCGTCTTCGTCGGCACAGAATATGTCAGCAAGGAAGCGTCTAGCCGAGCAAAAATGGCAAGCATCTAAAGTGCGTAAATACGCGATAGAAAATCCCGTTGCAACGGCAGGCATCGCGTTTGCCGCTGGCATGCTTGTAACGTCGTTGCTCCGTAAAAAGTAAGGCGAGTAGTAATCAATGGAATTACCTGATTTTCACAAGGCAAGCTTTAGCTTGAGTCATGAAAATCCCTTCCGCCTGACACCTCCAAAGGAGCAGGCGGAAGGCACAGGGTTTCATAAGGCGTCCGCGCGCGATCATGAGAACGCAGAGCGCGCGCCGTCATCACATGACAACGAATACCCAAACCCTAAATTCAGTGAACTTTTTGAATCAATAAAATACGCCGTAGACCAGCGAAAAGCACAGAGCATCGCATTTTTTGACCTCGCAAACAGCGAAGTTATGCTTATAAAGAAAAGTATTTGTATCACTGTTTTTGCATGCTTAGCAGCATTTGCGGTTGGCACAGTTTGCTGGCTACTTCTAAACTTCTTTATTGGCAGTATTTTGTATGAGATAGGCTTAAGCCTATCACTAACCGGAGCCAGCCTTTTAGTACTTAACTTTGCAACTGCTCTGTCGCTTTTCAAATTTGCAAGAAGCGCCTATCAATACGTTAGCCTACATCGAATAATCAGGCTAATCGAACGTGCGCTCTAGTCCATTTTGAATCACTTTTGCGTTAAGGGAGCAATACACTGTGAATATTTTTCTAACATCGGCTATGCACGACATCGCTCAAAAAGAACATGCTTATTTTGCACAAAAACATCATGCTGACGTTGCGCGTTTACAGGCGAAGCGCCAATGTAAGTTAGCCATGGGAAAACCTGAGGTACTGCTAGCAATTTCCGCTGCAGGTGCTTATAAAGGTGCTGTAGACGCAAAGCCTCGTGCTAAACGTAACCAGGCACTTCTGTCTTTAGGCAGAACCGCATTGTTCTCACTTTTTCAATAAAAATTTGTACCTACTGATGTAAAAGGATGCTTTATGAAGTCTTCACCAACAAAAATAAATGGCAAGCGACTGGCACTGTCTATCACTTTGGCGACCACGCTAGTTCTTACCGGATGCGTGTCGGCTCCTACCGCATCGCCCACCCCCTATAAGTCTGCCAGCACTAAGCAAGGTTATGGGTACTCAAGCGAAAAAATTAGCAAGAACCAATACCGAATTCAGTTTAAAGCAACCGACAAAACACCAGCCGATAAAGTACAGCAATTTACGCTATATCGCGCAGCAGAAATTGCGCAAAGCGAAGGCTTCTCTCATCTTTCAATTGTAAGAACAAACGTAGTTAGAAAGCCCGTCATTGCTAGAGAAATTGTTAACCGAGATAAGCCAACGGTTTCCCTTCCGAGTAATCAGCAGTGCACCATGTCGGGGTGTGAAGAGGTAGCGCAACCCATGGCAGCCAGTACCACCAATGACGTAATAACAAAACAGATAAATGATATTTATTTTTCTATTATTGTGGATATGGCTAACAGTGAAAACGCATTTACTAAGTCGGTATTTAGTGTAAATGAAGTTTTAGCGTCTCCTCCGAAGGAAAAGTAGTAATATTAATGTCCTGTTAATCTGTTTTTAATGTGGCACAAAAGTGCATTTCATCATTGATGTATATCCTTTAAAGCATGAATTGAAAAACATTGGTTTTTCGACATTTTCAACTTAGGCAATCATGCTTTTTAAGGAGTCATACTATGACAACGCTTAACAGAACAGCTAACAAACTAACCGTAGCAATCACTGCAATATTGATGGTGTCGGGATGCAGTGCTGTAGCTAAACCACAAGTAAACAGCGCAACATTGGCAGGAGCTCCAGTGCTCAAGGCAGACGCCTTAGACAATGCTCTGCTCTATTCAGACGAGTGCATTACCGAACGAGAAGTTGTCACAGCACAAAAAATGTGGGGCGACGGAATTGTTCGCATTGGTCAGGTGTACAGTGAAAAAGGGAATTACTCAAACGAAGCGGCTGACTTCATACAGGACATGTACGGATACGACTTAAGCAGTGTACTTTTCAAACCTACCCTAGCGGCTAACGACCAATTTAGATCGAGCTTTGACGCGGCGCTCTCGTACTTTGTGGGTGGAAACGATGCCTACGCGGAAGATAAAGGCTTTGCTATTAAACCTTACACCAACGTCAAATTCGACAACGTTGGTATTATAAACAATAGCTGTCGCATGGCGGTCGCGATGGGTAATTACTTTTTCACCGACACAAAAGGCAGTGAAACGAAGGTCGAATACACGTTTGCCTATGTGAAAGATAGCGACGGCGACTTACGCATTGTGGCTCATCAATCATCACTTCCTTACAACCCGAACGGCAACTAAATAGACTATTGCCCCTCTTTTTAAAGAAATGTGAGGGGCGACAACCTCTCCTTTTACAGGCAAGGCGTTCTTTTCCTTTTCGCCTTGCCTCTTTTTTATTTTCAATGAGAAAACATTATGTGCGCAAAACGAATTTTGACGCATTGCGTCTTACTACTTGTGGTGACAATGACAACTGGCATTGTTAAATCACATGCCGATTCAGATTTTCAATCGTGGAATGCCCTTGCACTTGCTGGAGATGCCGATGATGATGGCAAATGGCAATTTTGGTTTGACGGTCATTTACGCTTTAAAGATGACGCATCCCGTCTAGGCGTCTCTATTATTCGTCCAGGGGTCGGCTACAAATTATCAAGAGACACGACATTGTGGTTTGGTGTTGCAAGAGTAACAATAAACTCAGACAACGGTTCCATTGAAGAAGACAGGGTATGGCAGCAAGCTACTTATTCGTTAAACCAGTTTATGGGCGGAACCGTTTCTGGAAGGAGCCGTTTGGAGCAGCGATTCAGAAACGATGAGGGCGATGATACCGGCTATAGATTTAGACAATTTATACGATGGTCAAAACCGTTAAACGAGCAATGGTCAATGGTCATTTGGGACGAGGTATTTTTTGGTTTGAATGACACAGACTGGGGCCAAAATAGCGGGTTTGATCAAAACAGACTTTACGTGGGGCCGGCCTATCGCCTCTCCAAAAATTGGCGTGTCGAGATGGGATACTTAAATAACCACATTGCATTGCCAGGAAACAACCCCGACGCCATAACAAACCACAACCTCGCTCTCACGTTCTTCGGCAGCTGGTAAGAACTAAAATTCCCCACAAGGCCCTTAAGCACACTCTCAGCAAAAGTATGTGGCAAGAAGGGCCTTACTCAGTCATGTAAAAAATGCATTCGTACGTGTAATCGTGACGTTCACTTTCTGCAGACACAGCCTAATAAAAACCGTAAACTCATATAAATAACCATATATTTCAATCACTTGAAAAACAGGCACAGAGTTAGCATATTCTACTTCGACAGTAACGGAAGCAATACGAGGATTAAGTTATGTTAGGTTGGGCAATTACATTTTTTATCATCGCCATTATTGCAGCAGTTTTTGGCTTCGGCGGCATCGCAGGTGCAGCAACAGGTATCGCACAGTTTCTTTTCTTTGTGTTTATCGCGTTGCTAGTAATCTCACTTATCGCAAACGCGTTACGTGGTAGAGCACCAAGAGCCTAGGACATATACAGTTTTAAGTAGGAAAAAGGAGTAAGGATATGTTTTCATTTAAAAATCTTTCTAAAGTATTAGTGGCATCTGCATTTGCACTTTCACTTGCGGCTTGCGGAGACGGCGAGGCGGAAGATGCTGGTGAAGAATTAGACGAAATTGTTACCGATGCGGGTAACGCTGTAGAAGACGCTTGTGAAGATGTAAAAGAAGGCGTTGATGCAGAAGATAAAGATTGTTAAGCAATGCTAGATACAAAAAGGTCATACACTGACGTGTATGACCTTTTTTATTTGTATTCGCGCACCAGCGCTCTATTGGCCCGCGTAGATTATTGCCCACTCAAAAGAGCGAGTTGGAATACCTGTTCGGACTGTTTTCAGACCTCTTCCCCACCCAATTCTCTTGCCAAATCGTCGAGTGTAGACAGTGTACTGTCAAACTCACTAACCACGTATCGATATCTAATGGCGACATGATGATCTGTGCGTCCAAATTTTACTTTTAACCCATCAGCATCGATGTGTTTTACTGTATTTAAAAACCGATACGCCAACATTTCTGTGTCAAATTTAAACTCAACACTGTTCTCCATTTACGCTACCACCTCTGGATACTTTTCGATGACTGCGACCACGCGGCGCGCAAAGCTATCTTCAATGGTGTCTAGGGTGTCAACAGTTAACCATTGAAAGAGAAGTTCATCAGGCGCTAATGCCTCGCCTTTTTCTAACTTGGCGGTCATCATTTGCAGTTGAACACTTGAACGAAGTGATGTGTCTGAAGAAGGACTAGGTAAATCGACAGACGCTTCTAGCGCGACTGTCAACCAATGTCTGTCGTACCCATGCTGACTGGACGCTGTCGCTTGCGCAACGGCATTTGCCCAGCGTCGTCCAAGCACATCCTTTAACCCCTGACTTTCATCTACAATACTGTCATCACGGCTTAGAATTATTTGCGATAGTGCATTCACTCTTTCGCGTAAACTGCGCTTTTCTGTATTACTTTTAAGCTCGTAACGACGACTTTCAAGCCGCGCTATTTCTCTTTCTACTTTTTTATGTAGAGGTTTTGGCAGCGCTTCAAGCTGTGATTTAACATCATCAATCTTTGCTTCGTAGTTGTCATGTTCTTCATCTGGACTTATTGCTTTAACAGTATCAATTAAGCGTTCCACTAAATCATTTGTAGCTTTGTTGCGTTCGTTGCGCTCTAATTTTAATCGCGAGAACACATCATCGTTGGCACGCTTGAACGCATTCCAAAGCTGGCTCTCCTCGCGCTTTCCTGCATGTCCCACTTCTTTCCACTTAGTCTGAAGCTCTTGCGCCTGTGCTGCAGCAGAAACAATATCATCGTTTGATTTTAAGGCATTGGCTTGGTCGATCAGTTCACGTTTTATGCGTTGATTTTCCATTTGCCAATGGTTAATTTTCTTTTGGATGGGTAAAGAAACGGACTTCCAATCTTGCTTTAGTGACGCATAGTGTTCTTTGTCGACGTGCCCCGCGCTATGCCACTTTTTTGTTGCCCGATCGAACGCCTTCGCTAACTCAATCAATGGCTGTTCAGTATCGAGTCTTCGAACAGACTCAATCACACTTTTTCGGCTATCGATTGCTTCTTTACGTTGTGCATCAAGCATGGCGTAGTGCTCTCGGCAAGGCTCAAAGGCCCGTTCAAGCGCATCATCAAATTGCCTTTGCAATGCAATATCATTTTCGTCATTTAATGATACTGAAGTTAATGACTGCCACTGCTTACGCAATACTTTTATCGCGTCGCTACGCTGTTTAATATTCGCCGCGTTTTCTTGTGAAAGCGCATTAGCCTCTTCAATCAAGGCGGGTTTTCTCGGCGCAGCCAAATAAGTCTGCCACCCTTCTAGGCGCTCCACCGATTCTTTTGTTTGCTCATAACGCTTGGCCATTGCCTGCTTTTCAACGTCGCTTAACTGTTCATAGCTCTCGCTTAGTTTTGCAAACTTCGACAGTGCTATACGAAACTTTCCTTGTTCAATAAGTCTATCTACAACATTGATGTTCTTTCGAAACTGCTTTACCAACGCCTGGCTTTTCGCTTTTCTTGCGCGTACCACTTCGCTTACACGGTCAACTGCACTTTTAAAACGTCTTTTCAAGTCTTTTGGCACAACGAGTAGCTCTGCGCAAACACGGTTGTATTGCGCTTTTGCGCTTTCAAAGGCGTCCCACAAGTTTGCGTCCGGTTCACCATCGTCTTGTTCACTAGCTTCTACTATAGCTTGAGAAGCCTTCTCCAGCGCCTCTACCCCAAACGACAACTTTTGACCAAACTGCTGCTGCGCTGAAAAATCATCTAGCTTTTTATTTAACGCATTAATTGCTGTTGAAACACCGTCTATTGCTTGTTTAGCAAGTTTGTCGTCAGTCAAACTCAATAGACGCTCACACGTTGCTTCAAGCTCTCTTACCGTTTCATTGGCCATAGCGACATCGTTAAGCGTTGCCTCACACAACCTTTCATTGAACAGCCAATTTACTTGTTCTGTAGCATTAACTAGTTGTTGTTCACAGAGGGCTTTAGTAGTGTTAAGTTCAGCAGCTTTTTGCTCTGCTTGCCACTGGGGACGCAATCGCTCTACATATCGCGACACCTGTTCAGCAATGCGTTGATGCTTCTGGTCAAACTCCACGCGTTCAGCAGCAGATAGGATTGCGCTACGCTCATGAAGAAGGGTTAACTCTTTCTCGTATGCTTGCTGTTTTTCTTCTAATAAACCAATGTCAGACTTCTCCAACAACGCCTGATATTTCGATAAACATAGCGTAAATTGCTTTTTTAGCTCTATTGGCTGTTGCTGAAGCTGTTTAATGGCTTCTATTCTACTTGCAATGCTTTCAGCTAAACTATGCTCGGTCACTTTTTTAGCGAGTTTTGTAAGGAACGCGGCATTTGTTTCTTCATTCACCAACTTAAGATTGAAGTCGTTATTACCTACATTCAAGATTACCCACTGGGTAAAGCTCGGCTTATTTATCTTTGCTATTAGAGCGCTTAACAACGATTCATCGCTTGAAAGAAGCGAGTCATGTTCAAGGATCTTTGGCCCCCATTCACCCAAGATTTCGAGCGAAGCCGTTTCAGTTAAAAAAGAGACTTTTTCTTGCGACGAGAGCTGTAACGCCCCTTTTCCAATAAGAGCATCATAAACCCGACCTTCAGCCACTTTTTTTAACCTTGCGTTTTTAGCAAGCTGTGACATTTTTAGCCATAAAACGAAACTATTCAATTTATCTAGCGCAGCAATACTAACGTCTGCGTTGTCATCATTGAATGCCAGTTCGTGAAGGATAGTTTTTTCTTGGGCTTTGTCTGGCGAAAGTGTTTGTATTGCCTGCATCCGCTTTTCAGGCTTGGAACTCTGGTGTGAAGGCGTAAATATACGACTAAATATCATCCTGTTTAAACCGCGCTATTGTATTTTCACTGTCTAGCTCACTGTTAAGAGAGCGTTTAAAGTCGGCTTTACTTTTATGTACGATTTCGCCGCTTTCGCCTACCGTCATATGCTCAGAAGACTTTTCAATTTTTGCTTGATAAAGCATAACGGCCTGCATACTGCTTGCTTTCTGCTCTTCATTTAACGGAGTGCCGTCAGGCCACTTACCCGTTTCAACGGCCTGACGCAGACGCTCGTAAATCTCCGGCGTCATACTAGTTAATAATGCTTCTATATTCATTTAGGAAAAACGCTTAATGTAAACAATTCGCGCACGGTTTACTAAGTACCATACAAAGCCAACCACAGCGCCCAAAATAGCTAGATTGTGTTGCAAATCACCTGGGCGTGTTCCGCCCCAATACATAAAGCCAAAACTGGCAACGAATATAAGCATAGCAAGAAGAGATTGGTTCTGGATACTCGCTAACTTTTTAAATCTTTGTAAGCTTTGTTTACGCTCTATATCTTCTGAGGTTGCGTCACCGATTTTAAAATCGCAGTGAGGACATGTCTTCGCCTTGTCAGACGTTTTCTTGTTACATGAAGGACAGTCAACTAATGCCATATGTTGCTCCTATATTTCTTGGATGCGAGATGAAAATGCGCTATTGAGCGAGTGAGCATTTTTACGCGGACGGGTATCATACTTAAGTTCATCTCAACAATGAAGTCGATTCTGTGGATTATCCCTGTCGCTATAAAGCAAAAAATGCGCAGGGTGTTAACTTTTGTTCAAAGTGCACCGCTACGCATTTTTATAGAGCCTGTTTATCTATGGCCCACCTTATTTTTTATGTCGCGTCCAATAGTCGTTAACGGTCTCTTTCATCTCTTTGCAAAGTAACATAATGCCGAACAGATTTGGCAACGTCATTACTACAATAGCTACAGCTGAAAGTGCCCAAACGAGCGTAGTGTCAGAAAACGCAGCCCAAACAAAACCGGCAACGTAAATAACACGGTATGGCATTACTGAACGAGGACCAAACAAATATGTCATCGCGCGGTCGCCGTAATAAGACCATGCAATGGCTGTTGAAAAAGCAAACAGCATAAGGCCAATCGATACGATATACTGGCCGAAGTCGCCAAAGAAACCACGAGTAAAGGCAATGGTGGTAAGCGCAGCTGAGTGAACCAGCGACTTGCCGCTCACTTCAAGGTTCTCTTTGACTGGTTTACCATCTACAACTTTTAGCGTGCCGGTGAACAAATCTTCACTGCCTACTGCATACTTCACGTCTTCTGCTACAGAACGAGAATTAAGTAGCGTAAAGCCATCACTAACCGCTGTGCCGTTAACAACCGTAATCGAGCCAGTATAAGGCTCTACACTGTTACCTTCAATCTCGTTCAAATAACCATAAAGCTGATTTACATCGTCTTGGTTCGAATCGTCATATTGCCCTGCAACAAAGTACATGTCTGAACGGTCGAATACATTTTCGTGTTTTTCTTTCCACACGCCAGATGACAAAATAACTAAACCTGTAACAGTACAGATTAGAATAGTGTCAATAAAGGGCTCAAGCAGTGAGACCATGCCTTCTGACGCAGGCTCTTTTGTTTTTGCTGCAGCATGAGCGATAGGTGCCGAACCTTGACCAGCCTCGTTAGAAAACAGACCTCGGTTAACACCACGGTTAAACGCATAAGCTAGCGACGCTCCCAAAAAACCACCTGCGGCAGCCGAGCCTGTGAACGCATCACCAATAACTGCAGCGAATGAAGGCCCAATGTTTTCTAAGTTTGCAAAAATAACGGCAAGTGCACCTATAAGGTAGATAACCGCCATAACTGGTACAACCCGCGCTGTAAACGCTGCAATACGTTGAATACCACCAAGAATAACTAAAGCAAGAAGAATACCCAGCACACTGCCTACCATCCAAGGCTCGAAGCCAAAAGTGGCCTCTATACTTTGCGCGATACCGTTACTCTGCGGAAGGTTGCCTGTACCGAATGAACTTACTACAGTTGCAATAGCAAACGCGACGGCTAACCACTTCATGTTAAGACGACGGTCCATGTAGTACATGGGTCCGCCAGCCATAGTGCCGTCTTCTGTCTTCACGCGATATTTATGTGAAAGGGTAACTTCTACAAATTTGGTTGTCATACCCAAAAAGGCCGTTACCCACATCCAAAATAGTGCTGCTGGACCACCCAGAAAGATTGCAAACGCTACACCTGAAATGTTACCCGTACCTACGGTACCAGACAACGCAGTTGTGAGTGCACGAAAATGGGTGGTGTCGCCTGGATCGCTTTCTTTATCAAACTTACCGGTAACAACCTGCCAAGCGTGCTTAAAGAAACGAATTTGTGGAAATTTAAGATAAACCGTAAAGAAAAGACCTACGCCTAATAGAACGTAAGGAAACCAGAACGCGCCTCCTAAAAATCCATCGAGCATAGTTAGAAAACCATATAAACCTTCCAACGTTATTCCCCTTTTTTATTATGTTTAATTGTTGTTTTATTTTAAATAACTAAAAGGCCTCATGTTGTCGAGGCCTCTTACGCGAAAGCTTACGCTCTCTGTTTATACTTTTATTACGCTAACGTTGTCAGCTTTTTAACAACGGCATTTACACCAATGAGTAAATCTTCACCTAATTGACGGCTGCGCTGTACCGACCAACCGTATATATCGTCTGGTACATCTGCGTTGTCTTTAAATGGCATTTCAACCGTATATGCCATACATTTGAACTTCTCACCCACTGCATTTGACGCTACGGTTAGGTTAGCCTTGCCCGGCTCGTCTTTATCATAACCAAACTCGTCTTGGAACTCAGGCGTTGCATTTAATAACGCATCTTTAAACGTGTTTTCTAGCATTTTGATGGTGTCATTGTAGCTAGGATTACCTTCACTTCCTGCTACAAAGTTGTACGGCAATGCCTCATCACCGTGCAAATCAAGGTACATATCTACACCAATTTCGCTCATTGCGTTAAGTACGTAAAGTACTTCCGGGCTTTTTTCTTTCGATGGAGTTGCCCACTCGCGATTAAGATTAGTTCCTACAGCGTTAGTGCGCAGGTGACCGCGAGCACTGCCGTCAGGGTTCATGTTTGGCACAATGTAGAACACAGCGTTATCAAGCAACTGTCGCGCCAAACCATCTTGCTCATCAAGCAAACGGTAAATTATTCCCTCTGCACACCACTCGGCCATGGTTTCGCCAGGGTGTTGACGTGCCGTAATCCACACCTTTTTCTTTTCTGGTGTTTCTTCACCGATAACCAGCATAGACATATCACGGCCATCTAGCGTAAGGCCCAAAAATTTATGCTCACAAAGCAATGACATTTGTGCGTCGTGAACAAGATCGAGATGCCGTTCATAGCTGTAAGGAATGAAATACGCGAAGTAAACGCTGGGCTGCTCTAGTGTCAGTGAGAACGTAAGGTTATCACCATCAAATTCGCTTGGAATTCTAAACCATGTTTGACGGTCGTAAGACGCTAAAACATTATATCCCTTCCAACCTTCTGGATACGCTGATTTTGCCAGGTTACCAATAGTCATTGTGTGCGTAACAAACGTTTCACCCACTAAACGGAAATGGAACCACTGTGCAAATTCAGATTGGTTGTCATTAGGGATGGCTAGACGAATATCGTCAGGTGATTGTGCGCTAACTACTTCAATGTTACCGCTGTCGAATTGACTGGAAATATGCATAAACTGTCGTTTTCCTCATTATTTGCGCGCTAATTTAGCATAGACGTAAACACAAATTCCACGCACTCAGCGGTTTTATTCTATTTGAAGTATACTAAAAGTTTACACCACTAAAAAACCGACCACTTGGGTCGGTTTTTTATACAGCAGAAATTGCGCTGTCAGAGAGGCGTTACCAACACTGCGCTGCGTTATAGTGGTAAGGTTGGGAAACTTAACCCGGCCATATCACGAACCACGCGCAACACCTGACAGCTGTAGCCAAACTCATTGTCATACCACACGTATAACGTAAGTCGGCTGTCTGCAGCAATGGTTGCCTGAGAATCAACCACAGAAGCAGCGCGAGAACCGACTAAGTCTGTAGATACAATCTCTTTACTTGCCGTGTAGTCTATCTGATGCTGAAGTTTAGAGAATAACGCAGTGTCGCGTAAGAACTCGTTAACCGCAATGCGGTCTACCGGCGTTTTAAGGTTTAGGTTTAAAATCGCTAGCGATACGTTTGGCGTAGGTACGCGAATAGCATTACCGGTCAGTTTACCCGCCAATTTAGGATACGCTTTGGCTACCGCTTTCGCTGCGCCCGTTTCGGTGATAACCATGTTAAGCGGTGCGCTACGTCCACGGCGGTCGCCTTTGTGGTAGTTATCAATAAGGTTTTGGTCGTTGGTATAAGAGTGAACGGTTTCAACGTGACCGTTTTCAATGCCGTACTCTTCGTCTAGCGCCTTGAGCACTGGCGTTATCGCGTTAGTCGTACAGCTTGCAGCAGATACAATTGTATCTTCTGGTGTGACTTCTTCATCATTCACACCGTGCACGATGTTTTTAATGTCGCCTTTACCTGGTGCAGTAAGGATAGCTTTCGCCGCACCTTTGGCTTTAAGGTGAAGACCAAGGCCATCGCGGTCACGCCAAATACCCGTGTTGTCTACGATAATGGCGTTATCGATACCATATTGAGTGTAATCAACCTCATCCGGGCTGTTAGCATAGATAACCTGAATGTATGAGCCATTTGCTTTTAGCGCATTGCGTTCGTGATCCACGGTAATGCTGCCATTGAATGGTCCATGCACTGAGTCGCGACGCAATAAGCTAGCACGCTTTTCTAAGTCGCCGTCGCGTCCACCTCGAACTACGATGGCACGCAAGCGAAGCTTGTTGTTTTTCCCTTGACGCTCAATAAGCAAACGAGCGAGTAAACGACCTATACGGCCAAAACCATAAAGTACAACGTCCTGAGGTTTCTGATCGTCCTCTTTGTCGGCAACGTCGTTTAGTTTTTCGTTGAGGTAGGCCGTAAGGTCGTTGTTGTCGACCGCTGAACCGTAGTGAAAGTCGAATGCGAGTTTGCCAATATCAATTTGTGCAGGCGCAAGCTTCATGTTGCTTAACGCTTCTAGAATTGGAAAGCTTTCGCGTAGGCGTAACTTAATACCTTCATGCAGACGCACTTTGCGATGTGCTTTGATAATATCAATCGCACTAGCGTTCAGTAACGAGCGTCCGTAAACCGAAATTTCAACCGCTTTATTGCGGTACAGTTTACCAATAAGGGGCAACATCATTTCCGCGTATTCCTGACGCTCCTGCCAGCTACTTTGTAATTCCTGCTCAAACTGTTGATTCATGCTTCTGCCTTCATCGATATTAGTTAACTTTGTGGTGCTACTGCACCGCTAGTCCACGCCAGCTGTATTATTGTTGTAGGGCACATACGGTGAGTATCCGTCCGGCGATGACGAGCATTATTCTAGATAAACAACAGAAGATGACCAAATTGTTGATAAGTTTCAAAACCCTGCTGAGTTTGCGGTTAAGCTTCAATTTATTTGGTAATTTTCCAACAAATGTGAGTAGCAATGTCGTGGCCTGTTTTAAGAAACGGTCACAATGCAAATGAATTAATCATGTTCTACGCATTAATAAAAGTATATTAGGGACATTATTTTTCAATTTAGCGTATCGTGACGATACTGGCGTCACCGCTACGCCCTTATTGTCCGTCAAACATCGGTATAACCTTGGGAAGTAGCTTGCGCTCTCCATGTTTTATTTTGAAATGAAATTACACTTTTCTTTTATGAATAAAAGCAAAAAAGCCGTCATATTTAGACGGCTTTTCGCTTCAGGCTGAGTTTTACAGCCCTTAAAGGTTATTTTTTAATCAGATGTTTACCTTTGAATGAGCTCGGTTCTCTGAGGATCTACTATTGGCAAGCCATTAACCTTTAATCACTGAGTCATCCTCACCTTTAAACGTCATCGATAATGAATTTACGCAATAACGCTGGCCCGTTGGCGCTGGACCATCGGGAAAAACGTGTCCTAGGTGTGAATGACACTGCTTACAGAAAATTTCTACACGTCGCATACCGTGTGAGAGATCTTCTCTGTAGTCTACATTTCCCTCGTCAAGCTGCTTGTAAAATGAAGGCCAACCACAGCCAGCGTCAAACTTTGTCTCTGATGGAAACAAAGGCGCTTCACAACATTTACACACATAAATACCGTCTCGTTGCTCATCAAGCAGCACGCCAGTAAAAGGGCGTTCTGTGCCTGCTTCTCTACAAACCCGATACTCGTCATCAGAAAGTGTTGCTCGCCAGTTTTTATCTGTATCACTCATTGTAAGCCCATCAACTTTTGACATAAATTACCTCACATAACCAAAAAAGGTGTATTTGTTTTCAAATACACCTTTTCAACGTACTTTGGCACAGCGGTTCGCGTTTCGTCCGCTGCCAAATATTATTTTTTGATAGCAGTTTGAGGCCTTGCTGGATCACTCCATTCAATGTGATACTTTTTACCTGCCGGCTTATCTACACGCTGAAAAGTGTGAGCACCAAAATAATCTCGCTGCCCTTGCAATAAGTTAGCAGGCAATACCGCTGTACGATAAGAGTCGTAGTAACTTAATGCAGACATCATTGCAGGACACGGCACACCTGCAAGCGTCGCCTTGGCGATTGATTCGCGCCAATCCGCCTGAAACTGTGTAATTTGCTCGGCAAAGTAAGGGTCTAGAAGCAAATTGTCGAGCTCTTCATTTTTCTCGTACGCCTTCGATATAGATTGCAAAAAGACTGCGCGGATAATACAACCTGCTCGCCAAATTTTCGCTATCTCGCCAAAATCAAGTGTCCAACCGTGCTCTTTGCCGGCCATTGCCATCAGTTGAAAGCCCTGCGCATAGGCACATATTTTTGAACAGTAAAGAGCTTGCTCTAGTTTATTGATTATAGATACTTTTTCATCATCGCTAAACGTTGTTGCATCAGGGCCCGAAAGCACTTTGCTTGCAGCTAAACGCTCATCTTTCAAACTTGAAATACTGCGGGCAAAAACCGCTGAAGTGATAGTCTGAGCAGGGCTGCCTACCTGCAAAGCACTCACTGCGGTCCATAAACCCGTCCCCTTTTGGCCTGCCCTATCGAGTATCACGTCGACGAGTGGCTGTTGGGTTTCCGGATCCATTTGGTCAAGTACCTCAGCGCTAATTTCCATTAGGTAACTGTTCAGCTTACCTTCATTCCATCGGCGAAACACCTCAGCAATTTCTGCGGGTGCCATATGCAGCGCCTGACGCATTACGTGGTAGGTCTCGCATATGAGCTGCATATCGGCGTATTCAATTCCGTTGTGCACCATTTTCACGTAGTGTCCCGCGCCAACCGGTCCAATATAGGTTGCGCAAGACTCTCCGTCTGTTACAGGCTCTCCCGGTGTGTGGCTTTCTAACGGCTTGCCTGTTTCAGGGTCGACTTTCGCTGCAATAGATTTTAGCACCGGCTCAATACGTGTCCATGCATAAGGATTGCCTGACGGCATTAGCGATGGTCCGAACCGTGCACCTACCTCACCGCCAGAGACAGCGGTAGAGAAAAAGATAAATTTCCCTTTATACTGCTCTTCTCGCGCAACTGAGTCTGTCCATAGGCTATTACCCGTATCAACCACAATATCATCAGCATGAATGCCAGCATCGATTAAATGGTTACAAACGTGGTCAACCGGGTCACCGGCAGGGACAGAAATAATAATAAGATGAGGGGCTTTAAGTTTGCTTAACAACTCCGTGTAAGAACTACAGCCTTCGACTCGGGGCGCTCTGCCCTCTGCGCGCTCACTGGCATCTTTAGCTAGAATAGCGTCTACTTTATTTTGGTCTAAGTCGAAGCAAGCTACGCGATAGCCATGGTCGACAAGGTTCATGGTAAGGTTGCTACCCATTACCCCTAAACCAATAAAACCAATGTCACACTGCGTATTATCGTGCGAATTACCACCTTTGTTTTGCATAGGAACACCCTCACATTTCAGATGGCTGGGCATGATACCACCTGATAGAATAAAGAACAGTCATACCACTTAATTAAGCAAGGTATGCTGTAATTGCCATCACTGGTGAATGTTTACGCCCAAGATAGCCATGATTATCACTCTTCTTTAGCGACGACATTTACAGCCTGGTTAAAATTTAACCGCCGGTAAACGCAACACTCAATTGATGTATTCAGCAAAGCTAAACAAGGTAAGCGATTTGCTAGCTTGTAAAAATACTTTTTGGATACATATTGAAGGCTGCTCTTCTAAAGACGAATATCGTGTATCTAGATGCATTGTCCACCCCCCTTTTGTTTGCGAAGAGGGAAGATGAAAGCGAACATCACTGTCACTCGCATTCACACACAAAAACCAATGTTCTGGAGTCTGATCCGCAACGCGACACCCTTTGATCTCAACACCAAACGCTTTATTGTGCTGTGCATTCCAATCTTCAGATGCTTTATCTGAACCATCAGGCTTATACCAGTTAATTTCTTTTACATTGCGAGATAGAGTAAACCCGTCGTCGTGGAGCTTTAATTCGCTGAGTAACAATGATGACTGCCTCAAACGGATAACGTACTGGCAGTACTTTAAGAAGTCGTGTTTACGTTTATTGAGTTCCCAGTTTATCCAGCTAATCGGGTTGTCTTGGCAATAGGCATTGTTATTCCCATTTTGCGAACGACTAAGCTCGTCACCGCCGAGAACATGTGGTGTACCTTGCGAAAAAATCAGCGTAGCAAACAGGTTTCGCTTTTGACGTTCTCGCATCGATAAAATTGCTGGGTTGTTTGTCTCACCCTCAACGCCGTAGTTGGCTGAAAGGTTGTGACCGTGACCATCATTATTGTTTTCTAAATTATCCATGTTATGACGTTCGGCATACGTCACCAGGTCGTGCAAAGTAAAGCCATCATGATAAGTTATGTTATTCACGGACGTGCTTATATGACGCTTTCCTTTGTGAAATATGTCTCTAGACCCCATTAGCCGCGTAGCGAAGTCTGCTGTCACGCCGTCATCACCACGCCAAAATGCTCTAACCGTATCGCGGTATTTGTCGTTTACTTCTAACCACGGGACAGGAAAATTGCCTACTTGATAGCCGTCGGGTCCTATATCCCATGGTTCGGCAACTAACACTTTTCCACGCAATACCGGGTCACTATTTATCGCACGTAATAGACCCGATCTATTGTTATATGCGTGAGGTTCTCTGCCTAAACATACCGCCAAATCAAAGCGAAAACCGTCAACCCCAATAATCTCCACCCAATGGCGCATCGCGTCTAAAATTAGCGCCATCATAAATGGATGCGAAGTGTTGATTGTGTTACCGCACCCCGAGTAATTCGCATAAAGGAGTTCACCGCTTTTGGTTTGCTCAAGTAAATAAGCTTGATAGGGGCAAAAGCCCTTAAAAGATACTACAGGGCCGCCATCCCCTGCTTCCGCTGTATGATTAAAAACGACATCAACAATAACTTCCAAACCAGCCTCGTGATAGGTATTTACCATATTTTGAAGTTCTTGCAGTGCGTCTTCAACGCCATACCTTGGCTCTGGCGCAAAAAAATTAACCGGATTATATCCCCAGTAATTGGTAAGGCCTTTATCTGTAATAAAAGGTTCAGGCATAAAGGAGCATAGCGGCATAAACTGAACCGTAGTAACGCCAAGTGACTTTAGGTGCTCAATGACACTTGGGTGTGATGCACCTATGAACTTGCCTCTGTGCGGTGCTGGTACGTCTGGGTGTAACTGAGTCAGTCCCTTTACATGCGCCTCATAAATAATTCTCTTATGTTTAGGTATTGTTGGCGCTTTCGTTTTGTTTTCAGCGTATTGCGACTCATCAACGACAATACATTTTGGGATCATAAACTGGGAATCATGCTTGTACTGTCTGGGGTCCCACTTTATTGCGCGACTAATTTTTTTAGCGTAAGGATCGATGAGCAATTTATCCGTTGGCACGCTATGAAGCTCGTTCTTTCCTCGTTGTACACGATATCCGTAGTACTGCCCCGCTTTTATGTTTGCGAAGAAGCCGTGCCACACGTCACCAGTTTTCTCTGGCAAAGGGTATTCGTCGGTTGCTTCTTCCGTGTCTTGGTTAAAAAAACACAATATGACAGCCGTAGCGTCAGGCGCATAAACAGCAAAATTACAGCCACCAACGCTAGCGGCACTCCCTAAAGGAAATGGGCTTCCAGTGGAAATGAATCTCGAATTATCAGACGTCACTCGTTTTTCGTCCAAAATGGCCTCGTTCAACAAATCGGTTCATGCCTACTCTACGTTGGCGATGTAAAATAAGGTAGCAAGCGGAGGCAAATGAATTAATGCTGAATTTGGCCTCTCGTTCCACGGTAACAGCTCGGTCTCTACACACTGCTTCACTTGATAACCACTTCCCCAGAATTTTGAGTCATCAGTATTGAGTGCGAGTGAAAGCTGATATGCATCATCCACGCCGATCCTGTAATGTTCGCGGGGAATAGGCGTAAAATTACTTATCACATACACTTTTTGCTTTTTATTTTTAGACAGGCGAACAAATGAAACAACACTTTGTTCAGCATTGTTGTGATCAAGCCAAGCAAATCCGTCTGACACGTGGTCTTGTTCGAATAACGCTGGCGTTGACGTATAAAGTTCATTTAGCGCTTTGTATAACAACTGAATACCACTGTGGCGCTCGTAGTTGAGTAAATGCCAATCAATACTACTATCGTGATTCCATTCACTCGACTGACCTATTTCATTTCCCATGAAATTCAACTTTTTACCTGGATGGCCATACATAAAGCCTGCGTAGGCACGCAGATTTGCTGTTTGTTGCCATTCGTCACCCGGCATTTTCCGAATTAAACTGCCTTTTCCGTGAACTACTTCATCGTGAGATATTGGCAACACAAAATTTTCATCAAAGGCGTACACCATGCTAAAGGTAATATCATTATGATGGTAATGCCGATAAGCAGGATCTTTCGCAATGTAATGCAATGAATCATGCATCCAGCCCATGTTCCACTTAAAACCAAATCCCAAGCCTCCCTCAAATACAGGGCGAGACACCTTGGGAAATGATGTCGACTCTTCAGCAATGGTCATGGTGTCAGGAAAGCGGCCATACACTTCTTCGTTCATCCATTTTAGCAAACTTATTGCTTCGTAATTTTCATTACCACCGTCGACATTGGGGATCCATTCACCGTCATTGCGTGAATAATCGAGATAAAGCATAGACGCAACTGCATCAACCCGAAGCCCATCAATATGAAACTTATCTAACCAATATAGTGCATTTGCTACTAGAAACTGGCGCACGGTATCTTTGCCAAAGTCATAAATGCAAGAATTCCAATCCGGATGCCAGCCTTTTCTAGGATCCTCATACTCATAAACGCACGAACCGTCGAACCGGGCAAGCCCATGTCCATCCTCTGGGAAGTGCGCTGGCACCCAATCGATGATAACGCCTATTCCAGCTTGGTGGCACCGGTCAACGAAATACTTAAAGTCATCAGGATCACCAAACCGGCTTGTGGGTGCGAACATTCCCACGGGTTGATAACCCCATGATCCATCAAACGGAAACTCTGATATGGGCAGCAGTTCTACATGGGTATAACCCATTTCGCTCACGTATGAGATAAGGTCGTCAGCTAACATTCTGTAGGACAGGTAACGTGCATCAACATCAAGACCAGGTCGCTTCCATGAGCCTAAATGGACTTCATAAATGCTCATTGGATTGACATATTTGTCTTTTTTACGTTGCTGAAGCCACAGTTCGTCATTCCATTGATACGTGTCGTGATTGTAAATTATTGACGCATGAGAGGGGTATTGCTCAGCACTAAACCCCAAAGGGTCTGCTTTATGGGGTAATTCATGGCCACTCGCATCTTTTAATTGATATTTGTACCGCTCGCCTTTTTTTAATTCCGGTACAAACAGAACCCAATATCCCATTGATGTTTTTTGCATGGGATGACAGCGTCCATCCCATTGATTAAAGTCGCCAATTAACGAGACTGATTTTGCATTCGGAGCAAAAACACAAAATCGAACCCCTGTTACACTCTTCGCCCCTCTAGCTGAAAAATTAACGAGTTGAGCGCCCGCTTGTTGATACAGATTTTCTGGTTTTGCATCAATATAATGAACCGCGTGGAAAGCCTGCTCGTCAAACTGATACGGGTCGATATAACACGCTGTACCATTGTCTGTTTCAACATCTAGCCTGTATACAGCTTCTGCCTGTTGCGCTGACACTTCAGCCTCAAACAAGCCACTTTGCGTGAGTGCAGTCATCGCGATACTTTTTAGCGCGGGATCTTCCCATGACGCAGTAATAGCATTGGCACCTGGACGCCATACCCGGATTAACTTCGTCCCTTCTCCTTCCACTACCCCTAGCTGAGAAAATGGGTGTGAACTTAATACCTGTTCCAACTGCTGCGCTAAATGCATTCGCTACTCCTACTAAAAACCCGCTATAGAGCGGGTTGGTTCAAGGAGGTAGGTTTCTTCAATGTAAACCTGCCTCCACAAAAAGTACCGCCGAGGTACTTTATATTAACGGTTTGTGCCTACTAGGCAATAACTCTGACTATCACTTGTTAGCGCTTGCGTGCTTTCTCGACTGGGTTAGCTTAGCAGCAAGTTCATTGATATCTTTTCTTTCAAACAACGACTCAATGTTCTCAGTCAGCTTTCGCTTCCAATTAGGGTATTCGTTAAACGTACCCGGTACGTTTACAGGTTTATCCATTTCTAACCAATCTTCAAGTTGAAGGCTTAACAAAGCGCTGGAGCCACCGGCCATATGCACCTGCATACCATGGTTGAGCGCCTTATCCATCCCAGTATAGTTTACGTCTCGACCTACCTCGTGGCCTACGGAACCATGGCCGTGTAATGTATCCAGAATTGCCTGCTTATTTTCGTGACGGTCTGTATACAAGGTCTGTAAAATCTCTTCGGTCGGATACAATCCAATATCTTTGCCCAGTTCGAGATCGAGGCAGTGCCAATAGCCAATTAACGTGGGCATGTCATGTGTGGTGAGTGTTGACATAGACTGAACAGGATAGTGACTTGGTGAAAAGAAACCGCCATCTTCAGCCTGTTCAAAGAAAAACACACGATAAGAGTACACCCCGTTATCGGCCAACTTGCTTCGAATTTCCTCTGGCACAGTGCCTAGGTCTTCCCCTATGACCAAGCTTTGGTTGCGATGACTCTCAAGCGCTAAAATACCAAGCAAATCATCAACCGGGTAATATACATATCCACCGTCTTTCGCATTGTCGCCTTTCACAACCCACCATAAGCGCAACAAGGCCATAACATGATCAATACGAAGCGAGCCTGACGATGCCATGTTCGATGCAAATAAATCGATAATTGGCTGGTAACCTTGTTCGTAGAGTTTTCGAGGATCCATAGGAGGAAGGCCCCAGTTTTGTCCCAACGGCCCAAGAATATCGGGTGGCGCACCAACACTTGCATCAGTGCAATATAAATCTTTGTTACCCCAAATCTCTGCACTGCCCTCACTCACCCCGACGGCAAGGTCGCGATACAGGCCAATCGTCATACCGCACTCAATTGCTTTACTACTGGCATTTTCGAGTTGCTGTGAAGCAATCCACTGAAGAAAAAGATAAAACTTCACCTGACGCTTATTCGCCTTCTTAAATTTCTCGACCGCAGGGTTGTAGTAATCTTTATACGCTTCAGGAAAAACAGGCCAGCCCCAGCTCTCCTTCCCTTGTGCATGCAAATCGGATTGAAGCGCATCATAGGTAGCCAGCATGTCCAGGCTTTCTCCCCCCGCTTCGATAAACGCCTTGAATGCTTTATTTTGCTTAGTATTGTTACGAAGATACTTTTCTTCGTAAACGTCAAAAACGGCCTTGAGCGCTGTTAACTTAATGTGTGCAACAGCTTCATAATCGACGTAGTCTTCGCTTCGCGCGTGTTCAAGAGTTTTCTTAAACGTTTCATTATTTACGATTTCTTGTACAGGATCTGATTCATAGCCATCTACCGCAGTAACATCAATATAAAGGTAGTTAAGCCAACGACGTGAACTCGGTCCATAAGGCGAGCACGCATTAGGATTGGCCGGATAAAGGGCATGAATAGGATTTAAACCAACAAAATCAGCACCAACAGCAGCGGCTTTTTCGACCAACAACGCGAGGTCGGAAAAATCGCCTATTCCCCAATTCTTCTCGCTGCGAACACAATATAATTGAACGCTGAGTCCCCACGTTTTCTTGCCTTGTTGAATTTCACTAGGCGTGTAGCACGCTTGAGGTGCGACAATAATACGCGAAGTCCCAAGCTGGTCATTATCCGCAGAAAGCGTCACGTCGTGATAACCCAACGGCAACGAAAACGGTAACGTTACGACATACTCATGAAATTCCACGTCATCAATATGTGCCATCGTCATCATTTCTTGATCAACGGGTATAAAGTTATGTTCAATCGCTTTCCCGTCTTCGCACGTGATCGTAATCACGTGTTCATCGTTAACAAGTTCAATAGGAAGTCTTACAGGAAGGTTGATTTGTTCAGTACTTCTTACTACTGAGACAGGATTCAGCGGTGATAACCAAACGGATGCAATATCCGCAGATATTTGTGACTGAATCTTTTCGTCATTACTGGTGTCATAACCTAGAACGTTGAGCAATTTAGCCTTGCTTTTTTCTGCGATGGTTGCCGGATTTCCCCAAGCGTCGACATAACGGGTTTCAATGCCCCGCATTTCAACCAATTGTTGCAGAAGTTGTTGTGTCATCGTAAGTCGTTCCTGTTTTTTAGTGAAAGACGCATAGCGGCAAATCGCACCTATGGTCTACAAACAATTTTTTAACATTATTCTAGAAACAAAGGCTCGGCGAAATCTGAATACGATTGCAAAGGCAACTGTTTGTAATTTTGCAACACAATCGTAATTAATTTTGCTAATTATGGCATTTTGATCCATACTTTACGTAATTTATTTTCATTTTATTTAGAAATAATCGGGGTACGTTATGACAATTCGCATCGGTATCAATGGTTTTGGCCGAATAGGCCGTCTTGTAATGCGCGCGGCAGCAGAGCGCCAAGACATTGAAGTTGTTGCTATCAACGATTTATTAGACACTGACTACATTGCATATCTATTAAAGTACGACTCGACTCATGGTCTTTTCGATGGTGATATTTCTGTAGACAATAACAGTCTCATCGTAAACGGTAAAACTATTCGCATCACTTCTGAAAGAGATCCTGCGGCATTAAAGTGGGATGAAGTGGATGTTGACGTTGTCGTTGAGTCTACAGGACTATTTCTTACCAAAGAAACCGCAGCGAAACACATTGAAGCAGGGGCGAAGAAAGTTGTTATGTCTGCGCCTTCTAAAGATGACACACCAATGTTTGTTATGGGTGTTAACCAAGATAGCTACGCTGGCGAAACAATTGTTTCTAACGCGTCTTGCACAACGAACTGCCTTGCGCCACTTGCCAAAGTACTTAACGACAAGTTTGGCATTGTGGACGGCCTGATGACGACTGTTCATGCAACTACTGCGACACAAAAAACAGTAGACGGTCCTTCTATGAAAGACTGGCGCGGTGGTCGCGGTGCGGGTCAGAACATTATCCCATCGTCAACGGGGGCTGCAAAAGCAGTAGGTAAAGTAATTCCTGAGCTTAACGGTAAACTAACAGGTATGGCTTTCCGCGTTCCTACGCCAAATGTTTCAGTAGTCGACTTAACTGTTAACTTAGCGAAGCCTGCTAGTTACGAGGAAATTTGTGCGGCAATGAAAGAAGCGTCAGAAGGCGAGCTTAAAGGTATCATGGGTTACACTGAAGATGCAGTTGTATCTAACGATTTCCTTGGCGACGCGCGTACTTCAGTGTTTGACGCAACGGCAGGTATCGCACTTACCGATACATTTGTTAAACTCGTGTCTTGGTATGATAACGAGTGGGGCTACTCAAATAAGGTTCTTGACCTGGTAGCTCACATATCTAAGTAATTAACTAAAGCTTGCAAAAATAGTTAAACTATTTGCGCTAAAGTTGGGTTAATCTAAGGGTGTAAACACAGTGTTTGCACCTTTTTTGTTTTTCGTGGTCATAAACACGCAGAATAACGATATTCCAACGACGTCCGCTTCATCGTCGTGTACGCTTTTTTCCTTTATTATTCGTCCAAGGAGGGCTTATGCCATCTGTTAGTTCAGTCACTGTGAGTGAGTCCAACGGACTTACCTTTCTAGACGTTAGTAATGCGTTTGCTTCTGCACGCATCAGCCTATTTGGCGGTCATATTCTGTCGTTCATCCCTAACAGTGATGGCAAGGAAAGGCTTTGGGTAAGCCCTCACGCGTATTTGAATGGAGAACGTCCTATTCGCGGTGGTATACCGGTTTGTTGGCCTTGGTTTAGCGATGATCATGGCCGAGAAAAAGGTGCCCTTCCCGCTCACGGCTTTTTAAGAACCCAAGTATGGAAACTGATTAATTCAGCGGAAACGGAAAACAGTACTACCATCACATTGTCACCTAGTTTTACCCGAGCTGAAGGGTTTGAAAACGATTGTAGCGTGACCATGATAATTGCTGTTGGTAAGACGATGGAAGTGTCTTTAATCACTGAAAATACTGGCGTCGCACCGATTGAATTTAACTGCGCGCTGCACACTTATTTTCATGTAGATGACATACAGAACACGCAAATAAATGGTATTGAAGGCCAGTACAAAGATAAACTTGATGACTGGGGGCTAAAAGAAACACCACACCCCTACACCATTACTGGTGAAACAGATCGTATCCACCTTGTGCCCGTCAAAACGGCTGAAATTGAAGTAGACGGCACTATATATACTGAGGTGATTTCGAAGGGTAATGACTCGCTCGTAGTATGGAACCCATGGCAAAGCGCAGCGTCAATTTCAGACATGGACCCATTTGGCTACAAACATATGCTGTGTGTTGAAACCTCACTGACACAAGGAAAAACACTTGCTCCTGGTGAGAGTTTTGCACTTGAGCAAATTATTGTTCCACGATAGAGATTAATACATCGTGGCGTACTAACCTAATACCAAAAAAAAACCTGCCAACGGCAGGTTTTTTAATTGCTTTTAAATCGTTAACGTAATTACTGTTTAGCGCCTTCAACGGCCTCTTTTGCTAGCTGTGTAATACGCTCCCAGTCACCTGACTCAATAGCGTCATCCGGTGCCAACCACGAACCACCTACACATTTAACGTTGTTAAGCGCTAAATAGTCATTGTAGTTGTTTGGACCAATGCCGCCCGTTGGGCAGAACGTCACATCAGGGAATGGACCACTGATAGACTTGATAGCTTTAACACCACCTGACGCTTCTGCAGGGAAAAACTTCATGTGGGTATAACCCGCATCTTTACCTTTCATTAAGTCAGACGTTGAAGAAATACCAGGGATAAGTGGAATGTCTGAATCCATACCCGCTTTTAGCAAATCAGCCGTCATACCTGGGCTGATAGCAAACTTAGCGCCCGCTTCAACAACCGCTTTTAGCTGCTGTGCGTTGGTAACTGTACCTGCGCCAATCAGGGAATCAGGCACTTCGTCGGCGATACGCTTAATTACATCGATAGCAGCAGGAGTACGCAAAGTCACTTCAAGTACTTTAATACCACCTTCCATCAGCGCTTTTGCCAGAGGTACGGCCTTTTCCACGTCGTTGATTACCAACACAGGTACAACTGGACCGGCTGCAAAAATTTCCTCTGGAGAGGTTTTCCATTTCGTTGTCATAATTTAGCTCGCTGTATTTTGATTCAGATATGCAGCCGCACCTAATAAACCGTGATCAGGCTCTGCAATTAAATAGGTGGGAATGTCTTTCACGTAGTGCTTCATTTGCCCTTTTGCCTCGAAACGCGCTCTAAAATCGCTGTTTTGAATAAATTCGGGGAAACGATTAGCAATGCCACCACCAATGAAGATGCCGCCCGTAGTTGCCATATTTAGTGCTAAATTACCCGCAAAGCTTCCCATAATTCGGCAGAATTGGGTAAGCGTCGCCTCAGCAATTTTGCAGGTACCATTTAGCGCAGCATCAGTTATTTGAGCGGGTTCAGTAAATACAACCGGCGCTGATGCATGGTTAGCTAGCGCAGTGTAGATATTGTTCAGGCCGCGACCAGACATGACTTCTTCGGCAGAAGCACGTCCTAAGGTAGATTGAAGATGGCGCCATACAACAACGTCGGTTTCATCTACTGGTGCAAAGTCTACGTGACCGCCTTCTCCATCTAGCGTCTGCCAGCCAGATGAAGTCATCGTAATATGCTCAACACCTAATCCTGTACCTGGCCCGAAAACTGCGATATTGCCATTTTCTTTCGCTGAACCTTCGCCAATTTGTACGACTTGCTCTTCACCTAAAACCGGTAAAGAGTGTGCCACTGCGGTGAAGTCATTTATAACGAACAACGCATCGAGTTTAAGCTGCGAGCGCAGCGCATTTTGAGAAAATGCCCAACTGTGGTTTGTCATTTCGACTTGATCACCCAATACTGGACACGCTATTGCAATACAGCCCTGCGAAAAGCTGTGTTCAGGCATGTCACTAAAATATTGTGCGATAGCAAGGTCAATGCTGGCAAAATCGTTACACATATATTTTTTAATGTCGGCTATACCTGACTCGGTTACTCTCGCAACGCGAATGTTTGTACCACCAACATCAGCCACAAACTTCTGGCTCATTATGCTTGCTCCTGCGTGTAAAACAGTGAACATGCACCCTCTTCTGCACCGGTTAGAATAGCGCGCATACCCGCAAACATTTCACGTCCCATTCCAACGTGATGTTTCGCTAAGTTCGCAGGCGCTGCTTCACGTGCAGCCAGTGTTTCATCGTCAACATGCAGCGTTAGTGCACCCGTTTGCGTATTTAGCTCGATAATGTCGCCCTCTTGCACTTTAGCAAGTAGACCACCTTTGTATGCTTCTGGAGTGACGTGAATAGCTGCAGGCACTTTGCCCGACGCACCAGACATACGGCCGTCAGTAACAAGCGCGACTTTAAATCCGCGATCTTGAAGCACACCAAGAGGTGGCGTTAAACGGTGAAGTTCAGGCATGCCAATCGCTGATGGCCCCTGGAAGCGAACGACTACAATACAGTCTTTGTCTAGTTTTCCAGATTTGAACGCGTCGTCTAGCTCAAACTGATCTTCAAACACAACCGCAGGTGCTTTGATATTACAATGAGGCGTGCGAAGCGCTGACGTTTTAATAACACCACGACCAAGGTTGCCGTCAAGTACACTCAAACCACCATCCGGTTTAAATGGCGCATCAACCGTTGCAAGCACTTCTTTATCGAGCGATTCAGTTGGGCCGTCGCGCCATTCTAATTCGCCGTCTTTAAGCACAGGCTCTTTAGTGTAGAAATCTAAGCCTTCACCACAAATGGTCTTAACGTCGTTATGTAATAGACCCGCATCAAGCAACTGTCTAATTAGCAACGACATACCGCCAGCTGCAACAAAGTGGTTAATGTCAGCGGAGCCATTCGGGTAAATGCGAGTAAGAAGAGGCACTGCATTTGAAATATCTGAGAAGTCGTCCCAATTCACGATGTAACCTGCGGCCCGCGCTACCGCAATAAGGTGCATGGTGTGGTTAGTAGACCCCCCCGTGGCAAGAAGACCTACCAGGCCGTTCACAATGGCTTTTGCATCTACAATGTGGCCAATTGGCGTATAGTTATCGCCAAGATCAGTTAAGCGTGTCGCTTGAACCGCTGCAGCTTTAGTAAGTGCATCGCGTAGCGGTGTACCTGGGTTAACAAACGAAGAACCCGGTAGGTGCAGTCCCATCATTTCAACCACAAGCTGATTTGAGTTGGCCGTGCCGTAGAACGTACACGTCCCCGCCGAGTGATAAGATTGAGATTCAGCTTCAAGCAGCGCGTCGCGGCCAACTTTACCTTCTGCAAATTCCTGACGTACACGCGCTTTTTCTTTATTCGGTAAGCCTGATGGCATCGGACCGGCGGGAACAAAAACCGTTGGCAAGTGACCAAACGTTAACGCGCCCATTAGAAGTCCAGGAACGATTTTATCGCAAATTCCTAGCATTAGCGTACTGTCAAACATGTTGTGTGAAAGCGCAATCGCTGCACCTTGAGCAATGTTATCACGGCTCATTAGGCTTAAGTCCATGCCAGACTGGCCTTGCGTAACGCCGTCACACATAGCAGGTACACCGCCAGCAAACTGTGCAACGCTGCCAACTTCTTTCACCGCTTCTTTAATTAGCGCAGGATACGTTTCATAAGGCTGGTGTGCCGAAAGCATATCGTTATAAGCAGACACAATAGCCACGTTGGCTTTGGTCATTGAACGAAGGTCAGCTTTTTCGCTTGTTCCACATGCTGCAAAACCATGCGCTAGGTTGCCACATGACAACACACCACGATGGGGGCCTTGACGACGGGCAGCTTCAATCTTTTCTAAATACGCTTTACGCGTTTCTTTACTACGCTCGATAATTCGTTGCGTAACTTCAGCAATTTTTGGGTTCATTCTTGTCTCCTATGGCGCCCACATCAAAGTCACCGGTGCTCTATTTACAACGGCAGTGATGGGCTTTTGCGCTTCGGTAGCATTTTCAATAGCGTCTAGCAGTACTTGCTTTTTCTTTTCACCTGTTAAATGCAAAAAGATATTACGGCTATTGAGTAGCGCAGGTAGCGTTAATGAAATTCGTTGATGAGGTGCTGTTGTAGGTTGAACAGCAATGCAGGTTCTGCCGCTGCTCATATCTAAGCCGTCTAGCACTTGTTCTGAGCAAGGAAAAAGCGATGCAGTGTGACCGTCTTCCCCCATGCCAAGAATTAATGCGTCGAAGGGCTGCGACATGCTGGCTAAATTTGATTCTGCTGCATTAACACCTTCGTTTGCATCGTCAGCATCGCTTTTCAATTCGATAAAACGAGCCGCTGCGGCTTTATTTTGAATGAGATTTTTTTTAACTAAACTGGTATTGCTTGCCTCGTGACCTTCTTCAACCCAACGTTCGTCGGCAAGGGTAATATCAACCTTGTCCCACTCTAGTTCGGTTTCACTTAGCTGCTTAAAAAGCGCAAGCGGTGTACGGCCACCGCTCACCACAAGTGATGCACGACCGCGCGTTTTAATACCCGTGTTGAGAATACTCACTAAGTCTTGGGCGAAAGCGTCTGTCAGTGCTTCTGGTGTTTCAAATGATAATGTTGTTAAAGCCATATTACTTTTTCTTCGCTATTTTGCTTTCGTACCAGCTGCGATTTTCGCGAGCTAGAAGACCAATAGAATCTACAGGCCCCCACGTTCCAGCTTGATATGGTTCTGGCGGCTCACTTGATTGTTTCCATGCTTCTAAGATTGAGTCGACCCATGTCCACGCCTGTTCAATTTCGTCGCGACGTACGAAAAGTGCTTGATTACCTAGCATCACTTCAAGCAGCAATTTTTCGTATGCATCAGGAATTCGCTCATCGGCGAACGCTTCCGAGAAACTCAAATTGAGTTTAGATTTTTGAAGATCCATCGAACCAGAGCTGGTTAAGCCAGGGACTTTGTTCATTACCGTAATTTCTACGCCTTCATCTGGCTGCAGACGAATAACGAGCTTGTTAGGCGGAAGATTTTTGAAGCTGTCGCCGAATAAGTTGTGCGGCTGGCGTTTAAAGTAGATTACAACTTCACTCACCTTAGTTGGCATACGTTTACCTGTACGCAAATAAAAAGGTACGCCCGCCCAACGCCAGTTATCAATTTCCGCTTTAATTGCAATGAACGTTTCCGTCTTACTTTGCGTGTTAGCGCCCTCTTCTTCCAAGTATCCCGGTACTTCTTCACCTTTCACGAACCCAGAGGTGTACTGACCGCGTACCGTGCTCTCATTAATATTAAATGAGTTAATTGGACGAAGGGCTTTAAGTACTTTGAGTTTTTCGTCACGAATGCTGTCAGCGTCCAACGTGGTAGGTGGCTCCATCGCTACCAAACTCAAAATTTGTAACAAGTGGTTTTGTACCATGTCACGCATCTGGCCTGCATCGTCAAAGTAACCCCAGCGACCTTCGATACCTACCGACTCAGCAACAGAAATTTGAACATGGTCAATACAGTTGTGATCCCAATTGGTCGCAAAAATAGAGTTAGCGAAACGAAGCGATACCAAGTTAAGTACCGTCTCTTTCCCTAGATAATGGTCGATGCGGTAAATTTGTTTTTCATCGAAGTATTCTGCAACTTGTTCGTTGATAACTTTTGACGATGCCAAATCATGACCGATTGGCTTTTCAAGCACAACGCGTACGCTTGAATCTATGATTTTGCAGCTGTGTAGGCCGCGACAGATATCGCCATAAATGGCTGGTGGCGTTGCTAAATAGCATACCATGGTGCGAGTTGGGTCAACGTGATCGTCTAGAACGCAATAGCTCTCTACGTCTTTCATGTCTACGCATGCATAGTGCAAACGCGCTTTCATTTTCTCCCAAGTAGCTTCACACAAGTTCTTCTCACCAAATTTGATGAGATTAGCATGAACTTCTTCTATATAAGCATCTAGCTCCATCTCTTGACGCGCTACGCCTACTATAGTGGTGTCTGGATGCATTAAGTTCGCTTTTTCAAGCTGATATAAAGAAGGCAACAACTTGCGGCGTGAAAGATCTCCCAGTGTTCCGAAAAGCACAAAATCACAGGGTTCGTAGGAATTATCCAATACCATATTCATCGACCTTTTTAATTTAATTATTCGCGGAGTATTGTACAGCTATTTACAACACTAACGACTATTTTTACCGTATAGTTAACACCAAATGTAGTAAAATTACAACTTATACCCACTATACGAGGTTATTCTTTATTTTTCCCTTGATTTTACCTCGGTTTCCCTCCCCACTATCAACAAAAAATGTCAAAAAATTACATTTTTCTTGTCACAGCCGTCACATTGGGTACTATTACCCGTGTACCTTACAATTAGATGTGCGAATTAGTGTTATATTTGTATGAACATATTAGAAAAAATTACGCAAAACCAAGCAGCGTTCAGTAAATCTGAGAAAAAGGTGGCCGAAGTTATTCTTGCCAACCCGCAAACTGCAATACACTCAAGTATAGCAACCCTTGCTAAGATGTCGGACGTAAGCGAGCCAACGGTAAACCGCTTTTGCCGTCGACTGGACACAAAAGGATTTCCAGACTTTAAACTTCATTTAGCGCAAAGCCTAGCGAACGGCACGCCGTATGTTAATCGTCACGTTGATGAGAACGATAGCCCTGACGAATACACCAACAAAATTTTTGAGTCGACAATGGCTTCCCTTGAAGTTGCGCGTCAATCTGTAGATGTAAATGTGGTCAACCGTGTCGTTGACTTACTTACACAAGCTCAAAAAATTTCATTTTTTGGACTGGGTGCTTCGGCATCAGTGGCACACGATGCATTGAACAAGTTTTTTAGATTTAATGTACCCGTCGTGTATTTCGAAGATATATTGATGCAGCGGATGAGTTGTATGAATTGTTCTGACGGCGATGTGGTCGTATTAATTAGTCACACTGGAAGAACTAAAAGCTTGGTCGAAATCGCACAAATCGCGCGGATGAACGATGCCACCGTGGTTGGGATCACCTCTGCCGAAAGTCCACTTGCGCAAGAATGTACGTATGTTTTATCTCTTGAAGTGCCTGAAGATACCGACATGTATATGCCTATGGCATCACGCATAGCGCAGCTAACATTGATTGACGTTTTAGCAACCGGCTTTACACTGAGACGAGGAAACAAGTTCAGGGAAAACCTCAAGCGAGTAAAAGACACATTGCGTGGCTCGCGTTATGAAAAACGAAACGACTAGTTCCCTTGCCCTAACGATAATATTAAGGCAAAAGCGATTTTCAAGACGACTAGTAGATGGTTGGCTCTAGCGAAAAGCGTTTACAAATCACGCCTAACTGGTCGAGCCAGTTAGGCTTTTTTATTTGTTCCATTCACATTTTTGTCAAATTCAACTACTATTCTGTAATAAAATTACGTAAAACGATTACAGGCAGCGTTATTATGTTCACTGCCCCACACTTACTTATCTTTTATAACGAAAGAAATAGCGACGGAATAATATGACCAGAAGAACCAAAATTCTTGCCACTCTCGGGCCTTCAACAGACTCCCTTGAAAAAATTCAAGCGCTTATAGCCGCAGGCGCAAATACAGTGCGTATGAACTTTTCACACGGACAAGCTGAAGATCACATCGAGCGAGCAAAGCGCGTTCGCCAGGCTGCTAAAAATTTAGGTAAATACGTCGCTATTTTGGGCGATCTTCAAGGTCCTAAAATTCGGGTTGCTCGATTTGTAGAAGGGGCTGTTCACCTAAAGGTGGGTGCCAAGTTTATACTAGACGCCGAGCTAGGTCGTGATGAAGGTGACAGTGAAAAAGTTGGCATCGACTACAAAGCCCTTCCAGACGATGTTTCTGCAGGCGATATTCTTCTTCTTGACGATGGCCGGATCCAGCTTCGTGTAACCGGTGTCGAAGGGCGCAAAGTGCTCACTGAGGTTACTGTAGGTGGTAAACTTTCAAACAATAAAGGTATTAACCGACAAGGCGGTGGTCTATCGGCTGACGCACTTACTGAAAAAGACAAAGAAGATATTAAAACGGCAGCTAAAATCGGTGTCGATTACCTCGCCGTTTCATTCCCACGTAGTGGTGCAGACTTAAACTATGCAAGAGAGCTTGCTGAAGCTGCCGGCTGCTATGCAAAAATCTGCGCGAAAGTAGAGCGAGCCGAAACGGTTGCCTCCGACGAAGCCATGGACGATATCATTAGTGCTTCAGACGCAGTAATGGTTGCTCGCGGTGACTTAGGCGTTGAAATTGGCGATGCAGAACTGGTTGGTGTGCAGAAAAAACTCATCGCCCGCTCTCGCCAATTAAACAAGGTAGTTATTACTGCTACGCAAATGATGGAGTCAATGATTGACAGCCCGATGCCAACACGTGCAGAAGTTATGGACGTGGCTAATGCCGTACTAGATGGAACTGACGCAGTAATGCTTTCCGCTGAAACAGCGGCGGGTAACTACCCCATCGAAACTGTAGCCGCCATGGCCCGTGTTTGTGAAGGTGCAGAAACACACCCCAGCATAAAAATTTCTAAGCATCGCATGGACCAGCAATTTTCGTCGACTAGCGAATCTATAGCATTGTCGGCGGTATACGCTGCGAACCACCTTCCCAGTGTTAAGGCTATCGTAGGCTTAACAGAGAGCGGAAGTACGCCCACGCTAATGTCACGTATTACAACATCTTTGCCTATCATTGCGATGTCTAGACATGAATCGACGCTTAACACAATGGCGCTGTGCCGCGGTGTAAAGCCTATCTTCTTTGACTCTTCAAATAGTGAGCCTGGCAAGTTGAAATACGACGTTATTGCCTCGTTAAAAGATAAAGGTCTGATAAAAAGCGGAGACAGCATCATCTTGACGTACGGCGATGAAATGGAGAAAGTCGGCGCGACAAACACACTTAAGATAGTCGAAGTCGAATAATCACATGAAGATAAAAATGTTCCCCTAAATGTTCGTTGCTCCATAAGAACGTTTAGGCTGCACATAAACAAAAACGCCCCTATCGTTTTAAACGCTAGGGGCATTTTTTAAAGTTTATTCACTGTTTAAATTGCTTGTGCCGTATACGTTTTTGCTTCTTGAGCCGCGTCATTAGCATACTGGGTAAGGTGGTGGCTCAAAATATTTTCAGCGCGTTCAACAAATTCATCACGCTTAAATTTCCACCCCCTTAAATCTGCCTGTTTGGCTTGTGCAATATAGAAGTCTAATCGCGTTTTTCTAAGAAGGTGATTTTTTCTAGACATATCGAAATCGGCTAATAAAACAGATTTTTCAACATGAGCGATATCAGCATGCACGGGGCGTTCAACATCGTCGGCCGTTGCTTGACTCACAAACAGTTTACCTTGCCCTAGCGCACCAATTAACACAATAATAACTGACACAAAAATAGCCGAATAAACCCATTTTAAAACGTTCATGTCTCACTCCCTGAGCACCATTGAAATGCCCATAACTCCAGTTAAAGAATCAATATTAAAATTAACGCCTGCTTGTCAGATAACTACTTAGCTTTCACAGATTAACTTTCACAATCTACAAAATGCAGCTTCCGTACCAAAAAGCATTCTCTTTTTTATCAGGTACATACAAGCAATCGGGATTACTGAAATAAGCCAGTGGCAGTATTTTCTACACACTACAAGAGCAAATATTCCCGATATTTCTGATAGCGCTTGAACTGACTTTTAGGCACACCGTATGTGCTGTAGAGGCTTAACTCAGACGGAGAGAAGAATATAATAGGTATCGCATATCCGGTATTACCAAAAAGTTTATTTTTTGGGTCTACAGATGTCTTATTCATTGTTCTTTAGTCGAATAAAAAGAGCCTACAACAATTAAATTACGGCTTACGCACTAATCAAACCACGCCAAAAGCCATAAATATTAACGCTTTCGTAACATTTTGCTATTGTTTTACAATAATGATAGATTGGCATTACAAATAAAACTTAAAACCCAAAACTGGACTTACCAAAAACGCATACTTAAGTCTTTATTAGGTAAGTTAATGTTTGTTTATCAAGAGGTTTCGATGTTTCTAAAAAAAGCCACTGCTTCCCTGCTCCCCTTAAACAAAGGTACTCTCGATACAATTCCAAAGTATTTCATTGCTTTTCTGACACTTGTGTGCGGTTCAAACGTTGTTAATGCAACAGTATTGCCAGCAGAAAAGTTTGATTTAAGCGAATGGAAAATCACAATCCCTACCGATAAAGATAACAATGGGAAAGTTGACGAAGTTTCCGTCAAGGATATGCAAACCTTCGAGCACAAAGATTTTTTCTATGTTGACGATGAAGGTAATCTGGTTTTTGCCGCCCCTAATAAAGCACTGACGACAAAAAACTCATCTAATACCCGCAGCGAACTTCGACATATGCTCCGCGGTACCAACACTCGAATAAAAACCCATTCGCCCAAAAACAATTTTACGGTTGCCAGTAACCCAATTTCGGACCGCTTTGCTCAGGTTGGTGGCAAATTGAATGCAACACTTAAGGTTCAACATGTAGCAAGACGGGCAAAGTATCCAAATAAACCACCTGCTTTTTCGGTAGTTATTGGTCAGATTCATGCCAGCAAATGGGAAAAAAAAGTCAAAGGGTTTGGTTGGGGTAATGAACCACTTAAGATTTATTATAAAAAGTGGCCACAGCATGAAACAGGGTCCGTATTCTGGACTTACGAGCGCAACTTGCCCAAAAATGATAAGAACCGTACTGATATTGCTTATCCAGTTTGGGGAAATTTGTGGAACAACTCCGAAAACCCGGGTAGCGAGGGAATTAAACTTAACGAAAGCTTTAGTTACGAAGTGAACGTTCACGGCGATGTGATGTACCTAAGCTTTAAATCAGACGGACACAAAACTGTTAATTATGCTATCAATCTTGCCAATGGAGTGAATGCCTATGGTGAGTTGGACCAGCACGATCACCCTTACGGCTATACGCTAGATTGGAATTATTTTAAAGCGGGCGCTTATAATCAGTGCAGTACTAAAGATGATGACGGCTTTTGGTACGCTGCATGTATGGGCACGGGAAACTGGGAAGAAGATAAGAAGAATGGCGACTATGTACAGGTCGCGTTTTCCCACTTGACGGTAGGAGAAAGCAGCGAACCGACTGAAACCTTCAAAGCCAACCTTGTCATGCAAAGAGCTGTGGCAAAAAGCGTCAGTGTTAAGATTGGCGGCACGCTAAACGAAAAAGAAGCGATACCCGTAGATGCTATTCCTACTTCCGCGTTAACGGCAATAAAAAATGTTGATCCTAACTTTGTAGTACAAGACGTTGAGAAAGAATACAAACACGATCATGTATATCTTGATGTAGAAGGTAAAGACGCTAACGGAAGTGAGATAGAATTCGATATGCTGCTAGATGGCGAGCAGTGGAAAATTGTTGAAGTGCAGCGGGATATGGCTATGGAAGATTTACCGTCCGCTGTAAAAACACTTATCAAGAAGCAGGAAAACTCTGATCAAATTAGGCGTATTATTGAAAGTAAGCAATACGGAACTGACACAACGATTTATGAATTTTATTTTGTAGCAGAAAATGGCACTGAATTCCGTAAAGAAATTAAATCTGCAAACGATGATGTTGTTTTATTGAGTGAAGAGTGGAAACATTAGTTATGTCGATGTGCTGACAAGACGACCTTACTTAAAATAAGCAAGAAAAAAGGGGAGAATGCCCCTTTATTTGGTTAAGTTGTACAACACACGTTCAACTAGCCTTAAATACATCTGACACGGTGGGTAGTACATAGCGTTAATATTTCTTATACTCGCAAGTCATTTTCGAATATTATTGTTTATCGTAATTTTTATATTATTACCAAAGTGACTTACCCCGATGGTAAGACAACGATAACTGTCACTCCAGATGGCTCTGAAGCAATATACGGCGCCCCAACTGTTAGCTGGACTACTCAATAAGAACATAAGCGCACCACTTCGGTGGTGTTCTTTTTTGTATGTGTTGATGACCTTCTTTGACTTCGAATATGCTTGCATTGTGTAAGTACTTTTTGGTTAAGCTATCTATCGACAAGTCAAATGACAACAGGATTATTGCTGTTGTCAATTTCTTTGTTAGGGTATTTTTATGCACCCATGTTCAATTTTGCGGCGGCGTTTATTGGCTGTGGATTAATATTTGCCGGAATAAGTTGGTTTTGTGGCGTTGCTCGCATTTTAGCCATGGCACCGTGGAACAGATAAACGCTAAACTAACTGTCAAATTAAGGAGGGAGTCATTAATTACTTCTACCCTTCGTCTTCTTGCACCGCTTTTTCAACTAGACTAAAGTATTAATGTTGAGTAAGGAAAACTCACAACAACTTTATATTTAACTAATATTTCATTACCTGTAGCAAAGGATTACTCTATGATAAAAATCAGTTTTCTTAAATCAAATCAAATCAAATCGAAAAATTAAAAACCGTAAAATTATGATGTCAAATGCACAAGCTCTCATGCTGTGTTTGCTTTTCGCATTACTTGCTTATGATTCTCCTAAGGTGTGTGCACAAGTAAATTTTGATAATGGAGCAAACGCTACTGCGGTACATAAAGAACTCTTAATTTGTAACACGGCAGACCCAAATAATTCTGCATTATGCACTCAATATAGTGAAGAGCGTCTTAAAGAGCGCGCTACAACAATACTGTTTCAACAATCTTGCGGCGCAGGTGAAATGGGAATAGCTTGCTCAGACGACCGAGCAGTATCTGAAGTTCGTTATCTTGTAGTCGATGCGCAAAACGCCCATGGCGAATATTTTTCGATTTCAAAAGATGGTTTTGGTACCAGCTTGATATCTAACCGTATCTCGATTGGGACTACAGAGCGCTCTATTCTTGATTCGCTTTTAACGCTTGAAGAATTGTTTGAACAACTTCCCAACGAATTCAGATTTAGTATTTCAGACGATGGTGTCGTCACCAATGGGTTTTCTGAGGTAATACAGACAGAAAAATACATGCCGACAAAGTCTAATAACATTGAGATTGGTTCAGCACAAAAAATAAACAGCAGCTCAACGCCTGGTGGGAGGTTCAAAGAGGCCTGTCCTAGCGCCGTCGCTTTCGTTGTTAGTTCTCAGTGTAACGCAGAATTGGTAACATTTTTAGACGGCATGAATGAAAAATCTTCAAGTTCTTTTTTACGTAAGTTAACTGACGCATTAGATGGAACGAGCATTCAATTAACGGTTGGCGGATTTGCACTAGCGAGGGCGATATCGAATGAATTTCCTATTTCATTTACGTGGCCTGATGGTTCATATCTTTTGCTCGATTTAGATTTAGGCGAGGCTTTAGGGATAGCTCCAGATTATACTAAAAGTAGAGGAGCTAGAAATAAAGATGGGAAGAAACCTCTATTGTCTGTTGCAGCTAATGATCTACAAGCAGGTTCAGCATTACCAATAGCCGGTAGCGAAGTTCAGTCGTATTTAAGAGGCTTATCACAAAATTGCCGATCATTTTCGAATATCATTGGTTATCGTAATTTTTATATTATTACCAAAGTGACTTACCCTGATGGTAAGACAACGATAACGGTGACTCCAGATGGTTCAGAAGCGATACACGGCGCCCCAACTGTAAGCTGTACTACTCAATAAGAACATAAGCGCACCACTTCGGTGGTGTCCTTTTTTGTAAGTTTTTTTACTTAAAATTTCGAGCCCGTAGGCTTTTTCCTTTGACGCGGTTTTCGCGAAAATGCGCTAGGGCTTTTTGGACAAGCACAATTTCTTCACAAGCCTTTTCTTTTCGAGCACCTAAAACAACGGCTTCATCAATTAGAGAGGCGTAATGCTGCCTATCTGAGAGTGAGGTTAATTGTCCTCGTCTTCCCCCCAGTAGGCATTTAACTTTTTTCTTAGCACCAACAAGGCTGCTGTTTCAGCCAACGCGGCATCTTTGCGCTTCAATTCTTTTTCCAGCTCTTGATCCGTTTGCGATCTGCCTTTCGCTCTTGAGTTAGTTGCTTACGCTGCTGCGCCTGTGTTTGAATACCCGCAATACAACTGAGCATCCACTCTTTGATTTGCTCAGGGTAAAGACCTTTTACTCGGCAATACTCACTTAATTCGATTTCGCTTTATGCCGCTGTCTCTAGCACAATTGAGAATTTTGTTCTGGGGACCAACTATCTGCGTTAATGCTATCTTTCAAACTAGGGCCTACCTTTAAATACTTATCACGCCAAGAATACAAAGTAGATAAATTCATACCTTCTAGCTTTGCGAATTGACGTAATGATAAGCCACTTTCTATCAGCTTTCTAACAACTGCTTTTTTATGCTCTTCTGGGTAATGCTTCATTCATGACTAACTTACCGCTCCCTGTTTTACTCTTATGAAAACCTGAGGCGACAACTATCCTGACGCAGGGGGCCTGTCTTGATGACAAGACAACTTTACTTAAAATAAGCAAGAAAAAAGGGGCGAATGCCCCTTTTCCATTAAGTTCAATAAAGAAACTTTTAGTTCATTGCAGTTTCAGTAACTACGCGGAGATTACTTTCAACGTCTTTTACGTCAGACGCATTCTTTGCAATTTCTACAGCCAAATCGCGCTCCGCATCAGAGTCTACCTCACCCGTTAGCATCACTACACCGTTTTCTACGTCAACATCAATATCAAAACCTGAAATATCAGTGTCCATCAAAAGACGTGTTTTAATAACGGTGGCAATTTTGGCATCCGTCAGCTCGCTGGTACCCTCGTCAACCGAACTCTCTATGTCATCTGACATGTCGCCATCCATGTCGTCATCAGCAACAACAGTCAATTTGTTGTCAACAGACATTACGCCGTCGATATTTGCGACTAGCTCTTCTGCTAATTTTTTATCTACGGTGTTCTCTACCTTGCCCGTAAGAACAACGTTTCCGTCTTTCACGTCAGTATTAATGTCGAATGAATCAAGGTTGCCATTAAATAGCAATGTTGCTTCGGCTTTACCGTCAATCCATGCGTCCTTGGCACCTTTCTCCCATTTATTATCTGTGCTGTCAGTGTCCATATCACCTGCGTATGCAGCTGTAGTCAACGTGGTAGCAACAATCATAGAAATAAGTGAACGTTTCATAACATTTCTCCTTTGTCGAAACTCACAATGTATGATGCCAAATCCTTGCCACAACGTAAGCATTTGAATTTAAACATTAATATTCTATACGATTTTCATTACAACCAATGTCACCTTGCAATCTTTGCCTGTAATCGAGAATTTTTTACTTAATTTAATAAGCGTATAAGTGAGGACTTTTTTATTGCGGGTAAGCAGTCTGGTGCTTACACGTAGAAGGCACTTCACTCAACATATTGTGAGCGCTACGCTAAGGTTAAACTTAATTTAGAAAGCTGTCGTATTTAAGTACGGATTGTCTAAATTTGACAATTTTTTCGCCGTTATCAACGCAGCGATGGTTTCAGGCAAAGCGCTTCTTCATTAAATAAAATTCAAGGAACAACCGGACATGGACTCTGCACTCACTGTCGCTTCAGTTTTATTTATAGCCCTAAGTTGGGCGCCACTACTCCCCTCTTCTCATTGGCTGGTAAGAGTTTGGGAATTTCCACGTCTACAAATAGCCGTCGTTATTGCGCTATTACTTGCAGGGTATGTTTTTAAAGCCACCTATTACACACCATTAACTGGCTTCACAATTGCTATCGTCGCAGGATTAATAGTAAGCCTGATATACCAAGTCATTTGGATAATTCCTTACACGCCTTTATATAAACGCGAAGTAAAGCGCGTTGGCGTTGAAAATGCTACAAAAACACTCAGTGTACTTTCTAGCAATGTGTATATGCCTAATAATGACTTTCGCAAACTCATTGAGCATGTAAGAAATAAACAGCCTGATTTTCTGGTGACGTTGGAATCTAATGAAAAGTGGCAAAAAGGAATAAGTGAAATAGAGTCACAATACCCATATCGCAAATATTGCCCGTTAGAAAACCTTTATGGCATGCATCTTTACAGTAGAATTCCACTCAAAGAGGTCATGCTGCGATTCTTAATTGAAGACGACGTTCCATCTATGAAAGTGAAGATAAATCGTCACGGGCAAGATGTAACGCTATATTTTCTGCATCCGAAGCCTCCAAGCCCCACAGAAAACACTTATGCTAAGCCAAGAGATGTAGAGCTTACATTAGTGGGACATGAAATTGCGAAAACTAAAGGACCTATCATCGTAGCGGGTGATTTAAATGATGTGGCGTGGTCACCAACCACACGAAAATTTAAAAAGATAAGCGGACTGTTAGATCCACGAGAGGGACGCGGTTTTTTTAATACATTCCATGCTAAATACCCACTTGTGAAGTGGCCTTTAGATCACGTGTTTCATTCGAAACATTTTGCATTGGTGAACATAGAAAAATTAGAGAGTGTTGGCTCAGACCACTACCCGCTATACACAGAACTGGCACTAATTGAGAACGATGCATAGGCGGGTACGCACTTATTACCGAGAACCGCGGTGCTTTACACACCACATAAGGCTATCGCAAGCCTCTTCACGCTTTTTGAAATGAGCCAGTCCAATTAGGCTGCCTTCGCGTGGCCACACAGCTTGGTTGAGCACTTCTTGATCTTCTGGCGAGAGTTGCTCTTTGTCTAAAACGATTTCAACAGCTTTCTTGTTGGGCTTAATCAGCGCAGGTCTCGCGTCTTTGACCAAAGCCGAGCGAACGCAAATGTATTCACGCTTCATCGGGTCACGCACCACGCCAATATAGTCGTTATCACATATAATAGCTGGCCAACCTTCTGCTATTCTGCTCTGTCCGAACATGATCAAAGTAAAAGCAACAAGGACAAAAAGCGTTAAACCAATGAACTGCGCACTTAAATCTGGTGCCACACTTACAATCACACCAACTACAGCAACAAAAAAAATCCAGCCGCCAAATACTCTGCGCATAGCATTGGGTGATATACCTGATATAACGTCAACCACTCTTATTGATTGTTTGTCATAGTTTCGAATCATTACAGAAGATTGTGATCCCACAGCCTTTATCCACCAAAGAAAAATAAGAAATACATAAATTAATACGTTACGAGTAAGGCTGAAGATTTACTTACACGCTAGTAAAACAAACCCTCATCACAAAGGAGAGTTTTACGCTATTAAAACCGTGTTAAGTAACCATTGCAGGCACCTTTAAACCATTGAATTGTAATGTTTAACCTACCAAGTAAGCATAACAAAATATGTGGCCAGGGCAAAGCTATTACGCGCAAAATACGCGGTAACATATGAACAGCAATCGACCAGTTAACGTTTTCACAAATCAAGCCTTGTTATGAATAAAATGCGGTTCAGCTGCATAAGCCTCCCACTTCATTTTTCAATCTGTAAATTTTTCTCTCACCGTGCACCTCTTGCCCGATCTCAGTCTGAATCAGTCGACAACCTATGAGTAAATTATACAAAAACCAATAAAATCAAAAATTTAAAATTCAGGAACACTACTTGCTTAGACGAAAGTATAGAGTTCACTTATAGAGTAGAACACACCTTTAGTTAACGGGTATGCAAGGGAGGAAAGTATGCGTTCACCAATTAGTGCCGTCACTATTGTAAAAAGCCGGACGGAGAAGCTCAGCAATTTGATTGCTCAACTCGAACAATGCTTTCCAACGCCTGACGAGCTGGTAATAGTGTGGATGGCACCACCTTCTGATTTATCTCTCGTCCGCAGCGACAAATTTGACATCGTTCATAAATTTGTAACGCAAGACGCGCTTCCCATTGCAAAAGCGCGCAATAAAGGAATGTTAGCAGCTAAGCACGCAAGCTTAGTTTACCTAAACGTAGATGCAGTTGTTGCACCATCACTTTTTAAAGATGGTTTGTTAGCGCTTTGCGACAACACTGTTGTATTCACGTCAGTCGTTTTTTTACCCAACGACCGATGCGGTAAACCTTATCGGCAAATTTCAAAAGACGAAAAGGCAATTGGTTACTTAGCAAGTAATGACGATACGTTACCCGAAGACGACAACAACGAAATACCTTCAAGAGATCAGGAAATCAACCATGGAAAGTTTAGTAACGATAGTATTTGTTCTACAGTGTTTTTTATTCGTAAGGCAGACTTTCAGAAAACCGGCGGCTTCGATGAAAACTACGCGGGTTTCGGACTAAACGACGAGGATTTCTTTACTCACTGCCGATCGTTGGGATTTTCACTAGAGCAATTACCAACGCGCACATTTGCGCCACATCGCCCCAACTATCAATGCCCGATAAATCACCTTTTGGACTTTGTTCACAATGCGCAGCGCTTTCATTCGAAATGGGGTTTCTACCCGTGCACGAATGTACTGAATGCCTACGCGGACGAGGGCTTTATTAACGCTGATTACGAGCAAAACGGTATTAAAGTTAAGCAACTACCACATCAACAAGATGAAGACTTATCATCGACTATGGTTGAGAAATCATTGGTGAAAAGCGAACATAATACTATTTCATTCACCTCTTTTCGTTCCCCAGATAAAGAGTCGGGCCTCTTGAGCACCACAGCATAAGTCGCCCATTTTTGATACTCCGTATTCTAGCGGAAAAAACCATCACGCTAACGTCTCGCGAGCATTTGCACGCTCGCGAGCAAAGTGACAAAGAGTAAAAAACTTACGCTAGCAATAATCTGTAATCGGCTTCTAGTGACGCGCATCTGAAATGGCGCTTGGCTTTTCTCGTTGCCAATTGAGTCGCATATCCCATTCAAAACGATGTTCTGGCTTCAGCGGAGGCTGCTCGGCATCAATAGTACTTAACACATTAGTCGCCTTAGTCAGCGTTGCATCGCGGCCAAACAAATAGCTTTGTTCTTTCACTATGGTTAAGTATGCCTTATTTAACGCATAGGCGCGCTCTGGAGAAGGCGTGATGATATCGTACACTGACTTAGCACGCTGCACTTCTTTCGCCTTAATCATGCCGTTTTCATCGAACCATTTAGCCAGCATTTCGCCGTTTTGACGAAATTCATCACCACCACCCACGCGCTCCATGTAAGTAAGGAACTCGCCTTTTTCCTCATTAATATTTGGCACATCTTCAATTTCACGCAGGTTTATATAGCCCCAGCCCGCTTCTCCAGGTACTTTGCGGGCAAATGAAAAGGTCTGGTCGAAGGTTGACCCTACTGTCTTGTGACAGCCGTTACAAAACGCGAGTTCTTGATCGTGCTGCGCGCGAAGTTCGCCTTGTTCATTTTCAATAAAGCCGTTTATCGTCCAGCCAAAGCCGTTGTCTATCCCTTTTTCACCTAAATAGCGGGTTTGAGGCAGTTTTTCAAAATGCTTATCTTTTGCTTCAGCATAGTAGGCAGAAGCTAAGCTTTCTCTGCTTCTGAACACATGTTTTTTCATATAGCGCACTTCTTTCATACGCGGCGCATTGTATATATTCCCGTGTTCATCTACACCAATGTAGCGCACGGTATGTAAGAACTCTGTACCTTCGGGGTAAAGCATATGTGCCAACGGAATTTCACTTGCATCACCAATATAGTGAGAGGAACGGGCAATTTCAGTGACGGATTGTGACAGCCTACCATCTTGGTCGATGTCTATATTTAACGCAATCTCATTCACGGGTGCGACAGTTAACGAGTTTAGCTCTTTTAGCGCCATCTCAACCAAGCTTAGGTTCACTGTATAAACTGCTTTATTGTATTCACCATTTAGCGTTTGAAAGTTTTCAGGGAGCCTTATCATGGCGTCTCCCGTTGAGCCGTTAGTCGGCCAAAAAGTACTTGGGAAAGGCTTGTAATTGTATGACACCCACCCGCTTCCATCTTTAGCAAAACCTTCGCTATCAAACGCAGTGACCGCTGCGCCTAGATTCTCAATGCGCATATATTCTGGCATTACGTCATTTTTAAGCGAAGCGGTGTAGTTATCTTGTGCTACGTATTTTTTTATAGTGGCATCGTCAATACTCGCAATAAGCGATGTTCGGTCAATAAACAGGTTTTTCCAACTGTTGGTTAACCCTACGTCAGAAAATTCATAGTTGCCTTGCAATGTACCATCACCCATTTGGTTGGGGCGCTTTTGTGCTGAATCGTAACTTTGATGGCATGCATAACATGGGTTGTTAACGCCTTCTGTTTTGGTGTAGCACTGAGGAGGAATTACTGACTCAGGGTTATACACTTCATTGTGCTCAATGTAAGCCAATGCAGGGATATCATCTCCCTCCTTGTATGGGTAGGTGCGCGTGTTATCTGCTGCCTGCTGCGCCTCTGTATAAGCAACATCACTGGATACTTTGCTTGAAATATCATCTGTGTTTTCAGTACACCCTGCACTGATAAGTAGCGCAAGCAGAATGCCTGCACCTGAAGTAATTTTTAGCATTTTCATAATCGTCACAACGGCAAAAGCCGGGCACATAAGTGCCCGGAATAATTTTAATTCAAAAGAAAACTTACTTATCCGCTGGCTCATACATCCACAGCGTATTGTTTTCTTGGAAACCGTCTTCACCAATAAGAATACGGCCGTCATTCATCACCACAACGTTATCTGGTTGCGACAGCTGCTCAACATCACAACGCTCAGCACCAGTTAGGCTTGAACGATACGTGCCGCCCATCACCACAGGCTCAATGCGCGAAATGTTGTAGCCTTCTTCCAGCTTGGCACGGTATACACCACCACAGTCTTTAACACGTGTTGACAGCTGCATATCGCCCTCGCCATCCGTCATTGTGTTATCGATATCAGCAATGCCGATATACAGGTATGCATTTTCAACTACTTCACCTTCGATCGTATCAACACCTTCCACAGCTTCTTTCGCGCGCTTCTGGTTAATAGAAATACCTTCTAGCTTTCTCCACTCAGCAGTTGCTCCTTTTAAACGGGCCGCTGCACGACTTTCAAGAAACGCCACACGGTTATCCATTGGCTGTCCTGCTGTTACGCTGGAGCCACCTTCCTCTACCGTTGGGTATGTCGCATCACCATCGACCCATGCTTGAACATCGGCCATCGTGATGTAAGAACTTTGCCCATCTACGTAGTCGTCTGTACCAATACCATTGTATTCATCGATCCAAGCGCGAATGGTCAAGTTGTCGCCGCTGGCTAACTCAACCCATTCAACTGCAAAACCAGTGGTGGCGGGGTCGTTTTGACCTGCATCTTGGGTAAGCTTGGCTCCGTAAAGAGTACCTGCCGATAAATCTTCTGCTGTGTCTGCAACAAACTTAAACAGCACGCCACCTGTATCATCTTGCGAAAGATAAACCGTTTTTCCGTCAGGCATAACCGTTGAGTTTTCATGCTCGTAACGGCCCATCGTGAAATGCTTAACAATCACCGGCTCATCGGCCAACGGCTCTGTCACTTCTGCAATGTAGCCATAATTATAAGGGTTTGGCGCGTCTGGTGCGGTCATCTGCCACATACGCCCTAAGCGCGCATTTGTAGATACAGCTTCCGGGTTATTCCAGTTAGGTGATGTAGTCGTATTTACGGCCGAGTCAACCACCCACTCTTCAGAAGTAAGCGGAGTACCCCACGGTGACATTGAACCAAAGCAGTTTGCCGCTGTTCCCCACACAGGCGAGAAATCTAGCATCATAGCTTCTGTGACTTCCCACATGCCGAAGTCGTCTTTTTCTACTTTCATGCGGCTCATGCCGCCAGGCAGCTCTTCCCAGTTCGAGAAAAGATAACCTTCGCCTTCTGCGGTAGAGAGGAAACCGTTAAAATCTGGCATGTCATTTTCAAGAACTAGCTCTTCACCATCAAGCGTGTAGATATGGCCTAGGCCCTCAGGTAATTTCGTACCGAAGGTATCACCCGTTTGTCCTAGTACTTGGTATTGACCGATTGCAGAAGTAACTAACTGTTTTTCTTCCTCAGAGCTTGGTACCGGAGAGTTAGGTAATGTAACAGGAAGATTGTTGAAATTAGCGCCTGCAAGTACACCCACCGTGCCAGTGTTGATTGGCATTGCATTAACTGCTGTTGTGGCAGCATTTGTGCCAGACGGGTGCTGTACGTTGAAGAACAAATCGCCCTCGTCAGTTAAGAATATACCGGTTACTTCCGCACCTAGTGGAACTGTAGCAATACGTGTTAACGTGCCGGCCGTATCACCCACAGGCCCAGGTTCTCCCGCTGGCCCTTGTTCGCCTACTGGCCCTTGAACACCGTCTTCGCCGTCGTCACCTTCTAGTGAACAGGCAGTCATCCCTAGTGTTACAGCCAATGCTATCGCTGAATACTTAATTCCACGAAGAGTTTCGCTTTTCATTATGGTTCCTTGCTTATACTTGTTTTCGATGTTGAGTGGAGGTAAGCAGACGACTTACCTCAGTAACGGTCTTAGCGGGCGAAAGTCTGGAGGACATTTGTGACATTCCGGTGACAGTGAATTGACACCAAAATGAAGCTTTATTGACACAAGGGTCTGAAAAAACGAATAAAACAAATGCGAAGGTTTACGAAGGCGCTGTAATCATTGGGGTTATTGAATGCTCAATCAAGAAAACCTAAACCACTCAGTCAGTTTATGAATTATTTGTTGCACCGCACTGGTCGGAGCTTTAAGCGCGTGAACATCACAGGACATAATTGCTTAATAATTCGATAGAACAAAATGGCAATAGCGGGTAGTTGAGGAAGGCAATTAGCGAAAGTCATGTTATGAGCTAACGGGCTACGAATTTCGCCAAGGCCCGCTAGCCTAATCAATAGGTGATAATTAATCGACAACAGTAAGCGGTTGATTATACGCCTTTAACTTATTAACCAGATAATCTTCGAACTGTTTTGTAGTTTGTATATCGCTGCTGCGCTTCGGCCAAACCGCGAGAATTTTATAGTCTAACGCGGTTAAAGGTTTAAATAATGCAAGGTGGTCATGTTCACCCTCAAAAATCTTTTCGACCTGATCTAACCGGTAAACAAGAGCCAATCCTAGGTTGTCATTATCTGCCAAGATACTTTGAGCTCCCCAAGTAGCAATCACGCCCCACTCTCCGCGTTCAGCTTTAATCACCTGCATTCCATCATGCGCCACTAGACCTGCGACAATATTATCCGAAGGCTCTGATACAGAAACACTGATGTGGGTTGTGGGGTCGAACGCATCTATTCGATAGTGCGTGGTAACGTCGATGCTGTCCGCTTTCACATCAGACGATGACCACCCTTCGTAGTCAACCTCGAACTCAGCCCGCAACTGAGAATTCGATACTAATTGGTATTGCGTATTCTCTACATGCTGAAAATGCATGACTGTCTGCGTTGAGGAGTCTTGGGTTTCCTTTTCTATTAATCGACCTAGCGCACCCACGCCCAACGATTTACCAACTTTAAGCGCATCTCCTCCCCACGAAGATAAATTGTGATAGCTTTCGTAGCCGTCTTGCCCCACCTCAGGTAATACTACACTGTCGTTCGCTTTAACAAAGACATCAATAGCGTTACGCCAGTCAAGATAAAGGCGATACCCTATTTGATCAGACTCCCAGCCTGGTCCTTCATAACGCAAAAAGTAAGAATGATCGGTCAATTGTGGAGGCGATGTGAATGAGGTAATTTCTTCAAAAGAAAAACCCTCGGCGTGATATGCTGCGTCTTGCCACTCACCTCCTGTTCTTACCGAAAGTTCTGCGTGCGCTCTATCTTTAACGTTAGAATTTATTACTTGCTCCGGAGGAACAAGTTCTAGTGACATGCTTTCACCTGGCGCAATGGATGCGGCACCTAATAACACCGCTTGCCCTTCGCCATTTTCAATCCACTCTGATGGGTATTTCTTTAACTTCCAACCTGTATATTGTGGCGGCAAAGATATTTCGAAAACTTGCTCACCAGTGCCACCGTCTGCCGAATTTTTCACCTTAACAGAAAAAGCCGAACTTATATCCCCTTGTGAGCAACTTGCTAAAAACGGCACCAAAATTAGACCTATCTTACTAAATTTTTTCACTTTTATGCTCTCCATCGGTTGTTAACGTATTTAACTAATTAGCAATATTTTCAAACAATATATTGACAAATGCCACCGGTGGCAATTATTTTAAATTTTGTTAACGAGATTTTTCATTTTAGTATGTCGAAAAATTCGGCGTGCCAATGAACCATTTAGTAAAAAGGTAAATTACATGGTTAACTTTAGCCTAGAAGGTAAAACCGCATTAGTGACCGGAGCAAGCAGAGGTATAGGCCAAGCGCTAGCTTTAGCACTTGCCACTTCTGGCGCCTTTGTCATCTGCGCCAGTTCTCGACCAGGTGGATGTGACGAGACACTACGTAAAATTCAAAGTGAAGGTGGTCAAGGGATGGCTTTAGACGCCGACCTCGCCAATGCCGACGCGGCAGTTAAACTAGCCCAAGATGCGCTAGGCATTAAAGGGCACATCGACATCCTGCTAAATAATGGCGGCACTATTTTTAGAGCACCTGCTACCGACTTTCCTTTTGACAACTGGAAAAATGTGCTTGCGGTCAACATCGATTCAGCTTTCCTACTCAGCCAATCTATTGGCAAAACGATGGTAGAACGTGGGCAAGGCAAAATCATCAATATTGCATCAATGTTAAGTTATACAGGTGGCATCACCGTTCCTGCCTACACAGCGAGTAAACACGCCATTGCCGGCCTTACGAAAGCGCTCGCAAACGAATGGGGGCAATACAATGTGCAGGTGAACGCAATTGCGCCAGGTTACATCAAAACCGATAACACCCAAGCACTGCAAGATGATGAAACGCGCAGTGCTGAAATTTGTGCCCGCATTCCCGCTAATCGCTGGGGGGAAAGTGATGATTTAGCCGGTGCGGCGGTATTTCTTGCAAGCGCAGCGAGCAATTACGTAAACGGCCATATCCTTGCTGTCGACGGCGGCTTTTTAGCACGCTAATAACTAACAAGGGTCACAGCCCTGAGCGGTAATATAGCCCTGAGCGGTAATATAGCCCTGAGCAGCCAAACAACGAAGAATGAGAAGAAAGTCATGAACGAAAAAATAGACACACGATACGCCATCGGCCGTAAAGAGGCCAATGCTTACAACACGCAAGAACTGCGCGACGCCTTTTTGGTCGACACCCTTATGACAGAGGGTAAAGTCGTATGGATATACACCCATTACGAACGTTTTATGCTTGGAAGCGCCGTACCTACTGCACATGCATTGACACTAGAAACCATTGAAGATCAGTTAAAAATGCCTTTCTTTACCGCCCGTCGCGAAGTGGGTGTGATAAACATCGGCGGTCCAGGCACCATTACCGTTTCAGGCACGACTTACCATTTAGATAACGAAGAAGCCCTATACATCGGCCAAGGCAATGAAGACGTCATTTTTGAGTCAGACAACGCCTCTAACCCCGCCAAATACTACTTAAATTCAGCGCCGGCACATCACGCCTATCCCTGCAAAAAAATAGGTAGTGCCGACGCAAACGTACTCCATTTAGGTAGCCAAGAAACATCAAACCAGCGCGATATTAAACAGTTGCTTATCAATACTGTTGTTGATACTTGTCAGCTTCAAATGGGATTAACGCGTCTACATACCGGTTCAGTCTGGAACACCATGCCAGCTCATCAACATGACCGACGCAATGAAGTGTACTTTTACTTTGATATGGACAGCGAAAGCCGCGTGTGTCACTTCATGGGCGAACCTCATGAAACTCGCCATATTTTTGTAGCGAATGAAGAAGCCGTGGTATCGCCACCTTGGTCAATTCACTGTGGTGTCGGTACAGGAAGCTATGCATTTATCTGGGGCATGGCGGGTGAGAATTTAGATTACGATGATATGGATAAGTTTCCGCCGTCAGAGTTGCGCTAAGCAGCCCTGTTCTAAGTAGGTGTAAAGATTATGTTGCGGTATATAAAACTCACACTTTCTGCTACAGCCATGTTGCTTGCATCGGCGTGCTCTCAAAATGAATTGCAAGGGGAAATCACCGTATTGCGCTTAGGGCATACGCTGGATACGCAACACTCAGTACATAAAGCAATGGAATATCTTGGAGAGCGCTTAGATTACTATTCTGACGGTACAATGAGCGTGGTTATTTACCCGAGCAGCCAGCTCGGAACCGAAAGAGAGATGGTAGAACTGCTGCAGATTGGCTCACTCGCTATGACGAAGGTGTCCGCAAGCCCGCTAGAGGGGTTTGCTCCCGAGATGAAGATTTTTAGCATTCCCTATATCTTCCGCGATAACGAGCACTTCTGGCGTGTATTAAACAGCGATTTAGGCGATGAGTTGCTATCTGGTGTTGAAGACTTCCGACTTAAAGGTCTCGGCTATTACGATGCGGGAAGCCGTAGTTTTTACACCAACGACAAACCAATAGAAACACCAAGCGATCTGAACGGGCTCAAAATTCGCGTGTTGAACAGCCCTACTGCGGTTGCAACCGTTCGCGCACTTGGGGGAGCCGCAACCCCCGTTTCTTGGGGAGAGCTATACACGGCACTTCAGCAAGGCGTTGTGGATGGTGCTGAGAATAACCCGCCTAGCTACTACCTTTCACGTCATTATGAAATTGCCCGTTATTACAGCCTTGACGAGCATACTAGTGTTCCAGATGTCATGCTGGCATCGCTTCCGGTATGGGAAAGTTTGAATGAACAGCAGCAATCGTGGTTAACCAAAGCAATGAAAGACTCTGTTGAATACCAACGCGAACTTTGGAAAACATCTACGCAAGCCTCTTTAGAAAAGGTAAAAGCTGAAGGCGTCACGGTTATTACGCCTGACAAAGCGCCTTTCGTTGAAGCGGTAAAGCCTTTCCATAAGAGCTTTGAAGGCACGCCAATTGGCGACTTAATTACGCAAATAAAAGCGATGTAACAATGACAATAATACGCCTCATCGATAAAGCCTTAGCCGGCACCCTTATTATTGCCATGGTAAGTATTTTACTTACCGTAATTTGGCAAGTGGTCTCGCGTTATGTTCTTAAAGATCCAGCATCAATCACCGAAGAGTTGTCTAGATTCATACTTATTTGGATTGGCATCTTAGGTGCGGCCTATGCGTATCGTCAAAATGCGCATTTAGGCTTCAACTTAATTGTTGAGCGTCAGTCTCGTAAAGTGAAACGCCTTTTGCTCACCTGCGTTGAAATTATCGTCATTATTTTTTGTGTTTTAGTGATGGTATATGGTGGCGCCGAACTGGTTTCTCTTACATTAGAGCTAGAACAAATTTCCGCAGCGCTAGGTGTTAAAATGGGCTTTATCTACAGCGTGCTTCCTCTATCTGGAAGCCTTATCATTGCCTATGCACTGGTAAACATTACTGCGTTGTGGCGAAACAATAATAAGGAGTCAGCGTAATGGAACTGACCGGTATTATCTTAGTCGTTGCCTTTTTCGTACTCCTTCTTTTAAATGTGCCAATTTCAATCAGCATTGGTGTAGCCACGCTGCTTGCTATGGTAATGAGCATGGACATTGCACCGGCTACCATTACTATTGCCCAGCGTATGGCAGGTGGCCTTAATAGCTTTGCGCTGCTGGCAATTCCATTTTTTGTTTTATCTGGCCTTATCATGGGACGTGGCGGGATAGCCAAACGATTAATAGAGTGCGCAATGGCGCTTATTGGCGCCCTGCCAGGCGGTCTAGCCTTAGTTAATGTTGTTTCCTGTATGCTTTTCGGTGCAATCTCGGGGTCTGCGGTAGCAACCACATCTGCTATTGGCAGCTTCATGTTACCCGAAATGAAAAAAGCCGGCTACGAGCCGAATTTTAGCGCCGCGGTCACTGCCGCTGCATCAACTACGGGTATGTTAATTCCACCAAGTAATATCTTAATTGTATACGCAATCGCTAGCGGTGGCGTATCCATCGCCGCCCTCTTTATGGCTGGCTATATTCCAGGCATTATGGTGGGTCTAGCGCTCATGCTGGTGTGCTTTATCTACGCAAAAATGAAGGGATACCCGCTATCGCCGCGACTGCCTATTAAAATAGTTGTCGAAAAAACTATCGCAGCACTCCCTTCCCTATTCCTCATATTCTTAGTGATTGGCGGCATTGTGGGCGGCGTTTTTACCGCTACCGAAGCTGGTGCCATTGCGGTGGTTTACTCATTGCTGTTAGCTGTGGTGTTTTATAAAGAAGTGGATGCGAAAGCCCTACCTGATATTTTCTTGAAGGCGGCAGAAACGACGGCAATTGTAATGCTGCTTATCGCAGCCTCAACGGCGATGTCTTGGCTACTGTCGTTCGAGAACATTCCGCAAACCTTAAGTAACGCACTATTGTCGATAAGCGATAACCCATTACTAATTCTTCTCTTAATCAACCTATTACTTATCGTAGTTGGTGCATTCTTAGATATGACGCCTGCTGTACTTATTTTTACGCCCATATTTTTGCCGGTGGCCTTAGAACTTGGAATGAGCGAACTGCAATTCGGCATCATGCTCGTGCTCAACCTGTCTATTGGTTTGTGCTCACCGCCCGTTGGCGCAGTACTTTTCATAACCTGCGCCATTGCCAAAACCAAACTTGAGAATATTATTCGACCGCTAATACCTTTATATGTGGCTATGTTTGTTGTTCTTATGCTGGTCACGTATGTCGCTTGGTTCAGCGAAGCGCTGCCACGTGCACTTGGATTTTAATAAGGCAGTATCATCAAGGCTAAAAGGTGTGATCATGCGCTGTTTAATCACACCAACTTTTACTTTTTAATATCAGAAACATATTGTCCGTATTTGTATGGTAATATCGAAAGTAACGACACAATAGCGCGGAAAAACAGAGAATTATGAATAAGCGCCCGACTATCAATGATGTTGCAGCCCTAGCAGGGGTATCAAAACGTACCGTATCACGTGTCATTAACGGTGCTACCAATGTGGGTAAGGCAACCCGTGAGCGCATTGAAACTGTCATCCAAGAAACGGGGTTTGCCCCTGACAAACAAGCGCGAGGTTTAAGTACTAGCCGCTCTTACTTGATAGGTTTGATTTACGACAATCCCGATGCCTTGTATATCGACCAGGTACAAAGGGGCGTGTTAAGCATATGCTCTCAAAAGGGTTATGAGTTAGTTGTACACCCTTGTAGTTATAACGCCGAAGGATTTGTAGAAGACTGCGTCAACTTCGTCCGTCGTTCAAACATAGATGGTGTTATCATATTGCCACCGGTATCTGAATCTAAGTTATTAGCAGACGCGCTGCAGCAAAAGAGCATAAACTATGTTCGAATGGCGTCAGTAGATTTGGATGACCATCAAAATATAGTAGTGAGTGACGACAGAGCGGCGCTGAGCGATTTAGCGCGCTACATGGTGTCACTGGGCCATAAAGATATTGGTATTATCAGCGGTCCTCAACAGTATTATTCATCGAAAGAGCGTTTGGAAGGCTTTGTTGAAACGCTTAACGGTTTAGGTGTCGATGTTCCTAAAAACAGAGTAATTGAAGGTAAAAACAGCTTCGAAAGCGGTATTGAATGCGCTCGCCAATTACTCATCCAGTCGCCACGAGTTAAAGCTATTTTTGCGAACAACGATGAAATGGCGGCAGGTGTGTTAAAAGTGGCCCACGAGATGGGTATTACCGTGCCAGACGAATTGTCCGTCGCGGGGTTCGACGACAACTTACTCGCCGCTCGCGTCATCCCTGCCCTTACCACTGTTCAACGTCCCGTTGGGGACATGGCAGCTATTGCAGCACGTAAAATCATTGCTCATATTGAAGGCAGTGAAATCAGCGAATCCGAAACCTATTTGGTTAAGCCTCACTTAATTATTCGAGATTCCATCAAAAAAGTGTGATTTTTTACAATGAAGTGTTGCTTACACTTCTTTTTCGACCTATTATGCCACCGGTGGCACGACAATAAATAATTTGTAAACAGAGCGTAAAAATAAACGTTTTCTAATTTATCGCTCTTTTTAAATGCTCAGTGCTTATTTACCAACGCTTAGCGATTAAGTAAGCCGTAGAGATAAAGCAGGACTTGTAATGGACGTTAAAACACAACTAGTTAAAGTGCATAATAACGATAACGTTGCGGTTGCAACCTGCCCTATCGTGGCTGGCACTTACATCGCTGAATATGACGTTACCGTCAGCCAAGACATTCCTGCCGGCCATAAAGTTGCCTTAGTTACCCTGTCAGACGGTGGCGACATCGTAAAATATGGCTTCAGCATTGGTGCTGCAACAAACCAAATTAATGCTGGTGAACATGTTCACAGCCATAACGCAAAGACCAAGTTACAAGGCTCTGAACAATACGTTTACGCGCCGTCGAATATCCCATCGAAGCAAACACATGCTAGCTCTGGACTACAGTTTATGGGCTACAGAAGAGAGAATGGAAAAGTAGGTATTCGAAATGAAGTGTGGATAATCAATACCGTAGGGTGCGTAAATCGTACAGCAGACCGTATTGCCAACGAATGTAATCGTCGTTTCGCTAGCGAGTGCGACGGGTTCCGCGCATTTACCCACCCTTTTGGCTGTTCTCAGCTGGGCGATGATTTAGATGACACGCGCACTATCTTAGCTTCACTGGCTTCTCACCCGAACGCTGGTGCGGTGTTAATTGTAGGTTTGGGTTGCGAAAACAATCAGCTTAAGAGTTTACTGCCTCACGTTGATAAACCGGCAAATCGCGTTCGCTTCTACAACGCACAAGAAGTGGTAGATGAACTGGAAGAAGGCGTCAATGCGGTTTATGACTTGTTAAAAGTAATGGCTAATGACAAACGTGAGCCCATCGACGCTAGCGAATTAACGTTGGGCATGAAGTGCGGTGGTAGCGACGCTTTTAGCGGTATTACTGCCAATCCAACAGTTGGGCGCGTTACCGATTTAATGTGTAATCTAGGTGGCTCGGTCATTTTAACCGAAACGCCAGAAATGTTTGGCGCCGAACAGCTCTTAATGAATCGCGCTAAAAACAAAGACGTATTCGAGGCGTTTAACTCGCTGATTGATGAGTTTAAGAACTACTTTATCGCCCACAACCAACCTATTTACGAAAACCCGTCCCCAGGCAATAAGGCAGGCGGTTTAACCACGCTAGAGGAAAAGTCTCTCGGCGCGGTTCAAAAAGGTGGAACGTCTACTATCCAGTCCATCTTGCAGTATGGCGAGCCCAAGCAAGATAAAGGCTTAAGTTTATTACAAGCACCTGGTAACGATGCCGTTAGTTCAACGGCGTTGGCAGCATCGGGGGCACATATCGTTTTATTCACCACAGGCCGAGGCACGCCCCTTGGTTTTCCTGTACCCACAGTCAAGATATCGTCAAATTCAGATATCGCTAATAAGAAGCCACATTGGATAGATTTTAACGCTGGACAAGTTCTGGAAGGCGTCTCTATCGATAAGTGTGCCGAAGCGCTACTCCAACACTGTTTGGCAGTGGCATCTGGTCAACAAACCTGCAACGAGAAGAATGGCAGCCATGAGATTGCTATTTGGAAACGTGGCGTCACCCTCTAAAAGAGAGCGTTATGGAATCGATATTATTACATGAAGATAGACTTTTTCCTGCCGATGAAGCAACCCGAAGTGTTGCAAAGGCGCTGTATAAGGAAATTCGAGATCTCCCTATCATAAGTCCACATGGCCATACTGACCCACGTTGGTTTGCACAAAACAATAATTTCACCAATGCAACCGAGTTGTTTATCACCCCTGATCACTATGTGTTCAGAATGCTGTATAGCCAAGGTATTAAATTAACCGATATTGGTGTGCCACGTTGGGACGGCGGCGAAACGGAAACAGATCCACATAAAATCTGGAAACTTCTGGCAGATAACTATCACCTGTTTGCTGCCACACCATCGCGTTTGTGGTTAGACACTGTATTTCACGATGTATTTGGTTTGCGAGAGATGTTGTGTAGCGACAACGCAACGCATTATTACGACCACATCACTGCGCAGCTTCAAGGGGATGACTTTAAGCCCCGCGCACTGATGGACCGCTTCAATATTGAAGTGATTGCTACCACCGAAGGTGCGCTTGATGCCCTTCCCCATCACGCGGCGATTAAAGATACGCCGTGGGCAAAGCGGGTTATTACCACCTTTAGACCTGATGATGTAGTCGATGCTTCACGCGAAGATATTGTTTCAAACATTGAGAAACTTGGTAAGCTCACCGGTGAAGACACGGCAACCTGGCAGGGCTACCTGAACGCAATTCGTGCACGACGTGCCGTCTTTAGAGAACACGGTGCAACAGCAACAGATCACGGACACCCAACGGCGAACACAGCTGATTTAAGTGAAGCTGAGTGTATGGCTTTATTCGATAAAGTAAGAAGTGGAAACAGTAACCCTGAAGAGCAAGAGCTATTTAGAGCGCAAATGCTTACCGAATTAGCGGGAATGAGTGTAGAAGACGGCATGGTGATGCAAATTCACCCTGGTTCGTTTAGAAACCACAACAGTCAGCTCTTTACGCAGTTTGGTCGAGATAAAGGCCACGACATTCCAATGCAAACAGATTTTGTTAAAGCGCTTCGCCCGTTACTCGGTAAATACGGTAACGAGCCTAACCTTGACATTATTCTATTTACATTAGATGAAACCACGTACAGCCGAGAATTAGCACCACTTGCAGGCCACTACCCTTGCCTGAAACTTGGTCCTTCTTGGTGGTTCCACGATAGCCCTGAAGGCATGTTGCGCTTTAGACATCAAGTGACAGAAACCGCAGGTTTCTTCAATACTGTTGGTTTTAATGACGATACGCGCGCGTTCTTGTCTATTCCTGCACGTCATGATGTTGCCAGACGCATTGATTGTCGCTTCCTTGCCCAGCTAGTTGTGGAGCACCGCATCAGTGAAACAGAAGCGGCCAGCATTGCAAGAAAACTCACTTATGATTTTGCTAAACAAGCGTACAAACTGGGGTAATCATGACAAAGCCGTTATCAATTTCAACGCTACCTCTTTTAAGTGACAGCGTAAGTAAACCAAACTACGATCTGGAAGCAACCGGTTGTGGCATTGTGCATATTGGTCCAGGCGCCTTTCACCGTGCGCACCAAGCGTATTACACCGAAAAGGCGTTGGCTTACGGTGGTGACTGGCGTATTCACGGTGTATCAATGCGCAGTGCATCACTTAAAGAAGCGTTGAATACACAAGACAATCTCTATGCGCTGTGTATTGTTGATAACGAGCCTGAAACCCACATTATCGGCGCAATTAAAACCCTGTCTACATTAGCACATGATCGTGAAGACATTGTTGCTGCGCTGGTAAACAAGCAAACTAAAATAGTGACGCTTACCGTGACAGAAAAGGGCTATTGCCTTAATGCGCAAGGTCATCTGGATACCGACCATCCAGATATCAAAGCTGATTTAGTCACGCCTGAAACACCGGTAAGCGCTGTTGGCCTTATTGTGCAAGCGCTGTCTCAGCGAAAGCAGGCAGGCCACGCAGACATCACCATTATTAGCTGTGACAATGTGTCAGATAACGGCAAGAAGCTTCAAAAAGCGGTAACCGAATTTGCTAATAAAACTGACGAGTCATTGGGTCAGTGGATCAGCGACAATATTTCCTTTCCCTGTACTATGGTCGACAGCATTACGCCTGCAACTGAAGACAGCTTTAAAGCTAATGTTGCCGATGAACTGGGTCTAACCGATAACTGGCCTATTCAGCGCGAGACATTTACTCAATGGGTAATTGAAGATAAGTTTTCTGGCCCAAGGCCCGCATGGGATAAAGTGGGCGTTACCTTTACCCATGATGTAAGCTTCTTTGAAAAGGCGAAGCTTCGCATCTTAAACGGTAGCCACTCAACATTAGCCTATTTAGGCTTACTACTTGGCAAAGAGACTGTCTTTGATGCGATAAGCACCCCAGCCATCAAACAGCTGATTCAAACCATGTTACAAGAAGAAATCGTTCCATCTCTAAGTAGTGGTTGTGAAGATGACGCTCGCGGTACACAAAATTTCGACCTAAACGCTTATTCTCAAGATATTGTGAAGCGCTTCGAAAATAAGCATATCCGCCACCTTTTGTCGCAAATCGCTTGGGACGGCTCACAGAAAATCCCATTTCGTATTCTCGACACAATACGCGATAACCTAAAAGCAAAACGAAATATTGATTTGCTCTGCACTGCCGTTGCTGCTTGGTGCCTATTTGTAAACAACAAGGCACGTTTAAACGAAACTATCACCGACCCGCTAGATAGTATGTTAAGGGCTACAGCAAAATCGGTAGACTTTCAGGCAATAGAACTTGCAAAAAAATTGCTATCTCTTGAAACCATGTTCGCCGAACTGTCGGTAAACATTACGTTCAAAGAAAAAGTGCTCGAAAAAGTTAATCAGCTGCTTAACATTTTATCGCACGAAAACAGCAACGAAGGTCAGCAAGGTTCTGCTCCCACTACGTTAACAGAAAGTTCGCTAGATTCACTAAAAGGAACCGCGTGATGAAAAGTACCTTTTCTATGCTTAAAGGCGCTCCATTACTCCCTATTATTCAGCCTAAATCTGCTGACGAAGGGCTTCACCTAGCAGAAGCAATTGCAAATAGCGGTCTGTGCAACATAGAAGTAGTGAAACGCAGCGACGCTGCCTTTGAAGCCCTGTCAGCCATTAGAAAACAGTTTCCTGAACTCGTTGTGGGTATGGGCACATTGTTAAACCGCAACCACGTATTCGAGGCGCTAGATGCTGGCGCACAATTTTTGATAACGCCCACAAGCTCAGAGACTTTGCTCGATACACTGATTGCGTCTAATGCACCCTTTTTGCCGGGCGTCGCTACGCCTGCCGATATTCTTTTGGCGCACCAAAAAGGCATTCGCGAGATGAAGTTCTTTCCTGCGAGTCTTAGCGGCGGAACACCCTTTCTTAAAGCTATTTCAAGCGTATTTAGCGATGTTTGCTTCTGCCCTACCGGCGGCATTAATGGCGACAACGCGAATGAGTATCTCTCGCTTGGCAATGTTCGAGCAGTAGGCGGTACATGGATGATGCCCAAGGCAGCCATTGAAGCAAAAAATTGGCAAGCTATAACTTTGGCATGCCAGCAAAGCCTAACATTGTTTGATGAGGCGGCGGCATGAGCGTAGTTGATACCAAACAAAGAATGGTTATTTTTGGCGAGTGCATGGTAGAGCTTCGAAGCACTCAGCGTGAGTCATCAGTTACTACGCGCGAAGAAAAAACAGATAATAACCTGATGGCGAAAAGCTTTGCTGGCGACACGTACAACACTGCGGTTTATTTAAAACGCTGCTTGCCTTCATCTTCCATTAGTTACTTAACGGCTATAGGCGCAGACTTTTTAAGCGATGAGCTGCTGTTTAAAATGGGGGAGCACGAAATTAACACTGATTTAGTATTTCGCTCGTCGTCGCGTAACCTTGGCCTGTATATGATCCGCAACGACAACGAAGGTGAAAGAACTTTTGCATATTGGCGTAACCAGTCTGCGGCAACACAGACGCTCAACATTATGAAGGGCGCTGAATTTGCGTGTGATTGGTTTTATTTGAGCGGTATCTCTATTGCCATTTTAGATGACGAACAGCGCGCTTCACTTTTCGAACTGATTTCGTCCCTCAAGGCCAAAGGCAGTAAGATTGCCTTTGATCCTAATTATCGAGCTCGCCTTTGGTCATCTCAAGAAGATGCCAAATACTGGACGGGTAAGGCATATGCTGAAGCAGACTTGGCGTTCCCAGGTGCAGACGACCATTTAATGCTGTTTGGCCACACTAATGCTGATGAAATATTTAGCTATTTAGCCGACAAACAGATTGAAGAAATCGTGATGAAAAACGGGGCGGTTGGCGTTCATATACTCAGTCAACAAGAACAATGTATTGTGCCTGTTGAGCGTGTTGAACAGGTGGTTGATACAACGGCTGCTGGCGATGCATTTAATGGCGGTTATATGGCCGCTCGACTTGCAGGTAGAAAGCCTGTTGAGAGCGCGAGCTATGGGGCAAAAGTGGCAGCGACTGTGATTACCTACCCCGGTGCCATTATATCAGGTGATGCCTTCACTAATCACATACCGTCGCTATAGTCGGTATGTGACATTCCTCTTTCTTTTCTCTTCTATTTCCTGCCATTGTAACCATAAGCAAGCACGCTATTTAAGATGAAGGCGATCCCCCACTAAAGAACGCGGCACGCCCAGGTTAACGCGCCACTTCATTTTTAGGTAAGCTTACAACGTGTCTCGATATACGTATTTTGCCAGTGGATGCGCTGTCGCTTTTAGCTCTCGCACGAATATTTGCGCCATTTTAGCCGCCCCTACTACGTTCAAGTGAGTGTCGTCCGTTTTGCCTTCAGGGTAGCGCGCATAAAGGTCGGCGGGCACCTTAATGAAGTAATGGTTGCTGTTAGGCTCGCCTACCTGAGCAAGAAAATCGCAAGTTAAAGCGTTCATAGGAATAAATGGCACGTTATTTTGTGCTGCCACTTTCTTCGCTGCATCGGCATACGCCAGCAACGTCCGTTTTAACACACCTTCCTCGGTGAAATGACGCCTGCAAATACTACTTGCGATAATAACTGATGCGCCTCTCGCTTCAACGTCTTGCACAAACTGTTTCAAATAAGCAGGATAGGCATTTTCCGGGTCGGCATAGCGAGCGGGGTCTGACTGTTTTTGATCGTTATGACCAAACTGAATAACCACAAAATCACCTTCAGACAGTTCGGATAACAAAAGCTGCCAACGTCCCTCATCCACAAATCGCTTTGTGCTTCTTCCGTTAGCCGCGTGGTTTTTAATATTAAGATTGGGCAGCATGAATTCAGGAAGCAATTGCCCCCACCCGCGCTCTGGATATGACAACATTGGCTTGTCTGACATGGTTGAATCGCCGACCAAATGTAGGGTAACTGGCTTTTTGTAAGGTGGAGCTTTTACAGACTCTTCACCTCCTTTATTAGTAGCGCTTTGGATTGAAGCACTATGGGAACCCGAACTGGTAAGTGCATAAGCGCTTGAGTGCGCCGCGTAACTAATGTGAAGTGTACTTGTGCCTTTTTGGTCTGCCACTGCAAAAGTACTCGACACAGCAAAAACACTTGCAAGACTGTAGCGCAGCGCGGTGAATATTTTCCCTGTGGTGGGTTTACTTGAAGTTTTCACACCTTTTTCCTTTTCACTATTTCTATTGTTGCGATGCAAATTGCTCAAAAAGTCAGGTAGAGGCGTGCTGAACTCCTCCCGACCTACATTTTTTGCACATAAAAAAGGCCATCATTACGATGGCCAAACACACCCGACTTCACGGAACACAACATTTAATTATTATCTCAGGCCGGCCAACATAATTGGTCGGCCTGTTTTTTTACATAGTATAACGAGCGCCCAAGAAGAACTGACGGCCCGTGTGGTTGTACTCTCGTACCAAGTTCAAAGAGCCATCACCCGTGGTAAACAAACGCTCGTATTCATCGGTAAGATTAATGACTTCAAAGGTCAACGTTAGCTCGTCGTTTACGTTATAAAATGACGAGAAATCTACCTGCGTAGGTCCTGTCGTACCGTGCGCAACGTTACCATTGCTGCCAGTAAAGTCTGTCAGGTAATCGTCACGTTTGTTAACTGACACACGCGCACCGTATTGGTCTGTTTCGTAATACACCGTAAAGTTATACGATGTTTCACTCATACCTTCGATGTCGTCAGCATTAACGTGCGTATAGTTCGACACGATACCCATGTTTTCGAACAGGCCTGGTAGAAAGCTTAGCGGCTGCTGATAAATTAGCTCATACCCGCTTACACTTCTGTCTTCAGCATTAATTGGACTGCTATGCTCGTATGGAATAGTGCGTGGATCTAGCGCAATTACAGGGTCAAACTGTGCATCGTTGTCGATAAAGTCGTAGTAAGCGCTGTCGACTAGACGCTCTTCTGATGCGCGAACAATCCAGTTATCAATGTCTTTGTAGAACACGGTTGCTGCTAGTAGTGCTTCGTCGTCGAAGTACCATTCAACACCAAAATCTACGTTATCAGACGTGAACGGATCAAGGAATGGGTTCCCCACGCTCACCGAGCCGTTAATATAATCAAAGCTAGGGTTGCCAGGGTTTAAAGAGTTCAGGCTTGGGCGCGTCATAGACTGGGTTAAGCCAAGGCGAACAACCACGTCATCAGTTGCTTCAAGCGCTAAGTTAACTGCTGGTAAAAAGTTATTGTAGTCATTTTCAATTTGTACCGTTTCGCCTTGAATAAAGCCTTCAGAGGTGGTGGTTGTTTTCACATAGCGCACACCGTAGTTAGCGCGAAGCAGCATATCGCCAATCTCGTAGCTAGTATCCATCTCGATGTAAGCAGCAGAGGTTTCCTCACCTACTTGCCAGCTTTGTGCAGAGCGTGGTGTCCAAACAACGTCTAGCAATTGGCTGTTAATAGCGTCAAAGTCAGCCACAAGGAACGGTTCTAGTGGTCCATCAAAGCCGCTACCAAAGTCATCTACAGGCATCATTTCAGCAAATCCCACCGCCGAATCTTGGTCTGGGAAGCCATTAATTTGCTCTTCGCTGTAGGTTACAACACGATCGTTGTAGGCGAAGCCTGCCTTGATCGTCACTTCATCACCAAGATAAGTGGCATCAAATTTAACCGTGTCGTTTTCACGCAACACATCGGTGGCACGTAAGCGACCGTCGCTTAAATTATAGTTACTTGCATCGTTTACATCATAGCCGTATGTAAGTTGCGGAGCATTGATATTGTTGCTGAAATCAAAGCCATAGCTCGTTTCTTCAAGTAGCGTCATATTGTAACGATATTGCTCCGAGCGTGCGTCAGATTCAGCAGTACCAGCCATCATATCAAGTTTAAGGTTTTCACCGATAAACCACTCGCCTGAGATAACAAATTGGCTAAAATCAGTGGTTGATTCTTGTAAACGGCTCTCTATGCGAGATTTAATACCCTCGTAAGTACCAGCCAGCACCTGTTTGCCGTTTGGATGTACTGTAATAGAGGTAGGCGTAATTTCGTCGAATGTACTTCTAAACATGTGGAAGAAGTTATACATGGTACGGGTGTTATCAAGCTTAGACACTAAACCGTCTAACGTTAGTGTGAAATTGTCTGTTGCAGCCCACTGAATAGACCCCGTAAAACCAGTACGCTCTTGGTCATTGCCAAAGTAATCAGGTCTTGGAAGGCGAGGTGTCCATAAACAGTTAACAGGATCTACAGATTCGCCCTGATATTGGCAGTCGCCGACGTCTGGCGTGCCGTTCACAACAGTATCAGACGTGTCGGCAAAGATGCCGCCCCCGTCGCGAACCGGTGTTGTCCAACGAACCGTTCCGAAACCTTCCTGCCTTACTGTGCGCTCAGAAAACGCAGCAGAAAACAATACGCCCACTTTGTCATCAGCAAAGCGGTTGCTGATCATAAAGGCTGCACGTGGATCGGTCTCTTCAGTAATGCTGTTATATCCGCCCTGAAGAGACGATACGAATTTAAAACCGTCATAATCGAACGGTTTTGCTGAATAAAGATCAACGGTACCTGCAATGCCGCCTTCTTCCATTGAAGCTGTAGGCGATTTTTGAATATCTACGCGGTTGAACAATTCAGACGCGAAAATGTTAAAGTCAAAGCCACGTCCACCGTTTACGCCGCCACCTGAGTCTGTACCATCTGTACTTGCTGGCACTTCCATGCCATTAAGTGTTGTACGGGTAAATGAAGGGCTCAAACCACGCAAGGTAATTTGACGCCCTTCTCCACCTTCACGAGAAATGGCTACGCCGGGTACGCGTTGAATTGACTCAGCAATATTTAAGTCCGGGAATTTACCAATGTCTTGCGCAGCAATTGATTCTTTACTGTTAACTGATGTTCGCTTTTCCATCAGTGATTTATTAAGTGATCCACGAAAGCCTGATACTTCAATGACTTCCATATTTTGCGCTTCGGTTTCACTGGCTTGTTCGTCTGTGGCTTCCTGCGCATGAATATGTGCGCCTGACAACGCTAGCGTAACAAGAACAGCGAGTTGCTTTTTCTTTGGTAACATTGTTGTTTCTCCGGTTTTTATATTTATAAGAGACGCGCATACTGACAAAAAGTGAAAATGCTTTTGAAACGTGTGTGAACAATTCAAATTTACACAAATTCAACATTTATCGTATTTAACCATTTCACTCCCCTTTATGCCACCGGATAACATTTTGGTGATTAACACCTTAAATGCTTTACAGCTATCCGATAGCACGTCTTGGCTGTTAAGGAAGCGAAAACGCGTCAATGCTAATTCATTCTCTGTAGTGGTCTCGTAAACCACCAAAACCTTGAATAAGAAGCTTTGCAGGGTACAGCTATGTTTTCTAATTAACGCAAGACTTCTCTTCGGCATTAATGTAAACCTCGAAAACAACACTCAAGCTTTACATTTGATTTACATCCTAAACAGTTATGCTACCGGTGGCAACAAGTTTGTAGAAAAAATTTACAATAAGTAGAAATTTGGTAGTCAATAATGAGAAAGGAATATACTACTGGTGTTAACCTATCAAATAGAAAAAACAGGTATTAAACCATAAAATACAGTAACTTATTAAGTTCAAGACACTTTATTGGCACGTAAAAGAAAAGTTAAAAAATGTAAACAATACCATTGACATATGAGCAAATAAAAACCATTATGCTACCGGTAGCACAGAGTGTATTTACAATGTTATAAAAATAAGGGTTGGTTATGCTAAAAGGTATTCTACGCGCAGCTTCCGTTGTAGCTTGCACGGCGTTTGTTTCTTCCGCTGCTAATGCAAATGATTGGGTACAAATGCCTCTCGACAACACACAATCATGGTCAATGAGAATGATAGAGTCTGAGATGGTGCGTTTCCCAGAAGCTTGGCAAATCGATTGGGATGAGAAGCCCCAGTGGGATTACGTTCACGGTCTCAACCTCCTTGCCATAACAGAAGTCTATCAAGATACTAAAGATCCCCGTCTGCTTTCTTATGTAAAAGGTTACTACGACATGTTGGTTCAACAAGACGGAAGTATCAAAACCTATGATATCAATAAGTTTAATATTGATATGGTTAACCCTGGCAAAGTGCTGTTTTTCCTTTATGAAGAAACCGGCAACCCTAAATACAAAAAAGCCGCTGACCTACTTAGAACTCAGCTTACTACTCACCCACGTACCGAGCAAGGTGGGTTTTGGCATAAGAAACGCTATCCAGACCAAATGTGGCTTGACGGCCTGTACATGGGTGCTCCCTTCTACGCTGAATACATTGTTAAGTACGGCGATATGAAAGAGCTAGACGATGTATTTTTGCAATTTGAACTCATTGAAGAGCACCTTTACGACGAAAAAACAGGTCTCCCCTTACATGGCTGGGACGCATCTAAAAAGCAAAAGTGGGCTGATAAAGAAACAGGTCTTTCTCAACATCACTGGTCTCGTTCGCTAGGTTGGTATGCTATGGCAATGGTGGATGTGCTAGAAGTTGTCCCTGCCGAACACCCAAAAACACCCTGGCTACAAGCGCGCTTTAAAGCGTTTATCGACGCTACGCTTACCTATCAACATAATTCAGGCACCTGGTATCAGGTTACTGACTTGGGAAGCCGTGAAGGAAACTACCTTGAAGCATCAGGTACAGCTATGTTGACCTACGCTATGGCTAAGGGTGCAAGCCTTAAGTTTCTTCCAGAAGAATACAAAGCGCACGCAGAAAAAGGGTTTGCCGGACTTCTTGATCAAATGATATCGGTTAACCCAGAAACTAACGTTATCAGTCTTGAACAAGTTTGCGCTGTTGCTGGTCTTGGTGGAAATCCATATAGAGATGGTTCATTCGACTACTACATGAGTGAACCAATCAGAGCAAACGACGCGAAAGGCGTAGGTCCATTCATTCTGGCTGCACATTATTTGAATAAGTAAAAAGCGCTAAATTGTAAATAAAAGGGGTATATGATGGTCCGACCTAACTCACCGAATGCCAGACGTCACTTCTTAAAGTCTGGTCTCGCCACCACTGTTGCAGCTTCTGGGATGGCTGTAGGTGTTCCTACATTCCTGTCTGGATGTGCAAATGTGACCGAAACGGGAAGGACTCAACGCCAGTGGGACGCCGAAGCAAACCTTATTAAAGGGATGATAAAGCGCCCCACCTTTGCAAAGCGCGAAGCTAATGTTACCGACTTTTTAAAAGAAAATGGCAGTGACTTTAAGCAAGCGTTACATGCAGCTATCGACCAAGTCGCACGCCAAGGTGGTGGCAAAGTGGTTGTGCCAAAAGGCGACTGGCTATGCAGAGGCCCAATTCACTTACAGTCGAATATAAACTTGCATATTGAGGCAGGCGCAACCATTCGATTTTCTACCAACCCTGATGATTACAAACCATACGTTTTTACGCGCTGGGAAGGTATGGAGTTGATGGGTTACTCCCCTCTTATTTATGCTTTTGAGCGAACTAATATCGCAATTACCGGCAAAGGTACGCTTGACGGTAGCGCGGCAAAAGACAACTGGTGGCCATGGAAAGGTAAGTGGAAGGCTTCAACATGGGGTGACGACCCGGTTGAGAACCAAAAATATACCCGAGACACGCTGCAAGAAATGGTAGAAAACGGGACGCCTGTTAGTGACCGCGTTTTTGAAAATAATTACCTTCGCCCTCCGTTTATACAACCTTACCGCTGTGAAAATGTACTTATCGAGGGTGTTACCATACTGCGCTCTCCATTTTGGTTAGTTAACCCTGTGCTTTGCAAGAACGTCACCGTTAACAACGTGTACTGTAAAAGTTTCGGACCAAATTCGGACGGTTGCGACCCTGAAAGCTGCACGAACGTTCTTATCTCTAACTGCACGTTTGATACAGGGGACGATTGCATCGCCATTAAATCTGGACGCAATGCAGACGGCAGAAGGGTCAATGTTCCCTGCAGTAATATCGTCATAGAACATTGCGAGATGAAAGCTGGCCATGGCGGTGTTGTAATCGGCAGTGAAATATCCGGTGGTGTAGAGAATCTCTATGCTCAGTATTGCACCATGAGTAGCCCTGATTTAGACCGCGGCATTAGAATTAAAACCAACAGTATTCGAGGTGGTCACCTAAAAAACCTAAACTATCGCAATATCGATGTTGGGACGGTGAAAGACGCCGTTGTTGTAAATTTCTTCTACGAAGAAGGTGATGCTGGTAACTTCCCTCCTCTACTGGAAGATATCACCATAGAGAACTTAAACGTTGCGTCAGCTAACCGGGCCTTTGTGCTTCGCGGGTATGACCATACGCCTATTTCTGGGTTGACGTTAAATAACATAACGATAAAGCGTGCACTTAAAGATGCCGTTATCGAAAACGTAGCGCACCTTTCAACTAACAATGTGTTTATTAATAGCCAACCATTTAACAAGAACGGACTGTAGAAGAATAAATGCTATGGAATTTAATAAAGCACGTGTCAGTCTTCATTTAGCCTTTGTGTTGCTGGCGGGTATACTTTTAAGTGGATTAAGCGCGGCAATGCCAGCAACGACGGATATAGTGGTAGCTAAATCACATGACAGTGACGATGACAGTGGCGTAAGTACGGACGCTTTACCTCGTTTTAACTCTGTGTCCCAAGCTGTTGCTTATATCGAGTCTCACGAGCCACAAAAAGATAAAGTATGGACCGTCTTTATTAACGAAGGCATGTATCGAGAGCGTGTCGTCATTAACGTTGATAACGTTCACTTGATAGGCCAGTCGCAAGAAACAACGACTATCGTTTTCAATCGATATGCAGGTCAAAAAGTCGCAGAGAATTCTGATGAAAAATGGGGAACTCGTCGCACCGCCACTGTAGAGATTTTAGGTGATAATATCACTCTGGAAAATATCACTATCACCAATGATTTTGATTATCCCGGTAACGAGGTCAAAGCAAAAAACGACCCTACTCGATTATCAGGTACGCAGGCAGTAGCGCTTAAAACCGACGTGAATTCAGATCGCACTTACCTTAAAAATGTCGCACTCTGGGGTTACCAAGATACCCTCTATTTAAAAGGTGATCGCGCTCTTGTTGAAGGTGGAACAATTGCCGGACACATTGATTTCATTTTTGGTGAGGGCACCGCGTTTTTTGAAGGCGTTTCTATTGTTTCCCGTACACGTTATTCTGGCGGTGATAGCGAAGGACTAACAGGCTACATTACCGCCCCAAGCACTCATTTACAGCGTCCTTATGGATTAACGTTCAATAACTGCAGACTTGAAAGAGAAAACGGCGTTCCGGATGAAAGCGTGGCACTGGGAAGACCTTGGCATCCAACAACCACCTTTTCAGATGGCCGATATGCAAACCCTTACGCCGTAGGTAAATCTACATTCATAAATACTTACATGGACAGCCACATTGCAAACTTTCGCTGGGCTCCAATGAAGGGAAAAACAGCAGATGGAGTAACAAGGTTATTTAGTCCTCACACAGAGGCAAGATTTGCTGAATACGGCTCATACGGCCCTGGTACACCGCAACCTGCGGACTTACCGGATTATTCCTCCCACTTTTTATCTGCTCCCAGCGCTAGCTTTTATAGAAAAAGCTACATACTAAAAGGATGGGATCCCGTAACGGATTAATACCTTTATATCACCTTAACCTACCTTTATTGGCACAATTAAGCGTATACACTCATTGCGTAACGCTATGACATCTATTATCTTTTAATCACAACAAAATAACTTTTGTGGTTATGTCAATACGCTTTCGATACGTAATTGCACTATTCCTCACTGGCTCATTAATAACGCTTTCGTTTGTCGTTCTTTACGGGTTAATTGAAGAGCAAAAACAAGATGCGGAAATCATCAATATGGCGGGGCAACAACGAATGTTGTCCCAACGTATCACTCTGCTTGTCTCAACGCCAAACATCTGCGATGACGAGTCAAGCCGAACAATGCTCGAAAACGCGATAACTATTTTTCAAGCAAATCATACAACGCTTACTTCATTGGCAAAGTTGCCCCAAAAAGTTCAGGATACCTATTTTGGCGCTGGTAACTTGGATGAAAAAGTAACGCTGTTTATCGAAAATGCAAAGCGCGTAGCCGCGTTGGAATCTTGCGCAGAGCCGCCCATCACTATCACAGACGCCACGGTTCTGTTGGCCGCCCTAGATGATGTAGTGACTTTATTTGAAATTAACGCAATGACAAGCGTTGACAGAGTATTAAACATTGAAACCTATCTTTGGTTAGCCACCCTTGCTCTCTTACTCTTGGAGGCAATGTTTATTTTTACTCCTATGGAAAAATCAGTTAAAAGTGCCTTTGAAAAACTCACTTCACTAAAAGAGACCGCAGAACAAGCCGCATTACAAGCTCAAAAAGCGAGCAAATCCAAGTCTGAGTTTTTGTCCAGTATGAGCCACGAGCTTCGTACGCCAATGAACGGGTTATTTGGAATGATTGAACTTGCCATCGATCATCCTGAAAAAAGCAATATCTACCTCAAAAAGGCGAAAAGTGCTGGGCGTCAGCTGCTTGTACTAATTAACGACATACTCGATATATCAAAAATTGAAGCTGGAAAAATAAAAATTGAGCAAGCGCCGGTGGACTTGTTGCAAGTACTCGATGATGTTGTTTCTCTTCAACGTGTTTATTGCCAACGCAAAGGGCTCGCGTTTTTCTATAATAAAGATCCAGACCTCCCACATGTGATTAAGGGTGATGTGACACGGATTGCTCAAATTCTTCACAACTTGCTAAGCAACGCAATAAAATTTACCTCCAGCGGCTCAGTAACGCTTGAGGTTTTATACAAAAGCTCAGATGTTGGCAATGAAATTCGTTTTAATGTTATCGACACAGGTATAGGGATTGAAGCATCTAAAATAAACAGGGTGTTTGAAAAATTTGAGCAAGCAGACCAAACTACCACAAGAGAGTTCGGCGGTACTGGCTTAGGTTTAAGCATTGCAAAACAACTTGCCAAATTGATGCAAGGCGACATTACACTCGAGTCGGTGGTAGGTGAAGGCAGTGCGTTCAGCTTCAGAATGCCGGCACACAAATCCGAGCTCCCAAAAATAGAGGTTAAGCCTTGTACAAGTTTGCGCTGCGCCATAGTTGATGACCTGCAGACTAGCCGGGAATATTTTGACCATGTCGTCACTTCGCTTTCAATCTCTTCTGATTGTTACGAAAACGCACAATCATTTTTAGAGGGCGATCCACTCTCTTACGATATCATTCTCCTTGACCTTTCTATGCCGGAGGTAAGCGGAATAGATTTACTTAAAGCACTCAAAAAATTGAACCCTGAAAGGTTTCCGTTAGTCATTTTGATATCTGCAGAATTAGAAAGGCTGGAAGGAGAGACTGACGTTATGTCACTCGTATGGAAAACCCATGCGAAGCCAATCAACCGACGAGAGCTTGAGAACGATCTCAATAACTTGGTAGAAAATAAGCAGATTGAAGATAAACCAGATAGAATTCAGAACAAGAAAAAGCGGATTCTACTCGCTGAAGACAACGAAATAAACGCAGAAATTGTTAAGGCAATTCTACAAGAACAAGGTTACACGTTCTTGCACGTAAAAAATGGGCAAGATGCGATAACTGCATGTAAAAACCACCGATTTGACCTTATTCTGATGGATTGTAATATGCCGGTTATGGGGGGTATAGAAGCATCGATTTACTTGCGTAACACGCTTAAAACAAGCTTACCTATCGTTGCTCTTACAGCGAACGCTTTTGCAGAGGACAAGGAAGAGTGCCTAAAAGCAGGTATGGACGACTTCCTTGCAAAACCTCTCGAAAAAGAAACGCTGCTTCTATGTCTTAAGAAACACCTGACGGTATAAAGAAATAAAGCTTTCTACAATTATTGGTATATTGCATCGTCTACCGTGTAGCCTGGGGCAATGGCTAGATTGTCTGCATTTATCAAGCCTTGCTGGTTTCTCAACCAAAGCTGATATTCACCAGTGCGTAAACTCGCATGTTTTGTGCAATCAACATTCCAGCGGCGTAACAAATAACCTGCCATGGCAGCTCTAACACTGAGTGTTAATACCCCGCCCTCCATGTTGTAATCAAGCTCGATAGCCGTCGGGTATTTAACGTTTTTTGGATGAGGAACAACCTCCAGAGGGATCATACGCTGCCATTGCTCGTCATTATCTATGGTTTCGTGTTCATCAGGGTTTGACTTCAACGAAACTTTGCTAATGCGGGTTAACACAAAGTCACGAAAACTCTGTGATTTACGGTCAAAAGCTCTAACGTGCCAACGTTGACCGTTATCTACAATACTATGAGGAACAAGTTCACGCGCACCACTTCCGCTAGAAAGCGACGTATAAATAACGCTGATCGCTTTTTTGTTGACTATAGCTTGCACCACTTTAGCTACAACAAAGATATCTGGCACATTCAAAGAAGAAGCGCTTTCAACAGGAAAGTGAATATCTCCAATAGCATCAAAGCCATCAGAAATCTCATTTGCCAATTTTATAAGGGTTTTTCTAGCATCATGTTCAAAAACAGGGATGAAGTCTTCAGTTTGAAAATAACGCTTTTCTCTTGGATCATAAATAAGGTTGTAAGGGGCGAGCTCTTTATACAAGGTGAAATCACGTGAGCCCGCCGACAGGCCTACTTCAAAACGACTAATAAGATCCTGACGATATATTGCGCCTTTAAACATCAAGCAGAAGTCGATATATGCAAGCCGCTGACGTTGAGAAAAAGAAATGGTTTCAAGCATAGTTGTTTGTACTTATTAATTTAAGGTTAGTGTGGTTTAATTTAACTCACATGTAAACACTTAAATAAAAAGCACCCATCGGTGCTTTTCCATAAAACAGTAAAAAGCGTAATGCGCCTAAAAGTGAAACTTTCTCAGCTGCATTTGCATTTGTTTTATCTGCGAAACAAGTTCTTCGCAACTACTTGCTACCTCTTGAGCATACTCGCTATTATCAGCACCTACGCCCTGAATACTCGCTAAACCCGATGTAACATTATTGGTTACGGATTTCTGACCATCCGCCATTTCGGCTGCATCTTTATTCAACCTTGTGATAAGCGCAACTGCATTTAACGCCTCTTTTAAAGATTCGCCAGCATGCCTTGTAGACTCTACTGTTTTGTAGGCCGTTTCTTTGTTTTGCTGCATTTTTTCAGAAGCAACCCGACTCCCTTGCTGAAGCCGTTCAATCATTGTTCTTATTTCTTCAGTCGAACTTTGCGTTCTGCTCGCAAGCGAACGTACCTCATCGGCGACAACCGCAAACCCTCTACCCTGCTCGCCTGCTCGTGCAGCTTCAATTGCAGCGTTTAACGCTAATAAATTAGTTTGTTCCGCTATGTTGCGAATAACTTCCATCACGCCACTTATCTCTTCACTTGCTTGGGCAAGTTCGGTTATTACCTGTACTGACGTGTCTACGTCGTTTGCTTGTGACTCAATGTCTTTCATTGTCTCAGAGAGTACTTGCACACTTCGACGCGTATCCGTATCTGCAGTCAACGCGGCCTCACTCGAACTGCGAATATTCGTCGATACCGTCTCCGCGTTTTGTTGAAGCATTGTGATGGCACTATCAATATTTCGCGTTTCACTACTTAACCGTCTGACTGATTCATTGGCTTGGCCTGCAGTTGTATTTAAAGACTCAGATTTAGCGAGCATTCTATCGGTTGCTTCGTCAACGCTCTGTAGCGTTTCTTGTAATTGCGCTAAAAGAGCGTTGAACGCTTTAGCCATTGCCCCAAACTCATCTTTACTAGACGCTTGAAACCTAAACGTAAGGTCTCCATCACCGGAAGACAGGTTATTTACTACACCAATAAACTCTTCAATGGGCTTGCCAACAATATATTTGACAAGAAAGAAGACAGTTAGAAGGACACCCGCACTTGCTACCACAATTTTTAAAACTACGCCGAGAACAGCACTCGCCACCATTGACGATTTTTCGGACACAGACGCGGCAAGTACAATGTCGTAACCCCATGGCGAATAGCCAACAATTTCAATGTCCCAATTGCTGTTATTCGCTAAAGCGTCTGTGACGTCTTGACCATTTACGTGAGATGAATGCATGCGAATGTTGCCTTTAGCATCGCGTAATGCAACAAAACCATCTGTTAATACGTGGCTTTGCTCAATTGCATTTTCAAGCACGTTCAAATCTGCAGAATAACCTACGTACCAAATGCCAATGACTGAACCCGATGCATCGTACATTGGCTCATAGCCCGTTAAATAAGGGCTACCAAGAATGTCTACTGCACCATAGTATGCTTGCTGTTTAAGAATTTTTTGTATGGCTTTACCCGTGGGGGCGAGTTTGGTCCCTATCGCGCGTTGCTCATTTTTAATTACGTTTGTGCTAACACGTATAAAATCACTACCCGTTTTACTAAAAAGTGTCGCCGTCCCACCCATAATATCAGTTAACCCGTCAACCAAGGAAAACGCATTAGCTTGTGGAGTGTCACCTAAAAATAATTGATTAGCCTGGGTATCTTTTACAAATACAGCCTCTCCAAGTCTCGGTGTACCCAGCGCTTCTCCGCGCTGTTTTAGCAGTGCCATACTGCTCTTAACTCGCTCTAACATGATTGAGTCAGTTACGGTGAGAATATTTACCAGCCGATCAGCCGTATTCTTCTTTTGCTCGCTAATCTGAGAAGAAACATCTGAGGATGTTTTAAATACAGTGATAACAGCAATGATAAGCGCCAAAACACCAATGACTGCCGACGTGTAAATCAAAAACTTTCGCTGAATTGACATTGTAGCCCTCTAGAGACAAGTAAAGCGGTTAACACTTCCCTATTACTTTCATGCTTGTCGAGCATGAGCTACCACTTCCAGTTGAATGTGTAGTCCCAAACAAACCTTGAGTGATTCCATGTTCTTCTTAATTTAGGCTTTTTTTTTGATAGCGCAACTTTTTATTGGCTTTAATTTAATCAGAATCAAAACGTTATGTTATTTAAAGTACACTTTTTTACCTATTATTTTTAGTGAAGGAACCCCTCGAATCATTGTCGCTCTCGCAAAACTTTGATCACATGAAGGACAGATACCGGGCTCGCTTGTATTATCTTGTGTAATGCGTTCGATGAAACATTTAACAAGTGCGCCTTTGCCTCCTTTTCTATACTTCAACAAAAGGTATCGACACGAGGAACAATAAATTGAAATAGTTTGCGTTGGTCCTTTAGGGTTCGGTTTTGACATGAGCTCCTCGGTTGATTTACAAGCACAAGGTTGTTTGCGTTTATATCGTAACGCCTCAAACTATTGTGTAAATGCGACAAATGCGCAATCTTGGTTATACTTCAGCGTGAGTGGGAAAGACGGGCTTTCCAACACTGTGGATACGTTCAATTTTCAAGGCATCTAACTATGAAGACTCTTTTGGCACTTTGTTTTTTATTTCCAGCTTGCGCCTTCGCTGGTACCGCCGTTATTGTAAATTCGAATAACAGCTCAGGCATAGACATAGATACGGTAAAGAAAATATACCTTGGTAAAGCAAAAGCTTTTCCTGACGGAAGTAGAGCCATTCCCCTAACCTTCGAGCAGGGCAACCCAGTGCGCGATGCGTTTAACATGAACATCCTAGGAAAATCAGAATCTCAATACTCGGCATTTTGGTCAAAATTAGTTTTTACAGGCCGCGGCACACCGCCAGAAATGATTAGCTCAGAAGATGAAATGCTTGAGTTAGTTGCTAAAAATCCAAATACTATCGGCTTTATTGACGAGTCCAAAGTCAATGCAAATGTGAAAGTCATCGGTACTTTTTAAAGCGACAATAGAGGGAGTGTTTCTCCCTCTTTTTACGTTCTTTTTTCTAATCTGGATAGGTTGCCATGGCGTTTATATTAGCAAACGCCATAATAACATCTTTCGCAAAATCAATTCTTGGGTGGCGAAGCGCCCCTTTTTTCCACACCAAATATATTTCATTTTCCGGCCCATCAGGCCCTATTTGTATTAACTCACCCTGCTTTATACCGTCCTTGCACAGGTAATCAGGTAGCACAGAATACCCTATTCCAGCCTTTATTATACTGCTTATTGCTCTGATATCGGGGCATACTGCTGCCACCGTTGATTCGCAAGGCGCGTTGAAGACTTCAGAAAAATAACTTCGGATTAAAGGAAGTTGCTCGTCGTAGGTGACAACTTTAAAGTCATTTAAACGTGCTGCCGTTACGTCTTCACTAAGTAGCATTTTACCCTCAACACGGTTCATCACTAGAAGTAGACGCTCTTTGTCTAGTTTCAGGTACTCATACATCGGGTCAGTAGGTTCAGACGCAGTAATCGCAAGCTCAGCCACATCATTATTTAAAAGCTGATACGTATTGGTTTTATTCCCTGTATGGATGACAAGGTTTACTTTGTCTGCCTGCAGCAAATTGGCTAAAGCTGGCCCCGCAACAAAACTTAAATATTCAGCTGGACCTGCTAGATGTAGCGTACCGTGTACTGTTGAAGCTTTGCTGCGAATTGATGCTACTTTTTGCTCCAAGATATCTACATGGTGAGAAACCTGTAGGGCCAAATCGTCTGCTGTTGGCGTTGGCTCTACCCCTCTTGCTTTTCGAATAAATAGTTCCTTTCCAACAATAGCTTCCATTGCCTGAATGTGTGAAGTTACGGCTGGCTGAGACATATGAAGACGCGCAGCAGCCCGCGTAATGTTGCCGCTTCGATAAACTTCTACAAAGGTTTTTAGCTGTGTTAGGTAAGACATAATTCTCCACCCATCAGATTTTTGATGACTCATCATAATTTATCTGACTTCTGCTTTTAAACCAACAACTCTAAGATGCACGCACTTTCAATTGCGACAGGAAATGCACATGAAAACATCATCATCAATTCTATCACTTGCGATCATCGCGGGGTTATCACAGTCAGCGTATGCTGCAGACACTCAGTCGTCAAAAGCCAGTAAAGGTGAAATACTGGTACTCCTTTCCAGCGAAAATGTAATGCAGCTTGCAGAAGGAAAAACAGAACCAACAGGTTACTACCTTAACGAGTTTGGCGTGCCAGCTAAAGCGCTGGTAGACGCGGGTTACAAACTCGTATTAGCAACACCAAAAGGCAATGCGCCATCAGTTGATGAAAAATCCGTAATTCCGCAATACTTTGACGGTGGCGAGTCACAAATGCGCGATATTCAAACGTTTGTGGCGTCGATAGATGGCATTAACGACACGCTGTCACTAAGCCAAGTGATTGCACAAGGGCTTGATGAATTTGAAGGCGTATTTATTCCCGGTGGTCATGCACCGCTTATCGACCTGGCAAATAACCCTCAAGTAGGCGAGATTTTGTCTCACTTTCACAGTGAAGGAAAGCCCACTGCCGCTATCTGCCATGGTCCAATCGCCTTACTTTCTGGGCAATCCAACCCACAGGCATTTGAACTGGCATTGAAAACCAAAGAGCAGGCCACATCTGACAGTTGGATATACGAAGGCTACAAAATGACAATCTTCTCTACCCCAGAAGAGGAGTATTTTGAAAGCACATTAGATGATGCAACTCTTTTGTACTACCCAGCAGATGCCATGGCGCAAGCGGGCGGAGATATGGAATACAAAGAAATGTGGGCGCCTAACGTAGTGGTAGACCGTGAACTCATTACAGGCCAGAACCCCTTTTCTGATGAACTACTCGCTGAAAAGCTTTTACAACAGTTAAATTCACAAACTAATTAAGGACAGGCAACACGATGCTTAATTTTACATTTAAAAATCAAACCGAAATTTTGTTCGGCAAAGGTCAACTAAGTGAAGTATCTTCACGTTTGCCGAAACAAGCAAAAGTGCTCTTCCTATATGGCGGCGGATCAATTAAGAAAAATGGTATTTACGACAAAGTAAATGCCGCATTAGAAGGTGCCGACATCATTGAATTTCAGGGTGTTGAACCCAACCCAGAATTCGAAACATTGATGAAAGCGGTAAATGTGGCCCGTGAAAACGACGTGAACTTCATTCTTGCTGTAGGTGGCGGAAGTGTTATTGACGGCGCGAAATTTGTAGCTGCAGCAGTAAACTTTGAAGGCGATCCTTGGGACATATTAGTTAAAGGGGCTGCGTTTGAAAACCCATTGCCTATTGGCGCAGTGCTTACGTTACCTGCAACAGGCTCTGAAAGTAACGGCAACTCGGTAGTAAACAGAAAAGAGACGTCACAGAAACGCGCGTTTTCATCGGAAACTGTACAGCCAGTGTTTGCTGTGCTTGATCCTGAGTTCACGTATTCACTGCCGCCTCGTCAGGTTTCCAATGGTGTAGTTGATGCATTTGTACATGTCATTGAACAGTACTTAACTTACCCGGTAAACGCACCGCTTCAAGACCGCTTTGCAGAAGGTATTTTACAAACCTTAATTCAGGAAGGCCCTAAAGCCCTAGCGACACCTGAAGACTACGACGTACGAGCAAATGTAATGTGGTCCGCAACCATGGCGCTAAATGGGCTAATCGGCAAAGGTGTACCACAAGACTGGGGCACACACATGATTGGCCACGAGCTAACAGCACTACATGGTTTAGACCACGCCGTAACCTTAGCTATCGTATTGCCATCGTTAATGTTCGTTCAGCGTGACAAAAAACAGGAAAAAATACTACAGCTAGGCGAGCGCGTGTTCGGTATTCAAGAAGATGACAAAGAAAAAGCCATCGACTTAACCATTAAAGCCGTTCAAGACTTTTTCGAAACCATGCAGATAAAAACCCGTTTGTCTGATCACAACATAGAAAAGTCTGCAATTGATGGGCTTATCGACAACCTAGAGCGCAACGGTTTAACCGCGCTTGGCGAGCATGGTGATATCGACCTTGAAAAAGCGCGCGAGATTTTAACTCTAGCAGCATAAGCGTGGTTGCATATGGCACAACGCACCTATGCTATTTCAACATTTAAGTGCCCAGCATAGTCTGGGTACTTTTTATTAATTATATTAGAGAGAAATATGACTGCACTATTTGAACAGTTTTCGTTAAAAGACGTAACGCTTCGCAATCGAATTGCCGTACCTCCTATGTGCCAATATTCGGCAGAAGACGGCTTTACAAACCAGTGGCATGAAGCTAACTATCAGTCGTTCGCCCGCGGTGGCGCAGGACTTGTTATCGTTGAAGCAACAGCAGTCTCTCCAGAGGGTCGCATTACCCCTAATTGCTTAGGCATTTGGAAAGACGAACACGTCAGTGGCTTAAAGAACATCGCAGAGCGCATTAAAAGCCAAGGCGCGGTTGCCGGAATTCAAATCGCTCACGCAGGGCGAAAAGCCAGTGCTAACCGACCTTGGGAGGGCGATGACCACATTCAGCCAAGTGAAGAAAAGGGCTGGCAGCCTATAGGCCCTTCCGCAGAAGCGTTTGGCGCTCACTTACCAGTAACGCCTACCGAAATGACTAAAGCCGACATTGAGCGCGTTAAGGCTGACTTCGTTAAGGGCGCCGAACGCGCACTAGAAGCTGGGTATGAATGGCTTGAACTCCATTTCGCACATGGTTATTTAGCCCAAAGCTTTTTCTCGAAACACGCGAATAAACGCACCGACGAATACGGCGGTGATGCTCAAGGTCGCGGACGCTTCTTACTTGAGACACTAAGCGCAGTGCGTGAAGTATGGCCAGAAAACCTGCCACTAACCGTACGTTTTGGCGTTATCGAATACGACGGTGAAGACGAGCAAACACTTAGCGAATCTATTGAGCTTATAAAACAGTTTAAAGAAATTGGTGCTGATTTTGTAAGTGTTAGCGTAGGCTTCAATACCCCTGAGGCAAATATTCCTTGGGGCCCTGCTTTCTTAGCGCCTATCGCCAAACGTGTACGCGATGAAGCTGGTATTCCCGTTGCGACGGCCTGGGGTGTAGACACACCAGAGCTTGCTAACGAGACTATCAAAAACCAACAGCTTGATGTTGTTATGGTAGGCAGAATGCACCTTACTAACCCGCATTGGACGTACTATGCGGCAAAACAGTTAGGCGTTGAGAAACCATCTTGGGTAATGCCTGCCCCCTATGCACACTGGTTAGAGCGCTATGCACCATCAGATGAACGGTAAATTTACGCTTTGACAACAGCAGAGCTTGAAGCGCTCTGCTGTTAAACAATATTCGACTTGTATAACAGTACTGCACTGCTCTCTTATGCCCAAAAACTAACGTCAACAATTGGCTAAACTTGCTTTTTCACTCGTTATGTTTAAGTTTGTATTACAATAACCAACATTGTGAAAAAACATAGATTAACAACGTGAATTCTTCCGCCGTTGAAGCAAATGATTTAACCAAAATTCGCAGACGTAGAGTCATTCAAATAAGTGCAGTAACGGCTATTGGCCTTTTTGCATCGCTGCTTGTTGCTCGCGGCGTAACCTATGACATTTTTTTATTTGGTATCATAAGCTTAGCGCTCACGGCTGCGCTAGCCTACAAGCATTACGTGACTACAAGCAGTTATTTGCTGCTAAGCGCAATGTCATCTATGCTGTTTGCGCTTGCTGTTACCGGTGCAGGTGCGTTTGATATTGCCATGCTCGGCTATCCCGGCGTCATAATTTTTGCAGCATTGCTGGGTGGAAGAACGTTATTTGGTAGCGTGTTGTCCTTAGTTATCCTTCAGTGTGTTGCGCTAACATGGCTAATCATGCACGACATAATATCACCCAACCCACCCAATCTGACTTGGTCGCATGTACTATTTATTATCGTTATTTTCGTTGTTACAGGCTTCAGCGTTTTTATACTGGTGCAAGACATTCGACGCCTGATGCAATCACTGCAACAAGAAAATGCTAAAGTTGAAAAAAATCGTGAGTATATACATCACTTGGCACATCACGACCCTTTGACGAATTTACCCAACCGGATCAAGGGAGAGCAACTTTTCAATAAAAAGTTGCGCGATAGTGAAGCAGAGGGCCATCAACTTGCACTATTATTCATAGACTTAGATAATTTCAAACCGGTTAATGACGCCCTGGGCCACGCTGCCGGCGACAGGTTCCTTCAAAAAATATCGCAAACCATCAGCGATAACCTTACTTCAAACGAATCTCTGATAAGATTTGGCGGCGACGAATTTATCGTATTAGCCTCACACATTGAGCATAAGTCACAAATTGACACGTTGGGCAGCAACATTGTCGCTTGGTGTGCTACCGAGTTTGAATTACTTCGTTCAAAAATCGTAGTGTCGAGCTCTGTGGGCGTCGCATTAGCGCCGAAAGACGGCACAAACTTTAAGCAGCTTTGCCGAAAAGCTGACGTCGCTATGTATGAAGCCAAGCGAAATGGCAGAAGTAGAGTTGAATATTACGATGTTCAGCTTGATGAAGAAAGCGATGAAAAATTTACGCTTTTGCAGCGTCTTCGTCCTGCTGTAAAAAACAACGAGTTAGAGGTGTATTATCAACCTCTTGTTAATTTAAACTCGGGCGAGGTTTACGCGGCAGAAGCATTACTTCGCTGGCCGCAGAAAGATAATACAACCATCTTCCCTGACAAATTCATATCGATTGCTGAAAATAGCGGCTTGATTAATAACTTGGGTGCCTGGGTACTAAATGAAGCCTGTGCTTTCTGTGCCAGGCAGCAAAAAAACGGGCATGCTGAGTTTACCGTTGCAGTTAATTTATCGTTCGTGCAGTTCAAAGATGGATTGTTGCCCAGCATAGTAGAGCGCGCATTGGAGCGCGCCCAACTAGCGCCTCAGTATTTAGAGCTTGAATTAACAGAGACCATTCTTGCCGAAGAAGGCAGTAGTATTAACCAACAGCTTGAAAGTATTAAATTGCTTGGTGTTCAGTTTGCTATTGACGATTTTGGCACCGGTTATTCAAACTTAAGCTACTTACGAAGATTTAGTGCACGCAAGCTAAAAGTTGACCGCGCTTTTGTTCACAGTTTAGGCACTGATAACACCAATGAATCTCTCGTTTTAGCCATTATCAACATAGCAAAAAGTTTGGGTATGCAAACCGTCGCTGAAGGTATAGAAAATAAGGCAACGCTTGAGAAACTGAAGGAACTGGGATGCGAATTCGGCCAAGGTTTTTACTGGAGCAAGCCTATAACAGCTACCGAGACCGAGCATTTTTTATCTCAACATAGGGCGTCTTAGCCGAGCACCATCAAAAACCGTGATAGGTTACAAATTCTTCGTTATCGGCGCGTGTTGAACGAACGTCATTCGCGGGAAAGTCTGGATCGGGATATCCCAACGCTATACAAATCATTATAGCTTCGTCATCCGGAATGTTGGCATGCTTGTGCACAACGTCAGACTGCATTATGCCCTGGCCGTTAATAACGCAACCAAGCCCTAGATCCCATGCGGCTAACACAATGCCATATGCTAACGACCCCAAGCCAAATTGCGTAATCCCCGCAGGCTCTAAAGACTTGTCGTAAGTAAGCACAAGAGATACCGGCGCATCAAATTGCCTGAAGCCTCGCATCATCCAATCCATGCGCTTTTCTTTGTCTTCGCGGGTTATCCCCATCACGTCGAACAGCTGAATAGCTACATCAATTTGACGCTGACGGTGAATCCCCTCGTAGTCTTCTTTGTAAGGAAAATCTCGAACGTGCGGTTTGCCTTCGAGCGTGTTTTTAGTGTTGCCTTCACGAATTTTATCAAGCACATCGCCCGTGACTGCATGAATTTTCCATGTCTGCGTATTGTAAGACGACGGCGCCCACTTCGCTGCGTTGATAATTGCCTCTACCGTTTCTTTAGTAACAGGCTGGTCGGTAAACCCTCTTACACTCTTTCTTGATGCTGCAAACTCGGCAAAATTCATACACTTCCTTAAACGCTATTTAAAATTTTGTTAAATCAGATTAAACATGACGAGTTTGCTCTTCAATAGGGAGTACTGCGAATTCGGATTGTTTGTTTTTATAGATATATATACAAGTTTGTAAACCCTTTTATATAGCAGTGCGTAGCAAAAATAATTCATGAGTCAGGCACACATGATGTTTATGGAAGTTTGGCTTTCAAAAAAGCAAATGAAAGGAGTTTTATAATGGCTAAGAAACCGCAACTAACCACGTCGGCAGGCGCCCCTGTAGTAAGTAATGAAACGACTAAAACGGCCGGAGAGCGCGGCCCAGCCCTCTTACAAGATTATCAACTTATTGAGAAGCTTGCACACCAAAACCGCGAACGCATTCCAGAGCGCGTAGTACACGCAAAAGGCTGGGGTGCACAAGGTACGTTTACGGTCACTCACGACATTACCAAATACACATGCGCAGATCTATTCTCAGAAGTGGGTAAACAAACCGAAGTCTTAAGTCGCTGGTCTACGGTAGCTGGGGAGTCTGGTGCAGCGGATACTGAGCGTGATGTGCGTGGCTTTAGCTTGAAGTTTTACACCCAGCAAGGCAACTGGGATATGGTAGGCAATAATACCCCTATCTTCTTTATTCGCGACGGCTACAAATTTCCTGACTTTATTCGTACGCAAAAACGCCACCCGAAAACTAACCTGCGCTCACCAGAAGCCATGTTCGATTTTTGGGCTGCACAGCCAGAAAGCGTGCACCAAGTGACTATTTTAATGTCGGATCGCGGTATTCCGGTGTCTCCCATGCACATGAACGGCTATGGAAGCCATACATTCAGTATGTGGAATAAGGAAGGCAAGCGTCATTGGGTGAAGTTCCATTTTAAAACGCAGCAAGGCATTAAAAACTATACCAATGAAACGTCTGAAAAAATCATTGGCAACACCCGAGAAAAGTACCAAGAAGAGCTGTATAACGCCATTGAAGAAGGCAACTTTCCAAAATGGACCATGTATATTCAAGCTATGCCAGAAGAAGAGGCAGGTCAACAAAACTACAATCCATTTGACCTGACAAAAGTCTGGCCGCACGATGACTATCCGCTTATTGAAGTTGGCGAACTGGAAATGAATAAAAATCCAGAAAACTACTTTCAAATGATTGAGAATGCAGCCTTTAGCCCGTCAAATGTTGTTCCTGGTATTGGCTTTAGCCCTGACAAAATGCTTCAAGCGCGTATATTTTCTTATGCTGACGCCCACCGCTACCGATTAGGCACTCACTATGAAGCGCTTCCAGCCAATGCACCCAAAAATAGTAAGGTAAACCACTACCACAAAGACGGCGCAATGCGCTTCTTTACTAATGACTTTGGTAACCCTGACGCTTACTACGAGCCGAATCAGTACGAGGGGCCGGTAGCTGACTTTTCAATAAAAGAGCCACCGCTTCGCATTGATGGAGATGCCGACAGATATCATCAGGATGAAGCAGATGTGGATTACGTGCAGCCGCGAAAACTGTATGAGATGTTTTCTGATGAACAAAAAGAACGGCTATATAAAAACTACGCGGCTGCTATGGGCCCATGCTCAGACAGCGTTAAAGCGCGATGGTACGCCGTGCTGGAAAAGGTACATCCAGACTACGCCGCTGGTGTTAAAAATGCTGTAGAAAGCCTAGATACTGATGTAAACACTGTGCCAATTACAGAAAATACACCTATTGAAGACAGCTAATTGCGAAAAGCCCTCTGATAATTATAGGGTCAGGGGGCATGCTTTTGCAGGGCAAAACCATGCAAAAACATAATAAAATCCAAATATTAAACTTTAGGTCAAATGTCATGTTCTTAATTTGCTAATCGCTGATTTGTGACTTAACTTAAACTCACACAGTTGTGAGTTTTAATTACTATGTCGCTATTCAAAAAAACAAATTCGAGTGCAAAAACCCCTGCCCTTGCTCCATGGAAGATTGCCATCATTGACGATGAAAGTGGCATTCATGATGTCACCAAACTAACACTTCGGAAATTCAAATTTGAAGGACGTGGGGTTGAGTTTTTACATGCTTACAGCGGTAAGGAAGGGCTGGCTTTATTTAAAGAACACAATGACATTGCTCTGGCTTTTGTCGACGTGGTTATGGAGAACGACGAAGCAGGGTTAACCTTAATAAACGACATTAGAAACGAGCTTAACAATCACACATCTCGCCTAATTTTACGCACTGGGCAACCGGGCCAAGCCCCTGAAGAAGAAGTTATACGCCGCTACGACATCAACGACTACAAGGCGAAAACCGAGCTTTCGTCAATGAAGCTAAAATCATGCGTCTACACGGCAATCCGCTCTTACAGAGATATCCAGACTATTGAGAAAAGCAAGCGAGGAATGGAAGATGTATTAAAGTCTTCATCATCTGTACTGGCAAGCCAGTCACTTGTGCAATTCGGAAGCGCAGTGTTGAAGCAGATCCTCACTTTATTGAATTTAAACAACTCGGTGCTGTACCTTTCCACACAACACACCGATTTGTATGGCGACACAACCATGACAGTGCTTGGGGCAAGCGGAGATTTAATAGGTCTATGCGAGCCGGGTATTTCGTCAAAAATACCCGAAGCTATTGAGACCGAAGTAAAGCAAGTGTTGGAAAACAAAACGCACTTTCAATCTGACGAGCTTTTTATTGGCTATTACCCAACGGGAAAAAACAGCCACAACATTCTTTACGTAAAACTCGAGTCTCCCCTTGATAAAGTTCAATGTAAAACGTTGGAGATGTTTGCGTCTAACGTAGCCGTAATATTTGAAAACTTAACGCACAAAGAAGACATTCAGCAAACCCAAAAAGAATTGATAATGGTGTTAAGCGATGCCATTGAAATGAGAAGCAAGGAAACCGGTGGTCACGTACGACGCGTAATTCTCCTGTCAGAGTTTCTTGCTGAAAAGCTACATTTAAGCCAAGAGTTCATCGAAACCATACGCTATGCTGCCGCGCTTCACGATGTTGGTAAAATCAGTATTCCTGAATCAATTCTTCATAAGCCCGGCAAACTAGACGCTGAAGAGTGGGAAATTATGAAAACTCACGCTCAAAAGGGCTATGAATTGCTTGCTGGGTCGGATAAAACTGTTGCTAAAATGGGCGCTATTATTGCAAAAACGCACCACGAACGATGGGACGGAAACGGCTACCCTGACGGCCTAGCAGGCGATGACATTCCGCTTGAAGGACGCATTATGGCAATAGTAGATGTGGTTGACGCACTGCTGTCTACACGCTGCTACAAGCCAGCATGGAGCGCCGAACAAGTCATAGACTACTTAAAAGAAAACGCCGGTACACAATTCGACCCCGTAATCACTCACGTTTTAATTGAACACTTTGATAAAGTGTTAGAAATTCGTGCGCTAGAGCCGGATGAAGAATAATGAAAGAAAATCTAGAGAACATTCTTCTGCATGTAAGCCAAAGCCCTGATATTGATAAAGGGGAATTGGAAACAGCAACTCGCCTTATCATCAATTCAGTAAGTGAAGGATTGGCAATTACGCGCGCAGGCATTTGGCTTTATGATGAAGCGCATACCCTGGTTCAATGTAAGCTGTTAATTGATAAGGGAAACGATTTAGACAATGAAAGCCTTATTTTAACCAGAAAAGACTTTCCCCACTATTTTAAAGCATTAGATAGCGGCAGAACGATAGCCGCACATGACGCCATTACCGACCCAGCCACCTTCGAGTTTGCTGAAGTCTATTTAACCCCATTAGGCATTTCTTCAATGCTTGACGTTCCTATCAGGCACCGGGGAGAAATGATTGGTATCATATGCTGTGAACACCAGGGGCCGCAGCGGGTGTGGGATGCCGATGAAATAGTATTTGCAGCGTCGCTGGCTGATTTATACGGAAGAGCGGTAAGTGCAAACGAACGATCAGATTATGAAGCGCGATTGTTGGAAGCTAACCAAACGTTAGAAGAAAAAGTAAAAGCGCGAACTGAAGAGCTTGAAAACGCACAAGAAAAACTTGTCGAATCTGAAAAGATGGCAGCGCTTGGCAATTTAGTGGCAGGTATCGCTCACGAAGTGAATACACCATTAGGCATAGCGCTCACCTCAGTCAGTAATTGTAAAGAAGAACTTAAGCACATTTATCGAGACTTCGAAGAAGGAGAGCTTACGGAAGAAAGCTTTAAAGAATTCGAAGAAGTTTGCAGCGAAGGCCTACAACTTGCCGAATCAAGTTTAATGAGGGCCGCAAACTTGATCCAAGATTTTAAACGCACATCTGCAGACCAAACCTCTTTGGAAATAGAAGACATCGCGCTTGACGAGTACATACCGCGCATTTGTAATCCTTTAAAGCCGATGTTGAAGAAGGAAAACATTGCAATAGATATTGTCGTTTCCTCATCAGTTGTGCTGACTACGTGCCCTGGTGTAATAGCACAGCTACTTACCAATTTAATCTCTAACGCACAGCGACATGCGTTTAGTAAAATTGACGACACTCGACAAAACAAAGTAAAAATTGAGTGTCGTGAATTTGAAGGCGAGGTTATTATCAGTGTTTCAGATAACGGAAAAGGTATCCCACGAGCACTACACAAAAAGGTTTTCGAGCCATTTTTCACTACTGCGCGAGATAAAGGCGGTACGGGTTTGGGCTTAAACATTCTTTACAACCTTGTTAAGCAAAAGCTCAACGGCGACATTATGCTTGAATCTGAAGAAAATAAAGGCACTACAATAACCGTTGCAATTCCGTTGCACTGATGTGCACAACAAGTGAAATATAAAGCCACAAAACCGAAGTCGAGCGCATTTTATTGCTACGTTCGCTAGGCAATACTCAGCAAAGTAACTGCATGAGTTCAAACAATAAAAATATAATTCAATTAAAAAGAACAGGAATGTTATGGGTGTTTTAGATAAACGCATTTTCGACAAATTAGCGTTTGCTGACGTTGTCTCACTACCTTCAAGCTATCATGTATTCGATTTGTCATCAGGGCCAATGGTTATGCCTGAAGACCAGCAATATGCTGTAGGCAAATACAACGAACTTCGCCGTGATATATATAGCGCCGACCAATATAAAAATACTGACGACCCAGAGTCTGTCCGAAATATTCACATCGGCGTTGATATATTCGGACCGCGAGACACTCCCATTCACAGCTTTTATGACGGAGTAGTTTTTTCAAGAAAATATAACCACCTAGAGCTTGATTATGGTTATACGCTTATCATTGAATACGACATAGAAGGCCATAAGCTTTACGCTCTCTACGGTCATTTGAGCAAAGCGTCATTCGACAACAATCCACCCGGAAAAATTGTTTCAAAGGGCGAAGAGTTTGCCTGGATGGGCGGCGTTAACGAAAATGGTGGGTGGACTCCTCACCTTCACCTTCAGCTTTGCACAGAAAAGCCTAATGAATGCGATATGCCTGGGGTTGTTAGCCAAAAAGATATCGCTACAATGCTTGAGGTGTATCCAGACCCAAGGTTGGTTTTAGGTAATCTTTACTAGAGCGCGCAGGCCCTCAGCGTAACGATCCCGTGTGTATAGAAACGCCCTATGACTGGATCATAGTATCGTGCCTGCATATAAATTAGTACAAACTACGATCTTGAAGGTGTCATCATTCAAGTTGTCTGTGATAATTTCCGCCCTTGTCGTCTTTCAATTAAAAAATACTGATGCTGAACCGAATCTGGTGTAATACTGCACCACCTAATGTCTATTGGAGTAAATGTCATGCCTCGTCAAAGTATTACTCTGACTGAAAAAAACGATGCGTGGCTCAAGAGCCATGTTGACGATACGCGAGAATATGCAAACAAAAGTGAACTCGTGAATGATTTGATTCGCAGGGCCAGACGCGCTGAGGAAATAAATCAAAAGCTCGTCAGTGCAGAGAGAAGTGGGTTCATTGAACAATCGCCCGAAGATATGCTGAAAGAATTCAAGGCTGAGTTAAAAAGATAAATGGAAAGCTACAAGCTATCGCTCAATGCCAAGGAGGATCTCAGGCGTATTTATACATATGGATTTATAGAATTTGGCGAACTCCAAGCAGATAAGTATTTCGAAGGTTTTTTTCAGGCATTTGAAAAAATTGCAAGTAATCCATCCGCATATCGATCAGTTGATCATATTCGAGAGGGATATAGACGCTGCGCTTATGGCTCAGACAGTATTTACTATCGATACAGTGGTATTGAAGCTGAGATAATGGAAATTCTGGGTGGGCAAGACATCGTTGACTGGCTCTAAATCAAGCCAACTAACAAAAGCTAGCCTTTGAATAGCGGCTAATCGTTTCGTGGCGTTCTTCTTTAAGTAACCCTTTAATTTTTTTTTACGTAAAGCCTCAACTTGTTATTTCAGACTTAGGTACTGCGCTTTAAATTATGCCTGAGTATAAAGCGTCTACTCATTAACGACCATTGGCCTCGTTTTTTTGCAAACGTTCTCCCCCATTAGTCAACAAAGCCCAGCTTGATGGTGGGCTATATTTAAATGATATATAACGCTAAAAACAAACCACTTGGGCTGACATTCTCTCTTCATATCCAGTAAACGTAAATTTATACTTCGAGGCCGCTACACCAAACAAACCTGAGTTAGCGCTGACATTGAGAAACTCTCTAAGTTGCGCCATGGAAGCGAGCTCTATATTAAAAGACGCCGTAAACTCTGCCTTCAACCCATTGCTACCGTTACTATTGCCAGGTAGAGTAAAGTCGGTCACCGTTTTGAAATTTTCTTCGTTACTGTCCCATGCAAGAATAAACTTTGGCGCATCATTTTCATCAAGTACAAATGTGAAACCGCCTTAGTTTCTACCGCTTTGTGAACTCCCAAATGCCCCCATTAGCTCTGTAAGCTGAGCCCTAATATCTAGCGCACTCTCCGCATTATCTAAAGTGGCAGACCAGTCGCGACCATTATTTCTGTTGGCTCTACCACGTTGAGCGGTACCATTTAGCATCGTCAACGTTGACGTATACCCTGAATTTGCATAGGCAGAGGTCATCATCTCAACAATGCGAGATTTAACCTCACTAGCTGAGTTACACCCACCGTTACACCGAAGGGTAACGTTATTATGTTTATATTTTTTTATTCCATCGCCCGCTTGAATAATGTCTGTTTTAAATTTCAGAACGTCGCCAGATCGACTTTGAGCTTCAGTTTCAATGGTTTTATATGTAAACCCATACGGTGTACAGAAGTCGTAATCTTCGTCATTAAAATTCTCAAAACATCGGTCAATAATATTTAGAACAGTGTCAAATTCCTCTCCAAAACCCGAACCAAGTGCATGTGCGGGTTTTGCTAACATTAGTAAGCCTATAATAATCATTGCGATGTGCTTCATTTTATTCCCTTTAAATTGAAACGTTGCTTTTTTAACAGTACAAAAACTTCACAAACGAATATATCAAAAAAAACTATAAACAAGATAACGTGGTACTGAGCCATAGGCTGTTTCTCAAACCTATGCACATGCTAAAGAATATGGGTTCTATTTCTTTTATCATCTACGCTAACGCGACCGGTTTGAATGGACATAAACATGTGCTCAAACACTTTCCCCATCTGTCCATCATCTCCCGCTAAAAAGTACGAATGTCCTTTGGGATAATCATATCGATTATTCACATCATCACAGTCAATTGCATAAACATTTGATTGAGTTTTATGCATATCTTCTGGCCCAGAATGCCCCAAACGCCTAGACGCTATTTTGTTCTTTAAATTCGATGCTTTACTCGCCCGCAGTGCTAAGTCATCGCTTGCGTGGTAAATTGATACGTTACGCGATGACTGAGAAATTAAACGGCCCGCGCCCCCCTGCTCCATTGTTTCATTAACAACGTCCGCAGCCATCATTATGCTATTTCTAAAAAGCAGCGGTACGCCATTTGCTAAATCATATCGGTTCCATAGCGCCAGCGTTTCACGAAAAACACGATTACCCATGCTATGCGCAAGCACGTTAATTCGTTTAATACAGGGGCTGTCAGAGGCTTCTTGGTCGCGCCATCTCATGAAAAATTGTAGTGCACGCGAAAACGCAAAGGCGCTCATATCGGCAGATTTTTGATCGTCCCAATAGTCCTTTACTATGCCCGGGTCGTCATCGCACGGCCAAATAATAGGGACGACAAGCACGCATTTATCTTCTTTTTGATCAAAATACCTTTGCAGTTCTTGTGCACAGGGAAATATGTCGGGCTCTGGCAAATTGGAAAAACCGTGGATGTAAAAAAGAAGCTGTTTATAGTTACAATCTTTAAGCCTTCCTAGCCACTGTTTATGGCCGAGCTCTACGTAATTTGCATCGCCTATCCGCTCACAACAATAGATAGAGTTTGCAGGTGCATTTTTACGTAAGTCGAAGGTGAATTTGCGGTTTTTTTTAAATCGGATAGAGCCTAAAGGTTCGCGGTTGGTAAGAAATAACATGCCATGTTTTCCAATTTGCTATTGAGTTTAAGGAATACCTCAATGCACAACATTCCCTGATAATTTGGCCATTATGCGACCAAATCATCAACGAATGCAAAAGAAAACGCGACTCGCACTTAGCTTGAGGTGCTAATTGCTTGCTTGAACGTGAAGCACACCGACTTCCACTTTAACAACCTCAACCGTGGTTCCCTTTGCCAAGGTTGAAGCAGATTTAATGGTCCACATAACGCCAGAAAACTTTGCTTCGCCAGGCATACCCGGCGCCACATCTGTTTCCAAATCAAACTGTGTTCCAATCCAATCAGACTTCACCTCCTTTGGTGCTCTATCTCGCTGTAAAAGCTTCAGTGGTCGCCACAACACTAAAGTAAGTACGGCGTCAATCACGGCTATGGCAATGAACGCGTCTAATACCGCCTCTTCAAGCACACCAATATAGATAAGGCCAGACGTCAGTAACATCGACAGCCCTAACGTAAGTAAAAGAATGGTGGTAAAGCCCATTAATACTTCAATTATGAGCAGTACCAAACCGATACCCAAAAGGAAATGAGGTAGGTTGGTAAACATATTGTCCATAATTACGCCTTCTTACCAATTGAATTAGCGATAGTCATCGCTTGCGCAACCACGTTGCCAATTTCTGTGCCGCTGTCAGGCAGTAAAACCACAGATGACTCTTTTGCTATCTTCTCTTTTGCTTGAATAGCGCCTTTAGCCAATTCTAGCTGCACCGCTTTTTGCCCTTCATCTGTGGCGGCCGCTTTACCCACGGTTTCAATGGCTTCGGCCTCAGCTTTAGCCACGCGAATAATGGCCTGCGCTTCACCATCAGCTTTCAAAATTTGCTCTTCTCTATCAGCTTCAGCCGCAAGAACGATGGCTTGTTTGTCACCTTCAGCGCGGTTAATGGCAGCCTGACGATCACCTTCTGACTCAAGAATTTGCGCACGTTTTAGACGCTCTGCTTTCATCTGTTGTTCCATGGCGTCTAGTACAGAGTTTGGCGGATTAATATCTTTTAGCTCATAACGCAGTACCTGAACCCCCCACGGCGCAGCTGCTTCGTTCAAGGCTGAAACAATGTTTGTATTTAGCAAATCACGTTCTTCAAAGGTTTTATCCAGCTCCATTTTACCTAGCTCAGAACGCATGGTGGTTTGCGCTAATTGCGTAACCGCAAACACATAATCTTCTACGCCATAGGTCGCTTTGTAAGGGTCAACCACTTTAAAATACAACACACCGTCAACGCTTAACGTAATATTGTCTTTTGTAATAGCAGATTGCTCTGGAACATCACCCGCTTGTTCTTTCAGTGAACGGTCGGCTGCCACAGTATCGATAAATGGCACAATAAAATTAAGCCCCGCTTCTAAGGTTGTATTGTATTTTCCAAAGCGTTCGATAATGAATGCACGATTTTGAGGAACAAATTTTATCGACGACTTCAGGCCGATAACAATAAGAACCAATAAAATGATCTGATACGAGAAGATATAGCCAAATAACGTTTCTAATTCCATTTAGGTGCTCCTAAGCTGTTAATAAATAACCCAAGTTAGGTTATATCACATAAAAACTTTGCGGTAGTGTATTTAAATGTTAAAAAACGTTACTGCCGTAACAAACCTATTGCACGCTATTGCAGCAATACACGTAATATTGCAGCTAACACGCCATCGCTTGTACTCAGCCTCATGGTTTATTGTTTTTGAATGTTAGGCGCAATGTTTGAATGTCGTTTATACGACAGACGCAGTTGCGTGCAGTGGGCATGCTTTTCACTTTAGTAACAGCGAGAACCCACACTCATGCTCATTAATCAATGGCGCGAAAACGGCCAATTCTTGACGATAGATGGACAGCAAATTTTTTATAGAAGTGAAGGTGAAGGGCCTGTGCTTCTCTTCATTCATGGCTACCCTACAGCAAGTTTCGACTGGGTAAAAATCTGGCCGGCACTAACATCTCAATATCGCTGTGTAACCCTTGATATGCTCGGGTTTGGGTTTAGCAGTAAAGCGCCAAAAAAATATCTGATAAAAGAACAAGCAAGCGTAATAAACTCACTATTAAAGCACCTTCATATTTCACGCGCGCACATTTTATCGCACGACTATGGCGACACTGTCGCGCAGGAACTGTTAGCGCAGCACAATGAAAATACACTGTCGTTTACCATTGAATCGCTTCATTTATTAAATGGTGGCCTTTTTCCTGAAACACACTTGGCACTGCCTATTCAAAAGCTGTTACTTTCTCCGTTGGGTGGTTTATTAATACGTTTTCTTAATAAAAATGCTATCAGTAAGAGCATGCACAGCATATTTGGCCCCAATAGGCCCCCTACTGCACAAGAAATTGATGATTTTTGGTCATTGATCAGCGAAAACAACGGAAATCGATATATGCATTTGTTGCTGGATTACATGAAGCAGCGCAAAAAATATAGAGAAAGATGGGTAGGCGCACTTCAAAACACAACCGTACCAATTCGATTAACAGCGGGCATGGCCGACCCCATTTCTGGTGCGCATATGGTGGCGCGCTATAAGGCGCTAATTGCCAATGCTGACGTCATTGAACTCAACGATATCGGCCATTATCCGCAAATTGAAGATGCTCAGGCGGTGTTGGGCTCGGTACATACATTTTTCAAAGCACATTAACTAGGTAAAAAACCTTTCGTATGGTATTACGCTTAATAGACAGGTACTCGCTAACAAAACGCATGAAGACCCCTTCAATCGAGCCTACCAAGCGTATTATTCCTGCCGCTAGCTTAAAGCACCTTGATATTGGTTTTGTAACGCCCGCGCTAAACTGGTGGATGCTTTATTTGACCAACTAGTCGCGCTCCCTGTGACCATTGGTATCGTCAGTATCGATGATTTTGACGATGCTGCGTATTCTCAAACAAAAAGAATCACAGGGGCTGAATGCAACTAATGGAACACCGTTGTGTAAGCAGCTGAGAAAAGTCTTTTTTTGTAAAGCCAGCCAGATAGATCGCGCCGAAATTCAGACGCGTCCCATCATCAGTAATCTCACAAATGAAGCGCTCATCCTCATTATTCCCTTTTTCAAAGGAAATACATCTGGCCCTAATGTTGCCGCTTCTCTTATCTCCAATCACAACGACCGCATAAGGGTCTATCGGCACAATAGGTGTAGACATCCTAATTAATACGGCTATTGAGCCTTCTGGCTCTGTTTCTTCAAGAGAAAATAAGATGCTTCAAGCTCACTAGATTCCTCGTGGTAGTAATTTGCGCACACTTGCTGCCATATACGGACAATATATTCATCTGGACTTCGACTACCGTCGGAAAAAATTTAGCCGAGCCACTATGAGTAAAAGACGGAATAGCCGTTTGCGCGAAGCTGTAGTGATGCCCTCTTGGCTCGTCGGAGATAAGAAGGTCCTCTAGAAATTCATTCTTCAGCAACCTTAGTGTGCTGCTCTTTGCTTTGATTGTTTGATTTACTGAAGAGCTTTTTTACCATTCCATTATCTTTCCCTTATTCCAACTTGATAACAACAAAGGTACCTTGCGTAATTGAAAGCCAACAATTCATACTCGTTTGATGCACTCAACTTGGTTTACTTACTGTGCAAGCGAAAAGCGATTATTGAAACCACAGATTGGTAACGCCCAGTAAAGTAATCACTTGTGAGGAAAAGCGCGAAACTGCATTGCCAAAGCCAGTAAACTACAGTAAGAAATGGTCATCAATCAATCTGCTACCTACGATAGCCATCTTCTTTTTCTGAGTTGTGCCAAAAGCTGCCGTTCAATTATTTGTGATTAAACGGCAGAGGGGTATGTGAAGCAGCCCTACAATTAAAAGCAGTTAAATTCCTGCAATTCGCTTTAAGCAGCCTACAAGAATACAACCCCTGTAGGCGAGATACTCAGATTAGACCTGAGCTTGTAAAAAATTAGGTGTTCTTCTCAGCCCAACCCGTTTTCCCAAAAATTAGCCTCTTAGGTCGTCTGCTGAATCAAAGCTGCAGCATGTTTAATGGCTTTTCGAATTCTATGATAGGTACCACAGCGGCAGATATTGTCGCTCATAGCTTCATCAATGTCACGATCGTTGGGATTGGGATTAGACTCCAATAGTTTGACGGCGGTTAAAATTTGTCCCGCCTGACAAAACCCACACTGAGCGACATCTTCGTTAATCCATGCTTCTTGCACCGGATGCAGAATGTCATCGACCGCAAGCCCTTCAATAGTGGTTAGCGATGCACCCTCCACTTCTTCCATCGGAACAATGCATGGGCGAACTAGCTCACCGTCTTTAAAGATAGTGCAAGCGCCACACACGCCAACACCGCAACCATATTTTGGGCCAGTAATACCAAGTCGATCACGCAAGAGATACAGAAGCTCGTCATCGTTTTCAGCGTCGATAGAAACCGGGTTATTGTTAACATTAAATGTAATTTGTGGCATGAATTAACCCTCTGGATAGAAATCACGAAGTGGAAAACGACGTGGTGCAATACCCGTCGCCCTGGCAAATGCGTTGGCTATCGCCGCTGCCGCCGCAGGCACTACTAACTCGCCTGCACCTCCCGGTGTTTCTCCGTTAGGCGGCATAAAATGCACTTCAATCTTTGGTGGCGTGTTGCGCATTCGAGCAATTTCAAAATCGCCGTAACTGCTCTCGCGTATTGCGCCATTGTCGAGGTGTAAACTGGTGCGAATCATGTAGGTAATGGCATCGGTTGCCGCACCGATAACTTGCGCCTCAAGGCCGGTTGGATTCAATACTCGGTTCACATCCAGCGCAACAACAATCTTAGTGACTTTACATTCTTTCTCCGGATTTTTGAACGTTTGTAATTCAACAAGCACTGCGGCTCGAGACTTATACTCTTTATGTAACCCGAGGCCCTGGGCACGTCCTCTTTTCATTCTCCTTCCCCACTTGCCCTCTCGAGAAACTTTCCGCAGAACAGCTTTGGAGCGCTCATCATCAAGCATTTCTAATCTGAACTGGCATTCGTCTTTGTTCATTGCGCGTGCCAATTCGTCAACAACTATCTCGTTTGCGACGGCAGCTGTGCCGGAGTAGATGCCGCGCCAAGAGGAGGTTGGCACAACGAATTTTTTTTCATTTAGTAGCAAGGAAGTTACACCAAACTTATATTGCACTAGTTGCGTTGAGTGCCAGACTGTCTGGCTGAAAGCAGCGGGAGCTAATTCTCCTCCCAATGCAGTAATACCCTCGCCAAAGCCATGTTCGAGATCCAATTCAGCGGTCGCAGCGCGATGGTCAAACGACAACACTTTTTTGCTAAATAAAAAACCCCTAGTGTAAGTCGCTTTTACGTTATGCAAGCTGAGCGGTCGTGCGCGGCCAAACTTTGTGTCGTCCTGTCGAGTAAACATAAGTTTGATGGGGCGATTTACAATTTGTGAAATACGCGCGCCTTCAACTGCTGCATCAAAAAATAAGCGACGGCCAAATGAGCCGCCGCTCTGAATTACATTCACCTCAACGTCAGTAGGTAAGACTCCAAGTTCACGCGCAATTTTGGCTTGTGCTGCAAGTGGCGTCTTGGCGCCAGTCCATACCCTGATCTTTGAGCCGGTTGCATCGGCAACTGCTGTCATGGTTTCCATAGGGGCATGCGCCAGATAAGGAAAAATGAACTCGCCGCCAACCGAATCGGTAGCCAGAGGAATTTTAGGTAAGGTTGGCAGGTTTATCGCACGTAACTGCTCAATGACCTCGGCGTCAGATAGATGTTCGGCAGCACCCTCACTCCATGTAATATTAAGTGCATCACGCGCCCGAAATGCTTCGCCAAAGGACCGCGCAACAACGGCCACGCCAGAGGAATTTGCATCAACATCCAACGGAACTTCTTTGATGGCAAGGACACCGGGCAGGCCTATTGCCTCAGAATCGTCATACGTGATCACGCAACCACCTAAGCTGGGTGGCCTAGCGACCACAGTGGGCATCGCGTCTGGTATGTCGAGATCCATCGCGAAATCTAATTTGCCGGTAACAATATCGCGCGCGTCAGCGCGCTTTTGCGGCGTACCGATAATTTTGTATTGTGACGGATCTTTAGGCTTTGCCAGTCGAGCTGCATCGTTGCGTCCCTCAACACCTGCGGTGAGCTCAGAGTAAGCAATGCGGCTGCCATCGTTACCAATTGCAAAGCCATTTTCTGTACTAATTTCGTTCACAGAAATCCCGAAATGCACTGCGGCTGACAATTTTATCTTATGTAACAGCGCTGCCGCGACCTTGCGCAACGGGTCCCAAAGAGAGGTTACCGCGTGAGAGCCTCCTGTAATTTGACCAGTCGCTCGTCTGATCTCTGCCGGAGATAAAGTCGCATCAATTGAGGACATTTCGACGTCTAGCTCTTCAGCAAGAATCATCATTGCTGCAGTTAATATACCTTGCCCTACTTCCATTCTTGGAAGCTCAAAACGGACACGGTTATCACTCGTTATCTTAATTAAATAATCATAGTAGAAAGGGTCACCGGAGATAAGCAACAGATCTGTTAAATCTAATTCATCTGCAAGTTCCGGTATTCCTAACAACCGGGCGTTGGCATCCTGAGGACGTATAGCGCCGCTAGTTATATGTAACGCAACAGCAAAACTCGACCCTTTAAGCATGTAACCAATAAACTTTCTTCGTCCGGTGTTTTCCAACTCGACAATGTGTTCGTCATTACTACCTGATTGGTCATGTTTCTGTGAGGAGGTAATCGTCTCTATTTGTTCTGCATGGTTGCTTTTTGTCATAAATTCTCCGTTTCAGGTCAAGACCTTCAATCGTTAACTTAAGCTTAAGAAAAGTCGTTTATTTAACGTAGAAATTTGCAGCTTGCTACATAAATGTTAATGAGATGCTAACACTTCGTACGCTTTATTAAACATTAATAATAAATAATGCTAAATAGGGGGGTACCCCTATTGTAATAGCGACTTTACTCACTGCGAACGCGACTTTCTTGCTCAAAAGGGCAGAAGCTCACCACGGCCCGTGCTGGCTAATGGATAACTATCTGCTAGGGCATTGCTGGCTGCCATCAACGTGCCATCGCTGATTAAGGACGGAGCATAAGAAACATTAACGCTATAGGCCAGCCATAATGGCACCTGCATTAGAGTGTGATATGTTTTCTTGATAGATGTTTTGACGAAAATATAAGATGATTTGTGGTCAAGATGAGTAAGTGAACTGAGCTCTAATACTGAAACTCGAAATGAGATTTGAATCGACACCAATAATGTAGACACTTCTCAGCCGTTTTTGATATCGCTTTTCACACGCTACTGGTGAAAGCAGATCATTGGAACCATGTTTTCGCTTATTGTTATAAAACATCTCGATGTAATCAAAAATATCGGTTCTAGCGTCATCCCTTGCGGAATAGATTTTTTGCTTTACTCGCTCCCGTTTCAGCAATTGGAAGAAGCTTTCCGCCACCGCATTGTCATGGCAGTTGCCGCGTCTGCTCATGCTGCCTTCAAGACCATTTACTTCAAGAAAGTGTTGCCAATCATGGCTTGTGTATTGACTGCCTTGGTCTGAATGAACTGTAACCATTTTCTTAGGATTGCGCCGCCATACAGCCATTAAAATGGCATCTAACACGATTTCCTTCATATTACGTTATTGCATCGACCAACCGATAACTTTGCGTGAGAGCAAATCGACAACCACAGCCAAGTAAAGCCTGCCCTCATGAGTACGGATATGGGTGATGTCGGTTACCCATGATTCATCTGGCGACTCAGGATTAAATTGACGGTGTAATCGACTAGGCACTATCATCTTAATATCGCTGTATAACCCTTGATATGCTCGGGTTTGGGTTTAGCAGTAAAGCGCTAATTGCCAATGCTGACGTCATTGAACTCAACGATATTGGCCATTATCCGCAAATTGAAGAAGCTCAGGCGTTGTTGGGCTCGGTACAAACATTTTTAAAAGCACATTAACTAGGTAAAAAACCTTTCGCTGCGTTGAGCATCTGCACTAAGATGGTGTTACGCTAAATAGACAGGTACTCGCCAACGAAACGTATGAAGAATCCCTCAATCAAGCCTACCAAGCGTATTATTCCTGCCGCTAGCTTTAAGCACCTTGATATTGGTTTTGTAACGCCAGCACGTTGTTTACAAAAGTTTGTGCAATCTATTTGGGTTATCGACACCACAAAAGTACCGTTACCTGCTACACAACGAGAGAAATTCTACCCTGATGCGGGTACAAGTTTAACCTTCTTTATTAACGGTACCCAATGTGAAGCAAAGTGGTTTTATCACACTCAAACCTGCACTGTGCCCTGGGAATTGTACGGCCGACAAATTAGCATAAGATTCTGGCCGGGCGTGTCGAAACGGTTATTTGACGTAAAATTTAGCAATAGTAAGAATCAGCTTATCGATATCGCATTATTGATGACCAAACACCTCAACAGTTATCAACGATTACAAGCCAAGCTCATTGATAAAAGTCTCGACGAGCAGCTAATTGCTATACAACATTGGTTGAGCATCATTGCAAAAGAAAGTGATCAGGGCGCACATAAATGGGGCAGCCTACTACATCAATCGACTAGCTTATTGGTCCCTCCACAACGCCTTGCTGACCAATTTGGTATCGGTCGAAGAACACTGGAACGCCAATGTCGAAGCCACTTTGGCTTTTCACCAAACAAACTGTACCAATATGCACAACTACATCAAGCGAGGAAATTATTATCAACGAATACAGAAAGCTTAAGCCAGATAGCTTTAGCCTGTAACTACTATGATCAAGCGCATTTTACACATGCTTTTAGTAGCTTAGCGTTAGAAACTCCTCACCAATATAGAAAACGCAAGTTGTCGCAAATTTACAATTAAATCACACATAGGGCGCTTATATTTCTCCTATTACTTAAGGAGATAGCAATGAGCAACCGTATTACACAACATGAATTCTATTCTGAGTACCCTCACATTCTTGAACATTTAACCGAACTTGTGAACACCAATGACACAAGCATATTAAGTCATCGGCTAATTCACTTGGTGAGACTGCGCGCCTCGCAAATTAATCAGTGTGGGTTTTGTCAAAAGATGCATGCCGACGAAGCAAGGGGTTCTGGTGAAGCACAAACCAAACTAGACGTACTTTCGGCTTGGAAAGAAGTGGACTGTTTCAGTTATGAAGAAAAAACCGCGCTGGCCTGGACCGAAGCCCTGACGCTTATTCATAGGTCCGGGATCACTACCGAACTTTACAATCGCGTAGAAGATGTATTCGGTAGACGAGAAATGGTAGCGTTAACAACGATTATTCTTCAAATTAATAGCTGGAACCGTATCTCCGTAGCGCTTCGCTTTCAACCTGCCGTAGATTAAAGCGTTTACGGTTTAACACGACCGACCTTTTGCGCGCTTAAACCGCGCGCTCTTGGTTCATTACTCTTAAGAAGCACTATAGTTTCTTAGTTGAAAAAAGACAGTTTGCATTTACTGCTGTTAATTGGGTTAATGAAGAAGAATTGGACAATATGTTAAATCACGTGGCTAGGATGCGAAATGAAACAGAATGAAAAGCGCAAGTACAAACTACAAAAATGTAACCGAACTTGGGCCTCGCTAAATAAAATAGAGGGTGAAGCTGATGTTAGGTATTGCAACTTATGTTGTAAAACCGTGCATTGGTGCGACACAGAAGAACAAGTTGCCAACGCTGCCGAGAAAACATGGTGCATTGCGGCAGAAAATAGATTGGTATTCTCGACACCACCCGAAGCCAACCTAATTAAATCTGCCGAGCACTTTCTTGGTAGTGTTGGTACTTCGTACAGGGTAGAAGCATCTGACGGGGAACCCAATGGCAAAGGCTTCTTAAGCATTGACGAATTGTAATTAGGGCACAAAGCGACCGCATTTCAGTCACAATAAAAGTGGACCTTTTTGTGGACCTGCTGATTTGCTATGGATAAGAGTTGAATTGCCGTACAGGCTAGAAGTCAAGCGGGGTAAGGAATTGGTCGGTGTGAGAGGATTTGAACCTCCGACCCCTGACACCCCATGACAGTGCGTGAAATGCGAAATCAAACGTATAAAAATCAATGACTTAAAAAATAAATGTGCCCCTTTATGTGCCCCATAGAGTGCCCCCAAAGTTATGTAAATTCATACAAAAAAGTTTTATTTCACTCTTCAGGCGGCGGATCTAGACTCTCTCCCTGTTCGTCACCCACACCGAGCAAGGGGAGATATTTATTACCCAAGCTCATCCCCATATTCTCTACCTCTTTTGCAACTCGCTCAATCTCACTATCTAATTCGCCAAGACCAACAGTTCCAGTCGCGGATTGTTGACGATAAAACGAAACTTTCAACTCAGCGGCTGACGCTTTGACCTGAGCAATCATTATTTCAGCTTGTGCTTTCTGAATCTGGTTCTGTCGTTCCAACTCACCTCGAGAGTCTCTCATCTCTTGACGTTGCATAGCGAGTTCTTCTCTCTGAAGTTGAAGCTCTTTCCTTTGCATCATTATCGTGTAAATAAGTCCAGCAAAAGCTAACCCACTGAAGAGCGCATTGACTGCCCCGAATGAATCTCCGACCTGAGCTCTCGTCGCGAGATTCTCTACACTCAGAGGATATAAGTACCCGTTAAACAACCACATGGCTAAGACGATAAAAACAGCACCTATAAACCACCAAATACTTGTACCTTTTATCTCTCTTTCGGTTTTCTTCGGTTCGCTCACGCTCTCTCCTTGTAAATGCTGAGACTAAGTTTCACTGAAGGTAAAAGAAATTCACCAGGAGAACAACACTAATTAACATCAAGCACGCGAAACTGAATGGTCTCACCTAATAAGCAACTGAGTGTTTCTCTCGGCAAGTTGTCTAAAATTCATAAAGTTAGGGGTGTTGACGACTCTCTTTCCGTCTATTTAGGATGTCTCCCGACACGATAAAACAGGAGACGTAAAACGATGGAATTCAACACAAACAACAACCACTTATTCAATAACCTCGTACTCGACTCTCAAGCTGTCATTAGAGCGTCGATGGACTCTCAGTCATCACCATTAGATTAGATTACATCACTGACCTTCCTCCCGAACTCCAAGACATGCTCATGGATTATCTTTTAGAGGACGAACGGTTTGATGCGAGAGGAGTCTGTCCGGAAGACTTCCCCGACTTACTCTTCGCCGCTCGTCCTGGGGATGTCTACAACATCAAACTGAAAGATATTCTCTACTATCACTGGGAACCCACTGGCAACATAAGGAGCATCAAAGCGTTGATCGCTGAAGGATGTCCCTTTGTGCTTCTCTCGCCTAACCTTGTTTACCTGAGGAACCGAAGATAAGCGTCGTGTTTGCAGGAGATCGCCAAAACGCTGAAACCCACGGCTAACGCGGTCTCCAGAATTGTCGCCTCACTTAGAAGAGAGAACACCGTACCGACTGCTCATAGTTGAGGCCAAATTCTTGGAGATCGCCGAAACGCTGAAACCCACGTCTGACGCGGTCTCCAGAATTGTCCCTCTACATAGAAGAAAGAACACACGGAAATGAATCCCTAAGACTATCGAAAAGGGCTAAATCTCAGAGATCGCCGAAACGCTGAAACCCAGGCGGGACGCGGTCTACAGAATTGTCGCGTCACTTAGAAGAAAGAATACACGGAAATGAATACTAAAGACTATCGAAAAGATCAATCCTTGAAATCATCGATATTTGCAATATTACCTGAGAGTTTTTTCAAGAGGTGTCTTCGATTTGGGTGAGGAATTTCATTCCAATAGAGAAGTTTGATTCCAGCTTTCGAGTAGTCTCCGGAGATATCTTTACGCTTTAACAAGTCATTTTCGCTCTTGACGACGATATGAACTTTTTCGAGACGCTTGACCTCTGAGACGAACTCTTCGACATTTTCGCCTTGTTCTATGTGTTTGGAAATTAGCTGAGTAAGCGTTGTTTGTATTCGATGAGGGTGCTCTAATACTAGCCCGACCGTTTGTCCATGCGCAACCGCTGCCTCACTTACATATCCAGAGAAGTACCTAACGTCCTTGCTAAGTTCACGAGCGAACCAATGAGTGTAACCAGTGCGGGCTCCACGAGCATTCAGAAGTCCGACTCTAACAGTCTGCATGATTATTTCATAAACAAACTCAAGTTTCTCTTCGATAGTCGCGAGTTTAAGTTCAGTCTTGCTCATAAGATTCACCCTAAAAAACAGATCTTAGTTTAACTAATGATATCTGATACTGCATCACAAACCCACGGCTAGCGCTGTCTCCAGAATTGTCCCCCCACTTAGAAGAAAGAACACCGTATCGACGGCTCAAAGTTGAGGGCAAAAACACGGAGATCGCCGAAACGCTGAAACCCACGTCTGAAGCGGTCTCCAGAATTGTCCCCTCACTTAGAAGAAAGAACATCGCATCGATTGTTAAAAGTTAAGGACAGAATCGAGAAGATCTCAGAAACGCTGAAGCCCAGCTCTGACGGGGTCTCCGGAATTGTCCCTGCACTTAGAAGAAAGAACACTCGAGTTTTTCGAAGAAAACACAGGCAGGTCGTCATGCTTGTAGCCTTCGAGAGTAAAGCCCTGACGTAAGACCTTGCCCTTAACCTCACAAGGCTGTCAGGCAGCCTCTTTTCATTCTCATCGATTCACTCATCAGAATATTTTTTTGCGAATTTACATAACGATTCACCATCAACGATACAGGAGTAAACACCATGTCACACATAGCAACCCGAAATGAATACGGTACTTCAAGACGCCGTTTCGCCTTCAGCGCAGACAGAACGACGGAAAGTCGAATTTTGGACGCACAGAAACGCCTCTCCGAAATCACCGGAGTTCAACCGAGTGTCTCAGCGGCAATCGCTTACCTCGTTAAACAAGGTCACGAAGCAACATCGCGAAAGAACTCTATTTAAAAACATCTCAAAGGAATATACCAATGACACCAAATGAAGCAACGGAGTTACCTCCAGCAATAAACAAAGCCCTGTCCAATGCAGCGGCTCCTACTCGCACCTATACACTGAAAGTTCACAAGAATGTTTCTGAACTTTTCGAGATACTCAAGGATGACCTCGAGTCTGTCACAAAGACCTCGCTCTCACGCTCAAACGTGCTTAAACACCTAGTTCTTTTCTGGTTCGATATGGTCAATGAACATTCCAGCGACAGAGAATGTCTTGCCTACTACATGAATAGAATCATGGAGAAAAATCGACGCGCTGTCATGGCGAAAGACTACAAGCATTTTAATCCTGAAAGTTCAGCCGTTAAGACTCACTCCCAAACAACTCCCCAGGTAAACGACTAATCACTGTAAATCCAACGCTCATGGCGCTGGTCTTCTCGACCAATTAGGGCAACGACATGAGTGCAACCTCCGCCCTTTATCATCAATACAAGGAAACAACATGGAACTACCAGTTCAAAACCGTACCTTTAACGACCTTATCGACAACGCTCAACCAGAGCAGATCCCCACGTTTGACAAGGAGTCTAATTTTAAAGGATTCCGTCAAGCCGCCCCCTCAACTATGAGTCTCTCAATCAACGCACCTCTGATTCAAGGCGATGAAGAAAGCAAACTTCTGGAGAACTCTCGTTCACTTCTTCGAGACCTAACCGTTGCGAATAGCCCTAACATCACAAATTCGAAGAAGAGAAACGATGTGACGTGGAGACACATCATCATTAGTGCAAACGTGTTGTCAAAAGCTGGGATGACCATCGACACGAGTGGACAGTTCGAAGGAACACCGTTCATCGCTGGATTCGATAGCGCGGTCAGTGCGACATGGCTAGGTGAGAATGCCGAGATCCCCGAGTCAACTCCAACGACCATCAATTTCCCCTATGAGATACACACTATCGGTGCGTTCTCGATGGTATCTCGACGCATGAGAAAACTTGTTCCGGCATTAAACAGTGAGTTGAGTATAGCCCAGGCTAATGCTATTCGAGAGGCGCTTGAAGTCGCTTTCCTGACGGGAGACGCTTCGACTAACCCTAATCAACCTGATGGACTATTGAAGTCTATTTCGCAATCCCTGACGCCAAAGTCCAATATTACAGGCACAATCGCCGATGTTCTTGAGGTATTGGAAACGAAGAAACTAGGCGTTGACTCTCTTTCGACAATCGTATCGGTAGACGTAGCTAAAAAGATGCGCCTGGAGACAGCTTCGCGAGTATTCAAAGACCTTGATATTCAGAATATACAGGTCTCTCCTCACCTTCCAAACGGCACTCTCATCGCTGGGCGCTTCGCTGACTTCATCGGCATTACTGGCAATCAAATCGAGTTCCTCGCTCACAGCTTCACGCCTGAAGGCGAACCAGAAACAGGAGCGACTCGAATCCGTTCAATGTTCGACGCTGACTGTAAAATCTTAAATCAAGACAGCTTCGTGAAAATCGAAGGCATTGTCTAAATGACTCGCCCTGGGGACTCCCTCGGGGCAACACTCCCCACAAACAAAGGATTCAATCAATGAGCAAACTTCAATTTGAAATCGCTATGCAACACGCGAAAGGCGCTATCTTTTCGACCCGAGCTGGAGACATCGATCAGGACTTTAACCTCGAGGGAGCCGGAGCGAGGATCGTCGTTCAAGACTTCGGAAACTACAATCCATTTATCCTAAACGACAACACGAAAAACTGGTTAAAGCGAGCATACAAACTCACCGAAAACGAAGCGACCCAAGTATATCGATATCTCGTTTCGTGTGCTCGAGAGGATATCCTGGAACGTCGTCGAATGATGACAAGACAGAGCCAACGTTCCTCTTTCTCTCATCCATACATCGAATGGTTGAAGGGTCAAACCAGACATTGATCTTAAAGATTGTCCTTTCGATGAAGTGACAAACGAAAAGACAGGGAGGTTCTTTGTTTTCATACCTCCCATTCTCTCGAACTTTACTTAAAGACTCTCGTCGAGCCCTACACGAAAGGACACTCTTTTGGGGTTTGTCGAAAGCGTTCACTCGACGACTAACTTTAAGACCGCTAATCCATTATTTCATTGGAAGAAAAAAGGTCTCTCGCTCGTCTCTTCGGGTCGTTTCGATCCCCTCGTTTCGTCAGTCTTTAAGTCCCCTTATATATACAAGACATATTAAAACTATGGAAAAACAACTCGAATTTTTCACTCTCTTAGATTTTGAGGAGTGCTTCTTAGAAAATGAAGTCCCCCCCTCCCCACGAGGTCGAGGGAAACCCCCAGTTTCGATAAAGAATCCCCTCAATGGGATCCCAGCGTCTAGCTTCATGAGTCTCGAAGGACGTCCTCATGTCTGGCTCGATGACTGTCTCATGGGCGCAATCCGAACGCTCGGAATAAAAGACAGCCGAGCGACCTCAACGAAGAACTACGTCAGTCTGAACAAGGTCTTCACGGTTCTTTGTTCGATGCCTGGTGAGATTACAACGCCACGAGTGAGAGACGCGCTGGGAGTTAGCCGAGACTATGCCTGGCGTATTGTAAAGGTAATTGAGTTTGCCTCCTGGTCAATCGAAAGAGCGTTAAGCGCCCCCTCGAGGATCAAGGAGTACCGCTCCCCAGGATGTTTCTCACTCCCTGCACACGTTCCGATTGAAACCCGAGAACAGAATTCCACGCCTTCCGATACATGAACTGAAGGAGCCCCAGAAGTAAGCGCGACGACCCTCTCTAGCTAAGCCAATAAGGGAGCACATTACTCACTCGTTTTGACAGCCGAAGAACAGAGTCACCGTTCCCCCCTGGAGAAAGCTTAGCATGGCTGACCATCGGTACACCTCGGTGAGAGCGCATCGCCAAAAGCTGTCTCCTCGAATTCATTGACGTTCGAGTAACTTACTTCTTTTGCAGTCTCGAGAGCAAAGAGATGACCTGAAGTCCAGTCGCAGAGAGCGTAGGTACTTTCCAGGCTCTAGCTCGAGGGTGATTCGCGCCGCGTTCTTTCATTTGTGGGAGGGATCCTGGGGACAGCCTTTATGTTGTTACTCCTCGGGAGACCGCCATACATCCACCAATCGCATTATTTGAATGTAAAGCATAATTCCAATTCAATTATATAATCAAAGGTATACTGATATGAAAACTACTTCTTACAACGAACTGATGAAGCGTTACGCTGACCGCTATTACACCAGGAAAAACACCGATAGGATTCACGTCCTGGTTAATCATGCCGCATGGAGTGTGCTGAAAGGCCGCCCTCACGACGGAGCACAAGTCCACATCGAAAGCTACGATGAGACAGGCGAAAGACTTCTTTTAACGATGACTCATGGGTCAGTTCGTCTTTTCAATTCTCGCCTTAAATCGGTGGATAAACTCGACGGAGACTGGGAGAAATCTCTAGCCGACGACGGAGGCTTCCTTGTGTTTAACTCAGAGGAAATCGACAAGGTTGCAGAAGCGTTCGGCATCAAGAAGAAGCAACAACGGGAAGCGCTGACGAGCGCTCAAAAAGATGAACTGGTAAAGCGACTAACTCATTCTGAGAATGACCGGAAAATTCTACCCTAGCTCATGGACGGTCAAAGTCTCCAAATATCATGATGTCTTTATGTGTCACAAGTAGTGACTATACCTAAAAGAACTTGATCTTTCTCGTAGGCAGCGACTCAACACATCTTGACTCTCTGCCGCCTCTAAAATCAGGAAAGGCAGTTTTTGCGAAACTTTCACACTTGCTATAATCGGAAAAACCAATCTCATTTTGGCATTTACTAATCACAGCGTGAAATCTGCGCTCTAGATCCACATAGTCAGCGCCGCAGTGCTTTATTTTCAATGCTTTTCTGTATTCTTTCGCTGCTATGTTGTCGGCTCCTAACCCGTATTCATTGCGCTGCCGCAAAGAGAGGATTTTAATTTCATCTGAGGGAATAACGTTCATGTCATCTATCAGTTTAGGAGATACACCAAACTTTACTAAATAGTCTTTCAACGTGGGAGTTAACGTTTTATAAATACTTAGGTATTCGGAATATGAAGCGATAGATGGGTCCAATTCATGAGTGAATGGTCTATGGATACCTACTTTTCCGTACACATTTCTAATTTCAGCCGCTGCATATATGAATATACACGAGCTAAAACAAACACTTTCCTCGGGTACCTCTAGGGCAAAAAAAGCGGGCGAGTTGGCAACCATCTCCCCGATTTTAAGAGCAGGTTCTATTAGGCCGCCATTACTATCAACTACGAAATTCATATAATCTTGTGACTCATGAAGTAGATAGAATCGGTTTGCTGTATTTAATGTTTTTCTGAACGTCTGAAGGGTTTCCCATGTAATTTCCCCTTCAATGTGAAGTGCTTCTATATTGCAGCCTTCTTCTAAAATCGCAGTCCAATTTAAGACATCCGATATTGACTCTTCCGTAATTTCCGGAAACCTACCGTCACCATTGAAACAGTGCTCTTTGTTCAGTTTTAAATATATCTGTGCATCAGAAGCAAACAAGCCAAACGACGTAACCAACAAAAAGACTGTAAACAACGCACGCGATAAGTTCGACATATAAACTCCCTTTAATAATGTCAATAATAGTGGGGTTGAAGGTACCTTAGAGATATAAATCACTCAGCTTATAAACATACCCTAGATTTTTCACAAACAAAACCATTAGAGGTGTCATCAAACTTTTTAACAAAACGACTTTCTTTTTGAAAATTGGTCTGTAATTAGCCAACGACTCGACTAACTGCTGACCCAAGCCTGCATACACTTTGCTCGATGTATTTGCTCAATATACTTCCATAGCTCGCTTTTGTTGCTGTACTTACTGTAAAGGCCATAAGTGAGAGATATACGTTTATGTCCGGCCAATGTAACAGCGAGGTCTTCGGGGCATCCAATCTCCTCAAGCGCTGTTGCGAAATGACCTCTCAAACTGTGTAGACTTACCTTGTAGCCCTCAATCTTAGCGAAGTTTCTCGTGATAGATGAGACTTTACTCGAAATTGAATTGAGGGCTTGCTCTGGAGTCAAGCCTTCAGCCTCACCAACCTCAGGAAACAACCAGGGAGAACTCCCAGATCTCGCGATAGCGTCAAGCAACAAAGGTTCAATGACTGGACTCACTGGAATGATGCGTTTCGCATTCTTTGTCTTTCCTTTTCTCACCTCAAAGAAATAATGCCCATCATGTTCCTGAACTTGGTCTTTTAGAGCCGTACCGAGCTCACTTCGACGACACCCCAAGAATGGAAGTAGACGAGGAAGCGCATAAGTGGCGAAAGGATAAGGCCAAGACTCAGAGTTCATAGCTTCAAGACGCGTTTCTTTTAAAAGGGTCTCGGCCTCTTCTGTGGTTAAATTCCTGAAATGGGACTGCTCCTTCTGCTCAACGGGAGCCTCCACCTTGACGTCTTTCCATGAGTTTGAACCAGTGAACCTTTCTCTCGTTAGTCCCCACCTCCAAACTTCAGCGAGTTTACTTTTGTAATGTGAGACAGTGCCAGCAGAGAGACCTTTGGCGATTAAGCTGTCCAAAAAGCCTTGTGCATAACCTGGAGAAACGTTTTCCGGCAACTCATCGCCTCCTAGGAATTCAATGAGAAACTTTGAGGCAGTCTCAACAGTACTGCTGTATTTGGCGTTCTTAATCCCTTTGTTTGCTTTGAGCCACTCTTGAGTTAGTTCAGAGATAGTTAAACGGTACTGTTCAGGTACGTCCTCATGAACAATTGAATAGTACGCCGCCTTATATGTTTCGTCGTTTTCCTTCCGCTGGAGATCTGGGTCGAAAGAATCGAGAAAATAATTGTCATCCCATTTCCCTTCTCTTACCTTCCGGCGTCCTTCATCGTAGTGAGGTTTCATTTCAGAATATAAAGCTTGAAAACGGTTCTTCAGTGGCAACCCAGACTTTTCTTCCTCCAACTTCAAGTCGATCTGAGCGTTGAGAGCGTCTCGCTTCACTCTGGCCTGCGTCAGACTCTTAGTCTCCAACGATTGCTTTAAGAAGGTTCCGCTATTGAAGTATTTACGTAGTTTTTCAGGTATACGACGACGAAACATCCACACGCCGGAATCGTTACGAGTGAGATATTTAGTATCAGATTTCATGAAATGTGCCCCTCAATGTGCCCTGAATTGTGCCCCAGAGTTTTTCGTTGAAGAGATTTTATATTGCCGTACAGGCTAGAAGTCAAGCGGGGTAAGGAATTGGTCGGTGTGAGAGGATTTGAACCTCCGACCCCTGACACCCCATGACAGTGCGCTACCAGGCTGCGCTACACACCGACCGAAAGAGCCACCAAGTCTACTCATATTTGTTCACAATGCAACGACAATTAACAATAAGCGCGTTCAAGCGCTCAATTGCTAACCACATAGGCTGATTTCTGCTTTAAATCACAAGGTTATATATACATTTGGGTTAAGCCAGCGTTACATAACACACCGCAGTTACTACCAGTGCCACCAGCAAGTTTAGCATGATACCCTCTCTTGCCATGGTTTTAATATCAAACTTTTCTGTTGAATAAGCGATAGCATTAGGCGCTGTTGCTACTGGTAACATAAATGCGCAACTTGCACTAATAGCCGCGGGGATCATCAATAACTTGGGGTCTACTCCTACTGCAGTCCCCGCTGCAGCAAGAATTGGCATTAGTAACGTTGATGTTGCCGTATTGGAAGTAATTTCCGTCAAAAAGGTCACGAACAGGCAAATACCAAGAACCAATAAAAGAACAGGAAGCGTAGAAAGTCCTGTTAACCATGTTCCCATAAGAACACTTAAGCCTGATGACATAAACGCTTTGGCGATACAAATACCGCCAGCAAACAATAACAGCATGCCCCAGGGAATATCGTTTGCGGTTTTCCAATCAAGTAGTTTGTCGCGATTGCCTTTTGCATCTACCTTACCGCTATCGTTTCCGCTATTGGTGAAAAACATGGCGGCAACACCTGCAACGGCTATCGTGCTATCACTGATAGTAGTTATGCCTATCCATGCAGTCCAAAAAGGTCTGAATATCCACGCCATCGCAACCGTGCCAAATATAGCTAATACACGCTTTTCGGCTTTCGTCCATGTGCCTGGTACGGGCAAATCGATATTTCCAATTTTTGTAATACCGCGAGCTAACCATAAGGCCATAATAGGCACGCCCAATATGACAATAGGTACACCTGTTTTCATCCAGTCGATAAAGCTGTATTCAATGCCTTGCGTCTCTTCATACACACTCATGAAGATGATATTAGGCGGTGTACCGATAGGCGTACCTACCCCGCCCAAACTTGCCGAATAAGCAATACCCAGAATAAGCGCCACGCCAAATCGTGGGTTGTCTACAGCATTAATAATGGCGATAGCCATGGGTAACATCATGAGAATTGTTGCCGTATTGCTGATCCACATACTGAGGATCGCAGTTGTTAACATGAAGCCAAGTACCAACTTAATTGGACTTCCACTGCCTGTTAAACGCAGCATGTAGATGGCGAAACGTTTATGTAAATTTGCGCGCTCCAGCCCTTTTGACAGCATAAAAGCTGCCATTAGCAAAATTATGACATGACTTCCTAACGCCGACGCAGCCTCGCTGTGCGACAGCACACCGAACAGCGGAAATAGCGCGAAGGGCAAAAGTGAGGTGGCCGGAATGGGGAGCGCTTCTGTAACCCAAAGTACCGCCACAAATAATGTGATTGCGGCCGTAAAAATGATCTCATTGGGCTGGCCCACAACCCACAATCCCGTGCCACTGAGAACAGAGACAATAAACGCAAAAAGGATAATACTATTTTTTTGTGTTGGCGTTCGCTGTTGAATATCTGAAGAACGTTCAGGGTTTGTGTGCATTGCGCTTCCCGTTACTAATCGCTTTATTATAAGTGCTAGAGCCTTAGCTATTGGCCCTTTTTATTGCTCTTATATTTTCTATCAGTAATTAGCGGGAAACGCACGAGGCTTTTCCGAAAAAGTTGTTTTTAGGTTGATTTACTTACTTTCGTCGTCAGACGAGATTCGGCTTGCAACTGCGCCCGCTTGCCCCTTGTATTTTGCATCTACTCTCGCGTTGTACGGCTTTTCAGCCGGCGCTGAAAGTACCTCAAAGCTAAGTGCCCCTATCTTCATTTTAGGGCGAAGCGCTAGCGGTAACTTACCACTGTTGTAAAACTCAAGCACGATATTGCCAGACCAACCCGGATCGATTCTATGCGCCGTCACATGAACCATTAAGCCCAAGCGCGCGAGTGAAGAACGCCCATCTAACCAACCCACAATGTTGTCTGGTAACGTTACTGACTCGTGAGTAATGGCAAGTGCAAGCTCACCGGGGTGTAGAAAGAAAGCTTTGCCCTCTTCTAGTTCAATTTCATCACTCATTACGTGGTCGAGCGCTTCTTGAACTTGCGCTTTCGGGCCACTTAAATCAATAAACGGTGCTTGATGGTCTTCGAACACGCGGAATTTATTACCTAAGCGAATATCTACCGTAACACCACTTATTTGGTCATAGTTAGGGGTAGGCTCAATTTTAATTTTCCCATCTTGCAGGTGTTGGTAAATATCGCGGTCGCACAAGCGCATGGTATATTCCTCATTTCATTAGGCCGCTATTATGCGTATGTCGCGGCATGCATTCAACTACTCAAAGGCTTGTTTTACCTGCTTTTGCGCAATTTTTATTAAGTTTGTGGCGAATTTGAATTCAAGCGCTATAACTTGGCTCAATTTTTTCCCGGCTAAGCGTCGACTTTTTCAAACTTGCACGCCATGCGTTAGCGCCTAACGCTATTTCCTTTTTAATTTTTACCTACAATGCCAATCGGGTTTCCCTTAATGTGTTTAGTTGCCCCCTTGCGTGGCGCAACATTAAACGCCAATTGCATCGACACTGCTCTAGCTGCCTCGCGGTAGCTTTCACTCAAAGTACTTTCAGGCGTGGAAATTAACAAAGGCGTGCCGGCATCGCCATGTTCGCGAATATGAATATCAAGCGGTAGCTGCCCTAACAGTGGCAAACCATGGCGCTCAGCAAGCGCCTCGCCCCCACCCTTTGAAAACACATAGTCCTTGGTGCCACAGGCTCTGCACTGGTAATAGCTCATGTTCTCGATAAGCCCCAGCACCGGAACATTAACTTTTTCAAACATACTTATACCCTTTTGGGCGTCAGCCAATGCTAAGTCCTGTGGCGTAGTCACTACCACAGAAGCGGTTAGGGGCACTTGTTGTGCCATAGTAAGCTGAATGTCGCCGGTACCCGGTGGCATATCTACGATTAAATAGTCGAGTACAGGCCATAGGGTTTCATCTAGCAACTGCTTTAACGCCCTGCTTGCCATCGGCCCTCGCCATACGGCCGCGTCTTCTTGGGGCACTAAGTAACCAATTGAGTTCGCCACCAGCCCATGTGCCATGAGCGGCTGCATGTGCTTATTATCTTCACTCTCAGGGTGTGCATTGGGGTTGCCCAACATGATGGGAATAGACGGCCCATAAATATCGGCATCTAAAATCCCAACTTTCGCGCCTTCTTGCATAAGCGCAAACGCTAAATTAATACTGGTTGTCGACTTACCTACCCCGCCCTTGCCTGAAGCCACTGCTATTATGTTTTTAATGTTGGTGACCGGGGCAACTTCTGTTTCTCCACTGGCTACGTTTTGTTTGAAGGTAAGCTGATCATCACCAAGCGTACCTTCTAGCTGTTTGAGTACCTCTTGTTTAAGCGCGCCTAATTGAGTAGCTATACAAAATGGCAGTGTGACTGTAACACCGGCATCTTCATTTTCTGGCTGGCTAAAAGCACACCATGGCACGGTATCTTCAACATCTAGCGAAAAATACTTGGCCAAAATTACAGCAACTTTTTGAGTTACCGGCTCTGCTTTACGAGAAAAGAACATAAAATGCCTTACTAGTAGTAGAATTGTGTGAATTACGTAATGCAAAAAACGCGGTTTTCCGCTAGTATTTGCAACCATTTTGAAACGCAAAGAATCAATAACGTCATTATGTCAGAAAAACGCCGAATTCTGGTAACCAGTGCGTTGCCATACGCAAATGGCTCTATTCACTTAGGCCATTTGCTAGAACACATTCAAACCGACATCTGGACCCGTTTTCAGCGCCTTCGCGGAAACGAATGTTACAGTGTTTGCGCCGACGATGCACACGGTACGCCAGTTATGCTTAAAGCCCAAGAGCTTGGTATTACACCAGAAGAAATGGTGGCAAGAACGCGTGCTGAACATCACCAAGACCTTGTTGATTTTCACGTAGATTACGACAACTACTACGTAACCCATTCGCCAGAAAACAAGGCGCTGTGTGAAGAAATTTACACCCGTTTGGATAACGCGGGTTACATCAGCAAACGCACCATTAACCAGCTGTTCGACCCTGAAAAAGAAATGTTCTTGCCAGACCGTTTCGTTAAGGGTACCTGCCCTAGCTGTGGCTCAGAAGATCAAAACGGCGACAGTTGTGACGTATGTGGCGCAACGTATAGCCCAACAGAAGTAAAGAACCCGCGCAGCGTTGTGTCGGGTGCTACACCAGTACTACGCGAGTCTGAGCACTTCTTCTTTGACCTGCCAAAATTTGAAGGCATGTTAAAAGAGTGGATCCGCTCTGGTGCTCTGCAGGAAGAAATGGCTAACAAGCTGCAAGAATGGTTTACTGAAGGTCTTCAACAGTGGGACATCAGCCGTGATGCGCCTTACTTCGGCTTTGAAATTCCAGGTGCGCCGAACAAGTTCTTCTACGTGTGGGTAGATGCGCCTGTAGGCTATATGGCGAGTTTCAAAAACTTCTGCGATCAGAACAATCTAGAGTTTGATGATTTCTGGAAAGCCGACTCAGACGCAGAGCTTTACCACTTTATTGGTAAAGATATTACCTACTTCCACTGCCTGTTCTGGCCTGCCATGCTAGAAGGCGCGGGATACCGTAAGCCGACCGGCGTAAACATTCACGGTTTTGTGACGGTGAACGGTGCGAAGATGTCTAAGTCGCGCGGTACGTTTATCAAAGGCCGTACCTACCTAGACCACCTGAACCCAGAATATCTGCGTTACTACTTTGCGTCTAAGTTAGGTGATGGTGTTACCGACATCGACCTAAACTTTACTGATTTTGCTCAAAAAGTGAATTCAGACCTGGTTGGTAAAGTGGTTAACATTGCTAGCCGCTGTGCAAGCTTTATCACCAAGCGTTTCGACGGCAAATTGTCTGACAATGTGATTGAGCCAGAGCTTATTGCAGAGTTCCAAAACGCATCTGAAAGCATTGCTGCACTTTTCGAGAAGCGTAAGTACCATCAAGCTGTGCGTGAAATTATGGCCTTGGCCGATAAAGCAAACCAGTTTATCGACAACAACGCACCTTGGGTAACCATTAAAGACGAGACTAAGCAGCAGTTCACACACGATGTGTGCTCGCTAGGTATTAACATGTTCCGTCTGTTGGTTATTTACTTAAAGCCTGTACTACCGGTGCTTGCAGAAAAAGCAGAAGAATTCTTAAACGACAAGTTCGACTGGAATTCACTGCAAACCCTATTGAAAGGCCACGCTATCAACAAATTTAAGCCAATGATGCAGCGTGTAGAAATGGAGAAAATCGACGCCATGGTTGAAGATTCAAAAGAAAGCCTAGCGCCAGCAGCACCAGCTATCGACCCTGACAGCCCGCTTGCAAAAGATCCTATCAGCGACACTATCTCGTTTGATGAGTTCGCCAAGGTAGATTTACGTATTGCACGTATCGCTAAAGCTGAACACGTAGAAAAAGCTGACAAGCTTTTACGTTTAGAGCTCGATTTAGGCGGCGAAACTAAGCAAGTTTTTGCCGGTATTAAGTCGGCCTACTCGCCTGAAGCACTCATTGGTAAGCACACGGTAATGGTAGCGAACCTCGCCCCGCGTAAAATGCGTTTTGGCATGAGTGAAGGTATGGTTCTGGCGGCAGGCCCTGGCGGTGACGAGCTATACATTCTTGAGCCGCACGAAGGTGCAAAGCCAGGCATGCGCGTTAAGTAATGTAATAACGACTAAGCCAATTTGTTTTAGGCGAGGTTAACCTTACTTAAAATATAAAGCCACGGCGGGAAGCTCCCATCGTGGCTTTTTTATGGTTTTCGTATTTTTGTATTGCGAGTTGTCGTCGGTTACCACGTGTTTTGGCTACCCTCGCAACGGTCCAAAATAAAGGCCCATATTAAGAAATTAGCGGCCGGAACGATTCACGGTAGACGTTCTTACACTTGCCCCAACAGCAGAAAAACGCGGCTTTACATTGCGTTTAGGTTTTATTGCCGTCATAGGAATAACGCGTTTTTTCGCGAGAATAACATATACCGCGCTGCACCACGGCAGGTAGGAAGCTAGATACTCTTGAAGCTTGACCGCCCCTTTCCATTTTTGTTGAAAAAAAAGCGTTGAAAACATCACTTGGCGTTGTTCAACAATCTCAAACCCAAGCAGCTGAAGCCAATCTTTAATACGATACGACGTAAAGAAGCGCGCATCGTGCAAAATATTGCCGCGCTTAACAGGTAGAAACTTTGCAATACCGGCTAAGCTTAATGGGTTAAAACCACTAATTATTACATAGCCATTTTGGGTAATAACGCGGTCGACCTCTCTTAGTATTTCATGCGGATCTTGAGCGAAATCTAGTTCATTAGCGAGTAGAAAGCCATCAATGCTATTTTCCGAAAAAGGCAAGCTGTGAGATTGTCCTACCACAAAGCTTGGCTGACATTGTACAAAAGGATCACGATGGCTACTGCTGCTGTCGTGTCGGTCACGTTCGTCACACACGTTCGCTTTTTTTAACGTCTTTTCATCAGGCACAAGATTAACGTGATGACGAATAGGGCTGGCTTCAAGAGTAATCGCTGAACTGAGTGACCCGAGTTTAGCAAAATGATAGCCAAAAACCCGTTCTGCGTAGTCATTACATACGCTATTAATGGCCTGACGAATTTGTTCACCTGCGGGGAACTCGCCCCAAGACTCTGGATAACGCGGGGGGATTTTTTGAAACGCTGATCTCATTATTACACGTTTGCTCTTTGGTTGCCCTGCCGTAAACAAGCCCCTATAGTAACGCATAAATCTACCTATACAAGCAGGTAACCAACATGACGAATGACAGGCTTCCTTCAGGTATAACGGTATTCCCTATACCCGCATTTACCGATAACTATATATGGTGTATTCACGATAAGAACAATGCGGTGGTCGTAGACCCAGGTGATGCAGAGCCTGTGTTTACGTATTTGAAGTCAAATGGGCTTCAGCTTAGCGCAATTCTTATCACCCATCACCACAGAGATCACACTGGTGGTATTGCAAAGCTTGTTTCGGCCATTCCCGAGCTGCCCGTCATTGGACCAAGGGGCGGCCATATTCGCGGTATAACAAAGTCGGTTTCACAAGGCGACACAGTAACATTGCCTGTACTTCAAATGGCGCTTCAAGTAATGGAGGTACCAGGTCATACGCTTGATCACATTGCATTTTTCGGACACGGTGTTTTGTTTTGTGGGGATACATTGTTTTCAGCAGGGTGTGGACGACTTTTTGAAGGCTCACCAGAGCAGATGCACCACTCGCTAAATAAGCTAAAGCGCCTTCCCGACAGCACGAAAGTGTATTGCACACATGAATATACTCAAGCAAATGTCGCGTTTGCGCTCGCTGTTGAACCCTCAAATACTAAGCTGCAACAATATTCTGACTGGGTCAATACACAGCGAAAAAACAACCTTGTTACGCTACCGAGTACGCTAGAACAACAAAAAGATATTAACCCCTTTTTACGCGCCCATGAACTTTCTGTTAAATCGGCTGCCGAAGCCTACAGCAAAAATAGCCTAGCCGACGATGTAGCAGTATTTGCCGCAGTTCGCCGCTGGAAAGACGAGTTTTGATGCAAAAGTAGGCCAATTACCGTAAAATGGTAGGTTTGCAATGCCCAATGAGGTTTCTTCATATATGCAGTTGAAGTGTTTTCCTTTATCGCCGCTAATATTAGCGATAGGTTTAAGCGGTTGCCAACTAACCGGTATCAATAGTGACGAAGCACAGTTAGAAAGTAACGAAAATGCCTCATTAGAGGCGTGCAGCGACATTCATACTAACGAAGAGTCAATTAGTGATTGTGAAATAGCTCGTGACGGTGTCATCGAGGTTATTCATCCGCACGACGATGCTTTAGAAGAGATAGCGCAAATTACCGAGACGCCAGAGGTACACACGCAAGCGGTGATTACAGATGTATGGAAACGCGCAAGTAACAACTTTGCGTTATCTATACCGGATAACAAACGCATAGATGCGCAACGAAAGTGGTACCTTAAGCATCCAGAATATATGGCTCGCGTAGTAAAACGCGCAAAACCTTTTCTTTACTACATTACCGAAGAAATTGAAAAACGCGGTATGCCAATGGAACTGGTTCTTTTGCCTATTGTAGAAAGCGCGTTTGATCCCTTTGCCTATTCTCACGGTCGAGCCGCCGGCATGTGGCAGTTTATTCCGGGGACCGGAAAGCGATTCGGCATGCAACAAAACTGGTGGTACGACGGACGCAGAGACGTGATAGCCTCCACCAAAGGAGCGCTAGATTATCTTACCTATTTGAACAACATGTTCGACGGAAACTGGCTACATGCACTCGCTGCGTATAACAGTGGCGAAGGGCGGGTTTTAAAAGCGATTAAAGCCAATAAAAGAGTAGGAAAGCCTACTGACTTTTGGAATCTCAATTTACCACGAGAAACCCGTGCCTATGTACCAAAACTTCTCGCATTAGCGGATATCTTAAAGAACAAAGATAGCTATGCCTATGCATGGCCGGAAGTTGAAAACGTGGCGGTTATTGAGGTTGTCGATATTGATTCACAGGTCGATTTAGCCTTTGCTGCCGAACTTGCTGGTATGTCATTAAAAGAACTGCATGGATTGAATCCTGGGTTTAATCGATGGGCAACATCTCCTGAGGGGCCTCATAGGCTTGTTTTACCGTTAAATAAAGCAGCAACATTTTCACAAGCGCTAGCTAAAATTGATCAAAAAGAGCGACTGAACTGGGTACGACACTCGGTGAAAGCCGGCGATAGTTTGGGAAAAATCGCGCAACAATATCACACCACAATCAACGTGCTTAAAAAAGTCAATGAGCTAGATTCGACAATGATCAGAATTGGCCAAGCCCTTATGGTTCCCGTTGCCCTGCAAGAACTAGATAGCTACACGCTATCTCAAGAACAGCGCCTCGCTAGCTTACAAAATAACAGTTCAACGAAACAAAAAATACGTCACACCGTGAAGTCTGGTGATACGCTGTGGGATATAGCCCGTAAGTACAATATAAGCACTAAACAGTTGGCAAAATGGAATGGAATGGCGCCAGGTGATACCCTTCGTCTCGGCAAAACTTTGATAATTTGGCAAAAAGGGGCAGCAAAAAGCGGCGTTACTAAAAAGCTGACCTATACAGTGAAAAATGGCGATTCGCTGTCGCGTATTGCTAACAAATTTAACGTTAAAGTAAGCGACATTGGTAAATGGAACGCGCTAAATACAAAACGTTATTTACAACCGGGGCAAAAGCTAAATCTTTACGTAGACGTAACAAGGTTAAACGCGTCAAGCTAATAACTACAGTGAGATAGCATTAACACGCCGCCTTTTTGTACGTTTAAAAAAGGCGTTAAATCATAAAAGGGATATGAAAATGCTAAGAATTAACCGAGAAAATTTGCGAAATAGTCACGAAACCCCTTGGTTAATTCTAGATCTCGTCATGCTTGGTATATTATTTGTGAATCTAGCATGGCTAATTTTTGATGCCCTGTATGCTACTGACTTCGTTTATGGCTTGTTAGGTACTTATTTTCCAGCGTTTCTAAGTGCCTACGACCCAATCCACAACAACTTTTTGCTGGTAGACCTCGTTTTCATCGCTATATTTTTCACCGAATTCTGCTTCCGGTGGATTGTTGCGATTGTACGTAAAGAGCATTTACGCTGGTACTTTTTTCCATTTCTACATTGGTACGATATCATAGGCCTTATACCTACCGGGCCAACCCGCTTGTTTCGTTTCTTACGCATCTTTTCTATTTTGCATCGCCTGCACAAATTCGAAATCATCGATTTGAATCAAACCGCCGTCTTTCGCTTTTTTGCGTTTTACTACGATGTTTTCGTTGAAGAGTTAAGCGACCGGATTGTGGTTAAAGTGCTCAGCGATGCGCAAAAAGATATTTCAGCGGGTTCGCCTTTATTAGACGATATAAACGCACAGGTACTCGCCCCTCGCCGACCCGTAATAACCCAATGGATGGCTGGCGTTATCAATCATTTAGGCCGGTCTATTCAAAGCGAAGAACATGGCGAGGTAATACGAGAACACGTGCGTAAAAGCGTAGGAAAAGCGGTGAGAAGTAATGCGCAAGTTTCTTCACTACACTACCTACCTGTTATCGGGAAAACCATTGAAAATACGTTAGAAGAATCGGTAACCGATATTGTAACAACATCGCTGGTTAACCTGTTAAGCGACCTAGACGCAGAGCGCATCGACCACTTTATTTCAGTGGGAATGCACGATTACACCCCAACCGCCGACGCACTTGATAAAGAAGTACTTAACGTTGTCAACGAATGTCTGGAGCTGGTCAAAGCACACGTTGCACAACAGCGTTGGAAGTCACACCTCACAGAAAAAGAATCGGCTATTCCCACTGGTAAGCCCGAAATTTAAGTGATGATGTAAATCGTTGGAAAAATAAGAACACTCGCTTTTCAGCGCAATAATGTACAGATGCTATTTTTCAGTCGTTGACAGAATAATACTTGTCTCACTATTAAGTACGCCTTTAACGCCGCGCACCTCTTTTAAAATGCTGTCTAAATGCGCGAGACTTTCGGCGGTTATAACAATAAGTAAATCCCAATTACCATTTGTGGTATGAAACCTCTGTACACCATTAAGTTGCCTGAGCTTACCAATCAGTTGAGTTGTACTTAACCCCTCAAGCTCTACTGACATTAGCGCTTTTATTTTATCTGGTTGCAGTTGCTCATTCACGCGAATTGTAAAGCCGTCGATCACCCCTGAATTTACCAGCCTGTCGATACGTTTTTGCACTGTACTTCGCGATAACGAGAGAACTTCAGCAAGCACAGTAACTGGTGTTCGCGCATCGCGCTTCAATATGTCGAGAAGCTCGCGGTCTTTTGCATCTAAATCCACATACATAAGCGTTTCTCCTACAGATAGAGGAATTGCCGAGTTACTAATGAGTTCATTCAGCTTGGTCAGCAATCTAGCATAATGACAATAATATTGAGCATTATGATTAAATTAAATAACAACTTGCAACATCTTGAGCATAGTTAATTGAAATAGCCAGAGAATAAAATACACGCTCTTTTTACGTGGAAATAACTCAGCTAAGTGCTTTAGGACGTTTTATGCAAGCCAGTTACATCACAAATTCACGCTTAACTACACCAAATACGGTTTTAATGGTACGCCCCTGTGGTTTTCGCCCCAACGAACAAACAGCAAAAGACAATAGTTTTCAGAAACCCCTCGTGGCGACGCAGAAAAGTAGAGAAGAAATATCAAAAAATGCGTGTATGGAATTTGATGAGATGGTTCGCACTTTACGTGCAAACCATATAACAGTAGAGGTGTTTGAAACAGAGAAAGAAAACACACCCGATTCAGTATTTCCAAATAATTGGTTAAGCACACACCCCAACGGTTTACTTGTCACCTACCCTATGCACTGCGAAAACCGCAGGGAAGAGCGCCGAAAAGATATTGTCAGCTATCTGCAGCAACACTACAACGTGCAGCAAGCTACAGATTTATCGTCACTTGAAACCGACGGATATATCGTTGAAGGCACAGGGGCGATGGTGATCGATCACTCAAACGCGTTAGCGTATGTTTGTCTGTCACAACGAGCAGATAAAAAAGCGGTATTGTCGGCTTGTAAAGCGATTGGCTTAACGCCTGTATGTTTTAGCGCCTTTGATACTAATGGTACAGCGGTTTATCACACCAACGTAATGATGTGTGTCGGCAGTGACTTTGCCATTATTGCTACCAGCATGATAGAAGAAAGCGACAGAAATGCGGTGCTTTCAACACTTAAGGAGACGGGTAAAACCATCATCGATATAAGCGAAGAACAAGTGAATAGTTTTGCCGGTAACTGCTTGGAACTTGTGAATAAGCATGGAAAGCGCTTATTACTTTTATCATACACTGCTTTTAATTCAATAAACGAAAAGCAACGCGCTTTACTGCCCCACGATCTTACTTTACTTCCTATCGCAGTGCCTACTATTGAAATGGGGGGAGGCTCCGTTCGCTGCATGGTTGCGGGTATTCACCTTGATCGTAAGACAATCAGCACTGAACAGAGTACGACCAACAGCGTTATCTTCGACACCCGCGTGAGACTAGCAAAAGGTGATGATTTGGAAGGCTTGCTTGCGTTAGCTCAAGCTGCATCGCCAGGTATGACAACCTTCCCCCCTGATAGAGCAACGCTTGATAACAAACTGAAGCGTTCAATTAGAGAAGAACAAAAACTTATGTGCGAAGGTCGTCCAGACTACCTTTTGTTTGTATTGGAGGATCTTTTAACTGGCAAGCTTATCGGCACATCTGCAATCTTTGGTGAATTAGGAAAAGATGACAGTTTTTATAGCTACAAGCGAGAAAAAGTCGCCCAGCGAAATAAATCACTAGGCGTACACTACACCCATGACACACTGCACCTAAGTCACCATTTTGAAGGGTACGCTGAAGTGGCATCACTATACTTACTGCCTGAATACAGAAAACACTTCAACGGAAAACTACTTTCTAAAGTGCGCTACCTTTTTATGGGCTTACATCGGCATATATTTCCAAAACGGGTTATGGCCGATCTTCGGGGCTATGTAAATGAAGATGGAGACTCGCCCTTCTGGAATGCCGTCGGTGATCACTTTTTTCCTATGACGTACGCTGAAGCTGATTTATATGGCGCCGTAAACGGAAATCAGTTTATTGCAGACTTAATGCCTAAACTTCCACTGTATGTAAATATGTTGCCCAAAGAAGCCCAATTAGCTATTGGCAAACCGCATAACGACGGCCGGCCCGCCATGGCGATGTTAGAAAAAGAAGGATTTAAATTCACGAACTACATCGATATTTTTGATGGTGCGCCTAGCATGGAAGCTGAAGTTACAAGCCTGAAAACTGTTAATTCAACTCAGCGGTTAGAAGTAAAGGTTACCGAAGCTAGCGAGCGTACTACTAACAGAAAAATGTCGCTTATCGCCACGTTAAGCCAGCCATTTTATGCAATGGTGGCAGAAACTGAGCAACAAAACAAAACAGTGATTATTTCCCGTGATACAGCACAAGCACTCAACGTAAGTTCAGGAGATACTGTCTTACTTTCAGATATTTAGCCTCGTAGCTGAAAACAGGTTTTTGATTACGCCAGTCCGCGGTACATTCAAAGCCCAACTAAAGAAAAAGCCCGCAAAAGCGGGCTTTCATTCTGGCAAGTAGCTTGGGCTGCTAATTACGCCTTACGCCATGTAGTGCCGCTTGGGCCGTCTTCTAGCACTACGCCTTTTGCGTTTAACGCATCGCGCGCTGCATCTGCGGCAGCCCAGTCTTTGGAGGCACGGGCATCGTTACGCTGTTTAATTAGCGCTTCAATTTCAGCGGCTTCGTCTTCATTGCCGTCACCGCCTTTCAAGAAGGTGTCTGGGTCGCTTTGAAGCATACCCAAAATTGCGCCTAGCCCCTTTAAAACTGCAGCCAGTTTTCCCGCTTCTTCAGCATTATCTTTTTGACGGTTAAGCTCTCGTGCTACATCAAACATTACCGAAAAGGCTTCAGGTACGTTTAAATCGTCGTTCATTGCCGCTTCAAAGCGCGTCAGATAACCACCGTGGCTAAGGTCAGTGCTTCCGTCTACTGTTACCCCACGCAATGCCGTGTACAAACGCTCTAGGGCGGCCTTCGCTTGAGTAATGTTATCTTGCGAATAGCTTAACTGGCTACGATAATGCGCTGACATCAAAAAGAAACGCAACGTCTCTGCATCATGCTCTTTTAGCACATCGCGCAAAGTAAAAAAGTTGCCTAGCGACTTAGACATTTTTTCGTCATTAACCTGAACCATACCAGCGTGCATCCATACGTTCACGTAAGGAGTATCATACGCGCAGCACGACTGAGCCACTTCGTTTTCATGGTGTGGGAACGTTAAATCTGAGCCACCGCCGTGAATATCAAAATGGGCACCAAGATGCTTGTGGTTCATCGCAGAACATTCAATGTGCCAACCCGGGCGGCCCTCACCCCAAGGTGACTGCCATGCAGGCTCACCAGGCTTTGTGGTTTTCCACAATACGAAATCTAGCGGGTCGTCTTTACCCGCCGCCACTTCTACGCGGGCACCGGCTTTAAGCTGCTCTAAATCTTGTTTGCTCAACTTGCCGTAATCTTCATATTTACTTACGTCAAACAACACATCGCCGCTTTGCGCCTGATAGGCGTAGCCTTTGTCCATAAGGCGCTGAATTATCTCAATGATCTCATCCATGTGGCCACTTACTGTCGGTTCAACATCTGGCTCTAGTAAGTTAATCGCCGCAAAATCTTCGTGCATCATGGCAATAGTGCGTGCAGTCAGCGCTTCGAAGCTTTCGCCATTTTCATTGGCGCGAGCAATAATTTTATCGTCGATATCCGTGATGTTACGCACATACTTTACCTCTAAACCAAGGTGTCGCATGTAGCGAACTAACACATCGAAACTTAAATAGGTACGGGCATGACCCATATGACTCAGGTCGTAAACGGTTATACCACACACATACAATCCCACTTTCCCTTCTTGAAGCGGCACAAACTTCGCTTTTTCACGGGTTCGGGTATTGTAAAGATGCAGCATGTTTATATTTCCTATTAGTCATAATTTTCGAACCGCAAAGTTTAGCACTGTCACGATTTAAATGGTACAAGCCTTTTTTCGCAACGCGTTTGCCGGGTTTTGCTACAACCATCTCTTTGCGCTAGCTACTCGTTTTGCGCTAAAATGGAATCACATTTTATGAATGCTAACAGACAGGACAGACCACAATGGTTACGTTAAAAACAAATTTTGGTGACATTACCCTTGAGCTCTTTGAAGATAAAGCGCCTAAAACAGTTGCCAACTTTCTTTCTTACGTTGAAGACGGTTTTTTTGACAACACTATTTTTCACCGTGTTATCAACAACTTTATGATCCAAGGTGGTGGTTTTACGCCAGATATGGACCAGAAAGACACAAAAGATCCTATTGAAAACGAAGCAGACAACGGGGTTGCAAACGAAGTGGGTACCATAGCAATGGCGCGTACTCAAGATCCACACTCTGCAACTGCTCAGTTTTTTATTAATGTGAATAACAACGATTTCCTCAACCATTCTGGCAAATCGGTAAACGGTTGGGGCTACTGTGCATTTGGTAAAGTGACTGAAGGCATGGATGTGGTTGAAAAAATTAAGGCCGTTAAAACCGGTAATCACGGTTACCATCAGGATGTTCCTGTTGAGCCTGTTATCATCGAAAAAGCCGTAGTAGCTTAAACCACCGCATTGAGAAATAGCGTATATAACGGCTGGTATACCACGCACTACAAGACGTGCGTTAGCCTTTAATAATTGCAAGCCGCGTCACTATAACGCGGCTTTTTTACCCACACTTAAGAATATTTATGTCGTTCACCTACTTCATTGCCGATTTACACCTCAGTGCCGACCGTCCGGATATTACAGAATGCTTAATGCGCTTTTTAAAAGAGGACGCCATTAATGCAGATGCGCTTTATGTTCTTGGCGACTTATTTGAAGTATGGATTGGTGACGACAATATTACGCCTTTTAACACCGCCATAGCGGCGGCATTCAAAGAAGTAAGTCAACACTGCCCAATTTACTTTATTCACGGTAATCGTGATTTTGCAATTCGAGAAAAGTGGCTCTCAAAAGCAGGCATGACGTTATTAAACGAACAAGAAGTTGTCGACCTTTATGGTACGCCTACTCTGCTTACTCACGGTGATGAGCTATGTACTCGTGATGTTGCTTATCAAAAATTTCGCAAGAAATCTCGCGGTTGGTGGTGGCCTCGTTTAATGCTTGCGCTTCCACTGTGGTACCGCCAAAGGGTGGCGGATAACGGCAGAGCAGAAAGCAAAGCAAATCAACAAGCCCTGAAACCTGAAATTATGGATGTCACCCCTGAAGAGGTGGTTAACGTGATGGAAAGATGGGGCGTTCAACGTATGATCCACGGTCATACTCACAGACCAAACATACATCAATTACACGTTAATGCGAAACCTGCAACTCGCATTGTCTTGGGCGACTGGTACGAGCAAGGCAGCGTGCTTAAAGTAACACCATCAAATGCTGAGCTTTTAAAACACGATTTCTCTGTGCCAACGCGTTAGCAACTGCTTTTTGTTATTGATGACGCATAAAACGCAATGACAAAATCCATGAAAACAAATTGTTACAACAAGCGCCTCATTACGTTTTGCCCACACTAGCTTAATTTTTCTGCTGTGGTATAACTAGACAATAAAGGTCTCATCATGGATGGTGTAAATGGCAGACATTCTCCTTTCCCCAACTAACTTTTGGTTTAGTGTCGCGCTTATTGCGGTATTTTTTGTGTTTATCTTAGAGCTGATCAGCGTTTTTTTCGGCGTAAGTATGCTTGGTCTAAACGACGATATAGGCGACATAGACAGCAACGGGTTTTTAAGTTCTGCATTTGCCAATTTCCTCAATCTCAATAAAGTACCATTTTTAATTTGGCTTGTTATATTTCTTACCCTGTTTGGACTCGCAGGGCTTATTATTAATGGCCTAACGCCTGTGCAACTGCCTCAATTACTCTCTATAACGCTTGCGATTGCCATAGGCATATTGATAACAAGAAAATGTGCTGTATTTATCGCTGCACTCCTGCCCTCTTCGGAAACCAGCGCTATTAATAATGATGACTTCATTGGTGCGGTCGCTGAAATAACGATAGGCAGGGCATCTAGAGGCAACCCTGCAGAGGCAAAATTCACCGATAGCTTTTCACAACCTCACTTTGTTTTAGTTGAACCATTTGAAAAAGAAGAACTATTTGCACAAGGAGAACGCGTGATCCTTGTTCAAAAAAGTGAATACAGCTGGCTAGCCACGCGCTACCAATAACTTTCTAATAGAGATAAAAGTATGGATACACTTCAAACATCTAACTTGCCGTCAATACTCTTTATTGCAGGTGTAATCGTCGTTGGGCTTATTTTAATCGGCCTCATTTTTGCCAAGCTCTATACGCGGGCGACCAAAGAAACGGCATTCGTACGAACTGGGCTTGGTGGCGAAAAAGTCATCAAAGACGGAGGAGCAATTGTTTTACCCGTTGTACATGAAATCATTCCCGTCAACATGAACACACTTCGCATAGAAGTAGAGAAAATTCAGAAAGACGCGCTCATTACAAAAGACCGCATGCGGGTAGATGTAAAAGCAGACTTCTATTTACGTGTAGCACCAAATGCCAACGGCATTTCAATGGCAGCACAAACCTTAGGAACTCGTACAACACGTGCAGAAGAGGTTAAAAAATTGATGGAGTCGAAGTTTGTTGATGTTCTGCGTGCAGTTGCGGCTGAGATGAGCATGACTGAAATGCATGAACAGCGCGCAGACTTTGTACAAAAAGTTCAGCAAAGTGTGGCTAACGACCTCGAAAAGAACGGCTTAGAGTTAGAGTCGGTTAGCTTAACCGGCTTTGACCAAACCGACCTCCAGTTTTTCAACGAAAACAACGCATTTGATGCCGAAGGTCGCGCACGCTTAACGAAGATCATTGAAGAAAAACGTAAAGAAACCAATGACATTCAGCAAGAAAACCGTATTTTCATCGAACAGCGTAACTTGGCTGCTGAGAAACAGTCGCTTGAAGTTAAACGCGACGAAGAAGAAGCTCGCTTGGCACAAGAGCAAGTGCTTGCTTTCAAACGGCAAGAGCAAAAAGCAGAGATAGCCAAACAGCGTGAAATGAAGGAACGAGAAGAACGTGAGGCAGAGATTGCTAAAAACCGCGCCATTGAAGCCGCTGAAATCGAAAAGTCTCGTGAAATTGAAACCCAAGAAATAGCCAAGCGCCAAGCGCTTGAGCAAGCTCGAATCCGCCAGCAGCAAGAAGTAGAAGTATCTGAACAAATTAAACAGATTGCCGTTGCAACAAAGTCTGAAGAAGAATCAGCAGCTCGGGCAAAAGCGGCAGAAGCGGAAAAAGCGAAAGTCGAAAAAGTAGAAGCAGTAACAACGGCAAAAATGGTCGCTGAAGCTGAGCGTAAAAAGCAGATTGAGGTTATCGACGCACGTAAAGAAGCAGAGCGAGAAGCCGTAAGTATTACAGTTGAAGCACAGGCTAAGAAAGAAGCGGCAGAAAATACTGCAGATGCAATTTTAACTGAAGCAAAAGCGAGCGCAGATGCAAAAATGCTTCAGGCCGCAGCCGATGAAAAAGTACTCGCGGTTGAAGCGCAAGGTAAGCAAGCGCTATATGAAGCAGAAAACACACTTAAAAATGAGCAAATTGAGCTGCAAAAAGCACTTGCGATGCTCAAGGTATTGCCTGAACTTGTTCAACATGCTGTTAAGCCTCTTGAGAACATTGAAGGGATCAAAATACTGCAAGGTTATGGACAAGGAAGCGGCATGAACCAAGAACAAACGGTTGCTACTGCGAATACTGGTTTAGCAGAACAAGTAACGCAAGCGGCACTGAACTACCGCGCCAATGCCCCGCTTGTTGATACTATGTTGCGCGAGGTAGGCTTAGTAGATGCAGATACTGGCACGCTTAACGACTTGGTTACGGGTAAAAGCGATTTGCTTTCCAAAGTAAATACGGTAACGCCAAAGCCAATTACAACGGTGAAGAGCCAGCAGCCTCAAGAAAGCGCATCGAATAAAGAATAAGTATCGGCCTTTTTCCAGCCCCTACCCATAGGGTGAACTGCGTTTATGATAAGGTGCCACCACATATAAAACTTTTCGTTTGGTGGTGGCACTGAGTATACGCAAGATTAGTAATAACCTTAATATCTTCCTTGTTCTCGTACCGCTTTTTCTCAGCACATTTTGTATTATTAACAATGCTGTTATAAGCCCCTACTAGCGTATGAGTCAATCAACACGCCACTGGCAGTGCGTGGTGTAGTGACGAGAATGTAAGGTTTTTATACCAGTACGTGCAAATAATTACTCACTCAACGAGATTCAAAATATTCTTGAGCGGAGCGTGTTACCGCAGGTATAGTGGCGCTACATCAAGGTGTCTCTACAGAGGGTATGTTGTTTAAACGCGCCCTACAAAACGGTCTGGCAAGTCTTCTGGCTTTACTTTGGGAATTATAAAGGAAGCAGCTATTTCTACGCTCCCATTACTTTGCTTTAACACGTGCCCACGCCTGCAAAGAGGACAATTTTCTATGCGTACGGTATTGCTATGAATTCATCTCTCGAAAAACCCGAAAAGCCACTTAGGGACGACTGCTGTGGCGGTGGCTCATGCTGCCCTTGTATATGGGATGTTTATTATGAAAAGCTAGCGCAATGGAAAGAAGCAATGAAAGATAATACAGACCTACACGATGCGGGTAAGAAAGCGCCCCCCCACATTGAAGATTGAAATAATAATGTTAACAGTAATACAGCGCAAACAAAGAAAACGGTAACGCCCCCATTCCAACGCCACGCCAATAACCCCAACTTTTCAACTTCTCATTTACAATTCCGATAACTACTGCTATCTTATCTTAATCGATTAAGAAACAAGTACTTTTGTGGTTTAGTTTTATGCTAAAAAACCACGAAGAGAAAAAGAATTAAGCGGCCTTTGACTGTTCTTTTTTTAAACTCAACGAGCAAACAACGCTTAATTCAAGGTAATGCCTGTTTACAACGCTTAAAGACCAGCGTGAGCAGGTACATACTGAATTTTGGAGAGATATCATGCCTATACGCAATGGCGTTCAATTAATCACGTATGCGGACCGACTGGGAGATGGAAACATTGAAAGCTTAACACGCCTTCTTGAAGGGCCGCTAGCAGGCTTATTTACAGGCGTTCACATTCTGCCTTTTTACTATCCCTACGATGGTGAAGACGCTGGCTTTGATCCTATCGACCATACCACTGTTGATAAGCGTTTGGGCGATTGGAGTAATGTTAAGCAGCTTGGTGAGTCGGTCAATATCATGGCAGACCTTATTGTTAATCATATGTCAGGGCAAAGCGACGCATTTAAAGACGTGTTGAAGCATGGCCGTGATTCAGAGTATTGGCCACTGTTCTTAACAAAAGAAGATGTCTTTAAAGGTAACGACCAAGCACAGATAGACAATCAAATAGCAAAGGTATTCCGCCCTCGACCTACCCCTTTTTTCAGTAACTACGAAGTGGGCACGGAAAGCGGAAAAGTAGAATCAGTACCTTTTTGGACAACTTTCACCTCTAATCAAATTGATATCGATGTGGAATCGCAGTTAGGCAAAGATTACTTGTCATCTATTTTGAGGTCGTTTACAGAAAGTAATGTCGATCTAATTCGACTTGATGCAGCTGGCTACGCAATAAAACGCGCTGGCACCAACTGCTTTATGCTTGAAGAGACGTTTGCGTTTATCGAGGAGTTGTCGAACCGCGCTCGCAATATGGGCATGCAGTGTTTGGTTGAAATTCACAGTCATTATCAAACGCAAATTGATATTGCATCGCGTTGCGACAGCGTTTACGACTTTGCATTGCCTCCGTTAGTGCTGCATACCCTCTTTACTCAAAATGCAAACGCGCTGGCGTATTGGCTATCTATTTCACCAAGAAATTGCTTTACAGTGCTTGATACCCACGATGGTATTGGTATTGTCGATGTTGGTGCAAATGGCGAAAAAGCTGGGCTTCTTGAGGACAACGAAATTGATGCATTGGTAGAACAGATTCACCTTAATTCAAAGAGTGAGTCGAAGAAAGCTACCGGCGCAGCAGCTAACAATGTCGACCTTTATCAAGTGAACTGTACATACTACGATGCACTAGGTCAGAACGACTACAACTACTTGTTGGCGCGCGCAATTCAATTTTTCAGCCCTGGCATCCCCCAGGTGTACTATGGCGGGCTTTTAGCCGCTCACAATGATATGGAATTGCTCGCCCGCACAAACGTTGGACGCGATATCAATCGCCCATATATATCTAGCGCAGACGTGGAACTGGCGTTAAACAAACCCGTTGTTAAGGGCCTAATGACTCTTATAAGCATTCGTAACAACAGCGCAGCCTTCAGTGGTGAGTTTAACGTTAATTTGGAATCTAACGTACTCTCTCTGTCATGGAATGGTGATAAATCACACGCATTGTTGACGATTGATTTCAGCACGATGGAAGGCCACATATTACTAAAAGATGGTGATGAAGAATCAACATATGATATTCAAGCGTTGTTAAACAATTAATCGCAACACGCTTAATCTTCACCATACTAAAGCGGCAAGAATGTAACTCTGCCGCTTTTTACTATGTGCAGTGTGCAGCGCCTCAAGTGTTTTTTAATTAACTTTGTTCACCAATTTCAAAAAATCTGGATCAGCGGACTACCTCTATACAGATAAAAAATCTTACGATTTGAGCGCTAAGGGCACCAAATTATTCAACCACACTTCAACGTTGTTAAAGCGCCCGCACAAGAGCATAAGTAACACATATAAATGAATAACTATTCAACGGTGCCACGTAAAAACTCTCCAATAAAAAACCATTTAACGTAAAGATTGTGTGCTCTATCGCTGGCCTTTAATTCTATAACTTTCAGAATAAGGTATTTTCTGTGCCCTGCTGCACTAAAATTTAATACGCTAACCGTCTATTTCGGCTTGACATTTTAGTAGCAACACGACACTCTTTTATAGTTTTTGGGAGGCCTGATCCGAAAGGCAGAAGTACCTTGTGTGCGCTCACACCCTGTAGGCAAAAACGCTGACTAAAAATAAGAATAAATCGAATACCATAAAAATCACGCTTAACACACACAGCGAGTCGTCGCTAAGACGGGAGCGTTGTATACCCGTATTCGATAGTAACGATTCAAGGAAACGATCATAATGAAACGCACAATTGGCGCAACTTTATTTGGTGCCTTACTAAGCTTGCAAGCCGTTGCTGAAGTCGTTGTTGTAGTTCACCCTGACAATCAGGCAACAATTACTAAGCAAAATGTTCAACGTCTTTTTCTAGGCAAAGAAACCGCATTTCCTTCTGGTGAAGTGGCAACTATCGTTAAACAACCTGCAACAAATCCTTTGCGTGCAGAGTTTGATGGCGATGTGCTTGGGCGCAACACTGCTCAAGTTTCAGCGATGTGGGCGAAATTGGTCTTCACTGGCCGTGGGATCGCGCCGCAAGAAGTAGAAACGGATGCGAAAGTTATCGAGTTTATTCAGGGCGATAAGAACGCGATTGGATACATCGATTCAGCCTCAGTAAACGGCGACGTTAAAGTCGTAAACTTAGACTAAGGATTTTGTCATGAAAAAAGCACTATTAGCAACGGCATTGACTGTAGCCCTTGTCAATACAGCACACGCCAACATTAGAATAAATGGTTTTGCAAACTTTATCGGCGGTATGGCAAGCGACGATCGCGTGGTATCGCCTACGCAAGACCCGCTGTATGGATACGACGATAGAATCAGCTTTCGTGAAGAGAGTTTATTCGCACTTCAAGCAAGTGGTGACGTTAACGACCGAATGTCTGCTACCGTGCAGGTACTTGCTCGCGGTGAGAACGACTTTGACGTTGACTTCGAATGGGCATATCTCACATACCGTGTAACAAACAACATGGCGGTTTCTGCCGGTCGTTTCCGCCTTCCTCTGTTCAAGTTATCAGATTCACTTGATGTAGGTTATTCACACCACTGGATTTCTGCACCCCAAGCGGTTTACGAAGTTCCATTCAATGACTTGGACGGCTTCCGTATTGACTACTCTGACTTTGCGGGAGACTGGGAATATAAATTAGGCGCTGCAATCGGAACCTTTGAAAATGAGATTTCGGCAGGTACTATCGAAGGCGATAATACTTTTATGGTGAGTGCTGAGTTATCGAATGAATGGCTGAGTATTCGTAGCGTATATGGCTCAACAAAAGCAACGTTCGACCAACCTGACTTGAACCAACAAATCAACGGTCAATTATCGGATGTTGCGCCAGGCCTCAGAGATTACCTTCTAATGGAAGACGATACAGGTCGCTTTATCGGTATTGGTGTTCAGATAGATACCTTCGATTGGTTTATCGGCGGTGAGTATACCAATATTGATATTGAAGAGTCGTACACTCCTGAAGACGAAGCTTGGTACGTAACGGCAGGCCTACGTGTCGGAAAGTGGACTCCATCTGTAACGTATCAGTCATTTGAAGGTGACGAAGTTAAAGGTGTCGAGCAACTTGCTAAGCTAGGCGAGCCGCTTCAAACAGCGATAACGCCAAGCCTTTTAGCTATCAGCAGTGTATTTGCGCAAAACTACACGGTAGCATCGGCTACAGTTCGTTACGATTATGACGCAAACATTGCGCTAAAAGCGGAAATAAGCCGCTATTCTGACGACTTAGACGACGCTCGAGATGCAACGCTTGGTCGCATAGCAATTAACTACGTTTTCTAAATTTAAAAAAACGTGTAAAAGCCCACTTTTAAGTGGGCTTTTTTGTTCATAAGCTCGTGAATAACTGTTAAAGTTATCGAAATCAATAATTAAAACAAAACAATTTAAAAGTACTTAGATTGTTCAAGCAGTATAAACGAGGAATTGTCAGATTTATGGAAAGAGTGGTTCAACATGCAGCAAAGTATCTAGGTGCTGTGATTGGATTCTTGGTGATATTGGCACTGTATTTTTTCTTCAAAATGAATCAGTCTCTTTCAGCAGACCAATCTTATATAGATGACATCGTAGAAGAGAATCAAGCGCTCATCGCAAAATCAGCAGAACTCGAGGAAAAAGTAAATTCGTCTTCTGCTGAGATTACTAAACTTCAAGAAGACTTAAACGCTAAACAAGCCACGTTATCTCAGTTGCAGCAAAATGGAAATGGAACCCCTGCCGCGGCGTGTGACTCCCTTCCCTCTTCTGATGAGCTAACAGCGGTTGAGAAAAAATTGCGTCAATCGCAAGAAAAACAGCGCTCATGTGTAGCATCACTTAATAGCCGTAACGATGAAATTCGTTCGCTTGAACAAAGAATTTACGATATTCAAAAAGAGCGTGTCTCATCAGAAAGCAACGACGTGCTAGAGTCATTACGCGAAGAGCTAGCGCAATTGAAAGAAGAAAATCAGCAGCTTCTTGAAAAAATCGATGAGAGCGATGAAAGCCTCGCAGAACTTGATGATGTTCAAGCGCGCAATGCACAATTAACGGCGCAAATCAGCGAGCTGCAAGAACAAATCACGCAATTACAACAAGGTAGTAATAGCGAAGATTTAGAAGCTAAGTTAGCCCAGGCAAACGATGAAAACGCGCGACTTCAGTTACTTGTCAACGAGCTTCAAGGCGTTACAGAGGAGCCAAGTGCTACATCCATTTCTGGCGAGCTACAAATCGTTAACTTTGAAGCTAAGCCTAACTATTGCCGCTTAACTTACCCTGATGGTTCGCGCTGTGTAACTTCAGTTGAGATTACTGCATCGTTTAACTTCAGGCCAGGTGGTTTTATCGCAATGCGAGCAATTAATCCCAATGGCAGTACTATCGATAGGCAGTCGATTGCAGGCCGTACAATCACCAAATTCACAATAGAGTTCGACTCTGATGAACGAACAACACCTGGCGAATACACGGTAGACTTATCTACTAACGACGTACTTAACCCGTTAAAAGTCAGCCAGACTTTTGTAATCCCAGCCGCAAACTAAAAAGCATCTCACGTGTATTAGCCACTATTTTTTATAAATTAGTGGCTAATACATTGTAACCTTCCGACACGCCCAATTAGCGCTTATCACAAACATCAGGGCCTTCAAAACTATATGTAAGAGACTCAGGCACTACACCTGACGACTGTGGCCTTTGTAAAATACAACGAAGGACAGCTTAAAAGCCCCCCCGTCATACGACGAAGAAGATTAAAATGACTTTTGGTAATTAGTTAATCAATTCGCATAGATATTTGCCCACTTAGAAGGCGCTGGCAAGTATCCTAGCGAAGCGTGGCAATGCAAATGGCCGTACTCTTTTAAAGTACCAGAATAAAGCTAGGAAGCTTGCCAGAACTTCCAGGAGAGCGAGTGTAAAATGTCCGTACTCTTTGCTGTGTTACCTTGATGTAGAACCACTATACCTTCGGTAACATGCCGCGATCACGAAAATTTTAACTCTCGCTGAGTGGGTAGTGACCTATGCAGATTGGTATAACATATTGTGCCCGCTGCGTTTACTAGCGTAATGGGCATCGTGTGATTAGCGCTTAGTGCATCAAAATGCGAGGTTAAAAATTGAAACATGGTAAATAGCCTGCAAACTCGACCTAGTGACAACGTTTCTGTCTATCGAAACCTTTACAAGCAAGAGAAACAGTTTTTTCACGAATGCTCAACAAAAAAGCGGAGTAAACTCCGCTTTTAATCTTTAAACATTTTATAGTCGGTGCAGCTGCTGATACACCACTTTTAACGTTTTCTGAAGACCTGTCTTAGTTGGATACCAACGAATTAAAGCGTTATCAAGTAACCCTTGACGACAGTCATTTTCAAGGCTTTGTGCCAAATCAACCAGTGGTTCTGCATTAATGGAACGGGCAAGCTTCATCAGCGCTTGTGAAGTTGAGACCAGCTCGCCTAATTTCTCAGACTCTACCGCTTTTTCGCCTTTGGCAATAACATCTTCTACTTTAACAAGAAGCGATTGCAACGAGGATGAAAGCGTCGCATTTTCATCTTGAGAAGACCAGAAGTAGTTTAGGTCAAAAAACGCTACCGGATTCTCAGGGCTTGGTAGCGCTTCTATATCGCTCCTGACAGGGTACGCTTGTGTCGCGCTCGCGTCAGCAGAAACTTCAGAGGCTGCTGTTTTTGCCTCATTTACCTGTGACTCTAGTTTCGTAAGCTGTTCTTGTAAAACAGATTGGTTTTGTTGCGCTTCTTGTAACGCTTTCTCTGATGCGCTTACCTTTTGTATCTGTTTTTCAAGCTCACTTTCGGCATTCGCCGCTTTTTCTTGTTGTGCTTTGAGTTCGTTCTCAACGGCCTGCTTTTCGTCAGTTATTTTCTGCAATGAAGTAACTGACTGCTGGGCATCGATAAGGGCTTTTTGAAGTTCAGTTTTCGCTTGTTCTAACTGTTTTATCTTATCGGTATTGGTCGAAACGGTTTCAGACGAGCCTTTAAGTTCTTCCTCAAGTGCAGCCTTACTTTCTTTCAAGCCATTCAACTCGCTCTCAATTTCCTCTAAGTGACGCTGCTTATCCTGCCCCATCTGTTGAAGCTGTATTACAGTGGCCTTTTCATCTTCCAAGGCTTTTTCGAGGTCACGCTTAGCCTTTGTTGCTTCCGATAATTGATCACTATTTTTTGACTGTGCTTCCAGTTCGTTTTGCTTCAGCATTTCAACCGTTGCCCGTTCATCGGCCAATGCTTTCTCTAGCTCGCGTTTAGCCTCTTCAAGCTGCGTTACCTGTTCATTTCCGCGTGTTTCCAGAGCCTGTTCATTGTCTTTGAGCATAGCAACCGTCGCTCGCTCATCAGCTAAGGCCTTTTCAAGTTCACGCTTGACGTCTTCGAGCTGTTTAACTTCACTGTTAATTTCAGCCTGCGCTTGCTGGTTGCTCTCCATGAGCGCCGCATTGTTAGATATTTCATCGGCAAGACGTTTTTCTATCTCAGACTTTTCTTTCGCCAGAAGCTGTAGCTGCTCGTTTGCATGTGCAACTGCATCTGAATCTCCTTCAAGGCGCGATTGCAACGCACTGTTTTCTGTTTTTAACGCCTGAATTTGTGATTCTAATTCCTTTCCTTTTGCCTCTGAAGCGTCCGTCGTTTCACTCCACTTCGCTTCGCTGGCATCACGCTCCGCCTGACTACTTTCAACTTCGGCTTTTAGTGACGCAATCTCAGCAGTTAACGCTGCTACCTGATCGGTATATTCAGCGTTTTCCGTGTCTTTTTGTTCAGCTGCCTGCTGTAATGAGAACAAGGCTGCCTGAGACGCTTCTAATTCTTGTCGAAGGCTTGCGTTGGCTTCTTCCACTTGCTTAACTTGTGTATTAGCGTCAGACAATACGCTCGACTCATTAGTCAATTTATCCTGTAGCGCTTGATTGTCCTGTTGCAGCTTGGCAATCGCCGCTTCTAGTTCATCAACTTTACTGCGACTGCTAGTCTGAACACCTTCAATCTCGTTGTTTTTATCGTCAAGCAACTGTTGTTGGCGTTTCGCTTCTTCTTTAAGCTGGTCAATTTGCGCTTCAAGCTCTGTAATTGCTTGATTGCCTTGTTCGCTCTCAGCGCGGTTACGCTTTTCATTTTCAGCGCTTTTCTCTAACTCGCTTGTGAGAGATGCCACCTTGTCATTCGCATCGTTTAATTGCTTTTGCAGCTTATCTTGCTCGTTTTTCAATTTAGAAGATTCAGCTTCAGCATCCGCTTTTAGTGAAGCAATGCTTGATTGAAGTTCTGAAACAAGCTCGTTTTGTGATTTCTCTGAATCTGCCAGTTGTTTTTGAAGCGTTTGTTCGGCGGCAGCCTTCTGGTCCAAATCGTTTTTATATGTGGAAAGTTCATCCTGCAGAGTTTTTACAGATTGCTGCAGTTCAGTAATTTCTGCATTGGCTTCAACTAAGCGGCCTTCTTTTTCAGAAAATTGCTGCTGTAGCGCTTCTAGCTCTGCACTTACTTGCGCAGCCTTCTGTTCATTCTCTGCATTGTTGCTGTCTAACGATGTTAAGGCCTGCTCTTTGTCATCTATTGCCTTTTTGTAACTTTCAGCAAGCGTTTTCAATTCATCTAGAGACTTGGAGAGTTCGTCTTTTTCGCTTGTAGAGCTCGCCAGTTCCTCCGTTAGTTTGGCGACTTGTTTAGTTAAATCAGCCTCATTTGCACTCACTTTATCCAGCGCAGCGCGGGTCTCATCATAGGACGCTTGCAACTTGTTTGCTTCAGACTCTTTTTGCTGTTGCGAAGCCTTTAGTTCAGCTAACAGCTTTTCTTTTTCAGACAGTTTTGACTCAGTGTCGGTTAACGAGCTTTTCGTCTTTTCTAGTTTGGCGGACGTTTCCTGTAATGAGTCTTGTGACTTTTGCCATTCGCTATCTTTGTTTTTCGCCTGCTCAGCAGCGTCTCTTAGTTCAGATTCAAGTGTATTGATCTGCGTTTTAAACGATTCGTCTACTCTCTCTACAATCCAGAACAGGTACTCTTCCTGTTTTTCATCGAGAATTTCGACGTCTACCTGCGCTTCATAACGAACGCTTTTATTCCCAACAATTGTTGCCCTAAAGTTTTCTAAAGAGCGAGATTTTTGTAAACTTTTTTCGGCACTCTCAGCCTCACTTTTTTCAGCAAAAAGAGAAAATAGTTGGCGATTGTTAAGTTCAGCGCGTTTAAATTTAAGCCGTGTTAAAAAGTTGTCATTGACCTCAACGATTTTGAAATCTTTCGTCATTTTACCCACTGCAACGGGCGCAGACGAAAACATCTTACCTGCTTTATCTTGAATACTCTCTAACGCTTTCTTTGTCTGAGATAACTCACCTAATAGTTTTACATTTCGACCGCCATTTTTACTTTCGGAATCAGACAGGGCGGCGTGCACGGTAACAATGCGCAAAGACATTTTGCCCTGGGGTAACATCTCACCAAAATTAACTGACACTTTCTCACCCGACCCCTGAAGCGACGCCTCAACGACATCATGTTCGCTTGAGCATGCACGGGTAATTTTTTGCCTATCACTTGTGGCGAAAAGGCTTGAAAAATCTCTCTTAACAAGCTGTTCTTCTTTGGTTTTAAACAGAGTAGATGCAGTTTTATTGGCTGAAACAATATTTCCATTGCTGTCTAGGTAGATAGCACCGGTATCAAATGAATCCAATATATCATTGTGAGCTTTACGCTCTTGATGAAGCTTTACTGATTCAATAGCGTGCAAGTAAAACTGGTACAAGGGAACAATTAAAAGCACTACCAGAACAAATAACAAAAGATAGATCAATGCGGCCGCATTGTTTGGATTATCCTTTGCAAAATCACTGAATGCGAATGCGCCAGCGGAATAAAAAAACAAAAAAATTGAAACACACGCTGCGCGAATTTTTCGCGACGCCTTAAAGCGTAAATCCATTTATTAAGCCCTACACAATAAATGTACTAGATGTATGGGGAAAACAAAGGTATTTCCCCCAAGATAAGCCTCTAATATATCGGGATATTAGTGCATCGTAAAGCTTATTGGGCTCACAATATATTAAGCTTTAGTGATAAGTCAGCAAAAGCGGTAATTCGTTTTGCCTCCTAACCTTTATTCGCTGACACTGATTAAGTAGGGCGTTAGAAACCCTCTAAAACTATTTTGCCTATAGCGGCCCCCTCTTCAAGCAACTTGTGGGCTTTTATCAAGTTAGAGGCATTAATTGCCCCCAAGTGTTGCCCAACCGTTGTTTTTATTTTTCCCTGGTCGATAAGACTACCAACGTGAGTCAACAGTCTACTTTGTTCAATCATATCCTCCGTTTCGAACATTGAACGTGTAAACATAAATTCCCAGTGAAGCGACAGACTTTTTTGTTTCAATTTCGAGATATCTAAGTGGTCCGGATCATCGATTAACGCAAGCTTTGCTTTCGGCTTCATCACTTCGACATATGCATCGATATATTCGTGTGTACTATTTAGGCTTGCTACATGTGTAACATCACCGATATCGAGTGCCTTCACTTGTTCAGCAATAGGTTTTTTGTGATCTACGACATAATCTGCCCCCATCGCGCTCACCCATTGCTTTGAAGCATCCCGAGAAGCTGACGCAATTACCGTTGCTCCTGTCAGCGTTTTCAACAGCTGAAGCATTATCGAGCCTACACCTCCGGCTGCACCGGTAACCAATACAACATCGTTACTTGGCGATGTTTGCTGCTTTAAACCTAAGTGGTCAAACAAAAGTTCGTATGCGGTAATTGTCGTTAATGGAAGCGCTGCGGCTTCGCTGTCAGTTAGTGTTGCTGGTGCTTTGCCGACTATTCGCTCATCCACAAGCTGATATTCGGCATTGGCGCCGGGGCGTGTTAAATCACCCGCGTAGTAAACCCGGTCGCCAATATCAAAACCGGTGACCTTTTCACCTATTTCTACAACCTCACCCACAGCGTCGTAGCCGAGGATCTTCGGCACACCGCCATCTGGATTAACTCTCTGACGAATTTTGTAATCAACAGGATTCACTGCAATGGCTTTAACTTTCACCAGTATATCTTTACCTGTTGCTCGTGGTTTCTCTATCTCGATATCGATTAATGCATCAGCGTTATCGATCGATAGCGAATACTTATACCCTACTGCTTTCATTTTTTATCTCCTTTAACGATTCACATCATATTACGCTTGATAAACCTGAAATAAACAGCAGAATAATTGAAATATTATCAAACGAAATTTGAAAGTTATGTTGCTAGAAGATTTAAACGTCGTTTTGAAAGTCGCTGAATTTCGAAACATCACCGCAGCAGCGACACATTTAAACATGAGAACTGCAACGGCAAGCGCCGCTGTAAAGCGTGTAGAGCAGCATTTTGGTGCAGAGTTCTTCATCCGAACAACGCGGTCTCTAAGATTGTCATCTGCAGGAGAGCGGTTTTTACCCATTTGCGAACAAGCCATGGCGATGCTTAGTTTAGCCAAACAAAACCTTAAAGCTGACAACGGAGAAATAGAAGGAGAACTTAGGCTAGGATTATCTTCTGATTTAGGGCGCAATGTCATTACGCCATGGCTTGATGACTTTATGGCGAGTCATGAAAAAGTAAGTGTTAAACTTTATTTGAGCGACAGTAATGTTGATTTTTATCGCGATCCTGTCGATTTAGCCCTCCGCTACGGCTCACCTGATGATGCAAACATTTACGGTTTTAAAATATGTAACGTGCCGCGTCTGCTTGTCGCTTCACCTTCGTATGTTGACGCATTTGGTGCTCCGCAAGATTTAAATGATCTTAGAAATCATGCCGGGTTATTTTATCAATTACACGATAAGGTTTATAGCGAATGGGAATTCCTAGGAGCCACAGGTCAGCACAAAATAAAAATGAACGGCACTAGAACCGCTAATGACGGAGAAATAGTTCGAAAATGGGCAGTTGCAGGTAAAGGCTTAGCTGTTAAATCAAGCTTAGACGTATGTGATGATATTCTTGCTAAGCGACTGATAGTGTTGTTGCCTCAAGTTACGGTGAAACCTACTCAATTATGGCTTATCTGCCCAAGCAGACAAGCTATTACACCATCAGTGAGGTTGCTCAGAGAGATGTTAACCACTCGCTGTAACGACTTACTCTCTAAACTGGCGAACACTGGTGCCCTCGACAGGCACCAGCTTTGATAAGCACACAATAGTTAGCAAATTAACGCCTATAAATAGCTGGCTCGCCCTTAGCTGGCATGCTTTCAGCTATGAAAGCGCGAAGGTCTTGATTAGACTGTTTAAGATCGTCACGGCGCAGATACATCATATGGCCGCTTCGATACCCTTTAAAGCTTAAACGGTCTCTCATATTTCCACTTTGGTCAAGCTGCCACATGGTGTATTTAGCGTCGAAGTAATTCGTTGCACCATCGTAATAACCGGCTTGGATCATCACATTTAAATAAGGGTTTTGCGCCATAGCAAGACGGAGGTTCTCCCCCGTGTTGTTATTGCTTCTATCCCAAGGGTGCACATTGCCAAACATATTGTATTTTATGTCGGTTTTGTAATTCAGTTCTTCCCTTAAATAATAGTTAATCGCCGGCGTAAACGAGTGCAGCCATGAGGTTAACTCTGCCCAGTAGTCCGGACGGTCTCCGCTTTGTTTGGCATCAATACCTAAATACCGACTATCTAAGCGTCCAAGCGTTTTTCCTTCATCCCTAAGTAAATCTTTCCAGAAAAAGGCCGTACTTACATCCAAGTTATTTTGTGCAATGGCCGCTTCGCTTAACCCTGAATAACGTGCCATCTTTGCAAGAACAGTGCGCTTCTCGTTCTCACTAACAAAGCCCCCTTTTGCAAGTGCGGGAATCAGTTCGTTTATAGTGAAATCTTCTACTTCTGGCAGCAATTCAAGCAGGTCCTTACTCTGTAAGGCTTCATCCAATCGATTATGATACCAAGCGGTGGCGGCGAAATAAGGCAAGCGATTGGCCGCCTTCACGGGGCCATTACGCTCAATACCAATATCGGTAGGAGACACTAAAACTACGCCGTTCAGGTACATCCATTGACGGTTTTGAAGCTCAAGGGCTAAGCCAGAAACCCGCGTTGTACCGTAGCTCTCTCCGATAAGGTATTTAGGTGAACGCCAGCGATTGTTCCGTGTGACAAAGGTATTGACCCACTCTGCAAGATAGCTAATATCCGCATTTACACCAAAAAACATTTTTTGCTGTTCGTCTTTTGACGGCATCGTACCGTCTGCCTTTGGAAGTACACGGCTATACCCTGTGTTTACGGGATTCACAAAAACAATATCCGCAACGTCTAATATCGAATATGGATTTGTCTGCACACCATAGGGTTGTACCGGATAGCCTTCACTGTCTATATTTAAGATCCTTGGCCCTGTGTAGGCCACATGCATCCAAACCGACGCAGAACCTGGGCCACCATTAAAAGAGATAATCAGTGGTCGAGTAGTATTGTCTTTTACGTCTGTTCTTTGATAGTACGTATAGAACAATGTTGCAACAGGGTCTGAATCACCATTCCAGACTGGTTGTGTGCCTGTTGTAGCACTGTATTTTACGCGTTTTCCTAATATTTTAGTTTCATGCTCTGTTACTACGGAATTGTCTATCTCAATATTCCTTGCATGTGCACTGACATTTTGATCAGCCGAAACTTCTGCGTGCAGTTCCAGAGTAAAAAGCGACAGCGCAAGTAAGCAAAATGTAATAATTGAGGCACGTTTGCGTCTATTCTTTGGTATTCCATGTAAACTTATTTTTCTCATAATTGTGTCTTTATTGTCGTTATGAACGTTTTATGGCCGTGATGTTAACTATGCGCGTTTTTTTCTAAGGTCTCACCCTTAAACAGTCAGTTGTACGACAGATAACCGTTTTTCTCCGATGTATAGCAAAAGCGAAATAAGGTCGTCTGTTTTGAAATACGGCAATATATTAGTAACCGGGTAGCTTAAGGCGCAAACGATTTGCTGAATATTGCTACTCAGGGCCATTGCGTGAAATATGACTAACAAGCTCAGGAAAAAAAGCCAAGAAAAGCGTCTCAATCGTCGACTTGTTGGCTTGTATATCCTCTACGCTTTGATGGAATGTATTTTCAAAACGAATACGCTTGGCAACGTTTTTAATGGCCCTCGCTATACCGTCTTCTGAAGCATAATCGTCAAACCAATTATGATTAATCATATGCCCAATACTGCGCTGCATAGAATTAGGCATCCTTGGAAGGCCCTCTTCAAGTAGCGAGAAACTTCGTTTACGGAATTGTTCAAAGCTTTCTGGCGAAAAGTCATCCCAATGCTTGATCAGTAAATGATCGAAATATATGTCTAACGCAACCGGCGCAAAGCGTCTATGACTTTTGTTAAAGAGTTTTTTAGCGGCATCTATAGCGCGATGCTCATCGGTGAACTTGTCTACGTGATAATGGTTTTGCAGGCCTAATTGCACAGGTTTAGGTAAGAGGCCAATATCGACGCCACGCCGGAAGTCTCCCAGTAAATTACCAATATGAGAATCTACAGTAGGTTTAGCGAAATAAAGGTGCGCAAGATAGTTCATTAAACAGGCTCATTAGGCTTTTTTAAGTTGTTTTTCGGCAACCCTATCGTTAGTATTGCGGCGTAAAGCAATCAACCGCTTTGTGGCGTGACCACTCCCATCAAGCTCGTTAAGCTATGTTAAACACAACGCAATGTAAATAAGTCTGGTAATTCAAATAATGACGGTAATTTCTAGCGACGAAATGTCCTCTCTTTTAACCCCTATTAACGCGTTTTTGCAATGTGAAACGCCACATGCTTGGCTAGAAGAAGCCCAAAAAGAAGAAAACTTACGTATTATTTTAACCGACCACCTTATTTGCGAGTTAAAAGCTGCACAATCTGCAATGTACTTGTTGAGAAGGTACGTAGCAGACGATGCAACGAGTAAAACACTACTTGGCTGGTTAAAGCCTTATGAAGATTTCACCTATCGTCACGAAGGTGATTGGCAATCCCTAAACACAAAACACCTATCAAAAAACGTGTTCAACACCGAAGGCCTCGACCCTTTTAAAAAAGACATGCTCAACAAAATGGTCTTGTTAATAAAAGAAGAACTCCATCACTTCTATCAAGTCTTGGAAATCATGCATGAACTGGGCTTTGAATACAAATCGGTAACATCTAGCCGTTATGCCAACGGATTGCTTCGTCATGTCAGAACATACGAACCCGAAAAGTTAGTTGATAAGCTGATATGCGGTGCGTATATAGAAGCGCGTTCTTGCGAGCGTTTTGCAAAACTTGCTCCTTATGTATCTGAAGCACTTGGTAAGTTTTACGTATCATTATTGCGCTCGGAAGCACGCCATTTTGAAGACTATCTCAATCTTGCTACACAAATATCATCTGTAGATATCACAGAGCGAGTCACGCATTTCGCAAACGTAGAAAAAACCTTGATACTAAGTGACGACAAAGAGTTGCGTTTTCATTCGGGCGTGCCTGTTTTTCAGGAGGCTCCCTAAAATAGCGAGCGCCGCCACAACAGCGACTACGAACAATATTTAAACAATTTTATTGACGCTTAACCAAACATGCTGCACTATCAATTTGTAAACATATTGTTAACGGCAGTGTTTGATCGTATATAGACGCAAAGGCGAGCATATGTAGTAGCGGTGTTCTTGCCGTTTACTCTACACACTTTTAACGTGTTTTCTGCCAACAGCAATATTAAAAATCAAAAATTAGAACATTGTTGAAAAAGGCGGTCTTATGATCTTGAATCATCTCATCGGTATCTACACCCATCCTAAAGAAGAATGGCAAACGATTGATACCAAGCATGAAACCTATTTCTACGCGCTAACTCATATCGCATTTATTGCTCTAATACCTTCTTTAGTGGCGTATTATTCTAGCGCACACATTGGTTGGAGCATTGGCGCTGGCGATGTCATCCGGTTAAGTGAAAAAAGTGCTGTAATGATGGGCATTGGCATGTATTTCGGTTTAGTTGCCGGCGTAGTTGCCCTTGCAATACTCATTCATGAACTGGCGAAGGCCTTTGATGCAGCGCCCACATACACGCAATCGCTTGAATTAGCCGCATATACCGCAACACCTTTGTTTATGGTTGGCTTTGCGGGGCTTTATCCTGAGCTTTGGGTTGTGATGATGGCGATGTTTGTCGGTATTAGCTACTCGGTATATCTTCTTTATTCCGGCGTACCTATTATGCTGCACATGCATGAGGACAAGGGCTTCATCTACTCAAGTTCAGTAGTAACCTGCGGGTTGGTGTTGCTGGTCATATTAATGACCGGCTCTGTGCTTATTTGGGGTTTGTCTGGTGGCCCAGTGTTTACGCACTAACGTGAAACGACGATACAAAAAAACCGCTTCACATTGAGCGGTTTTTTTATTTTTAAAAAAGCGAAATAAGAAAGCAAAAATTAATCGGTTGAATCGATATTGTGCACGTCTAAGTTACTGAGTTCTGCTTGCACTACAGGTGCTTTTCGCGATTTCTCCCCACGCGACATATCTATACGTTCAAGATACGCTTGGTCGATATCCGCGGTAATGTAGTTACCATCAAAAACAGAAGTTTCGAAGCGTTGAATAGATTCGTTCTCTTCGCGAACAGACTCTACAAGGTCAGAAATATCTTGAAAAATGAGCCCATCAGCTTGTATTAGCTCAGCTATTTGATCGATTTCTCTACCGTAAGCGATAAGCTCATTAGCCGAAGGCATATCAATACCATACACATTTGGAAACCGAATTTCGGGTGCTGCTGAAGCAAAATATACTTTCTTTGCTCCAGATTCGCGTGCCATCTCGATTATTTGACCAGATGTGGTACCGCGAACAATAGAGTCATCAACAAGCAACACGCTTTTCCCTTTAAACTCAGAGGAGATTGCGTTTAGTTTGCGTCGCACAGATTTTTTGCGCATAGTTTGGCCAGGCATGATGAAGGTTCGACCAATATAGCGGTTCTTCACAAAGCCCTGACGATAAGGTAACTCTAACGTATTTGCGATTTGAAGCGCTACGTCCATTGAAGTTTCAGGGATTGGAATAACGACGTCGATATCCAGATCTGACCATTCGCGTTTAATCTTCTCGCCTAGTTTACGGCCCATATTTACACGCGATGCATAGACCGAAATACCATCTATAAAACTATCAGGGCGTGCAAAGTAAACAAACTCAAAAATACACGGTGACGTTACTGGATTGTCGGCACACTGCCTAGTGTGCAACTGTCCTTGCTCAGTAATAAATACCGCTTCGCCTGGCATTACGTCTCGCACGAACTGGAAGCCAACCGCATCGAGAGCCACACTCTCTGACGCCACCATCCACTCTTCGCCCAGTTCACTCATACGCTTACCAAGTGCTAACGGGCGGATCCCATGCGGGTCTCGAAACGCGACAATTCCGTGTCCAATAATAGCCGCGACAACAGCATAGGCACCGCGAATTTTTTTATGAACTTTGGTCACTACCTCAAAAATGTGCTCAGCATTTACGCTCAATCCCGCCACTTGCTGAAGCTCGTGAGCCAGGATGTTTAGCAGCAATTCAGAATCTGAAGTAGTATTGATATGGCGTCGTGCTATACGAAATACTTCTTCCTGCAACTCGTGTGCATTAGTTAGGTTTCCATTATGGGCAAACGCAATACCAAATGGCGAATTTACGTAGAAAGGTTGTGCTTCTGCAGAGCTCGACGTACCGGCTGTTGGATAACGTACGTGACCTATCCCCATATTGCCCGAGAGCCTTTTCATATGACGTGTATGGAAAACATCTCGAACCAAGCCATTCGCTTTTCGCAAATTAAACATATTTTGGTCGATAGTCATGATACCTGCAGCATCCTGTCCACGGTGTTGAATAACCGTCAAACCATCGTACAGCGATTGAGCTACGGGCGTTTTACCAACTATTCCGACTATACCACACATGTGCGTTACCTATTTCAAGCGGGATTTAAGAAACTGGAGGAGTCTTTCACATAACTGAAAAACCACTCAATAATGACACCAAATTCAGGTATAAGTACCGAAGATTGCCACCATGCTGCAGAGGCAGCACTCGTGAAAGTGTCCATAAAAAAGAGCAATGCGCTAACAATAAGAACGCCACGCAAAGCACCAAAAACGATTCCCAAGGCCCGGTCAGTACCTGACAAACCGGTTGCTTGTACCAGTTGGCTGACAGCAAAATTTATCATGCCACCAAGTATAAGTGTAATAACAAACAACGCTGCTATGGCAGCACCATTTTTTAAATAGGGGTCGTCTATGGCTGTGAAATAAACAGCTAAATCGGCGTAAAAATTACTTGAAATAAAGAGTGCAGCAAACCACACCACTAAAGAAATGGCTTCTTTAACAAACCCTCTAATGAGGCTTATTAAGGTAGATACCGCAATGATACCCAGTATGGAAAAGTCTACCCAGTTCATCGTCTCTTTATTGCGTTGTTGTTGCCTATAATTCTAAGCAACGAGCCTTTGGCGAGATGGCGCGCATTCTAACAGAAGCTAGAAATATTACTAGTACGTAATAATATTGCTTTAGTCTAAAAGCACGCATGTGTACAAACACTATTCCACTTTGAAGGTTGTTACCTTTCCTTTAAGCCCGGTAAGCTCTTTTAAATGGGGCAACGCAGAATCCAATTTTTGTTTTTCTAGATCAGGCCCTACGAATACTTTGTTCAGGGTTCCGGAACTTGTTGTTATTTTTCTGCTAAACGCTCGATATCCAGCTTTTTCAAGCTTTGTAAGCAGTGCTTGAACATTTTTTTGGTGACGAAAACTACCGAGTTGAACTACCCAACCCGCATCTTGTTCGGCAATCTCATTATTTACATCGACAATCGTTTGACTGGCTAAGTCATTTTGTTCGGCGGCCGCATTCGACACATCAACATCCCCTGATGCCATGCTATCGCTAATTTTAGATGTAATATCAGATGACTTGTCTTCTTCAGCTGTCTCGTTAACAATCTCGACAACAGGTAACGACGCTTTCGCAACCCGTTCCGAAGGAAAAGGTTCGGGCTCTACGATTGGCTTTTTAGGAGGGTTTGCCGGAACCGAAACAAACGGCTCTTTGTTAGTTTGCTTTTTTCCATCAAGAAAGTCGGGTAAAAAAATAACGGCGAGCGCTACAACAATGACAGTCCCTACCAGTCTGTTCTTTAATGCCGATGTCACTTCACTCTCCTGCTTACTGACCGGTTTTACTTAAAAAATATGTTTGCTAACACTGAATAGCCAGCACATCTGCCACGGTAACAAAAGAACCGAATACAAGAATAAGCTCGCCAGATTGATAATCGGTTAAGGCCTGTTTATACGCAGCCTCTACACTTTCATACAAGGCTATATTCTGAATGCTCGTGCCCGCATTAACAAGCGCATTTTCCAATACATCAGCCGAACACCCCCTTGGCCCCTGTGTATTAGCAACATACCAATCAGCATTTAAGTCTGAAAGCGGTGCTAATGTTTCCGCTATCGACTTGTCTTTCAGCATACCCACTACAATACGCAAACTGTCCGCGTTATAGCGTGCTAGCCACTCTTTCATAGCTAACGTTGCTTGAGGGTTGTGTGCAACATCCACAACCACCAGTGGGTTTTGGTTTATAATCTGCTGCCGACCAGGCATCGTTGTATTTTGAATAATATCTTTGAGTACTTTTTCTTCAGGTAATAACTGAAGAAGCTCTAGTGCTGCAAGTGCCGTACTGACATTTTGAAGTGGTATTTTGGGATAAGGAAGCGACGTATAAGAGTGACGCTTGCCTTTCCAGCTCCATTCGCTGTAGTCGCTGGCAATAATCGCCTCAAAATCTTCGGTAGCCCAACGGACATTGGCATTAAGTTCGTTTGCAATATCATACAGCGATGACGGAGGGAATAATTCACCAACAATGGCATTGCCGCCGCTGCGCATGATACCTGCTTTCTCACGAGCAATTTTTTCTCGCGTATTGCCCAGCCAATCTTGGTGGTCTAAATCAATTGTAGTAATAACAGCAAGATCAGGGTCAATAATGTTTGTTGCATCTAAGCGTCCACCCAGACCCACTTCCAAAATGGCAACATCCACATTCCAAGATTGCATCATCTTTATCGCAGCTAACGTGCCAAACTCGAAATAGGTAAGGCTTGTTGTTCCGCCACTAGTTTCATTTCGGGCACTCTCGACGCAGTTGAAAGCCGCGACGAAATCAGTGGCCAATGCTAACTCACCGTTCAGTCGTACACGCTCTCTGTAGTCATTCAGGTGTGGTGAACTGTAAACAGCCACGCGTTTGCCCTGAGAGAGCAAAGCTTGTTCCAGTAACCTACATGTTGTTCCCTTGCCATTAGTGCCGGCAACGGTGATTACAAGCGCATTGCTCAAATCGAGTGACATAGCATGAGCAACTGCTTTTACACGATCAAGCCCCATATCAATGGTGCTTGGGTGGATAGATTCAAGGTAGGATAGCCACTGACTCAAACTCTTTGCGTTTGAGTCAGTCTTTGATGTGTCTGTATTTTTCACTAATTTTGATTATGCAGCTTTACTAACAGGCTGTGTAATCTATCACGCATATCTCTACGGTCAACTATCATATCAATAGCGCCCTTCTCGACCAGAAATTCACTGCGCTGAAATCCTTCTGGGAGTTTCTCGCGTACGGTTTGCTCAATCACGCGTGGTCCAGCAAAGCCAATAAGCGCTTTTGGCTCGGCAATGTTTATGTCTCCGAGCATTGCTAAACTTGCCGACACTCCGCCCATTGTAGGGTCGGTAAGCACCGATATGTAAGGCAAGCCTTTTTTGCTCATTTTAGCTAATGCAGCCGAAGTTTTCGCCATTTGCATAAGCGACATTAACGCTTCCTGCATACGTGCACCGCCACTAGCACTGAAACAAATAAGGGGCATATTGTTCTCTAAACAAGCATTTACTGCTGCAACAAAACGCGCTCCTACAACAGAAGCCATCGAGCCGCCCATGAAAGCGAACTCAAAGCACGCCACTACAACAGGCATACCTTTCAGCTTGCCCTGCATCACAACCAGTGCATCCTTTTCATTTGTCGCTTTTTGAGCTGCAACAATTCTATCTTTGTAGCGTTTAGAGTCTTTAAACTTCAATACATCCTGTGGTTCATGTTCTGCACCAAGTTCAATGCGATCCCCTTCATCTAAAAATGCGTCAATTCGGCGCCTTGCCGTTATCCGCATATGGTGGTCGCATTTAGGGCAAACTTCTTGTAACTTTTCCAGTTCGCTTTTATACAGCACCGACTGACATGAACCACACTTAGTCCAAATGCCTTCAGGCACATTACCTTTTGTCGATGTTTGAGTACGAGGGAGAATTTTTTGAATCCAGCTCATGGAAATTGAATCCTTTGTTTTGATTGCCGGTCGTGGTCGTTAATGTTTGTTCATACTTGTGACCAGCAGCGCATTAATTTTTAGTCTCGTGCTGTATTACAAAGAAAAAATACGTACTACAGCAGAACTGCCACCTAATATAGCGCGCTATTAGACCACATTACAACGAAATGGAAAAAACAAAACTGGTCTTAGAAGTTAACCCTATGCCTCTGGCAAAAACAGCGGCCCTAGCGGTGGTTTGGGTAGTCCATGCTCCTCAGGGTAGGTAACATCGACTAAGTAAAGTCCATTTGGTTTTGCCGTTGCCGCCGATTTACTTCTATCTTTTAAACTAAGAAGGTATGAAACCCAATTCACGTCTTGTTCGCCAGCACCAATTTCGACAAGTGCCCCGGTAATGTTACGTACCATATGGTGTAAAAAAGCATTTGCGCGAATATCAATAATGACATAGCGACCCTGTCGGTAGACACTGACATTGGTAACGTTTCTAAAAGGCGTGTTACTTTGACACAGCGCAGCGCGAAAAGACGTAAAATCTTGCTCACCTAATAAAGCTTGCGCCGCCTCATGCATTTTTGCCTCATCAAGAGGACGATGTATATGCGTTACGCCGTGATGCAAAATTGCAGGCCGCATTTTGGCGTTGTGTATGACATAGCGATAGCGCCTGTGCGTAGCAGAGAAGCGAGCATGAAAATCATTATTTACGGCTTTGGCCCACGTTACAGCAACAGCATCGGGAAGGTTTGCATTCACACCCAGCGTCCACGCTCGCTCAGTACGAGGTGCATCACAATCGAAGTGGACTACCTGTCCTGTTGCATGAACACCTGCGTCTGTGCGACCTGCACACTGCACTTCAATAGGCTCATTGGCCACCTTCGACAGTGCTTTCTCAAGATATTCTTGCACACTCGGCACTTCACGTTGACGCTGCCAACCAAAGACCGAAGCACCGTCGTATTCAACACCTAAGGCAATTCGCCCCATTTTTCTGTTACCCCTGAAAATAAAAGGCGCTAAGTGTAGTCATCTCGTAGTCAACTTGCAATTTACTGTTGACTACGACACTAGGCTAGCGATGACAAAATAGACTGGGCTTCTTCTTTTTGCTGTTGGCTGCCCTCTTTAACCACCTCTTCCAAAAGCTCTTTAGCAGCAGCAACATCGTCCATTTCAATATATGCTCTGGCTAAATCTAAATTCGCGTTTTGCCCAGCGTCTTTATCTATATCGACGATATTGTCTTCGTCTACCACACCTGTAAAGTCTGATAAACTTACGTCTAAATCTAGCGCTTGACTGTCTGGGTCGAAATCACTGTTTTCCCCGCCATCATCAATAAGGGCCTCAACATCTAAAAAATCCTCTGGTTCCGACGGTTTAGTATCAACTGAGTTTGAATCATCCACATCGCTTAAAAGCGCGGCTAAGTCGAGATCGGGATTGTCCAATTGCAAGTCTTCTGCTGTTTCAGCTTCTCGCTTTTCGCTCTCCCCTTCAGCTACTTCTTGTGAATTGGCTGGTGTTTCGTTGTCAGCTTCAATATCAGCTGGCACTGCAATATCTTGCTCAAATGCTTCAGGAATTTCTAAATCGATGTCGTCATCATCTTGTTCCGGATCTTCTAAAGAGAACTCCTCTTCTTCTACCTCATCATTCGAGGTATCAGGTAGATTTGTATCATCTTTATCCTCAGACTCTAAGCTTTGAAGCAGTTCGTCAAACTCAGCACTGTCTAAGTCATTTAGAATATCTTCATCATCAACCGATTTACTGTTCGCTTCTTCTGGAGAATTAGATAACCAGTCATCTAAACCAGGAACGTCGTCAAGCTCATCGATATCATCGGTTTTTTGAGAAGTACTCTTCTTTGTTTCATCGGTATGTGAGGACGGTTCATTGTCTGTGCTATCAATGCCATCGACCTCTTGTTCCAGCTCAAAACTTTCAACTTCATCAAATGCCGCATCAAGCAAACTGTCGTCATATTCATCGCTATCAGGGTTCTGTGTACTGTTCCCATTAGAGGCACCGCTCTCAGCCTCGCTAGACTCTATTTCGCCAAACGATGGAATATCATCCATCATCTGCTTTTCAAATGCTTCAATAGCATCGTCTAGTGGATCAACACTTGAAGCTTCACGTTGAGTCTCATCCTCAGATTCAGCTTGCGGTTCTAACTCAGCTTCCGGCTCTTTGTCTGCTTCGACATCTGGCGCTGACGCCTGCTCTGTTTCAGGCTCGGGAGTTAGATCAGATTCCGTCTCTGATTCAGGTGCGGCTTCTTCCTCAAGCTCAGCGTCAGTTTCTTGTTCTTGCTCCGCAGCTTCATAATGCTCGGGCTCTATCTCAGCCTCCGGCACTGACTCGGGTTCCTGTTCTAACTCAGCGTCCGGCTCGATGTCTGCTTCGAGTTCAGGTTCAGACGCCTGCTCTGGTTCAGGCTCGGGAGTTAAGTCAGATTCAGTCTCTGAATCAGGTGCGGCTTCTTCCTCTAGCTCAGCGTCAGTTTCGTGTTCTTGCTCCGTTGCCTGCTGATGCTCAGGTTCTAACTCAGCCTCCGTCAATGACTCGGGTTCCTGTTCTAACTCAACGCCCGGCTCTATGTCTGCCTCGAGTTCAGGTTCAGACGCCTGCTCTGGTTCAGGCTCGGGAGTTAAGTCAGATTCAGTCTCTGAATCAGGTGCGGCTTCTTCCTCTAGCTCAGCGTCAGTTTCTTGTTCTTGCTCCGCTGCCTGCTGATGCGCGGGCTCTAACTCAGCCCCCGGCACTGACTCGGGTTCCTGTTCTAACTCAGCGTCCGGTTTTATGTCTGCTTCGAGTTCAGGTTCAGACGCCTGCTCTGTTTCAGGCTCGGGAGCTAAGTCAGATTCAGTCTCTGAATCAGGTGCGGCTTCTTCCTCTAGCTCAGCGTCAGTTTCTTGTTCTTGCTCCGCTGCGTGTTCTTCTGTTTCAGTTTCAGACCCAAGTTCAGAACTTTGTTCTATTTCCAATTCAGCATCTTCGGAAACGTCATTATCAGCTTCAAGTTCAGCCAACAATTCATCGCTCAGCGAATCTATTTCCTCACTACTTTGTGTCTCTTCTGCTTCTAGCTCCGCTAGCAGTTCATCTGTCAGTGGATCACTGAAATCACCATCCTCATCAGCAGAAGAAATATTGTCATCCTGCAATTGACTATCAACGGTAATTTCTGGTGCATCTGCCTCAATTTCAGCTTCAAGCTCGGCAAGTAATTCGTCAGTGAACGGGTCGTCTAACGATTCGTTGAAATCCGATGATGAAATATCATCAGACATTTCTTCATCAACTTTATTGCTTTCTTCTAACCCATCATCATCAACGACACCTAGCTGCTCGCCATCTTCTTCAAAGTCTGCGTCATCGAGGCCATCTGCAATTTGATCAAGATCTTGAATGGCTTGAGGGGACGGCGATGATGAAGGTATTTCATCTTGTATTTCATCGTCTTGGTCAGGCTCATCAATGTCCTCAGCCAAGTCTCCCATCATCTCAATCTGCTCTATTTCATTGAGCAACTCATCTGTTATTTTGTCAATTTCTTCATTTTGCGTAGTGATCTCTTGATCAAGCCTACCCAGCATTTCTTCGTTAATGAGGTCATCGTTAGCATCGAGTTCATTGGTAAGCTCAGATTCGACATTATGTTCATCTAAAAGATCATCAATGCTTATTTCAGGTTGTTCTTCATTGTCTTCAACAGATTTTGACGCGGTGACATCAGCGTCGTCATCCTCAACGCTCTCGTCTAATGCTGCTCCGGCAAGGATGGCATCTATATCATCGTCATCGGTGACTTGTTCACCTTGTTCTTGAGCGACTTCATTGAGTATATCATCAGGATCTATACCTTCTTCGTCCTCGCCCGATGCATCAACGCTATCATTCTCTTCAGCTATATCGGTTTCTGAAGACGCCGGATCTGAATCAGTTGACGCTTCATCAAAGACGTCGTCGTCGCCAGACAAGTCAAACCCATCCAAATCATCAACTTTGTCTTCATTCAATACTTTGTCCGACAAGTCATCATCATCAAAAAGGCTATCTAGCTCATTTTGATCAAGTTCTTCTTCACCTGCTTCAAACAAATCGTCGCTGTCGTCGTCAGGAACCAACATGTCGTCTTCAAGGTCGGCAAACGTTTCTAGTTCGTCGTCAAGTGATTCCTCTAAATCAGATGTGAGTACGTCATCTAACAAATCATCGTCATTGAATAAATCATCATCAGAAAGCTCGACATTGTCATCCACGTCGTTTGCTAACGAGCTAGACAAATCGCCAATGTCTTTGTCTGGAATTGGCACATCATCGGTATCTGCCGTAATTGTCGGTGTTGGTGTTGAAGGGACTTCTGACTTACTATTTCGTTTTAGTAGCCAAGTGATGAAACCACCTACTAAAAGAAGCGAAACGATTGACGAACCTATAATTAAGCTAAGTGGGCTTGTGAGTGTTTTAATTAAATCGTTGTCATTAGCAGCTGCTCTTTCCGCTTGCTCGGCCCTTATCATATCGAGGAGCTGTTGTTGCAGCGCTACTTGCGTATCAAGTTGAGATTTCACGTCACCTTCTACTTGATTACGTAACGTTTCAAGTTCATCGTTTACCGATTGAACACGCTCATACAATTTCCGGTTTTCATTCAGCAGAACCTCTACATTTTCAAGCGACGCCGCGAATTGCATCCTAAGTTCGTCAAATTGTCTGGCTTGTTCTTGATCAAGACGTGTAATTTTCTTTTCAATATCAGACTGAGTTTGCGTGAGGTCATTTTGATTAACCAGCGGAGAAGCAGGCTTTATATTTTTCACACTGCTGCCTGGGGCGTTGAGTAATTCCGCGTATTTACGGTCATCTTGCTCTGCCCGCATCTTTGCTTTTTCACGGTCAATTCTTGCAATGTAGCGTTCGGAGGGCAGCTTTAAAACAGAACCATTAACTAATAAGTTGAGATTTCCATTTTCGAATGCAGTGGGATTAAGCTCATAAATAGCGGCCATTACCTGATAAACACTCAGGTTTTGATTTTGCCTATATCTTTCTGCAATTCTCCAAAGCGTGTCTTGTGAGTCTATGGGCCCGTATTCTAACCCAGAGTACTGACTATTAGCATTTTTGGGGCCTTTTAAAAACGTAGCGCGTTCTTGTGCATCAACAGTGATTATTGGGGCAGACCAAAATAGTGTTATTAGAAGTAAGCCCGTTAAATGCAATCTCATAGCAGTCCTATATGCCCTCAAGCGTCTTTACCACCTTTAACTTTAAGGCGGATTTGCAGCCAATCAATTTGGAAAACCATTGGCTTTTCTTTTTATTCTGGCGCTTCGTAATACACAGTAACTAATCAGTGTCACCCAGTGACGTGGCAAATAACAATAAGGTATTAGTGCGCCAAAATATTACCTTACTTTTGTTGCTAAGTGCCTGACTGAATATCGATTTTAGCGTTGTTTTGAATCTATCTTCTCAAACTATAAACCAGTTATGGTAGGTGATCTAGTTAGACCATATATTTGCCAATCACGCTAGCTAAATATCACCAAAACTGGGCTTATTCTTTTCTATCGGCAAACACAGAAAAATGTTTACTTTTTCCTGTGCTTACCCGAGTAACCAGAGACTAACTTCTACGCAACTACTTACAGGTAATCGCGAATAAGTGTCTCAGCAATTTGAATGCTGTTTGTCGCCGCACCTTTGCGAATGTTGTCAGACACTACCCACAGGTTTAAACCACAAGGATGAGTAATATCATTCCTTATCCGCCCCACATGCACAATGTCGTTGCCGCTAGCGCTGCTTACTTGCGTTGGGAACTGGTCATTGCCGTCGTAAACTGTTACGCCTGCCGCATCAGCTAAAAGCTCTTTAACATGCTGCGCATCTATTGGCGAACGTGTTTCTAAGTGAATAGCTTCAGCATGTCCATAGAAAACCGGTACGCGCACAGCCGTGGCGTTTACCAAAATGCTTTGATCGCCCATAATTTTTTGGGTTTCCCACAACATTTTCATTTCTTCTTTGGTGTAGTCGTTGTCTTGGAATACGTCGATTTGAGGAATAACGTTAAAGGCAATTTGGCGACTAAATGATTCCGGCTTTACTTCACGCGCATTTAACAAACCTGCGGTTTGTTTTGCCAGCTCTTCCATGGCTTCTTTACCTGCACCAGAAACTGACTGGTATGTGCACACGTTAATACGGTCAATACCAACAGCGTCTTGAATAGGTTTAAGTGCAACCAACATTTGAATGGTTGAGCAATTTGGGTTCGCAATAATGTTTCTATTGCGAAACTCTGCCAGCGCATGAGCATTAACTTCTGGCACTACAAGTGGGATATCTGGCTCGTAACGAAACTCTGAAGTATTGTCGATAACAATACAGCCTTCCTCTGCCGCTAGCGGAGCAAATTTTGCAGAAATGCTGCCACCGGCTGAGAAAAAGCCAAATTGCACTAATGACCAGTCGAAATCATCAGCATCTAATACTTCAATGTCTTCGCCTTTAAACGACACGGTAGTACCTGCTGAACGTTTACTGGCAAGCGGATACAAACGGTTTACCGGAAAGTCTCGCTCTTCTAATAGTTCAATCATGGTTTGGCCCACTAAACCTGTGGCGCCAAGTACCGCTACGTCAAACGCTTGCGACATAATGCTTTATGCTCCTAATATTAAAATAACTAAACCAGACTTACGTGAAAGCCCAATTTGGTGAATGTATCTTGGATTTGCTTACTGGTGTTCTTTGGCAAGTGTAACGCATAGGCGCTGCACTCACGACGCACTCTATATTGCTTGCGCAATGTAGAGAACGTATTTGTAATGTGTGTCTCTGGCGTTTCATTTTGGCCTGACGCAAACGCGTTTCGCGTTACTTTATCGTCAATAGCTACGTCGTACACATTGTGAAATACGGCAATGAGATCATCAACCGACAGCCGCGATGCCTCTGGCGATTTCAACGCAGCTTTTATCGGGCTGGTTTTCTCTAAGAAATCGCTAAGCACTTTGCTTGGGGCTGTGCCCACTACGTCACAAATTTGTTCGTAAATCATTTGCGTACCGCGAACCTTGCCTTCTACAGAATGCCCCGCGATATGCGGTGTAACGAACCAAACATAGTCAAATAATGCTGTATTTATGGCAGGCTCATTGTCGAATACGTCGAGCACTACCGTGGGCGATTGTTCCCCTTGAAGTACGCTAAGTAATGCCGCTTCATCAATAACCTCACCCCGGCATGCATTGATAAGCAGCTGGTTTGACGTTAATCCTTCCAGAAACGCCTTGTTTATCATCTGATATGTGGGGTACTCGCCACCTTTATTAAAAGGCACATGTAGCGAAATAACATCGCACTTTGCAATTTGCGCTAAGCCTACAAACGACTGACCGTTATGCTGGTTCCTACCCGATTTTGCTAGCGCTTGCTGAAGAGGAGGATCATACAGACAGTGTTTAACGCCAATTGCCGTTAAAATTCTTGATAGTGCGGTCCCCACATTACCAGCACCTACTATCCCCACTGTCGAATTATATAAATCGACTTTTTGGGCCTTTTGTGCGTGCAGCAAAACACTTAACACGTACTCGGCAACCGCAACAGCATTACAGCCTGCTGCACTGCTATGCGCAATACCCACGCTGTCTAAATGCGTTTTATCTAGATGATTGGTTCCCGCCGTTGCCGTAGTAACAAACTTGAGTTTGTTAGCAGCGGTTAAAAGTTCAGGGATAACCTTGGTGGTAGAACGCAGCGCCAGAATATCTACATCGCGCAACATTTCAGGCACAAGAGATTGCCACGCATAGGTTTCAACCTCGCCTACGCTACTAAGGTAATCGGTGCCAAATGGAATGGTATCTTCAAGAAGTATTTTCATGACGCTAAGTGTACCTTAACTTAGGCTTTTAGTAACCCAGCGCCCATGATTTATCTTGTCGGTAACTCTCTTAATTTACGTCATTGATACACGTTTGACCGCCACATGTAAGAGACGGTCGAAGTTCATACATTAGTTTAAGTACAGCGGACCTTCGAGCTAAGCATTTTCCACCCTATTATTCAGACGATTTACATGACAATTATCGACACACTGTGATGCCAATTCATGGCAGGACGCTATTGCTAGCTTCTCACACGTATTCCTATAGATATCACCGACCAGAACATACGCTGTTGTATCAATTGGCTGAACACCATTACCCAAAATTTCTCAAACAGCTTTCAGGCTATGGTAAATCGATGCCCCGGCATGTAGAACAAGAGTGTGAAGAATTTCAACGATGTCGTCGCCTTGAACACGGCTTCTTACACGTAGTATGTGAAAACAGCGAACACAAAAACCGGTAGCGTGTAGCTGCAAGAAGTGAGGCTTTTACCCGAAAGGCTTTAGGCTTTGGTGAGTGCTGAATTTACCCATACCACTGCTAAAAACCAAGGTAAGGATTACCGTCTCAAAATGGGGTAGTGGCAATCTTATTGAGAGAGTGGTTGGGCGATGACGGGAGTGACGTTTGGGTATGTCACTCCACATTGAACGCTTTAAACAAAACCTCAGGTCATAGGACATAGCTGTTTAAAACAATCAGTCCTATCATTCGTAGCAGACTTGAAAGTTTTCTAAATTGGTTCTCTCGCGATAGATAAACCGTGTCTGCTCTGTCCCGTCTGGTTGCCGAATTGTAATTCGCTTAGCAACCACCCATTCTGTTGTGGCCCTTACAGATTGTAAGTTACCACAATGACTCATGGGTAAGCCAAGTGATACGATAGCTTCTGCTTCTGCGAAACTCGTTGAGTGATTCACACCGCCGCTACTAGCAAGCCTAAATGTTCGTCCATCAGACGCTCTCGATGCATCTTCGTTCAGTTTTATCTCGATTGCTCCACCATCGACCTTTACATGAACAACCAGAACAGAACCATCTTTCATTTTGATAATGTAATTAAATTCAGCTAATTTTTCCACAGATGACAAATCAATGTCTGTTGGTAAAACCACTTCAAGAACGACCTCGAGTTTCTCCAGTGCATTGACCGTGCTGTAAAACAGTACCTCTTCTTCAACACCTCGGACAATATCGTTGGATAAATCACCAGCACAGGATGATGCTCGGTCTAGGAAATCTAGCGCAGTTTCGCATGAATCGGCGGACTCCAGTACAAAGTCTGAAGGCGCACCATCTTCACCCACCATTGCGCCATCCGCAAGTTCGGTGATCGTTGTCTTCTTTCGTATCTCAGCTCTGTTTCGACTTACCAAAGCAAATAACTCAGTGACCTCACGCTCGTCCGCAGAAGGTGCTATTTCAGAGGCCGCAATGTAGCCAGATTGCTTCAGACTGCCATTCTGATAGAACACATTTGGCATCACGAGTACTTCGAATTTTACGGTTTGTTCTCTGTCGATATCAAAAATTACAAACTGGTTCTTGACGCCGACAACAAGCTCTTCAGAACAGAGCAAGTCTGTCGGACTCTGGCATTCAGATTCCTCTGTTGGAATTTGACTTTTGCTGATTGCATATTTCTCAAAGTTTGAAGGGCATTCATTAAAATCGCTGCCTAACTCGCCAGAGCAGACTACCCCTCGTTTCTCACCAGGAATGGTCGGCACAAACCCGCTGTTAGAAGGATTTGTTAAAGGTTGAAAATGTGCAAGAGCATGGCTTGAGTAACCACACATTAATAGCACTAAAAGTAATGAAGCTAAAATGAGCTTCATACTAAAATTTGAGTTGAGTTGAGTTGAGTTGAGTTGAGTTGAGTTGAGCATGTTTCATCCTTGTATATTTACTCTATTGATGACGTTAATCAATGAAGTCGTTATTGTCAATGACCTGTTTTAAAACAGAAGCGCCTAAAACAAAGCGCTTCAGCTCGCGTTTTTTGTCCCCCATCCGTTGTGAACGTGGTATTGGATAACGTTAACCTTCACATCATTACTTGTCGTACCCAGGGAAGCGACGCGCTACGCGACGTTTGATACCCGGCCATGCAAGTGAACCACCTGCTTGTCGCGTTACTTGAGCGGCTTGTGTACGAATGCCTTCCAGAATTGCCGAGTGAATAGGAATAAGCGGTTTACCTGTTGCCTGTGCTTTCAACTGAATTTCACAGGCGCGCTGCATAATAAACATAAACAAAAAGGCATCGGGAATATTGTCTGCACAGGTTAAAAGCCCGTGATTGCGCAAAATCATAAATTGAGTATCGCCTAAGTCGCGAACCAACCTTACTTTTTCGTCCGGGTTTAACGCCACGCCCTCGTAGGCATGATAAGAAAGCGACGCCAGCGGAAAAAGGGACTGCTGTGAGTAAGGCTGCAACCCTTCTTCTAAAATGGAAACCGCCACGCCTTCTGCGGTATGCAAATGCAAAACACATTTGGCATCGTCTCTAGCCTCATGAACTGCGCTGTGAATAGTAAAACCTGCTGGGTTAATGTCGTACTCACTGTCCATTACCTTGTTACCGTGTAAATCAACTTTAACCAAACTTGATGCAGTAACTTCGTCAAACATTAAACCGTAGGGATTAATCAAGAAATGATGGTCAGGCCCAGGAACACGAGCAGAAATATGGGTAAAAATAAGGTCGTCCCAACCATACATAGCAACGGCGCGGTAGCATGCTGCTAGATCAACTCGGGTTTGCCATTCTTCACTGCTTACCTTCGACTTTACTGAATCTGTCATAGCTGTACTCTTTTTATATAAAAATCATTTCTTTAGTGGCGAGTGAGCCCAACGTGAAAGGCTCGATGTCGTTAGCGATTTAACGAAACTTACAATTACTTTTTGTTGCAGCCTACATTACGCGCAGTAATTGCTATACACTGTCGGATATACGACATTGTAAGAAATTTGTTAAATGGAAAGATTTAAACCTGTTCTCGCTAGCTCTACATGGTTTGGCGCGCTCCCGCCCTATTTGCAGGAAGCCATGTTCGACAAGATGCGCCTAAAGCACCTAAAAGCTGGGCAGCAACTACATGCCAAAGGTGAGAACGGTGTGGGGTTTTATGGTGTGTGCGAGGGCCGTTTAAGAGTGGTGACTGTGGGCGTAGATGGTCGAGAGATGCTATTCGCGTTGCTTGGACCCGGTACCTGGTTTGGTGAAATATCGATGTTTGACGATCTTCCTCGCACTCACGACAACTTCTGCGAAACAAACTGCACGGTGGCAATTATTCAAAAAAATGCGTTTAAAGCACTGCTTGAGCAATACCCAGAACTCTACCCGCATTTTACGCGCCTTTTGTGCACGCGCGTGCGCAGCGCTTTTCAGTTTATTGATTCAAGCGCGGGGCTTAGCCTAAAGCACCAGCTGGTAAAACGGCTTTTAATGCTCACCACCAGTTACGGTCAGCATTTGCCCAAACACAACGCGATTACGCTAACGCTTTCGCAAGAGTCTTTGGCGCAAATGATAAATAGCAGTAGGCAAACGGTGAACCAGTTATTAGGTGAACTTCAACAAGAAGGTTTGGTAAAACGGCATTACGGGAAAATCACTATTCCCGAGCCAGATACCTTGTTTAGTCGTTATCAGTTTATTTAATCGAAATAGCACGCTTTATTGCTTAAAATTTTGTGGAATACTAATTAAGTTCTGGAAACACTAGGAAAAGGAAAGTTCGCATTGAAAATTTTATCTACCAGCATAGTTTTGCTTTTATTAGTCGGTTTTGGATATCAGTCATATTCAAGCTATGTCGATTCCACCGCTTTTGACAAGCGTGGAGAAATGATAGATATCGGTGACTATAGCCTGTATGTCGAGGACACTGGAGCAGGAAAAGTTACCGTAATTTTTGACGCTGGTATGGGTGACGACTCATCAGTCTGGAACAAAGTGACAGAGGAAGTCTCACAGTTTTCTCGGGTCATTACCTATGATAGAGCTGGCCTTGGGTGGAGTGAAAAAAGCCCGCACAAAAGAGACAGTAAAACTATTGTTGCAGAACTTCATTCGGTTTTAGAAAAGAAAGACATTACTGAACCAATTATCCTTGTAGGCCATTCGTTTGGCGGGGTAAACATGCAGCGCTATGCCCTCACCTATCCCGAACATATAGTGGCTTTGGTGTTGGTAGACTCTGCCCATGAAGACCAGATAAATAGACTGCCTCAAGCAAGCTATCTAAAGAAATATCTTTTTAAATTTGGAATGTGGGCAGCACCTTTTGGGGTACCTAGGCTATATCTTTCCAACGCTAATCCTGAAGAAAAAGCTAAAAAAAGTACAACCAAACACCAATATACCAGCTTAGATGAAGCCGAGCATTTTCCAAGAAGCCTTAGTGAATTAAAGAATTTAACGCCTAACTATGGCGACATGCCCTTGGTAGTTATTGCGCGGAACAAAGCGTCTTCTGAAATCGATAGTACAAAAACCAGAGATTTGGTATGGGCGACCTTGCAAGAAGACATTTCCGCTCGCTCTACCAATAGCACAATTATTTTTTCAGGAGCGCGTCAGCATTCAATTCACAAAATGCAGCCAGATATTGTTATTAACGCAATCCAGAAGTTAGCTGAACGCCTTTGATTCAGAAAAGAATTTTGCGAAATCCCATTTGGTTAATGGTCTGAAGACGTATTACTGACATTGTTGATACACCAGCAAAACGTTACTCTAACAAGTCAGTCTGTCGAGTAGCCCTGTTATCGACCAACCTCCTTAAGAAGGTTTATAAATTACTGGGCTATTCCAACAATGTTTTGACGTAATGAATGCTTCATGCTTTGTGGCCGTCAAGACAATTAAAGTCCAGGCGGCAGCACTGTTGCCGCCTCTAAAGACGCTAGGAATTTAGTGACTGTCCAAGAATGCTTTAAGTGCACTCCGCAGGGCCTTTTTCTTTTCAAAGCCAGCGTACAATAAAGCGATTGCGAAGTTCCGGAGCGTGTAGGTGTTATTCATATGGTTATAGAGCACGTCATCGTTGTTCAGCATGTCGAAAGAGACTTCATAAGCAAGGCTTAGCTGATAACCTGGCACTCGCCTCAAATTCTGTTGGAAATACGTCAAACTGGGTAAATACAATTGGCGTATAAATAGCTCCTGTTCTTTCGCTTGTTCCACTTCCTGAATATAGGCAGAAATCTGCGCCCGAAGCCCTGAATCAGAAATTTGTTTAAATGACCCAGAATTCACGATCTCTAATAAGGAAGGGAGTGTTAATCGAGAAGCGATCACCAATTCACTGTACATATGGGGCAAAAAGCAGTCATCCATAAACGTGTTGGCTTCCTCCTTTGTCAGCGTTTTATTATAGATCTTATCGAGGCATTCCTTACCGGATTTAGCACTGGCTGTAACCTTTGCCAATAAATCATCACTGCTTTCGATAGAAGTGTTAATTTCATCGTAAAGTCGCTGCACCAGCTTGACTTGTTGCTGCTCATCCAACCTAGATTGATTCCATTCACTGGCCAGCAAACCAACAAAAATCCCGCTTACTACAATTAAAAAATCGAGAACGACAGCTATCCAATTTTGCTGTTTCAGATGCGTTGCTAATTGTCTTATACGCATAATATTCACTCTTATTATTTGGCTCTGGTACAAGGTTACCCAGCTATTTTTTTATGTTTCAAAGACTAACAGTCTACTATTTCACTTTTCTAACAGGTCTGGTAAACGTAATTTTTCTAACCACATATAAGAACAACTATAACTTTACCCTATACTTCGTCACTGTATCATCTTGGTGCAAGTTCGTTAGTGATTCAAAGTAATTTTAGCTAAAATCTAACTGCTCGTAGAGATTGAAATATTGACTTTTATCTGTTCAATAGACAAAAAATTGAACGTAAACGCAGGTTTGCCCTGGCTCCTCAAGTCATGGGATTGTAGAAGCTTCGCAGACGCCAAACGCCACCATCTGAGTTTTCTCTCGCTGCGGATATTTCTCAAAAAGTTACTGGTAAACATGTTGGAAGAAAACTTCATCAACTGTATTCGCTGCTTTTTTAGCGAATTACCTTTTGCGTATTCAAGTGATGGTAGGTATGTGTAGCTGATGCACTAAAGTCGAAGTCACCTTGAATGGTATAGTCGCTGAATGTGTCGTGATGGCTTACGTGGTGTAAAGCGTTTAACAGCCATTGCCGCATTAGAGCTGACGCACCCTATCATGCAGTTTAAACGGATAGGCGACATCATATCTATGTTCACCGGCACACCGAGGCGCTGTGCCCCGTTCTATATTTATACAATTAGTCCGTTCTTCATACTTTAGTTTATAAACTCTACAATCTGCATAAAATTCGTGCTACAACTAGATTTTCGCCCCGTTGAAGAATAAAAATAAGCAATATCAGCAATGTATGGAAGATGTTTTAAGCAGGGATTTGCTGTATCCAAATTACACGCAGAGCGCCTCACCCGGTACATACCAGCCAATAATACGCCCTTTTTACTCGTTATACGGATGTCACTAGTACCTATAACTGGTACGAAGTTAACGGTAGTTTGGGTAGTATGAACTTGAATTTAGAACAGCATCAACCTGTTACAGAGCTGATCAATGAGTGGGTTATACATAACGATCTCAACAGTGCAAATCAGCTGAGGAGTATCATTTACTTCCATTTAAAAGGTATTGTAAAAAAACAATTAACCAATAAAAGCCGCTCTGAAACCTTTCTCGAACAACTGCCTAATACCACGTCTTTACTGCATGAAGTGCTGGTTCAACTCTCTCCACCGCAAGAGATATATGATAACCGTGAACAGTTTTATCTCTCGCTGGCTTCGTTTGTGCGCTGGATGTTACTCGATGACATTAAAGCTAAGCAGGCCAAAAAGAGAAGCGGCAATAATGAGCACTTTACTGACATTATCGCTCTGCCGGATGATCCTCAGCCCTACATTAACTTTGATAACGCCCTGTCTGAGCTTTCAAAAATAGCACCGAGATCTTATCGGGTGGCGTTGCTGCACTATTTTCTGGGCTATGACATACCGGCAATAAGTACCGAACTTACTATCGAAAAATCCACTATCTATAACGAACTTTCCGTGGCAAAAGCTTATTTGCGTACCCAGTGCCAAATGGACTCATAATAATAAGGACAACCATGAACTTTGATACCTCTCTGGCGCTGTTTCAGTATTTGTTGATGCTCGATGAGCAACGAATGAGCGAAAATCTCTCCAATTTTTTAGATGAAAACCATGCTTTTTACGCCGACGTTATGGCATTAATCGCTGCGCACGAAGCTAATAAAGAGCAAACCACCTTTAATGCCATCATCGGTAAGCAGGCAGAACTGTTGGTCGACGACAGCGTAATACATAAACTGGTTGGAAAGCAGGTAGGCGTTTATCAACTTACTAAAAAGCTCGGTCAAGGAGGAATGGGCGCAGTTTACCTTGGCGAGCGTAATGACGGCCAGCTTGAACAGAGGGTTGCTGTAAAATTTGTATATCCTTCAATTGTCGCACTGGCCGGCGAAGACTTTTTATTAAACGAAGCACAGCATTTAGCGAATCTTGACCACGTTAATATCGCCAAAATTTATACCGTTGATAAGACAGAGGAAAACCTGCCTTATATGGTAATGGAGTTTGTTGATGGGGTGCCATTGGATGAATATTGCCTAAAGGAAGAAGTATCCCACAAAGCAAGATTAGGATTATTAATCAAGGTTTGTAACGCGGTGGGCCTAGCGCACCAGAATATGATCATACATGCCGATATCAAACCCTCCAATATTCTAGTGAATACCCATGGTGAGCCCAAGTTGATGGACTTTGGTATTGCGCAGTCCTTAAATGAATATGACGACTCGGTAAAATTGAAAGCCGCTAGTCGTGAATTTGCCAGTCCGGAACAACTTGACGGCAAAAAATTAACGGTAGCAACTGATATTTATGCATTAGGCATGATTTCTAAGAAGATCCTTAATAATGGCAAGACACCATCAAAGGAACTTGAAACATTACTGAGCAGTGCGCTGAGCTCAGATAGTCAAACGCAAATTCCTTCGGTTTTTATTCTTGAACAAGAACTCAATTCTTTAAAAAACAATGAGCCATTAGTCACCATGAAGGGCGGTTTTTTTTACAGATTAAGAAAGCTTGTCGCCCGCAACCCTGTTTCAAGCTTAAGCACGGCGGCGTTATTTAGCTTGTCGGTAGTCGGTGCAGTTTTGATCTTCTTTCAAAACAAGCAACTCATCATAGAAAAACAAATTGCAGAGCAAAACATTACCTTTCTGGAAAGTGTTTTTGAATATTCATCACCTTACGAGAATCAAGAAAAAGGCATTTCAGTAGAGGATGTGCTTAATAATGCCCTGACTAAATTGGAAGCCAATACCCAATTGCACACAGAAAGTGAGGACCGGGTAAAATTGTCTTTGGTAAATGCCTTCTTAGGTATAGGTTCGTTTGACAAAGCTAAAGCTCTGTTAGGCAGTGTTGATAGTAACAACCCTTTCATACTATCAGAGAAGCTATTTTTGCAGGCTAACTTGGCTGAGAGGGCTTTAAATTACGATGTAGCACTGAAGAACATCGCTGATGCATTGCTCATAACTGATAAAAGAGGGCAAAAGGAACTCTATGTTGAGATTCGTTTATTAGAGGCAGACACGTACCAAAAATTAAGCGAGTTTGAGGAATCTAAAAATATATATTCAAGCCTGTTGGCGTTTGCGCGGCGTAACAATGATGTGACATTGGAAACCACCATCAACGTTCACCTAAGCATGTTATATTTTCGTGTGCCGAACTATGAAAAATCATTAGAGCACTCCCAAGCGGCGTTATCAATTTACACCACTAACACTCTTGGCGATAAGTCCTTATTGTCTAATATTTATCACAATTATGGCAGCGCAATGGAGGAGTTAGACAGGTTTGATGATGCAGAAGAGATTTATCTCAAAGTACTCGAATTAGATAAAGGCATGTTTGGTGATAACCACCCTGCTACCGCAATAAATTATAATTTGATGTCGTATTTTTATCATACGATGGGTACTTACCCTTTAGCGTTAGAATATGCCGACAAAGCCATTGAAATCCATAAGCAGTTCGCACCTTACAGTGGCTCAGAGTATGTCGATTCTCTTTTTAATAAAGCGCATGCGCACAAAGCGTTATCTGAACCAAGAGAAGCCATTGCAGCGCTTCTGGAAGCCGATGACATTTTTAAAACCTTTTTACCGGAAGGTCATGCTAATTATATAAATTTATACAATGGGCTCGGGGTTCTCTATAAACATATCACGGAGTTTGAAAAAGGTAAGGAGTACCTCAATAAGGCACTTGAAATTGGGCTAACCAATGAACTTGCAAATAAAAGCAACCTGGCGACGACCTATGGTAATTTAGCGAATATAGCGGTTGAACAGGGAGACTATCAGTTAGCAGAAGATTATTACTATAAGCGGCACGATATTAACGTTGCCATTTTTGGTATGAAAAGCCGTCACGTTTCCAAAAGTCTGTTATCGATAGCGAGAATGAATCGTTATAAAGGCGATTATGAGAAAGCCCTTGAACTGACTGATGAAGCGCAAAAAATAGCATTGAAAGCCTACCCTCAAGATCACACATCTCTGACTGGTTTTTACTCCCAGAAAGCGCTGACGTATAAACATCTCAATAGAATTGATAGCGCTGTTTTGGAAATACAAGAGGCACTACGCATTGCCAAGAAGGGGTATGGCGATGAGAGTTTTTCGACCCAAGGGTTTAATCGGATTCTGGCAGACCTTTATTTACAGCAAGGCAAATATCAACAGGCTCATGACCTTGCTAAAGTCGCTTATGAATATCAGCTGGGTCTGGTAGGAGAAGAACACTTAGAAACTCAACGAGCAAAGACTGTACTTGTTGAAGCCTCAAAGTATCTATAGAAGCAGTTATTTCAGCAGTATCAGATATAGCAGCCTCAAGTGGAAAGGCTGCTATATTTTACCGATTAACTGCAAAGGTATTTAGCGACGTCATTCTTCGACCATGAGTCATATTTATTGCCCATGTGGCCGATTCCACCGCTATACCAGGTGCCGTTTTTCTTATAAATGACATAACTGCTACCAGAGGAACATTCAACAAGATAGGAAGGTACGCCGCTGATATTGCCGTTACTTCTTATGTTAGAAACACCAGCGTAGACTGATAAGACGACAGAAGATAGGATTAACCCAAGAGTCAAAGCTTTTTTGTTCATTTTAATTTCCTTACATGCCCTGTTAATTACATTTAGTTCGGTCGGACTAGGCCAGCACTAAACAAAGAATTCGCGAAATTTGATGGGGTTTTATGAGCATGACGCTTAAACAAAGCTGAAAACGTTTTGTGTTCAGTAAAAGCAAGCTGGTGAGCAACATCAGAAGATTTGAAGCCACTTTTAAGTAGTAATTTTGCTTTCTCTACGCGATAGATAGCCAAAAACTCTCGCGCTGAAACGCCAGAAAATTCTTGGCACCAGCGCCTGAGCGTATTGGTTGAAACATCAAGCTTCTCAGCGATTTCTGAAACCTGTATGTCCTTTTTTTCTAGCTCCGGCAAACGACTGTGGTAGTCAATAAGCCCTTCAATAATAAGGTTAAGCTGCAATTCAAAGTCTTGCGCTGTACTAAAGCGTTTTGACTTGGCCATAGAAAATACACTGTTATTAAATGAATACTCTCTATTGTTGGCATGTAGCAAATCTTAACTACCCAGAAAATGGCGTTTATTTTTCCAATAAAAAATTTTTTATTCGATATAGAAAAGCATTGATTTCTCGGTCTGATGTTTTAATAGAAGAAAAATTCAGCGGCACGGATGAATGATCAAACATCGATTTTGGATAACGCTATGACTTAGCGCTTTAACGCGCTTGAATTTGGTTTGCCCGCGTTCTTCTGTGAGAACGTCCTTGAGAAATAACATATAAAAGTGAAAATGAGAGAGATTGTGGCGCTCTGCTACACCCATATCGGCTGCGATACGTCTAAAGACGCCTAGCCGTGCTATGGGCACATGCCAACCAGGACAAAGGTATCGGTTTTAGCGAGTCTGTTGGAAAAAAACGCGCATTATTTATCGCTTAAAGATATGCACGGTATCTTAATGATTGAGGTTGTTTTTAGCATTCGCTAGCAATAAATTTATTTCTTCTTGAACTTTTGGTAAGTACGTATCAAAAAAATGTTCGCTTGCCAGTTTGCGTTCAACACAACTATTTTTCAGTAAATAACTTTCTTTCCAATGTGCTGGGATAAGTGATGTGTTTGCTTGATTGTTATAGCTAGAGTAAAGAAAATATAGTTCTTCGTTGTACATATCTTCAAGTTCTCGACCCTCATCTATATCCGAAAGCGAAGAACGATTCTCATTTAATCTTAGTTGATTAATTATATCGTACCGCTGTGCAGCTCTAGTCTTTATCTTTTCTATTTCGTTCGGGTCGATTTCAGAGATAAACTCAAAACCTTTTCTAGGCCTACCGCTTTCGTCAGTTATCGTGAGCAGAAACCCCCTAAACGCAGATGTACTTTTGCGCAATAAACCATACTCAACCATTTCCAGAGCATTTAAAAAATTTTTCTGCTTAAATTCTATGTCATCGTAAACGCTTGCTAACGCAAGGAAAGAACCCACAACACTAACTAAGCCGCGACCAACATCGCCAAGTATTATTAATCTTTCAGATGCCCAATGCTGGGTTTCCCGAGAACTGTCACGTCTCAATATTTCAGCTAATGCCGAAACATCATCTTTCTTCGCCAACTGCATAAGTTCTTCAGCATTCATCTCTGAATAGATATAACTTGTCCCAGAGCCGTCTAATACATCACTAGGAACATCTATCCCTCTAAAAATATTGTGCTCATCGTTTGGTGTGCTATACGTAAATGTATCTCTCCGGCCCTTAAACTCACGCTGTTGCATCATTGCATACTGATATTCTTCTTTGCGCAAATCTACGTGAGCATCACACCATTCGTCCTCATAAGATAAGCTCTGATATTCAGAGTGACCAGTAATCGCAACTATATCCATGTATTTATTAAGCGTTTTTTCTGCCAGAGACTTAATTTGTTTTTCCAATGCCTGTGATGGTACTGCGGTAATTTCGGCTTCAATGCTTTTAAATAATGCATCTCGAAAAGTTGGCTGAGCTTCCGAACTACTCAACGGCTTTTCATTTAACATTTCCTCATCGGAATCTCTTTCTTCGAACGCGTTTACGTTCAAAAATACAATGGCACTGATGCCGATAATAAACGATAGAATATAAATTTTGTTTCTGCCCATGATGCTGTCCTAAAACGCTCCCTGCATATTTTTCCCTAATCACCAAACACAAGCTTTCGCAATCATGTCAGGTTTAAGCCCTGCAGACAAACAACCATCCCATATCTAGAAATCAAAAGAAACATTAGATTGCATTGAATCTAGATATGATGCATCTGAGGTTTCGCAAAACCGTCGATTACAATTACGTAACTAGTCGCTTTTAACATGCAAATTTAATTGAAAAATAGCAATAAAAAAGGGCGTAAACACAAACACCCACGGTGCTCAGTTTTACGCCCTTTTGTTTTTTAAAGCTTCTTACAGAAGCAAAAAAAGCTTACCGGTTTAAGCGGTTTGAATTAACCGTTGTAACGCTGCATAACAAGCGTTGCGTTAGTACCGCCAAAGCCAAAGCTGTTTGACATAATAGTATTCAACGTTGCTTCACGTGCTTCGGTAACAATATCTAGCCCTTTTGCCGCGTCGTCCAGCGTGTCGATATTAATTGATGGCGCAATAAAGTTATTCTCCATCATCAACAAGCTGTAAATAGCTTCGTTAACACCTGCTGCACCCAATGCGTGACCGGTTAGCGACTTGGTTGCACTAATTGGCACACCTGCTTGACCAAACACTTCTTGAATAGCGGCAAGTTCTTTCACGTCACCTACTGGCGTTGATGTGCCGTGGGTATTCAAGTAATCGATGGGTGCATCGATATTTTGCATTGCCATTTTCATACAGCGAATTGCGCCTTCACCCGACGGTGCAACCATGTCAAAACCGTCTGAAGTAGCGCCGTAACCTACAACTTCACCGTAGATCTTTGCGCCGCGTGCAAGCGCGTGCTCAAGTTCTTCAACAACAACCATACCGCCGCCGCCAGAACTTACAAAGCCGTCGCGTGCTGCGTCATAAGTACGTGATGCCACAGCTGGATTGTCGTTATATTTAGAGCTTAGTGCGCCCATAGCGTCAAACTGGCTTGATAGTGACCAATGTAGCTCTTCACCGCCACCGGCGAATACTACGTCTTGCTTACCAAGTTGAATAAGCTCTAGCGCATTGCCAATACAGTGAGCACTGGTTGCACAGGCAGAAGCAATTGAATAGTTCACGCCGCGAATTTTAAACGGTGTAGCTAAGCAAGCCGATACCGTAGACGCCATACAGCGAGGTACCATGTATGGTCCCACACGCTTAACGCCCTTTTCGCGAAGAATGTCTGCAGAAAGCACTTGGTTTTCAGAAGACGCGCCACCTGAGCCAGCAATAATTCCTGTGCGCTCGTTTGAAATGTCGCTTTCTTCTAAACCAGAGTCTGCAATGGCTTGCTGCATCGCTACGTATGCGTAGCCTGCCGCATCGCCCATAAAACGCATGGCTTTACGGTCGATGTGCTCTTTTAAATCGATGTCGATGTTGCCCCAAACCTGGCTGCGAAGGCCCATTTCGGCGAACTGTTCTGAAAATGTAATTCCAGACTTACCCGCTTTAAGTGAAGCAAGTACGTCTTCTTTATTTACGCCGATGCTTGATACAATACCAAGACCGGTGATAACTGCTCTTCTCATAGTTTACCCTTTGCGTTGTTGCGGCTTATGGTAACGATTTTGAATGGTAAAGTGGTCTGCTCTGCCGATTGCCCCACAGGAATTAGTTAAACGTCAGCGTTGCAGCAACTGCCTTAGTACCGGGCTTATGTTTACAAACAGGAGGTTTCCCAGTTCCTTTCTTTTATCATTTTTACCGTCTGCGGCTACTTATTTTTTATTCTAATAAGTCCAATGTACCACGAATGCACAGGGTCATGACCAGCGTTAATTTATACCTTCACAAAACATTCAAATTGGCCTTAACATAAACTTTTGCGGAAAAACAAAAAGGCGACAGGTAGAATACGCGGCCAAACGTTCGAAATTTAGATAAAACTGAAGACTGCTGTGTTATTAAAAAAGCCAAGAACCATTGCTCTACGCATTTTCCAAAGTGCGGTACCGCGACTTTCTTTTGTGGTGGCTGCCTTTATCATTGCTTGTACAGCGACTGTCGCAGCAACGGCTGCGCCTGTTAGCCTTCCCGCACTTCCAGAGCCAGTTTCAAACAATGCGGTAGCGTCTATAACCATAAACGACACGCAATATGTAGTTAGTTTCATGGGACTGAGCAAAGGCAAAACCTATAAAGACGTGCATAATCGTGCTTGGCAGCTTGTTATCAACAACAAAGATAAACCTTTGCAGTGGCAAGCCCTTCCCCCAGTTCCATCCAGCCTTGCGCTGAAAGGCCGTTTAGCCTCAGTAGCAGTGGGCGTTGATGACAGCATTTATATTTTTGGCGGTTACACGGTTGATGAAGACCATAATGAAATTAGTACGCCAGATGTTTATAAATACGCTCCTGTAACTGGGCAATATACGCTATTGGCGCCTATGCCCGTCCCTGTTGATGATGCAACTGCGTTGGTCTATCAAGACCGCTACGTATACTTAGTTTCAGGCTGGCACAACGATGGCAACGTAAATCTTGTACAGGTTTATGATACGCAAACTAAAAAATGGCAACAGGCTAGCCCATTCTTAGGGAAACCGGTATTCGGTCAAGCTGGCGGTATCGTCGATAATATTATGATAATTTGTGACGGCGTTTCTGTAACACCGCACAGTGATAAACGCCGTAGCTTTGCTGCAGAAACGGCCTGCTTTAAAGGCGTAATTGATAAGCAAAACCCTTTTAAGATTGATTGGCGTACACTTGACCATCCAACAGGTACTGCGCGCTATCGCATGGCCGCTGCTGGCGATGAAGCCACTAACAAAATTCATTTTGTGGGCGGTTCAACAAATCCGTATAACTACAATGGTATTGGTTATAACGGTGAGCCTTCAACTGCTGATGAAGCCATATGGACCTTTGATTTAGCCGAAGGCACTTGGGTTATCTCGAAAACAGAAGCTGAAGCGCCTACGATGGATCATCGCGGATTAATTAACGTTAACGGTTCTTGGGTTACCGTAGGCGGTATGCTTGGCACACAGCGCGTGACGAGTAAAGTTACCTCGCACTTTTCAACACTCACAGAAATGTCTTGTTCATCAACACAGCGAAATCCCCCTGACTTTGCAGAGCAAGCATCGAATGGGCAAGGTGTTGAAGTAGTAAACACTGCCCTCAATTTAGGGTGCCAACACCAGAACGGCAAAAAAGGAGAAAAATAAACAGTGAAATCTAAGCATGCACAGGTTCATTTTAATGAGAGCGGTACGCCTGTCGCCGACCATTTTGACGACGTTTATTTTTCTAACGACAGCGGAATTGACGAAACCCAACACGTTTTTATTGCAGGCAACGACCTTCTTGAGCGCTGGCAACAGTGGCACACCCCTACTTTTGTCATCGCTGAAACAGGTTTTGGAACTGGGCTAAATTTCTTGGTTGCCATGCGCGCCTTCAACGAATTTAAAGCCGCGAACCCTGACCACCCGCTAAAACGCTTGTATTTTATCACTACGGAAAAGTTTCCTCTGCCTCAACAGGATATGCAGCGTGCGCTAGAAGCATTTCCTGCCCTTAAAGAAGAGGCGGATGCACTCGCTTCACTTTATCCTATGGGCCTTGAAGGCTGCCATCGCCTAAACTTTGATAGCCACTCAACCACGCTCGACTTGTGGATTGGTGATGTTCACGAGCTCTTACCTCAGTGGCATTCCCCTGTAAGTGGACTAGTCGATGCCTGGTTTTTAGATGGCTTTGCACCTAGCAAAAACCCCGATATGTGGACCGATGCTTTATTTAGTCAAATGGCTCGCTTGTCAAAAACAGGTACAACCTTTGGCACATTTACCGCTGCAGGCATCGTTAAACGAGGGCTTGCAGGTGTGGGTTTTACCATAAAAAAACGTAATGGTTTTGGCCGAAAGCGCGACATGCTGACAGGCGTTTTTGACCAAGACAATGAGAATGTGCAGCATAAACTTCGCCTACCCGCTGGCCCCTATTACAGGTACGCTGACGACAGTTTAGATAAAACAAGTAAAGTTGTAGTAGTAGGCTCTGGCCTTGCAGCAGCTACAGCATGCCTGGCGTTAGTAAAGCGCGGCATTAGCACCACGTTATATTTTGATGGTGATTTACTTGCAAGCGGCGCATCTGGCAACCCACAAGGCGGCTTTTATCCACAGCTTCATAGCGAAGCAAGTATTGCCAGCCGCATTCAGGCGCACAGCTTTTTGTATGCTAGACAAGCATACAACCACGTTATTGCACATGCACAAGCTAATGGCCTAACCAACGTTGCCCACGATTTCTGTGGTGTTATTCAGTTAAGCTTTAACGAAAAAGTAGCAGAGCGGCAAAGTAAACTAGCAGCAGCCGACGTATGGCCTGAGGCGTTGATTAAGCCCGTGAACAGCAAAGAAGTGAGCGATATTGCTAACCTGCCCCTTCCCTATTCAGGGTTATACATTGGCTTGGGCGGATGGCTTTCTCCACCTCAGTTAGTAAACGCAATAATTGAACAAGCATTGCAAAGCGGCAAACTCGAATTGAAACCCAATCATACTTATGTCTCTCATGAGGCAATTGAGACAACAAAGCAGCGGGTTCAGATTCGTTTTGACTTAGGTAGCGCTGAGAATGAAGAAGTTATTACGGCCGATCACCTTATCCTTGCCCTTGGTGCAGGTGCGGTAAACGCTAGCGATTTTGACAGCCTCTCCCTTCGCCCTGTTCGCGGTCAGGTTGAAGCTGTACCAACCCAAATGCCAATAAAACAGCTTAACACTGTATTGTGCCACAAAGGGTACATGACTCCGGCATTTGAAGGTAGGCATGCTTTAGGGTCAACCTACGTTAAAAACGACTTATGTACCGATGTGCGAGGCGATGAAACCGCAATGAATCTCGCCACACACGAACAGGCGCTGGCGAACACCGACATAGTGCAGGCTTTACAGCACGACGGTAACGCCAGAGCAGCAACGCGCTTAGGTTCGCCCGACCACCAGCCTGTTGTTGGCGCGCTACATAACTTTCATTTAATGAAAGAGCACTACACTGTACTAGGTGTGGGCAAGCCGTTGACGAGCGCACCGGTGTTGCCAAGCAGCGTAGTTTCTACTTTAACCTGCTTGGGCTCACGAGGGTTAACCACAGCGCCGTTAATGGCAGAGGTGTTGGTGGGCAGTTTATGCAAAGAGCCGTTGCCTTTAAGTAATGATTTGCTCAATGCAGTCAACACAAGCCGCTTTATGACTCGCGAAGCGATAAGGGGTCAAACCGTATAAAGCCTGACACCGATACCGTGCATAAAGTGCCCCTATGATGGCTAGTTAACGCTAGCCATCTTGTTTAGATCCATAACAACGAAAGCAGGGATGAAGACAGCAGCACTTGCAACTACTTGCTTGTTTTTTAGCGATACAATGCGCGCATTCACCCTTACGCCACGCTCGCCTTCAATAATCGTTCCCGTAACTACGTGATCCATTTCTACTTGTTTAGCTAAAGCCTCGCCACTGCGCGTTAACACAAAATCCCCTACTGGGGTTACCGTGATGCCGCCCATCAGTTTGAAGTCTACAATTGCAAGGCCAAAATCTTGCAGTTCGGTGATAAGGTATTCAGAGAGTTGATTTCCCAACACGGTGCTCTCACCGAGCGATTGATTTAGCCTCACAAAGCTCGCGACTCCAACCATGTCTTGCTGGGATAGTCGAGTCGCGTTTTCCATAAGCCCCATAGCCAATTGAGACGCATAATCGTTTAAGCGTTTATGTGTTTGGGCGGGTGAAAAACCATAGTGAAGCGGGTCTCTGTAGCCAGGATCTACATCGACTATTTGACTTGCTGCCCTGTCTCTTGAATCAGGCCGATATACAAGACCAGAAGGATTTACTGGCTCTACATATTCAGCGTTGTCAGAAAAGCTAGCGCACCCGCCTAATGCCGCAATTGTTGAAATCAACAAACACGGGAGTACGTTTTTAAACACGTTAGTAATCAACATAATGCCCTACCCTCGGCTGAGACGAACGCCATCGCGCATATCACCACTGTGGCTGCCATCGCTTGGAATAAGTGCATCTACTACATAAAAAGGAACTAACATCTGCGCAGTCGCGACCACTGCACGAGATTCAACGCCAAGTATGCGCGCATTAACCAAAACGCCACCTTGATGCTTTGTCATTGTGCCGGTTAACACATATTCGATAGGTAAACTGCTGCTTAGCTCCAAATAGTCTCGGCTGAGCACAAAATCGCCCTCTTCGGTGATCCTGATGTATTCTGTCGCTTTAAAGTCTATTACAGGTACACGAAACTTATGTAACTCATGAACAAACGATTCAGCCATTTGCCTGCCTAACAAGTCCGTTTTTTTCAAGTCAGTATCTAGCAATGCAAAGTGAGTGATCCCAATAGGCGTTTTGTCGTTAACGTATTCCATATTAGAGATAAGATCTTGCGTCATGTTTTTTACATAATCGCCAATATGCTTAGTTAGCGGTCGCCCTTTGTAAGCGCCCTGAACACTGGAATACATCGGAGGCTGACCCATTGCGCCGTATGCATCTGCTTGTTCGTTTTGGCTCTCTTTACTGCTGTTGCTAGTATAATTCGAATCACGATCGGCTGCGGTAACATCAATAACATTCATCGCAGGACGCTCAACAACGCTCTCTGTGACTTCTTCGTCATTTACCATCATCGAACACCCAGTCATCGTCAACAATGAGGCACTAAATGTAAGCGCCATTTGCAAATTACGTGTTTTCATGGAGTTACCTCATACCTTCTGTTCTATATAGCTTGCCGTTTCTGGTTGTTACTCGTTCTTCTTGCCAAAACAATTCGGCCGGAAAAAAGCGTGTTGCCGCGGCAACCACGTCTTTTGTTCTCGAATCTATAACGCGAGCATTAACGATTGCGCCCGCTTCTTGATAAAGCAGTGTACCTGTAATGTAAAAATCGACCCGTTCCACATCTGAGAGCTGCTCTAGGTTACGAGTCAACACTCTGTCACTCTCATCATCCACAATAATGTTATTCGAGAGCTTGAATTCTCGAGTAGAAAAACCTCTTTTTGTAGCTTCTGTAATCATGCCTTGCTCTAGTTGATGGCCGAGAAGCATTAAAGGATGTTGATGTTCTGCGTCATAACGCAAAGTATCTACCGGTACAAAACCGGCCACTGCGTACCTTGATTGACGTGCTGGGCGAACACCGGCAAACAACTCATTAGCGAGCATATATGTATGGTATTCAACATTGCCTAACGCCGCCACGTTGTCTACGTCAAACTGAGTTGATTGACTTTGCGCTTCATCAGATGAAGAGCACCCCGCCAGTAATCCAACAGTTAGCATGGTATACGCTAAGGTCTTCATTATCCGGCGACTATTTTCTGACAGTAAAGCGTGAGTGCTATGTTTTGTCATACTTTTCATTACACATATCCAGTGAAAAACGTCAAATTTCTATCGGAAAGCCGCATCAACCACCCTAAATACAATGTACTGGTTGTACGCGGACCGACGTCTGAACTGCTCACTGCAATATTCACACCAAACGATTACCACAAGCTAAATATTGAAAGCGATTGCGTAAAAATCTCGCTAAATAACGCTAATAGCGTGTGCGGGTAAACACCCCTTCGGTTGATAGTTACTGATATTAAGCGGAGGCGAGTTGCCACCCTACTGACAGGATGCTGCCGATAACACTAGAAAAGTAGCACTTTAGGTTAAATTTGCCATAAGGCCCTTGCGCTAGTCTTTGGTTGTCTTATTGGTACGTCATTTTTTATTCAAAGGTTACTCGTTTTCTACATCGTTTTTGTGAATACAACTTACACAGCGAAAAAATGAGAAAAAACGGAATGATGTCTCCATCAAAAACAAGCGCGAATTTAGACGTCTGAACAAAGTTAATGGCGTTGACGTAAACGATGTACAACCCGAAAGAAAATGTGAACTCAGACAAAAAATCAGTAAAAGAAATATTCATGTTAACCTCAAAAAATAAGAAAGCGGAAACACCGGTTGTATCAAAAATACCATTTCTCCCACAGCGTTTACATACGGACCTTGGTACAGAATTTATTGCGGAGAATGTTTAAAAAGAAGCAGCTGTGAAGAGCTCGTACATTTGGAAAGTAGCTTTAGTTCGCTAATTATCGATTGTTTCAGGGGGAGGAGTGACAACAGGAGGCGTAATTAATGTCCGTCTAATGGCAATAGTTACCCAACCACCAATGTATATTTGATCGTATTCGGTTCTGACGTTGCCACGTTCTTGTACAACGGTCCTGGTATCACCGTCTTCAGGCATATCGGGCAAGGGCAAAGAGTTTATAGAATTATCGCGCGACAGACTGCAGCGCTCTATCTCGTAAATCACTTGAACTGGAAGAGTCCGGTCCAAGTGACTTAGAGCTGTTGTTTCCATTGTAGTATCGAATTCTACAGAATCGTAAATTTCTGAATCTTTCGATATAAACTCATAACTTACAAGTGAGCAATACTTATCTTTACTGTTGGAAACCTTTACCTCACTTTTCGCTGTCGTACTTACAACCAATAACAGTACAAAAACAAATGCTAATACTCCGTCAACTATCTTCATGTTTTTTCCTTATTTACTGTTTTACAAACCTAAACCATTTAGGTTAAAAACAGTTACCCCTTTTTTTTAAAAGTCAATTAAAAACGAGCTAGAACGGTCCTATCCTTGATTACACGATTTGGATGATCGTACACAATTTCATTATTTCCGTTCACGAGCCCAACTGCATTTTGCGACCAATATTTTGCCACTTTAAATTTTGGGCCATCCTTAACTTCCCATAGAAAGTGAATAGGCTCACGAAGGGCTTTCGAATAAGCGGCTGAAGGCATCCCCATATCTCTAACTTTCTTACAATAATTTACAGCTTCAAGGATTAAATTTAGTCTTTGAATCTCTTCCATAATCATTCACTTGCATGACAGCTTATTACTGAGGCTTCATAGTAATACCCGTTTCCCCATGAAAAACCATTATCTCTGTTTTCATAGGAAGAGTGTTAGCCGTCTAGTTTACGTACAAACATTCCCTTAGTATGCGTGTTCGTGACCGCCAGATTTTGGCACTCATCGGCAGCCGGGAACAGAAACCCTTGGATATTAACGCGTTTAAACCAGCTGATAGCGGGAGCGGATATTGGATATTTTCTACTCGCATGTCCGCTTCAAACAATACGCGGACACTCTCTTGGACCAAATTTGCTATTTCTTTCATTGGGTTGGCGACCGAATAGTTTACAGATATTGGTAATCGCGTATTATTTTGATGGGACAAAAAGAGAGTAATAGGGAATGTTTATGAGAAAATTAGTAATGTCGTTAACGATATTCTTTTTTGCTTTTGTCTGCGCATTTGCATTACTGCTCTCCATACAATATTCACCAACGTATGTTTTTCGTTTAGTAACAATGCATGTTGCAGATATTAACGATTATCAATTCTTCCCTAAGCGTTCGATTGAAGAGAGTAGTTCACCATCAAAATTCCAATCGAAATCCCGAGAGCAATATATTGAGTCGCTATTTGACAGACGACTAGAAGTATCTGGTTTTGATTCTTTCGACGACTGGGTTCTGAAGTCTCAAACTACGTCTCTTATCGTCATTCGTAACGACGAAATTCTCTACGAGAAATACTTTAATGGTTTTTCAAGGGAATCCTATTTTCACTCTCAATCAATGGCTAAGTCATTTATATCGTTTTTAATTGGGGTAGCGATTGATGAAGGCGTTATCGAAAGTGTTGATGACTCAATTGTAAAATACATACCGATTTTGGCTGAGCGAGACATTAGGTTTAATAGCATCACTATTCGCCATTTATTGGAAATGAGATCAGGATTGAAATATACGACTCACTATATACCTTTTACCAATATTCATTCACCTTGGCACGACGAGGCTATTGGATATTATCACAATCATATGCGAGATAGGCTGCTCAACGATATCGAAGTTGAAAATGCCCCCGGAGAGCTTTTCGAATACAACAATTACAATACAAGTTTTCTAGGAATGATTATTGAAAATGCTACGGGTAAAACCGTTTCTAATTACCTGGAAGAAAAATTATGGCAGCAAATCATGGAATACGATGCATTTTTCTCACTAGACAGCAGGGAGTCTGGTTTTGAATACATGCCGAGCCGATTGATAGCTAGAGCTATTGATTACGCGAGGTTTGGTATGTTGTATCTTAATAACGGCGAGTTGCAGAGAAAGCAGTTAGTATCAGCATCGTGGGTAAAGCAAAGCCTTTCTGAAATTTCTAGCTCTTCGCCGGACATCTATCCAGACTGGTTCAATAGCAATAAGTGTGAGAGAACATATTACAGTTTTCATTGGTGGGGCCATGTTAATTGCGATGGCACAAAGCAGTTTTTTGCAACTGGTAATCTTGGTCAAAATATCTACGTCATACCAGACTTGCAAATAGTAATAGTTCATACGGGAAATTCGTTAAAATATTACGGTGATCAGGATATGTGGCACATTGCTAAACTGTTAAGAAAAGATCTAATTAAGTGAAACAAAGATAACTGGAATGGCTAAGCATTCCTGTTCAGAGGTGGGTATCTGTTCTTTCTGCCGTTTAATTTCAAATATTCTAATCAGACAGATCAAGTTGAGACTGATTCACCTTAGTGAACAAAATACTTTTTCTCTCAAGATTTGTACGACAAACCTTATGATATAGAGAGTTTGTCACTAATGTTTTCCCTTGTAGAACGATATCTGACCAGCTAATATCAAATTTCATTTATTACAAAAGGATAGGTTATGTTGCGTACTTTATTCGCTTTGCCGTTGCTCTGTATAACGCCATTCTCGACGTTAGCAAGCACGACTACTCCCCCTAACTCTCTCTATGTTCTGCAACTTGCAAGCAATTTAGGCTGCGAATCTCTTGAAATTGAATTATTGCCTGAGTCTGGCGAAAAAGCTTATGCATTAACCTATAACACAAGTGCTTATGCCGCCGTAGAGCTAAAGCCTGGAAATTATCAGTTTGGTAAAGTCAGCTGTGAAACAGACGGAACAAAACAGGTGTTGAATATTCTTGAAGGACAACTACCTCCATTAAACCTTGCTGAAGAAAAGATTTACTTTGGAGGGAAGCTCATCTTTAAGCAAAGTTCTGCGCTCGCGCTAAACGACGCACCAGATGTTTTAGATAACTGCCCTCGTCACACAAGTCGAGCACGCGGCACACCGAATAATTCTTGTCGCGACGGAAACGGCATCAGTACGGGCCCGAAGAAAATTAAAAAAGTTGATGTTTTTGCCCCAATCGTTGAAGAAAAAGACATTTCGATAGTGAGAAACGCTTTTAACGTAACTGAATCTGAAATAGCGTATTTACCGCTACAACAATAATGACCAGCTAAAAAGCGTGCTTATGCCTAAGGTGCTGTATTGACACCTTTGGCATGCTTGATGCCAAGCCGAAGTTCAAACAAAGTACATAAACCGTAACTGTGCGACTGACATCGTAAGTCGCAATTAGCTTCCTCGTTTTAAGGTTTTCTCCATCGCGCTTTGATCCCACGGGTATCAATATGGATAAACGGCCCTCGATGTGGTTTTGGTCCGTACACACCAAGACCACCAATTAAGCCCTTATATTCACTGCGTTTGTTAAGCTCGCCAATCATGGCCGCCATAACGTCTGCATCTTTAATATTTATCTTTCCGTCTTGGTTTAAGTCGTCCATTCTGTAGTTACCGTCATTATCTACAAAAATGTCGGCAGCATCGCCATAGACATGTCGGCTAAATTTAACGTTGCCGATAGCTTTATTGTATTGCGGAGTTCTGTAGCCGCTCATGATCACCATATTTGAAACATTAATGTTGTTTATGTTCATTTCCCTTCTTAGCATTTCCAGCTTCAAAAGCAGAGACGGACGAAGATACACGAACTTTGGATAACCAGAACGCTGTTTACTGGTAAATTCCTTTAGTTTGAAATGAGGTGACAACAATAGCTCTCGGTTCTTTTGAGTTACTTCAATAAAACCTTCAGGCTCTACGTAAACATCTTTATTTTTAATTTCACTCTCATCTGGGTAGGGCCCGATATGGTAATATTTTAGGCGTCCGCCTTGGACTTCCTCTGCGGGTATCATTACAAACACATTCAAAATCAGATTAACGTGTCCGTCTTCACTTCTTATCTCTAAACGCTGCTCACCTGGTGAGTCTTTGGCCTGCCAATGCCATGTCATCGGCTCAATTTTTTCGATCTTCACGCCATCTTCAAACAGCTGATAGGTTTTATTCGGTTGCGGATAAATAATCTCAAGCTCGGTCACCTCATTAGGCAGCACGAATAACGAAAACACATTGTAGGGCACTACAATGTTATCGATTTTCAAACTAAATTCAGCGTCGTCTAGGTGATCTTTGTTTTCAACCACAACGGGCTCATGCGGGGCTGCTTGAGGCATTTCTTGATTAGCTTTCCCCATAGCCATATCAATGTTTTTTTCATCTGAACTAGGCATGGCCGGTACCGAAATCATGCTAAATATTGCCACTAGTAAAGCGCTCATTGTCATCATACCTTTTGTTACCTTCATTATTTGTTTGCTCTTTTATTATAAAGACGCGACCTGATTGAGCGCCTCGGCGTCACGTCTATCGCGTTGATAAATATCGTTTCTAAAGTTCACCTTTCCGTTCTCATCGGTCCATGCCGTCCAGTAGACCAAATGAATAGGAAGTGGCTCTTCAAGATGAAAGGTTTTCGACTGCTTTAATTCGCGGGCTGATATTACATTATCCATTAAGCTTGCTACGCCCTGCTCTTCTGCAATTAACTGTGCTAAAGAGAAAGGGTCTTGCAGTCTGATGCAGCCGTGAGACGCTGCGCGGTTGGTTTCGTCGAACCACTGTTGATAGGGCGTGTCATGCACGTACACCGCATGACGATTTGGAAAAAGATATTTAACCTTACCTAACGGATTTTTGTCGCTCGGTAGCTTTACAAGAAAATGGTCAAACTGATAAGGCTTAATGTTTTGCCAATCAATTGAACTGGGGTCGACTAGCTCATCATCGACAAAGCTATTTTTACGAATAACAATATTGTTTTCTTCTAGGTAGTCAGGGTTGTCTGCTACTTTCGGAGCAATTTCTTTTGTCGCTATTGAAAGAGGAATACGCCATTCTGGGTTAACTACGAATTTTTCAATATGATCGCTAAAAGAAGGGGTGGCCCAGCTCGGTTTACCGACTACCACATCTTTCGTGGCTTTTATCTCACCTCGACTAATATAACGAAGGCGATATTCAGGAATGTTTACCAACACGTAAGCATCGCTGTCTTTTTCTTCGAACATTTCTAAACGCGTAATATTTAGCGCTAGTTGCTTCGCTTTCTCGTTTGCGGTCACATTGAGGGCAGCAAGGGTTTTTCTTCCAACAATACCGTCTACCACAAGGCCATGACGTCGCTGAAAATCTTCCACTGCGGCTTCTACATCTTCATTGTAAACGCATGGCGCGGCACTACTCGACGTTAGTGCGTGCGTACAGTTTGTATTTAATGAGGTATATTCTTTGCCCAAACGGGAGACCAACGCAGTTATAGCTTGAGCTTCGTCTTCACCGAGGGTGAATGCTTCGTCAGTTTCAGGCTTTTTCAATGCGCCATGCTTAAGAAGCACGTCTTCGTTTAAGGCTTCCCAGCCCCCCTGTTGAGCAATAGAGTAATAAAAAGCATAGGCTCTTTTCATTTGCTCTAACTGGGTTTGCAAAACAGAAATAGTGCCATTCTCTTCTGACGCTTTTGCCGTTGAAGTGGAAACGGTCGAGGCAACACCTACCAAGGGTACCCAGAACGTAGCAGCAACAATAATGAGCTTTTTCGCCATGCTGAAAGCTCGCTTTCTATGCGCTGAGAAGCGACCAAAAGCGTGCACATGTAAACAATTACTCTGGTGCAACTGGGTAGTATGCTTAACGGTTCGATGTTCGGTCTCCATTTTTCCTTTCCTTGAAAATAAACACATAGTCAAGGTCGCAAAACGAGTGCCAAGGGAATATAGTCAGCGCAATCTATTGAAAAATATGATTTATTTGCATAATTGAGAGATAGAAAAACTTAGATAACAGAATTATTATGTGTAGGTAATTCAGTTTTTACGTAAGATTTTTACAGGAAAAGGTTAGAAAACAGCCGTAAATTTTACAAAAATAGACGTGTTTGGGAGAAATACACCAACACTCGTTCCTGCGATACCATCAATATGAAGTATGTATTTACCTATAAAAGCTTTCATCCGTGCTGTAACGCTTAACTTATCTCAACGTGGCAAAAATATGGCTATCGTAAAAATGTCCATTCTTGAAAATAGCGCGCCGTAATATGGCTTCTGGTTCAAAGCCAGCATCCAACAATAACTTCTGTGACGCTTTATTAGGCGAAAAAACACATGCAAAAATTCGTTCAATATTTGAATTTGAAAAAGTAATATCAAGGATTTGGCACAGCGCTTGGCGCATAATACCTTTTCGCCAATGAGAGGAACAAAGCCAGTACCCGACTTCTCCAGATCTTTCGTATTCAAAGTTACCAGGGTTGACACCAATACACCCTACTAACCTGCCCTCATATTCAATGGCTTTTATAAAGCCTTCAGTACTTCCCTGTTCTACCCACCACGTGGCATCTTCTTTTGTATAAGGGCAGGGAATTTTTGTCGATAAGTATTGGGTGACCGACGGTTGATTTAAAATTTCCACCAAACTGTCTACATCACTTATTTCGAAATTTCTCAGTGTTACCCTATGCATTATCTTCCACCAGCCACATCAACAAACGACCCAGTAACATAAGAGGCCTGCGATGATAAAAGCCAGACTATTGTCTGCGCCACCTCGTCAGCCGAGCCTCCTCTCTGCATGGGGATTTGTGGGCTCAACCGCTCTACTCTACTGGGTTCGCCGCCATCCGCGTGAATGTCTGTTTTAATAAAACCAGGTCTTACGCTGTTCACTCGAATATTTTGTGCAGCAAGTTCTAATGAAAGCCCTTTGGTAAATGAGTCCATCGCCCCTTTTGACGTCGCATAGTCTACATATTCAAAGGGAGCACCGGTACGAGAGGCAATAGAAGAAACATTGACGATTGCGCCTCCCGAAACGTTTTGCTTGGTAAAAGCCTTCGAACACAAGAACGCGCTTAGCACATTGGTGTTCAGTACTTTGGTAAAACGTGCCGCACTGACGTTAATTAACTCAGTTTTGGTAAATAAAACCCCCACATTGTTAACTAGATGTGTTATCTCACCCCATTGATTCCTTACATATTCGAACATGTTTATCACTTGCGCTTCGTCAGAAACATCGGCTTTATGAGCAAGTGCAATACCACCATTGTCAGCTATAGAGGCACACACGCTATCCGCTGCGTTTTTATCCGATAGATAATTTACGCAAACTTTATAATCGTTTCTTCCCAACAATCTAGCAGTCGCAGCGCCAATGCCGCGACTAGCTCCTGTGACAATAACTATCTTGCTCACTAATTTATTCCCTTAACCCAAGCATTGAATGCAACAATAATCTAACAAGACTACGTTACCAGCTGGTCCCGTCTTCACAAAGTCTTATTCGCCATTGACAGGTAAACAGAAAACTTCACAATAGTGATACTTCATATTTTTTCGCGATCATCAATGTTGTACCTTTCCGAATTTCAAACAAAGCTTTCTAATCAATATATTACCCCGGCATTTTCGATATCACTCTGTGCTGAAAACGCACCTTCACACTTTCTAATTGCTGGTAGAAATAGTAGCGGGAAGTCGCTCTTAATTTCCGCGCTTGCCGGTAACGGAAAGGCAAAAAGCGGTAGTCGTGAATGTAATTCGGTTGTTGCAGAGGTATCGGTTCTAAAACAACAAACGTTAATTGAAGAAGAAAAACAAAAAGACAGCGCGGATATTTTAGACGTAATAGCTGAGCCAACGCAGGTTCGCGAACTATTCGCACGCGCTAATGACAACTATCAAAATCATCCGTACTACAACGAGCTTGCCTCGACTCTTAGAATTGAGCATTTACTCGATAATGCGTTTCTTTCACTTTCGACGGGTGAAACCCGCAAGATTATTATCATGTTGGCATGGTTAAGTAATGCCACTATTATTCTGATGGACGAACCCTTTGAAGGCTTAGATGTTGAAGCTGTTAGCGCGTTTAGTCATTTTCTTGTATCTCAGCAACAGGCCTCGTTGGTACTAACCGCCAACAAACTTTCAGATATTCCCAATAATATGCAAGCCCAGTTAATTGTCATGGATGCTTTAACCATTACGTGGAAATCTGAATGCAAACTCAGTTATACCGACTTGCGCTCAGAATTAAGTACGTGGTTTGCGCTAGAGTCTGATGATATTGATGTACCCGCTGCGCTTAATGTGAACAACAAATACGCTAATGATTTAAACGTAAACGAACCAAACCGCAATGTACATAACAGTGAATTAGATTCACTGCCCGACACCTTAATTCAGCTTAAAGATGGATTCGTGCGTTTCGATGGGCGAACTGTATTTGACAAACTAAACTTTACGCTTAATAAAAATGAGCATTGGCAGATCACTGGTCCTAACGGTTCAGGCAAAACCTGCTTACTTCAAATGTTTACTGGTGACAATTCCCATTGTTATACCAACGACTTAACAATATTTGGCATAAAACGTGGCACAGGCGAGAGCATATGGGACATTAAAAAGCACATTGGAATTATGTCGAATGCGCTGCACATGCAGTACAAAGTCAACCCAAGTGTTGAACACGTTATTATTTCAGGTTTCCACGACAGTATTGGTCTATACACCCACCCCACGCTTGCGGAGCGCACCGTGGCAGAGCAGTGGCTTGAAGTACTGGGTTTAAAACAGAAAAAGAACACGCCATTTCAGTCACTGTCGTTCGGCGACCAGCGGCTAGTGCTTATTGCTCGTGCTATGGTGAAGCACCCCGCTGTGCTTATTTTAGATGAACCCTTAAATGGTTTAGACGACTTCAACCGTCAAAAAGCGCTGAAGCTTATTGATATACTCGCTAACGCAGGCACGAGCACGCTGTTGTATGTAAATCACAATTCAGAAGAGCGTATCCCTAGTATTCAGAAAACGTTGAATATGAAAGACTATCAAGTTTAAAGATTGCTATTTAAAGCATAGGGCCCATGTACTTTTAGTTTTTTTCTGCGCTCGTGTGGCAAACACAACAAACCTACACTGCTTTTAATTAACAGCTATAGCCAACGGCAGAAATACGGTTTTTATTGAGAAAAGAAAAAAGCGCTATCACTAGGGAAACATTTGATAACTGTGATAGCGCAAAGGTAACTTGGGAAGAGGTGGGGCAGTTTCTGCTGCCTACATTGGATCTAATGTTAATAACACCCGTTGGGTATTGGGGTGTACTTTGCACGACCGGTGTACGGCGGCAAAATCTTCATGGCCCTGCCACGACTTTCCTTTAAGTAGGCCCACATCAAACGCCCCCATTTGTTTTACGCTGCTCTCTAGGTAGCGCTGCCCTAGCCTGTTTTTCAAAAGTCCCTGATTATGTTTTTCACCAAGCCCAATCATTGGGCTGGTAACTACACATTCTACCGGAAGCCACTCTGTACCTCCGCCTAGGTAGGTATTCACTAACCGAACAGGAATATTGTCAACGTGAAAGCTTGGACACATAGCCGAAGATAAGGGCACGAGCCTTACTCCAACACTTTCACAATTAAAAAGCGTGGTGAGCATGTCTGAAAGCAAATAAATATCGTTAATGGCTGCCTGTTTTCCTGAACTACTTCTTCCATCAGGTAACAGTTTTTCGATTTCCTCTTTCAGTGATGTTAAAGAGAAAACACCGCGGATCCCCATGCCTAACGCTCTAAAAACCTCATGATAATATTGCGAAATAAGTGACTCTTCGGGGCGAGTCCACACGGCAACACTGACTCCTTTTTCAACGATATCCCCCAGCACCATAGCATCGGCGCTAGAACGCCAAGAGCAGCTGTGTTCGAAAGCAATGTCGTGGTTCTGTAGTGCCTGCATATTAGTGCTCCCATGCAGGAAATGGATCAGGCATTTCGGCCCAAACATGATGACCTTGTATCAGCTGTTCATCTGTTAACAAGCAATTATTTAAGCGTTCAATAATCTCTTCTTTGCTAAGCCCTTGTCCTATGAATACAAGCTCTTGGCGCATGTCACCGAAAGGCTCCATCCATTGTTCTTCAATCGCGTTAAGGTATTCAGGATCTTCGGGCCACTGCTCTTTGGGTACGGCTTTCCAAAACAATCCAGCAGCGCCGTATCTCGCCATACCGCCAGCCTGGCTCCAGCTGCCAGCTAGTTGAGGACGTGTTGCCAACCAGAAAAAGCCTTTTGAACGAATTAATTTACCAGCAATATCTTTGCTATGTAGAAAATCATAAAACTTCTGCGGGTCGAACGGGCGTCGTGCTTCGTAAGTAAAGCTGCTGATACCAAACTCTTCTGTTTCTGGTACGTGCTCGCCGCGCATTTCTTTCAACCACCCCGGCGACTGCGCGCGCGCTCAAAACTAAATCGTCCTGTGTTCAGCACTTTATCGAGTGGCACTTTTCCATGCTCGATAGAAATTTGGGTTGCTTCGGTGTTAAGGGTTTGCAAAATACTTTTAAGACGCGCCAATTCTCGTTCAGAGACCAAGTCGGTTTTGCTTATTAGCAATATATCAGCAAACTCTACTTGTTCGATCAGCAAGTCTGCTACGCTCCGCTCGTCTTCCTCTCCCAAGCTCTCACCCACATCGTTGAGAAACTTGGCTTCATCATAGTCTTTAAGAAAATTCAATGCATCGACAACGGTAACCATGGTATCAAGGCGCGATATTTCTGATAAGCTTTTGCCGTCTTCATCGGCAAATGTAAAGGTTTCTGCTACCGGTAATGGTTCAGATATGCCGGTTGACTCGATAACCAGATAGTCGTATTTTCCTTCATGGGCTAAACGTTCAATCTCTTCAAGTAAGTCTTCTCGCAACGTACAGCAAATACACCCATTACTCATTTCAACTAGCTTTTCTTCGGCTCGATTGAAGCTCACTTCATTTTTAACCGTAGCAGCATCAATGTTGATTTCGCTCATATCGTTAACGATTACCGCCACTCTAAGCCCATCGCGATTATTGAGTATATGATTTAAAACGGTGGTTTTTCCTGCACCTAGAAAACCAGATAGCACAGTAACAGGAAGCTGATTTTGAACAGACATAACGACTCGCTTATTTTTATATTAAATTTTCAACCCCTAAAGATGTTATAACATAACAATTGAAATGAAAATGGCGATACGATTAATTTCTTGCAAAACACTCTCGAAATTGCCACTAGCCACGCTTTCGGTGACAACCTATTCTTTGACGAATTGCACTGACAAACTGAATAACTGCCTTGCTGAGTAACAATAGAAAATATCGCCATTATTCAACTAGGAGCCAAGAAACATTGAGTCAACCGTTGCCTAAAAAAGCATGCTTATACTGGCACGCATCAAAAAGACCGCGCTTTTAAAGAGACTCTATGCCTGACTTGCCCGACTCCTTTGTTTAACACAAGAAATAAGCAATCTATTGGGTAAGACAAACTCTCTTACACAAACCGCAAAATCAACGAAATTATCACACCGGTTACGATAAGTTGAACTAAGCAAAAACCCATAACATCTTTAGCTTTTAACCCCGCTATAGCAAGCACTGGCAGTGCCCAAAACGGCTGGATCAAATTAGTCCACGCATCACCCCAGGCTACCGCCATGGCGACTTTATTGATTTCGGCGCCCAGTTCAATGGCAGCGGGCACTATTACTGGGGCTTGCACCGCCCACTGACCTCCTCCCGAAGGCACAAAAATATTAACAATGCCTGCACTAACAAAACTCCATACTGGCAACGATTCTGCTGTTGCGAAGCTAATTAGCCACTGTGACATCGTTTGTGCTAGCCCTGACTGTACCATTACTGCCATAATTCCCGCATAAAAAGGAAACTGTATAATAATGCCACTGCCACCTTGAACCGCTTGTTGAAGACTATGCAATACATTACGTGGCGTTCCGTGAAGGACAATAGCGAGAAACAGAAATAACGTATTCACGATATTGAGATTAAGCCCGCCCCCTGATACAAAATAGTGAGTAAGGTATGCAAGCCCAGCAAAACCAACAAGTAAGCCAAGTACCTTGCTATTTTCGAGTTTGTCGGCAGGCCGTTCGTTTGATGCAGACGGTAGCGCGCTATCTTGTAGCTTTTCGCTATCGACAATGACGCTTTCAGACTTAGAAGGTAGCATTAATCGGTTAACAAGCGGAATGATCACAAACATGGTTGCTAGTAAAAGTAGATTGAAGCCACTAAAAATAGTCTCGCTGGTACTCACTACGCCAATTTGTGCTTCTGAAAAGTGACCAGGCGTTGCAATAGTGAGCGGCACAGAACCCGCTAAACCGCCATGCCATACAACGAAACCAGAATAAGCGCTTGCCACTAATAACCGATAATCTACTGTTACCTTTCTTGCTAAGGCCTTGGCAAACAATGCGCCAACAACAAGGCCAAAGCCCCAGTTTATCCAACTTGCTATTAGCGATACCACAGTAACCAGCACTATGGCGCTGCCTGCACTTTTGGCAAGATTCGCCAGCTTTTCAAGTAACGCCTTTACTAACGGTGTGCATGCCAACATAAACCCCGTCACCAGCACCAAGAGCATTTGCATTGAAAATGTGAGTAGCCCCCAGAACCCGTCTCCCCACTGCTGAATGGTGGTAAGTGGCGATTGGTTTTGAATGATTACCGCAAAAGTAAAGGTAATAAGAGTTAGCAATAATACGAAGATATAAGGGTCTGGCAGGTATCGCTCTACAAGTTTTACGAAGGGTTTGGACGCTCGATTTAGCACAAATACGCTCACATCTTGTTAAGAAGTTGTTGCATATTAACGTACCTTACTATCTTCTTGGTAGCGGCTATGGCGTTTTTCCTAGCCATTTGTGTAACGTTGAAATTACTTTTTCTTGGTCAATAGGCTTTGTGAGAAAATCGTCCATTCCCGATTGTAAGCACATTTCCCTGTCTCGTTGCATTGCGTTAGCCGTCATCGCTACAATTGGAATTGCTTTATACTGGTTTCCACCATCCCCCTCTCTAATTCGGCGTGTGGCCTCAAACCCGTCCATTTCAGGCATTTGGCAATCCATAATAACCAGCGAATATACCGTGCGACTACCGCATTTCTTGAGCAGTTCTAATGCCTCTCGACCGTTGTTTGCTACGCTCACGACAAAACCTTCACTTTCAAGTAAACTTTGCGCCACGAGTTGGTTAACTGCATTGTCCTCTACCAGTAAAATGCGCGCTCCACGTGACATGTGCTCTGTTGTTAGCGGCGCTGGATAAAGATGTTTTTCTGCATTTTGTTGCTCATTCGCCTTTTCATCATTCCACTGTAATTGAAACTGTTTTGCCTCACTGCCTTCCAGTGCAGTAATATAGTCGCATGTAGTTAGCGGTTTTGGAAAGCTTGCAAAAACGCGTGTTGCCCCATACTCAACAACACTTTCGACATCTTTGAACGCCGTCATTAGGATTAAACGCAACTCTGCATGCTGCTCGGTTGTCCGTGTTGCCTCACAAAAGCTTTCAATCGATTTTGCAGGCAACTTATTGTCAATAAACACTACGGTAATAGGTTGACAGCGAGTTAGTGCTTCCCGATAGCGCGCAACCCCTTCCGTTGCATTGGACGCAAGAGATACTTCGTTGCCCCACTGTTCCAGCTGCCGCTTCATAACGCGTTTATTTGACGCATTTTCGTCTATGATTAAACAGTGTGTTTGGGTGGCACTTAAACTGAGCGAGCATTCACCGTTTTCTGCCGGTTGAACCTCAATTTCAACCGTGAAACAACTTCCTTTACCAAGTTCACTGGTGACACTAATATCACCACCTAATAGTTCACATAGCTTTTTAGTGATGGTTAAGCCTAAGCCTGTACCACCATACCTGCGTGTGGTTGAAGCATCGACTTGGACGAATGCATCGAACAAATTCTTTAACTTATGCTCTTCTATTCCGATACCAGTGTCTTTTATTGAACAACGAAACAGTTGCCCCTCGCCGTTTTGAGAGGGCTCTGTTGCGGCGGTAATAACCAGTTCACCGTGCTGCGTAAATTTCACAGCATTACTTAACAAATTAGTCAGTATTTGCTGGATGCGATTGGGGTCTGAATTAACATTGGATGTGTTAATGCCCGTCACGTCAACAATAACCTCCACCCCTTTTTCTTGCGCGGTGTGGGAAATTGAACGAGAGAGACTTTCAATCAGGTGGCGCAAGTCAAAATCAACAAAATCTAATTCCAGCTTGTTTGCCTCAATTTTTGAAAAGTCCAATATGTCATTAATCAGCACAAGCAATGACTTTGCGCTGCCGTTGGCAATGTTCACGCGCTGTAATTGTTCTGGTGTAAGCGCGCTTTTTTCTAAAAGGCCAAGCATACCGATAACACCATTCATTGGCGTTCTTATTTCATGACTCATGTTAGCTAAAAACTCAGATTTAAGTTTGGTCGCCTCTTCCGCTCTCTCTAATGCTAACTTCAAGTCATTCGCTTGAGACTCTAATGATGCTGTTTTCTCAGAAACTTGAGATTCTAAAGCCTGCACAAATCTTTTTTGCCTGATAATTTCAATTTGATGCAGGCGCGTTCTTAAATAGACGAAGATAGTCACCAAAATGGCTAACAGTAGAAAGTAAATCGAATATGCCCACCATGTTTTCCAGGGCGCAGTCGCGACATGAATATTCACGGCTAGTCGTTTATCTCCCCATTTACCATTGGATTTTAAGGCCTTCACTAGCAGCGTATAGGTGCCACCATCTAAATTTGTGAAAGAGACACTGTTGCGGCTTCCAATATCAATCCACTGTTCGTCATAACCTTCAAGTTTATAAGCGAAATGAGCCCGCTTACTCTGAGAGAAATCTAGCAGAGCAAATTCAACGGAAAAGAAGGCATCTGTGTAGGAAAGAAAAATATCTGAGACGTAAGATAGGGGCTTATCAAGTGTGGTATCAGCGCCCATTTTGTTAAAACCAGTCAGTACGATATTGGCATCGAACGTGTCTGTTTGGCTTTTATTCAACGAAAAGTATTCAATGCCTCTTTGGCTGCTGGTAAAAAGAACATCATTTGCCGCTTTTAATAAACTATTTGAATAATAGTTTTTGCCCAAACCAAACGATTCACTGTTAAAACTCACAGCGCGCTGTTCATCGGCATCATACAGAAAAATGCCTTTGTTGGTAGTCATCCAAAGTGACCCATCAGAACTATCTGCTATTGCTCTAATCACCGTAGCAGGCACGCCATTTTTTTCATTTAAGTAAGTAAAATCAGACGATGCTGCATTGTATCGGAATAGCCCTGTTTGGGTAGCAATCCAGACATCACTATTGGCAGACTGGTGAATATCCTCGACGATGCTGTTTGGCAACAAGCCACTACTTTCAGATGCCAACTCGCCAAAAGAGCCAAACCCATTTTCATCTGGCTTCCATACGCTTATTCCTTTGCCAGTGCCTACCCACATATTGTTATTAGCATCTTTTAAAATTGTATGGATTTCAGGGTGTACCAGGCCATCTTTTGAGGTTAGATGTCGAAATTCTTCAGTTACTGTATTGTAAAGGTATACACCGTTTTTATACGTGCCTATCCAGAGGTTTTTTGCATTGTCCATGGCAAGCGCTCTGAATTCTCTGAACTGGCGATAATTACTGTTAGACTGGGGGTATTCAATACGCTTTACACTGCCACGCTTTCTATCAACTTTTGCCAGGTAATCGTCTTGCGCAACCCACAAGGTATGGTCATCTTCTCTAACAAGGATAGGTCGTTCGATAGCGCTATTTCTCTCATACCCTTCAAAGTTTGCAAATATCGATTCATAGCGCTTTTCAAGAATTTGTTCACCTGGCTTCCAAGAGTAAATCTCAGCGTTTGCAGTGGCGATAAGTAAGTCGCCATTTTGTTCTAGAGACAACCCGTTAGGCGCCGCCAATTCATCGCTATTTATCAATTTAACCTGACGACGTGGCACCAATTTAAAAATGCCGTGTACCTCACTGGTAATCCACTTCGTATGAGTATGATCTTCAAAGATTATGCGAAGGCCATTGCTATAACCAAAGTCCATTTTCTCGACCACATTTCCGTCGTTTGTATGACGGTAAAGACCATTAGTCGAAACAAACCATACCTCGCCATTATGATCCTCAATCATTGAGTTAACTTGACCAAGTGATTTTCCATCACGCGTCACTTGAGGAATAAAGATCCCCGTGTCAGGCAGAAACAAAAAAGGCCCATCTTGCGTGGCAACATATATCTGTCCCTGCGCTGTTTTTAATAACCCCCGAATTTCATTGGCGCCGGTTGCCGTTTCATTTTCGTTATCAGGAAAATAGTAACGCACAGAACCCGTATTTTTGTTCAGCAAATTAAGTCCAAAGCTTGTTGCTATCCAAAGCGCACCGCTGTCGGCGTCCAAGATATCCCACACGCGATTATGAGAGAGCCCTGGCTCATTGCCTTGTGCTTTTTTAATATGTTCGAACCTGCCATCTCCGATATATTTATTCAAACCCTCATCATAGGAGCCTAACCATATAGTTCCTGTTTGGTCGTGTAACAGAGATTGGATACGATTTGAAGAAAGTGATGAAGGATCTTCGGGGTTATGACGGAATTGCTCAAATGTTCCACGCGACGGATTGTATAAATTTGCCCCTCCGCCCCAAGTACCAATCCATATATTTCCATCGTTATCTAGCATCAAGTTACCGGCGTCGTTATGAGATAGTCCGTTACGCTTGTTACCTTCAGACTCAAATAAGGCGACTTGATTTCCGTCATATCTCATTACACCGTTTTCAGCGGTGCCAAACCATAAAAAGCCCTGACGGTCTTGAACTATTGAATAAATTTCAGATGATACAAACCCGTCTTCCTCAGTGAGAAGTTCTATGGCGTATTCGTTCATGAGTTTTTCAGAAGGGGCTGTCCTACTCAAAGCGCTATAAGAGATAACTATCAGCGCAACAAGTAATGTGCGCAGTAAAACAGCTTGGTTGATCATTGTATTAAACAGTATGAAATCTCAGATTCAGAGTGTGTGCGCGATTCTTAAGAAAAACCTTAGTTTAATTCTGAATAAATAGCCATTCAACGAAAGGTGCATTTATCGTGAGGTAGTAGTAAATCCACTTTAGAAAGCGTAGTTGAACATAAAAAAACCGACGCTATTCAATAAATTATTTCACAAACAAAAAAGCCGAGGATGCAACAGCCTACGCAATGGGAAAACCCATTTGTAGGTCTCGTTGCAAGCGCCCTCGGCTTTTTCTAAATGGTATCAGTTAGAGCTCATTCATACTCTTAACTGTCACTTCACCAATGCCTGCGGCTTCTACTTCAGCCTGTATTTTGCTTGCATCGCCGATAATGACCCATGTCAACTTATCCGTTTTTATGACCTCTTTGGCCGCTTCGCTCAAGTCCGCAACTGACAGGCTGTTGTACTTTTCAACTAACGACTCAGGATAGTCATATGCACGATTGAAACGATTGCTTGAAAGCAGGCTGTTCATAACTGAAACTGCCGTTTCAAATTGACCTGGTAGTGAACGAACAGAGTCTAATCTCGCTCTTTCTAACTCAAACTCAACTGGCGGCTTTTCACCAAGATAGGCATTAAGCTCTTTCTTAAGCTCTTGAAGCGACGGTCCTGTTTTATCGGTTTGAACCGGTGCGTAAACCATGAATGGACGTTGACCTCTCGCGTCTTGTAAGAAGGTGTAAGCACCATAAGACCATCCTTTGTCTTCACGCAAGTTCATGTTGACACGTGCAGTAAATGCGCCGCCAAGCGTCGTGTTCATTGCATCAATTGCAATATTATTTTCGGCACCCGTTGATGGCGCTAGGTGCGCAGCAAGGATTAACGACTGCTGAGATCCCGGTCTGTCAATGATAATAGCTTGACCTTTTTCCGGCAGGCTTGCCGTTGCAATCTGTTTGCTGCCTTTAGATCCCGATACTTTCCATTTGCCGAATTCTTTCTCGAGCATTGGTTTTATTTCTTTCATACTGGTATCGCCTACAACAAAAATTGTCGCGTTATCAGGGCGAAGCCATGTATTTTTGAAATTCACCAAATCGCTACGGGAGATTGCTTTCACGTCTTCAGCAGTGCCTGTCCCTGTGAAAGGAATGCCATAGGCATGGTCATCACCATAGATGAGCGGCGGCAGTAAAGTAAGCGCAATGCTAATTGGGCGTGTTTTCTGCTGTGCAATACTGTTAAGTAAAAGTGCACGTTGACGTTCAATTTCTTCGTTGTCAAACGTTGGATCTTTTATAATATCACCTAAAATAGACAACGACGGCTTCATATTTTCTTTGAGCATTGACATACTTACTGTCGTTGTATCCAGGTTTGAGCCACTGCCTAGATTTGTACCCAGCTTTTCTAACTCTGCCGCCAGTTCAAGGGCATCGTAGTCTCCGGCACCTTCGTCTAGCATACGTGTAGTAAAGCTCGCTAACCCCAGTTTTCCACCCGCGTCAGCTGCGTATCCGGCGTCAAATTGAAGCGCAACATTAACCAAAGGAACGGTTGCGCGCTGTGCAAACACAACATTTATACCATTAGAAAGCGTGGTTTGCTCTACGTCTGGAAAGCTCAATTGAGTTTCCGTGTCGATTGATGGAAGCCCTGTTGAACGGTCTACGCCCTCTGCTGTTGCAGCATGCTCAATAAAGGGTACTACAGTAATTTGGTGCCACCCTTCTTTGAGCCACTCATTAGCAGCTGCTTTCACGGCTTTAGGCGTCGCGCTTTCTAACTCTGCCAATTCTGTTTTGAAGTAATTTGGGTCCCCAGCAATATACTCGCCCGATGCAAGCGTATCAGCTTTACCGCCAAAACCACCTACTTCTTCAAGACCACGGATAATAGATGCTCTAGACTTAGTCGAAACTAATTTAACCTCATCTTTGCTCGGCCCTTTACGCAGGAAATTGGCAATAACTTTATCCATTTCCTTCTCAACTTGCGCTACATCAACGCCGTCTTTCACATCAACAGTAACACCAAAAATTGAAGCCATTTGAAGCTCGTAATTAAATACAGAGGCGTTAGTCGCTAACTGCTTGTCATAAACAAGTTCTTTATATAGACGTGAGTTTTTGCCATCGCCGAGCACGCTAGCAGCAATGAACAAGTCGGTCGCTGTTGGCGATGTATTTTGCGGTGAAACCCATAGTCGATAAATACGAGACTGCGGCACTTTATCTTGGATAACTTCCCGAGTATTCACGGTGCGGTTTGGCACCCAGGCTTCCCACTTTGATAGTGCTGGACCTGGCTCAATGTCTCCAAAATATTTGTTTACAAGGGGTTTGGCTTCATCCGCATTGATATCGCCACTAAGCACTAAGATAGCGTTATTAGGGCCATAATATTGATTAAACCAGTCCTTAACATCGTCTAGTGACGCAGAATTAAGGTCTTCCATTGAGCCAATGACTGGATGATGGTAAGGATGCTCATCTGGGAAAAGCGCTTTAATAATGTGAGTAAACACGCTGCCGTATGGCTGATCTTCGCCTTGACGCTTCTCGTTTTGAACTACGCCACGCTGCTCGTCTAGCTTTTCTTGAGTTACCGCACCTAGCAGGTGCCCCATACGATCTGATTCCATCCACAATATGCGGTCGAGCGCAGGTGTTGGTACAGTTTGGAAATAGTTAGTTCTATCAAAGCTTGTGGTGCCGTTTAATCCTGTCGCACCTGCCTCTTGCAAAGGTCCAAACCACTCGTCGTCGTAGTTTTCAGAACCGTTGAACATAAGGTGTTCAAAAAGGTGAGCGAAACCTGATTTGCCCTGCGGCTCGTCTTTAGAGCCAACTTTGTACCAAACGGCAACTGCCACAACAGGGGCTTTTCTGTCTTCGTGGACGATAACCGTCAAACCGTTATCTGTCGTAAACTTTTCATAATCAATATTGATATCATCGTTTGCGATAGCCGAGCTCAACGCTACGCTGCTAATAGCCACCGCACCAAAGCCTAGCCTAAAGCTTTTGGTTAGATGTTTTAATAAAGTCATCCTAATTTCCTTTAAATTATTATATGCATGATTTGCTAAAGGTGGAGATAAACCAAACTAACAATAAATCATTTCTCGTAATAATAAAGTAAAGAAAATTAGTAAACTGTAACGGATTGTAAACGACGAGGGGTGGCCGTGAAATTCACATTAAACACATTGTCGAAGTCGACAATTTAAACGCAAACTTTGTTTAGCATCCTGTTCCAAAGCGCAACTACTTTTTCAGCGTCATCCTCTTCTAACTCTTTATTTTGAAAAGCGTTAGTGAGGCTTTTTGTAACTTTGGTGTGTAGTAATTCTATTGATGCTTCTTTAGCCATTTCCAGTTGGCGTGCCTCAACGGCGAAGTGGCCCTGTAGATAGCTAGCAATAAATAATTCATCATCACTGCCATGATTAACGACATCGTCCAGAGCAGCTTCAATATCGGCAATGGCTTTAATAACTTCTTGCGGTGCCGCAGCAGGTGGTAACACGTTATTCTCCTATTAATTAAAACTAAATTAAGCAATGCTAACGTAGGATGTAAGCACGCTAAATAATGCTTCAGCATCAGTCATTGCTTAAGTTAAACTGATGTGCAAAACGCCATTCACACCGCTTGGCAAAGTACTTTATCTTTGTAACCTGTAATGACGGTAAACGGGCCGGCGAGCTCAGCGTCTAATGCTGCATCGTTTGAGTCTAGGCGCAGCGGCTTACCGTTTAAGGCCTGTAACTTTTGTTTAGTGGCAACGACAAGCATATTCTTTTTGCCAATTTGACGTATAAAAGCAGGGCTTAACTGCTGATTTCCGCGCCCCAGTATGTGGCCCTGACCTCCGATAACCGTCAAAATAACTTTGGTGGGTTTGTCGTTAGTCAGCGCAATCAGTTCGCTGGCAGTCACGTCACTTGCGACTAACTCTCCTTGCTTGACCACGTCCACACCTAACAAGGTGTTGTCGAGGCCCAAAAAGTCCATAATTGCGCCAACGGTAGAGCCCGACCCCATGACAAAATAGGTGTCGGGCTCATCGTCCATAATTTCGCTAACATAAGCGGCAATATCATCGAGCACCAAGGCCTCGTCTTCTTTGCCGCCCATTTTTACTGCCTGAACGTAAGTAAGTTCTGCGGGTACGCGCATTTCACCGTAATGCTTTGCAATAACTTTACCTTCGCGAAATGCGTTTTCGTCAATGTCACGTACTTCGGCGTCCATTTCACTCACAAGTTCGCCTGCAATCATTTGACTTACCACCTGTCCTGCCGCTGACGGCGACACACAATAAACACCAGAGTGAATTTTACAACCTGCAGGCACACCTAACACAGGCACCTGTGTGCCAACTACACTACAGATATTACGCGCTGTGCCGTCGCCGCCTGCAAAAAGCAGCAAGTCGACGTTTGCGTCAACCATTGCTTTAGCTGCGCGCTCTGAATCTTCACCTTCGGTTTGCTCTGCAATAGCTGTGTAGATAACTTCACAGGGAATACCTAAAGACTCACATACGGTTTCGCCCATGTCGCCTGAGGCTGTAACCACTGTGAACTGGCCTGACAACGCCTCTAGAATACTGAGTGCTTTTGCCATTTTTTCATTGGCTTTTTTCTCTGCGCCCATGGCCAGTGCTTTTTCTCGAATTTCAGCACCGTCGCTGCCTTTAAGTGCAAGGGCTCCACCGATGCCGGCAAAGGGGTTCACTACAACGCCCAATTTGAATTTAGGTTTGCTATCAGACATTGATTGGCTAAGATGAGCTTGATTCATTCGGCATCTACTCCTATCCCGTTACCTAATTCACTGCTTACAGCACGTTGGCAGGAATCTGTTGATGTACGGTTAATTATGTTGGTATTTACAACACGGTTAGGCCACCCAGATACCTTACCTGTGCCGAACACAGACAGCAGCGCATTAATAAATCGCTCAGCCCGGGGAGGAAAGCCCTCGGATTTATAACGTTTAAGCTGAGCGGCTACGTTGCGGGTAAAGCCCTCTCGGTCGGGCTCTGCACCATTTAGATTATCCGTACTTACCTGAAACGTCCTTCCTGCCGCTTCTGTAAACGCCCACTCAATGGCTTGGGGCTTAACTTCTACTTTTTCGAAGTCAGCTTGCTGCGCTGCATCTCGTCCGTCTGGGCAATACCAGTAACCGTAATCTTCTAATAGTCGACGCTTTTCCCCTGCAATGCACCAGTGCGCTATTTCATGTAGGGCACTTGAAAAGAACCCATGGGCAAACACAATTTGATGGTAAGGCTTGGCGCCGCCTGCGGGAATATAAATAGGTTCGTCATCACCTAAAACTAAGCGCGTATTGAAGTCTTTGAATGTAGAATTAAATAACGTAATTAATGCGGGGACCTCGGGGTCTTTTTCTAAGCAGGATGTACTTGCAGGCGTTTCTTGATGCATGATCGCTTTTTCACTTGCCAGGTTTGCAGCATCGGAACGCTTGGTGTCTATATTTTTAGTTTCAATCTTGTCAAACAGAGCGTGACTACCGGCGATGTTCATAACGAGTAATAAATTCTACACAACAGAGCTATAGTAATGGCCATGGAGTATACCAGTAAAACTTTGGCTTCTCACTTGAAAGGCACGCTTGCTTAGGTCAATCTAGGTTTACAACAGCGAACAAGCCACGTTAGCTCAATAGGGAGTTTGTCATTTGGCGCAAGAAATAATCAAACATATTCATCGGGTAAATGCCCTTCGTGACTTAGCCAATCAGTTGGGCATTATGCCTATCATCCACCAGCTGCAGCATTGGCAATGCGAGCGCTTGCTGGTCACGCACGATGACTTGGCGCAGCAAAAGCGTTATCAAAAAGCCATGGCGTTCTTTGTAGATGAATTGTACGGGCCGAAAGATTTTAGCCAGCGCGACGCTGACTTAGTTCGCGTTATTCCAAAGCTCGCAAAAGTACTCCCGGACAAAGCCATGAACGCCATGGACGACGCATTATCCTTAAATGCATTATCATTTGATTTAGATATGGCGATGGCCCAGTTTTTACAAAGTCGCTTTCCTGGAGAAAACATCAACCGAGATAACTACGCCTTGGCTTATCGCAATGTGGGCAGGATGGAAGATAGAGCGCATCAAATTGATATAATCTCCCACTTAGGCGATCAACTCTCTGATGTAATAAAGATTCGTGGTATTGGTATGTTGATTTCGTTATCTCGTCGTCCAGCCAAACTTGCGGGCTTGCTAGCCCTACATGAGTTTTTAGAGCGCGGCTTTAATGCATTCAAAGCATTAGGTGATGTGCAGAGCTTTATACAGCCGGTGTTGGTGCGTGAAAAGGCGATAATGCAGACGTTATTGAGTGACGAGTTGACGTTACCTGAAGATAACCCTCTGCCCGTGGTTTAGAGCAATATTCCAGATAGTCAGAAAAAAGAGTTAAATGATCAGAGTAAAGTGTAAGTTCAGAGCAATAAATGATTAGGAAAAAGATTTGAGTACACCAGCGCTTAATTGGATGTTAGACAGCCCCTACGTGCAGCAGTGGCATATTGATAAAACGCACATCGACCACTATCAGCACGTAAACAATGTGGCATACCTGTCGCAATTAGAAAGTTTAGCATGGGCTCATTCAAACGCGCTTGGCTTGCAGTTTGCCGATTATCAATCGCTAAACCGTGGCATGGTCATAAAACGTCACGAGCTAAACTACCACCTGCCAACACACCTTGGCGATACGTTAGAGTGCGCTACCTGGATAGTACATTGCGACAGCAAATTGACGTTGAAACGCCAGTTTCAATTTATCTGCCCAAAGCGCAACAAAACCGTATTTGATGCTATCACCACATTCGTGTGCGTTAGCCTTGATACGGGCGCCCCAAAGCGGATGCCTAAGCAATTCGTGGACATATATGGCAAAGCGTGTGTGGCACTATGAAAACATGGATAGCGGTAGTGATTTCGTTTCTTCTTTTTGTGTCGCTAGGCATCAACGTTTACCTGTGGCTTAGTTTAAAGCAGCATAACAAAAACGCGTATGAAATAGAGACAGGCTACGAGCATCGTTTAGAGAGCGAAAATCAGCCAGAAGCCCATTCTCAGTCTTGGGATAAAACTCAGGTAAAAGAAAGAACTGAGCCTTTCAACAATGAGCGCTCTCCTGCTTACGCTTCAAGCGGGACAGGCATTAACAAGCCATCAAATGAACCTGAAGGTCAGCGCTCATTCTCACCCCACGTAGACCAAGAAAAATTAGAATCACTCACCACCCTTCTCGATAACGGGCAGTATCCGTTGCTCGCCACAGAGCTTACAAAGTATTTAAAAAATGATCCGTTCAACGAATCGCTGCTATTGCTAGAAGGTGAACTGATTGAGTTAACTAAGCCTCTCCCTACAGCGATCGTGCACTACTACGACTTGGCTGAACTGCCTCTTTCAATTGGAACTCTTGCATTTATCGACACAAAAATTGCTACCTTGTATCAACACGCGCAGATCCAGTTAAGCCGAGACGAACAATGGGAACTGGTGGCAAAGCTGAATGAACCCTTGTATCAGCGCATACCCGATGCGAAACATTACACGCTGAATTTGGCAGAAGCCTACGCTTATCAGCAAAAGCTTACGTTAATGGAAGACGTGCTTGCTGCACTTCCATTAAACGACAGAGACGCTAATATCATTCGCAATAAAGCCTATGATATGCGCGATATTGCCAACGCAGACGCTGCGGAGGTCAAGAGTCAAACAGAGCCAACAGGCGCTGAAGCCGCACGTTATCAAACCCGTGTAGCCTTAGAGCGCATTGGCGATCAATATCGCCTTGAAGCAAAGGCGCTTAATCAAAAAGCCACCATGATTCTAGATACGGGTGCCAGCACAACAGCAATATCGTCACGACTATTCGCTCGCTTAGGTCGTATGCGAAACCTCACGTTTATCGGTAACTTCAACATTAGAACCGCGTCAGGAACCATTGAAGCCCCTCTGGTACAAATACCGCGATTTTACTTTGCTGGCTACGAGTTCAACGACGTTTCTGCCATCGTGCTACCCGAAGACGCGTTACCCGATTCTGATGGATTGTTGGGAATGAACGTTCTAGGTCAGTTTGACTTTGCGATAATGCCCCAGTCTAGTGAATTGATTTTGACTGAGCGGGGTGAGTAACACTTTAGTCAACGAAAGCGTGGAATATAAAAACTATTATTGTGATACAGTATAGCCGTTAATCGAAAGTCATGGATGTAGTAGTGTCGCGGTTGTTATCACTCTTTGTTTTATTCACGCTGTCAACAAGTGTCTTTGCTGTTGCACAAGCACAAGAAGCCGCAAATTGCGTAAGCTGTCATGAAGAGCAAGTTGAACAGTGGAAAATATCTGATCACGCCAAAGCAATGGGCCATGCTACTAATTCGTCAGTGCTTGGTAACTTTGACAATACAACTACTAGACATTTCACACAAACTGCGTACTTTTTCAAAAGCGGCAGCAAATTCTTCGCAAAGTTAACAGAAGGCGATGTTACAACAACCTATCCCATCTCCTATGTCTTTGGGCACTATCCGCTGCAGCAATATCTAGTAGAAACGCAGCACGGGCAATTTCAGGTTTTTCCCTTTGCATGGGATGCACGTGACAGCAAAGTAGGCGGTCAACGCTGGTATCCCAATTATTCATCAGAAGATATCGCCACCAACGACAGGTTGCATTGGAAACAACCATTGCAAAACTGGAACGGTATGTGTGCTGACTGTCATTCTAGCGGCTTAACGCGTAATTTTGATACCGACACCCTCTCATTTGACAGCCAGTTTGATGAAATTAACGTATCGTGCAAATCTTGCCACGGCGATATGTTGTCACACGCAGACATTAACAATGGTGATTTTGAGCAAAAAGGCGCTGAACTTAGCCACGTACGAGGGGCTGTTAGTAAATCTCGTAAAAAATCAGGTGAAAATTTCGCGATAAGACCTCACACACTATCGCGAAAGGAGCAAGCATCGTTAGGGAAATGGTTGTTAAAAGAAGGAAGTCGTATTGCAACATGGCATGAAGAAAAAGATGGCGAACTTGTTCCAGCGTCCCGGGACAATGCGTTTATGGATACCTGTTTCGCCTGTCATTCACTTCGCAGTACGCTTACTGATGGTATCAAGCCACAGCAACCTTTTTTAGACCAGTTTACCCCTTCGCTGCTGCTCTCCCCGCTCTACTTTGCAGACGGTCAGATTAGAGAAGAGGTATATGTTTACGGTTCGTTTTTGCAAAGCCGGATGTATGAGGCAGGCGTTAGCTGTATCGACTGTCACAATCCCCACTCTATGAAGCTTAAAATAGAAGGTAACGGCTTGTGTTTGCAATGCCATTCAGTCGCTACGTATCAGGGTGAAACCCACAGTAAACATGCAGAAAGTGAAGAGGCTAATCAGTGCGTCAACTGCCATATGCCAACCCGCACATACATGGGAGTAGATGCAAGACGCGACCACAGTTTCAGCATTCCAAACCCGCATATTTCAACTAAAACGGGAGCCCCAAACGCATGTTTAAATTGCCATGACAAAGATAATGTGTGGGTATCGAAGCAACTAACACAATGGTACGGAAGAGATTCTACCCTAAGTAGGATTGAAGAAGATTACGTGTCACTTATGCATGGCGATAGTTTTAATAATCAAGCTATATTACGCATTGCACGCTCAACTTCGTTGCCTGTAATAAAGCGAGCAACGGCGTTAACCATGCTCCCTTCAACTAATCAGCCGCTAAGTAGTAAAGATTTACGATATTTCATCCAAAGTAAGGAACCGCTAATTAGATTAGCGGCAGCGCAAGCCGGCCGCGCTCTTCCACTTCATGAACGAATGAAAACGTACGTCAAATTACTAGATGACGAATATCGAGCCATTCGCATTGCGGCGGCAAACAACCTCATTGGTTCGAGTCTAAAAAGCAAAAGCTTTAGGAGCGCGCTGTCAGAACTGACTTTGTCAAATAAGATAAATCAATGGCGTGGTGAAGGTAGCCTGAATCAAAGTTTAGTTGAATACAAGTTAGGTAATGTTAGTCAGGCAGAAGTATTATTAAAACAAGGGATCGGTGTAGACCCATACTTTGAAGCCAATTATATAAATCTTGCAGAGCTTTACCGTGCTCAGCACAAAACACAGTTAGAAAAACAGATCTTACTCGATGGGGCTGAAAACATGCCCAAGAGCGATTTATTCAATTACGCTCTCGGAATGTTTTATATTCGAAATCAAGATAAACCAACTGCGATCACTTACTTTAAGAAAGCCACAGCACTTGCACCGAATAAACCACAAAATTGGTATATCTATGCACTTGCACTAGATAGTATTGGTGAAACCGAAACGGGGATTAGCATTTTGAAAAATGTCATTACCACCACCCCAGATAGTTCCCTTGTTAAACTAGGCTTGTCATTGTCACAGAAACTCAGCGATGAAGACTCAACACGCTTTTTTCAATCAAAAATGAGACAGTAGACTGCTCACTTAGACGCAAAAATTAGATAGCGTGAGTTAGTACTAAAGGAAACGTCTCAAATGCCACGCCTTCATGCCCCGTTTTCATAAAGTTGCGAATATTGGCGTGATCGTCGCCGTTAGGGTTATGAAGTACGTCTTCGCGATAAAAACGTCCAAATAAGGCCAGCGTTTGCGCTTGATTGAGATTTAAGTGCTGACCCAGTGCAAGTAGCTTGCACGAGCCGTTGTTCTGGTTTGCTTCATTTGACACATCACCATTGGTAAAAGCAGTGGGCGTGAAAGTAAATGCGCTATCAATAAGCGCAATAACGTCGTTAAATTCGATAGTATCTGGGGAATTAGTAACTGCTTGAACTAAGTCTTGGGTGTTGCTGTATGCCATGTTTATCTCGAAAAAAAGAAAACGATAATAGCAGGTCTACGCTACCATCACAGACCGAAAAAGGTCAGGTTTCGGTAGTTTCATAAAAAATAGCAGCTTTCGGCTGCTAGATAAAATAACCCCCTCCGAAAAAGAGGGGTTTATAATGAAGCTGAAGCACCTATTGATAAGGTGCTTATATTTCTAACCGCACGTTTGCGCTAGGTAATTAAACCGCTGCGCACACCCGCGTGCCCTGGTCGATGGCACGTTTTGCATCTAGCTCTAGTGCTTCGTCTGCACCACCAATTAAGTGGTAAGGCATGTTTAAGCCTTCCACGATATCTCGCATAGGCTCTTGGCCTGCACAAATGATGATGTTATCTACTGGCAATACTTGGCTGTTACCGTCAACGGTAATATGTAGCCCTTCGTCATCAATTTTATCGTAGCTTACCCCTGGGATCATGGTAACGCCTTTGGCTAGAAGGCCTACTCTGTGCGCCCACCCCGTTGTTTTGCCTAAACCCGCACCAACTTTGGTTGTTTTGCGCTGCAGTAAGAAGATTTCTCTTGGCGATGGTTCTGGCTGCGGCTTAACGCCTTCAATACCAGCCCGGGCCGAGAAGGTCATATCAATGCCCCACTCTTTCATAAATGCAGGAATATCTTGGCTTGGCGTTTCTTTACCATGCGACAAGTACTCAGCGGTATCAAAACCAATTCCACCAGCGCCGATAATGGCTACCTTATTGCCAACGGGTTTCTTATCTTTCAATACTTCGATATAGGTCAGCACTTTTTCGTGCTCAATGCCTTCAATCGCTGGCGTGCGCGGCTTGATGCCCGTCGCAATCATCACTTCATCGAACCCTTCATCGTTTAGCGCAGCCGCATCAACGTAAGTATTCAATTTGAGGGTAATATTTTTATGAAGCTCAATCTGGCGCTTAAAATAACGCAGCGTTTCGTAGAACTCTTCTTTGCCCGGAACTTGTTTGGCAATATTAAATTGCCCGCCAATTTCACTAGACGCGTCATAAATCACAACGTCGTGACCGCGCTCGGCCGAGGTCACCGCCGCTGCTAATCCGGCAGGGCCTGCACCTACCACTGCAATACGCTTTTTGGTTTCTGCTGGTTTTACGTTAATTTCAAGCTCGTGGCACGCACGAGGGTTTACCAAACAGCTGGTCATTTTTCCGTTGAATACATGGTCAAGGCAGGCCTGGTTACAGCCAATACAGGTATTAATTTCATCGGCTTTATTTTGCTGCGCTTTGCGAACAAAGTCAGGATCGGCCAAGAACGGACGTGCCATAGACACCATGTCAGCATCGCCGCGAGACAACACTTCTTCAGCAACTTCAGGCGTGTTGATACGGTTCGATGTGATCACTGGAATTGAAAGCGCCTCTCGGAATTTAGCGGTAACCCACGTAAATGCCGCACGCGGTACTTTAGTGGCAATGGTTGGGATACGGGCTTCGTGCCAACCGATGCCGGTATTAATGATAGTTGCACCGGCTTTTTCAATTTCTTTACCAAGCTGCACGACCTCTTCGTAAGTAGAGCCACCTTCCACAAGGTCTAGCATTGATAAGCGATAAATAATGATGAAGTTCTTACCTACCGCCTCGCGCACGCGGCGTACCACTTCAATTGGCAAGCGTATACGGTTTTCGTATTCACCGCCCCATTCATCATCGCGGTGATTAGTGCGCTTTGCAATAAACTGATTAAGGAAATAGCCTTCAGACCCCATTATTTCAACGCCATCGTACCCCGCGCGCTGAGCCTGGGTAGCGGCAGTAATAAAGTCTTTAATTTGCTTTTCTATTTCGTCAGCTTCAAGTGCCTTTGGCTTAAACGGATTAATCGGCGCTTGAACCGCAGAAGGTGCAACAAGCTTAGGGCTATACGCATAGCGCCCCGTGTGCAGTATTTGCATACAGATTTTGCCACCCGCGATGTGCACCGCGTCAGTCACTTCTTTGTGGTTTTTAACTGCTTCATCTGTATCTAAACGAAACGTTGACGGATGAGTAGCACCCTCTTCATTTGGCCCGATACCACCTGTAACGATGAGCCCTACGCCGCCTCTGGCACGTTCGCCGTAGAATGCTGCCATACGTTTGTGGCCGTCGGGTAATTCTTCTAAGCCCGTATGCATAGAGCCCATGAGCACGCGGTTTTTAAGGGTAGTAAAGCCTAAATCTAACGGGCGAAATAAATGTGGGTAAACGGGATGATCGGTAACGGTCTGATTCATGATACATTCCTGAAAGTCGTTTTGGCTTGGTCAAAAGCCGTTAAAAAGCCTGTTTAAATATTTTCATTTGATGCGTTTCTACGTTAGAAGCGCTTTTTATTTACGTATTTCTATAATTCATACAACGAAAGTCGTGTAGCGCGCGAGCCTTGGCGTATCTTCGCTCATCATTAAGCCACTAACTGCAAGGAAAGCGCGATTGCATGCATAAACCTACGAATTCATTTTCTTAATCGCTGGATGCAACGGCGGATAATCCGGCAGCGTTTTGGTTTTCTGTGCTTCCATAGCTTTAAACACATCCTCCATTTGGAACATGCCCGCTTGCCATGTGGCCATATAGGTTAAGCTTTCTGCTACCGTGTGTTCTACCGCGTAGTTAATCATAGTCTTGGTACCCGAAACCGCTAGCGGCGAATTCATTGCAATTTGCTGCGCTATTTTCATTACCGCGTCAAGCATGGAACTCTGATCATCGAATACCTGATTTACAAAGCCAAGTTGCTGCGCTTCTGCGGCACCAAAGTTGCGTCCGGTGTAAGCCAACTCTTTCACAATGCCAATAGGGATCAGTTTTGGAAGGCGCTGAAGTGTGCCTACGTCCGCCGTCATACCTAATTGTGTTTCTTTTATGGTGAAAAAAGCATCTTGGGTGCAATAGCGCATGTCACATGCACTTAGCAAATCTACCGCCCCGCCAATTGCCCCGCCCTGTACGGCGCCGAGAACCGGCATACGAGCCTGCTCAATAGCGGTAAAGCTATCTTGAAGCAACATCACCATACGGCGCATGCGCTCTGCCCTGCGCGATGGGTCGCCCTTAAAGTCTTCTTTCATATTAAGGAATACCGATAAATCCATACCGGCCGAGAAATGTTTACCCGTAGACGAAATAACAATGACGCGAGCATTACCTTCATCGTCTATTTCACGAATAGCCGCTGGCAGTTCAGTCCAGAACTCTGGGATCATGCTGTTCATTGCATCGGGGCGATTAAGTACAACGTGGGCAATGTAGCCCTCTTGTTTTACTTCTAATGTAGAGTACTTCATGGTTTGCGCTGTCTCCTTGGGCTGTTCCTGTTAACAAATTTGCAAACTAGACAGCGTCAAGATAAAAGGCTATGTTGACAGTGTCAAGATAAAACGTTATCTATTCGTCTCAATTTTGAAAATGGAAACAGTGGGTTTATGGCTAATGCAGTACAAAGCTACCATCACGGCGATTTGCGCAGTGCGCTGATAGAGGCGGCTACTGCCCGCTTGTCTGAACACGGCGTTGATAGTTTATCGCTTAGAAAGCTGGCAGAAGATGCCGGGGTGTCACGTACTGCGCCTTATCATCACTTCAAAGATAAAAGTGCTTTATTAAGCGCTATCGCAGCAAAAGGCTTTAGCGACTGGCATAGCGCAGCAAAACGCATTTTTGAGCAAGAAGATAAAACACCGCAGGTACGTTTTCGCGAATTTGTGCACGAATACATTGGCTACGCTGCCGACAACCCGGAGATGTATGAATTAATGTTTGGTCGCACTATTTGGCAAAATCAAGCGGCAACCAGTGACCTGAAAGACGTCGCGTTCCCTTGTTTTCAGTTTCAAGTAACCATGACACGCTACTGGCAAAATAAAGGGCTACTTCCAAACAATCAGGATGCACTTAGACTCGCACAGGTGACATGGGGCACGTTACACGGGATTGCACGATTGCTCATTGACGGGATATATGCAGACAACAGTCATATTGAAGAGATGTGTGACTGTGCAGCGGACTTATTTATGCAAAAATAGCCATGTGCAGCGTTGTTATTTCGTTTCTTAAGCACACTGAAATGCTTGTACTATCTCTTAATTGTTAACACTGCCTAGACCGTTTAACCGCCGTGCGCGAATAGAGAGCCAAGAGTGAGAAAATCCCTGCTCTTGGCTATTTTAAATAACTACGCCGATTCTGCTTGAGCTAGTGAAACCGGCTGCCCTTCGTGCGTGGCTTTAATAAACTCTGCAGCACGTTCAGCAATCATTACCGTTGGCGCATTGGTGTTACCGCCAATGAGGCTGGGCATCACCGAGGCATCTACTACCCTCAGACCCGCTATTCCTCTAACCCTCAATTGAGTATCGACCACCGCCATCTCATCGTCATCACTGCCCATTTTACAAGTACCAATCGGGTGATAGATGGTTTCGGCGCGCTCACGCAAAAATTCTAATATTTCTTCATCTGATTGCGCATCATCGCCGGGATATAGTTCACTGCCTTGGAACTTGCCAAAACCCGGCGCTGAAAGCAACTTACGAGCAATACGCACGCCTTCAATCATGACTTGCTGATCTTCCTTTGCGGATAAATAATTCGGATCGATCAGTGCTTGATCAGCCGGATGGTTGCTTTGCAGCGATATTGTGCCGCGACTTTTAGGATACAAGCAGCACACGTGTAGGCCATAACCATAGCCAAAGGCTAGCTGCCTGCCGTGATCGTTTAAAATTGCGGGTAGAAAGTGAAACTGGATATCAGGGCCTTGCGTCGCCAAACTTGAACTGACGAAACCACCCGCCTCTGCTACGTTGGACGAAAAAATGCCTTTGCGCTTGAACGCGTAGTCAGCGGTGGCTTTGACGTACGAAGGTAGAGCTCCAAACGCGACAGCATAACCCTCTCTGGCTTTACAGGTATATTGCACTATAGCGTCAAGGTGATCTTGTAAGTTTTGACCCACTCCAGGCAGGTCTTGCTGAACAAAAATTCCCTTTTCTTCTAGCTCTGCTCTAGGGCCAATACCCGATAACATCAAAAGCTGTGGTGAGTTAATAGCACCACCGCATAAAATAACTTCGCTTTTCGCGAAATAACGATTTACAGCGCCTTTCTCTCGTACTTGAACGCCAATAGCCTTGCCTTCCTTAAGCAACACTTTTTCAGCAGCAACTTTGGTTAACACTGTAAGGTTGTTACGATGTTTCGCTTGGCTCAAATATCCTTTAGCAGTGGAACAACGCTGCCCGTTTATTTGCGTAACATGGTAATAGCCTAACCCTTCTCTCTCATCGCGATTGAAGTCATCTAACTGGGTGTAACCGGCAAACGACGCCGAGTCAACAAACGCATCAGATAATGCACATGTGTGACGAAGCTTACTAACGTTCAATGGTCCACCAGTGCCATGGTATTCATCTGCACCTTGTTCAAAGTTCTCAGACCGCTTGAAATAAGGTAATACATCATCGAAAGACCAGCCTTCTGCTCCTTCTTCATTTGCCCATCTATCATAATCTTCTTTTTGGCCGCGTATATAGCACATTGCATTAACCGAGCTACTTCCACCTAGCGTTTTACCCCTTGGCCAAAAAAGCTCCCTATCGTACATTTCCTTTTGGGGCGCAGTGTGATAACCCCAACCGATCCCTTCAAATCGACTAAGCAGAGACAATCCAAATGGAATATGAATGAATGGATTCGTATCTTTCGAGCCAGCTTCCAATAGCAAAATATCTAACGCTGGGTTTTCAGACAGTCGGGTAGCCAATACAGCACCGGCAGAACCACCGCCAACGATAATATAATCATATTTACTTAAGCTATTACTCATTTCACTGATATCCTGAAAACACGCGCCTGTTGTTATTAGCGCTTCATGAAAGTGTTAAAAAAACGTTGTGGTATGACCAGATTAGCAAACAAGTGTACGCTATGAAAAGTGTTTCATATTAAGATTTAAAAAAACTAACATTACTGGTAACTTAGCGAAAACATGTCGCACAAATAGACAACCAGGCCATTTGTCTTCTAAAGCAGACCTTAAAGCCAAGAATAAGAGGCTACTTTTGTCAAAGCATCTTTCATTCAAAGACACGTGTAAATTCTACGTTGCCCAGTGGTTGGTGGCGTTAGGAAAGCTTACGCACGACGATTTTACAAAATCAGAGCTACATGTTTTTTTGAAAGATAGTTTCCCCTACGATTGTAAATTTAATATCCCTATCGGCGAAGGTTCACTTAGCATACTTGAAGGAAACATCACCTTAGACAACGAAAATAATCGAATCGGGCTTCAGTGCCTTGCAGCGATTAAAATTGAAGCAGCTGCAACAACCTTGTACCGAGCACATTTAATTTTTACTGTGTCTGCAGTGCCTCACTACGAAAAAATTACGAATACGCTCTCGCTCAAAGACATTAGCACCGACAGCGTTACTCTTGTCAACGACGACTATGCATTTATCAAAGATACGCAATTTATTATCAATCGCTTCTTCCCAAAAACTGTCAATTCCCTTATCAACAGCACGTTGAAGTCGGCACTTTCAGTGCTAAGTGCGGGTACCGCCGATATTGCTGCCGATTATCTAAAGCTCTACTTAACGGGCTCGAAGCAAGCAATTTTGGATTATCACATTCCTCAAATCGATTCAGCCATCAAAAAACAGCTGGCGCAACAAGACTTGAGCCACACAATGCGTGAAAATCACTGGCGCGAAGCCTTATTTGCAAAACTTGGAAAAAGCGTTCGCGTTGAAGACGATGTTCTCCGCTTCTACTTGCGTTAACTGCCGGGCCTATCTAGTTATGAAGTGCAGTATGTAAATCAATTGGCGCATACGAATATTCATACACGCCTGTTAATCATCAGACACTATTGACACAGGGACAGCCTCTATCTGCTCTCCAATATCGTCAATATTTAACCTCGGATCATCAACACTAGCTTCAAGCATATCAAATGCCTCGCTGACATATCGGGCAAGTGGCTGCAGTGACTCAATATTCTTGTTACAGCAAACCATACCAACATTCGCGGTACCTGCGTAGGTCATCAACGTTATGTTGACTCCTCCACCGGGCGTCATTGTTGAAATGGGGTAACACGCAAGTAACTTTGCATCTTTGAGGTACCTCGTATCTTTTGGCCCAGGAACATTTGATATAAGAATGTTTGCTATGGGTTTGACTACACTTGATAGCTTGAGCCACTCGAAAACCAAAGCTAGTGATTGGATAACAATAGTATAGCCACTGAACGCCGCTGGTCGAGCATGCTGGGCAGCATGTTTAACAATGCGGTGGTTAACTACAATTTGGCGCAAGCGCAAATAGGGGTCAGTCTCACCGTGGGCTAGCTGTACAGGCACGATTGCTATTTTATTACCTGTTGTTTTCTCGCCAGGCTTACGAAGATTAATAGGCATATTGGTAAATAGTGCCTTCTTAAACACCTGCCCATGATCTTGAAGCAGCTTATGTACCCCGATATCGAACGCACACAACAACACTTCATTGGCCGTTGAACGGGTGCGCCGGGCTAGCGCTTTCACTCGCGTAAAATCAAGATCCATTGTGGCTACTGCCCGCCCCGCCTTCACTTGTCCAGTAAGCACCGTCTTCGTCCCAGTAAATGGCACTGGCATGTAGTGGGGATTAACCCATAAAATTTTCATGAAAATTCGTAAAAAAATCACGAGCAAATCGAAAGCAGTTTTAAGCGCATAGCCAACGCCAAGAAGGCGCTTATAGAAACTTACAGGTTCTCGACGCCTGTGACGTAACCGTTTAACCGCCCATACCGGTGTGAATTTTGTTTCGTGTGAGTGAGAGACATACCCTGCTTGGAACCAACGCACTAAAGTCGCGCCGTCGCCATACATGTGGTGAACACGTGCATAGATAGCGAAAGTCTCACTATTATCGTCAAATATAAAATGGTATTGCCACAGGGGCTTGTCAGGATCTAAACGTGAGGCATGCAGCCTTGCCACAAATGCATCTAACGCCTCTCGGTTCGTAATATCGGCTACACGATGGATTTGCACATGATAATCCATGTGAAGTTTTTTTACTGGCGCAAACCCGACCGGATAGCCCAATATCGTTTTAACTGCGCAATTAAAGGGTGATGTAGCACGAGCAAAACTTCTTATTTCGTGAAATAACTGGGGAACATAATCACTGCTATTTGCACCTTTCGGTATGGCGAGTAGCTGCAAACAAGCCACGTGTTTTGGGTTTTCATCTGACTCGGTAATCCAAAAAGACTTATCTAAGAAACTGAGCGTTTTTGCCATTACGATTCCTTCACACGAAGTCGAGGGGGGATGGGGTTGAAGCTTCTCTCACAAAATCATGCGAGTGTAGCATCTGTTCTAGCTGGTACTTTTGGTCATCGGATAGTGCCAATCTCGGCATTACGCTTACCATCATAAGTGACAAGGCATGATAGCGCTGCATTGTGCTATCCGTATGGCTATTTAACTCATCAAACTGGCAAGACTGAGTAATTATTAAAGATACTAGGTCTACCATTAGTGCTCTATCTGCTTTTGAAGCAATAAAAATATCTCGGGTCGATAATGATTCAAATAGAAAAGCGAGTTGTTTGTTCAACCCAGATAATATGTGCTGTCTAGGGCGCACGATGCTGGGATACTTTTCCGCTAGGTCGGCGGGGCTTCGATAGAAAAAACGGAATACATGAATACTGTCAATAAGAAGATAGAGATAATATATAATTTCCTCAGGATGAAGCGTGTCCAACTTTTCTCGGTTCAGGATTTTTTGCATCTGCTGCTCATGCATTTTCATTAATGCGTTAACCAAACTGTCCTTGCCTTTGAAATGGTAGTAGAGGTTACCTGGACTTATATCCAACTCAATCGCGATATCGACACTGGTTACCGTATTCTCGCCATGTTCGTTAAACAAGGTTAACGCTGTAAGCAAAATTTTTTGTGCGGTCTTCATACCGAGCCTTGTTTATCTATATCTACATAAACACAAAATAAAGCTGAGCAAAACCAGCAGCCATGCCCAGAATAGCCCCTGTTACGATAAGCTTCCACTCATCCTGCTGATACGCAGGTCGCAACACACCTTCAAACTCTTCAACACTTAACGCTTGCATGCGTTCACTCAAATCCTGCCCGATATGCATTGCATTATTCGCATAGTCAAAGGCATAACGCAGATACTTATCGGAATTATCGAATATCTGTTGTACTGCCAGCGCCTTCATTTTGTGGTAGTTCTTTGACCCAACACCTAACGCGAAATAAGGTTGCGCTATCGCAACATAACGCTCGATCGCGTCGTTGACATGCAGTTCTATTAGTTCCAATAGTTGTGCCGAACCCGAACCGTGGAGGATGATATGCGTGATATTCTGCGGTGTAATAAGCTTCTTTTCTATAATTGCAGAGTACACCTCAGAGACTTCTTTCTGACGCTTGAGAAACATACCTTGAATGGTTATTGGGCCTAACTTTACTGGGCGTTTGGGCTCAAAAATAATCTTGATGGCTATCCAGTTAGTTGCGTAACCAACAAGCAATCCCCCTAGCGGCAATATCCACCATGCTTGATAGAAGTACCACAGCAGCATTGTCGGCAGACCAAATAGAAACCCAAAATAAAAGCCAGATCGCACAATAAATGGAAACTCTTTGCTACCTGCAGTAAGAAAAATTTCATTAACCAATTCAGGCGCGTTTACTAACTGTTCAACAACGAGCTCTTTTATATCGAGTATTTCCGATACATTATGTTGGAAGTCGTCGACCATCTTGCAAACGACGTTGGGTATATCATTCTCAATTCTCTGATAAACCAAGTCTTTACCTTGAACGGGTAACGCTGCCCAAAGTTGAGGAGCAGACTCCGCCATCACATTGTTAACAACCTTCCTGATAACTTGAGATAGACGCCGTTCAATTGCTTTGGAGAGCTCATTTGGGTCAAGTCGTTGCGCCAGCTCTTCTACACTTAATAACTTGCCTAATACAAGTTCAACCTCAATTTCAGCCATCTCCCGTCGTTTCGCGGGGATCAGTCCTTGCCAGCCAAAAATTGGCTTTACTCCCACAAATTCAATGGGATAAAACATCATCTTTACCGCAAGAAAATTCGTCAACCAGCCGACAACGGCACTGATCAATGGAATTGATAATAAGGTTAGCGTTTCAATGTTCCATTCCATACTGCAGGTAAGTGGTCCGATTTATTATTTTCTCTATCAGGCTACTTAGTGCTTAGTAAATGGTCAATGTAAAAATGAAATTTATGCTAATTGTTGATTGTAAAGCCCACAATAACTGACTAAAAACTAGAAAGAAGATTATGTTTTACTTCACCGGCAGTTTAGGTAGTAGATTCTAAAATTGCGGTTTAGAGTTAGACAATGTACGAAAAGCATTATCAGCCTAGCGCTCGTATTGATGTGATTTGAGTTCGCAATTTTTTGAAATTAATGAATAGGTAGTTGCCATGGCAGTATTCGACTTGCGATTGAAAAAGCTCGAACGTGATATCGAGCACGCAAAAACATACGATGAATACGAAGCAGCGTGCATTGCACACGATAACCTTTCTGGCGCCGATGAATGGAAAGCGCTAGATGAGAGCGAAGACTTCGACTACAAGTTAATTCGTAAACGTGTGCAGCGTCTTCAGCTGGCCAGAAGTAAAGGCGACATTCATGCCCTGATGTCTATCTTGCACGAAGGCTTACATGGCAATTTGGGAAACATAGCAAATCCGATATTGTTAACGCATTGCAAAATTGGCACTAAACATCTTATCGAACAATTTATCGATGAAGTCACTCACGCATTAGAGCAAATCGTCAATGCTGAGGAAAATGACGTAGACTTTTACGAAAAGTTGTCTTTTTTTGATGAAACAGCACATGCATTCGGTCGAAGTTGTTTAATGCTGTCAGGGGGAGCTGGCCTGGGCTTTTTCCACGCGGGCGTAGTTAAATCCCTAAATAGCAAAGACTTGCTCCCTTCTGTTGTGTCCGGCGCAAGTGCAGGCTCTATTATTGCGGGTATGCTCGGTACGCGAAACCGCAGCGAGCTCGTCGAGTCTCTGAGCGCTGAATTTATTTACGAAACCTTTAAACATTGGCGCAGTTTTGCGGGGCTCGGAAAAAAAGGCTTATTCGACAGCGCGGTACTCGAAAATGCGCTTATTGAACTTTTCGACCTAACTACATTTGAAGAGGCGTTTAAAAAAACCGGCAGACACATAACAATAACGGTGTCTCCTGCTGACTTGCATCAACATTCACGCCTGCTAAACGCAAAAACATCGCCAAATGCAATAATTACGCAAGCTGTGCGAGCATCATGTGCCGTTCCAGTTATTTTTAGTCCCGTTCAACTTAGAGCGAAAACCCCCTCGGGCGACATAGTGCCGTACATTCCAAACAGGCGGTTTGCCGATGGTTCGTTGATGGCTGATTTACCGTTTGAGCGCCTTGCAAGGTTATACGGTGTAAACCACAGCATAGTAAGTCAAACTAACCCTCTCGCTGTACCTTTTATATCGCCAAATCGTATAGATTCAAACTCTTTGTGGGACATTTCTACTCGACATTTGAGTCAGCTAGCGAAATCAAACAGCATTTTTGCGATTGACATGGTAGAACGTTTAACGGCAAACAAAAGCGCTAAACTGGCTATCCATAAGGTACGTTCAATCATTGATCAGCAATACGTTGGCAACATCAACATTTTACCTAAACGACAGTTGAGAAATCTTACGCAAGTACTTTCTAACCCTACACTTGAAAGTATCGAGCAACTCATTCGTAGTGGCGAGCGTGCGTCATGGCCCCAACTCCACGTTATCAAAAGAAATACCAAAATTAGTGAAAAGTTGCGCTATCATTTAGCACAACTAAAAAAACGAGAAGCCTTCGAGCTAGGACACCTTGTGCGGTAATTGCGTTCAAAGGATTGACACTTGGGCTTCTCGCGGCCCGGCGAAAATGAAAATAAACAACGCCCAAATGATAAAGGACTACGGTGAGCGCACAAAGTCAGAACCCCGACAGCATCTATACACAACACGTCAAGCAGTTGCTTAACCAAATTTATCCTCAGGACAATGGCTACGGCTCTGTTTTCGAGGATGCGAGTAACTACTATTCTATTTCTCTCCCCCTTGAAGCACATATTGACGAACTTAACACTCAGTTGGAGCGTCTCGACGGTCGGGATGACAAAGAGGTACTTGCTGAGCAGTTAAAAAAACAAATTAGTAATAGTAAGAACAAACTAGAAGAAGAACGCCTGTCTCGCCTCGAACGCTTAGATGCAGTAGCAAGTAAAATTGTTGAGTTATGTGAGGGTGATAACTGGCAAGAGACTCAAGAACTCAGTGCCAAATTACTCGGAACTATCATGCTGCTGACTCGCGGGCCTGAAGGCAAATTTGCAAGGGTACATCAGCGATTTAAACCACTCTACAAAGCTGTTTTGACACTTCGCATTGTTGACAGGCTCCTGAATCACGACGCTATTGCACATAATTATCTTTCCAAGTATCGAGAATCGTTATCCCGATTTAGAAAAAATAAATATTGGAAGCAGAAATGGTTCAATGAACTAGGTAAACCGCTGATAACAGCATCGTTGTTACAAGACATTGGCTTGCAAAGCCCCGCTGCACTCTCGCTTCTGAAAGGTGAAGATGGGAAACAAGACGAATTTAGGCTTTTAGACGAAACACAGCGTAAAGCTCTGCTTAAGCTTAATTACCATTTCACGCTCAAATACCTTATTGATGGTTTGGGCGTACCTCACTATGTTGGCAATTCGCGTGAAGAAAAAGAACGGGTTACACAAACGCTCAATGAAACAAACGATTTTCTTATCAAGCTGGTAAAAGACGCATTCTTGTCGAAAACGGGATTAGGCGAGATCCTCAAAATACCTCAAATATATGTTTCAATCGTGCTGTCGACAAAACCAGATTACTGTAGGTCAAGCCTGCCTAAAGGCTATATGCTAATCGAACAGCTAGCCAAAAAAGGAGGCTTAAATAAGCAACTTGCCCAAGAGTTCATCGATATGGTGGGGTATTTTCCGCAAGGGTTCGGTATAAACTTTATACCTATCAATGATAATGGCACCGAAAAGGAGCAGTATGAATGCGCCATTGTTACCGGACTCAATCCAAAGGACCCGTCAGCCCCAGTTTGTAAAGTAGTAACGCGCAATAGAAAGTACATCACTACTGGTGGGATCGAAGTGATCACGAAGGAGCGAAATTTGTACTTTCAAGCAGCAAGAAAAAAATTAATGCGAATGGGCAAGGACCGATTAGGCGAAATAATGGGGCAGCTGTCTAACAATTTCACAGCCGATTCGGTTGACGACCTTATACCCAGCTTTTGGGAGCCTTATGATTTCTTTAGCTTTAAAAAACATCAAAACCTTTGGGTGAAAAAATAACACCCCCAACTGATGGCGCTCGCTAGCGTTTCTCTTACAATAAAATGATATTTTTGTTGGTTCTTACACAAACAAGGATGTTTTCGACGTCGTGAATTTAGTACTTTTTGACTTTGACAAGACCATAATTAATAAAGATTCTGGTGCAGCATTTATGCGCTTTATTATTTTCCGCAACCCAATCAGGCTCATGTTTTGCGCGCTAGCGGCGCCGTTGGCTGCCCTTTTTTTGGTTCACGAGAAAACCAAGCGTGTAGGCTTCTCTATATGGCTATGGATAGCAACGTTTGCAATGCATAGAAAAAAAGTGGTTCATTTACGCAATGCTTTTATCAAAGCATTTTCAAGCGACCGCACTACCCGAGTTCTAGCAAGAGCACAGCTCGCTCATCATTTCCAACAAGGCGATAGAATTATTATTGTGAGTGGTGCTTCAAAATGGATAGTTAGAAAACTCATTGCGCAAATGGCATTAACACACACTGAGTTAATTTGCTCGGAAGAAAAACGCATTGCTTTTGGAATGGTTTGCACATTTCATTGTATTTCCTCTAACAAAGTGCTTCGCTTAACCGAAACCGTTGACACCGCAAATTACAACAGCATTACTGGTTATTCCGACAGCGCCAGTGACATTCCTATGCTCAACATCTGCTCGCAGCGCATTGTTATCAACCCCACCAAACGATGTCTGAAAAAATTCACTCATGTTTTTCGTAACGACATGAAAATAAAAAAGTGGTAGTGACTTAATCGCTTTGTGATGGTAAAAAAGGATGAATTGAAGTTTTAATTAACGTGTCGAAAAGAAGCAGTAATCTTCTTTTCGACAGCGAAGTCGTCACGCATTCGCAACTTTTTTTACGCACAAATAAACAGAATGTTACTGTATAATACCGCTATTATCAGCCTAGTACGCTCGGTGTAAAGCTAACGGCAAATACATGCAAACTACGTTGCACTACGCGTCTTCAGGTTTTGAAGCAGTCGTACCACCCGTGTTTTTAGAGGGCGTTTTTTTGCTTGCGGCAGTGCTACGCGAGGCTTTAGTCGTACTGGGCTTTGCCGCTGTTTTTCTAACGGTACGCGCCGCGGGTGTCTTTTGAGCCGTACTTTTCGCCGGTGATTTAGCGGTTGTTTTCGCTTGTGTCTTCTTAACAACTGCTTTCACTTCATCCGGCTCTGCATCTTGCTTCGTAGTTGCTGGATTTGCAGCTGCTGGCTTTGCGACAGCCTTGGTACTGGACTGCTTTGTCGTTTTGGCTGCGGCTTGTTTTGCAGCCAAAAGCGCGACCTGTTCCACGAGTAAATCGACTTTTGCATTTAACAAATCTAGCTGCTGCGCTTTTTGATGACGTTGTCCCCCACCAGATAACACACTAAAAAGCGGTGTAGACATTACCAGCTTTTGGGCGTTGTCTAATAGCGCCATTGGATTTAAAGCACGCTTGATATCGGCCTCAACTTCCACGCCTTTGGCTTGCATGCTATTTAACGTTTCATGGGTGTTATCTAATGCTTGGCTTACTACTGCAGCAGCTCCATCCAATTTTGCAGCAATCAGATCAGATCCTGCGGACAACCAACCTATAAGCGGCGATGACTTCACTTGCTTGCTAAGTTCGACACTTACAGTGTCACGCTCATTACGTGTATTGCTTGATGCAGCAGACAGAGGAGATTCAGTTTTATCATTCATAACGCCTCCTTGTGAGGTGTTTTTGGAAGGACAGGACTCAAGAAAACAGACGACGTTTTAATTGAGACCTAATTGTAGAACGAATAAGCAGAGCGGGCGCAAATATAAAACGCCCGCTTTCAACGTTATTTTGAAGCAGCAAGTTTAGCCACAGCTTCAGTTAACGCGTCAATCTTTGCAGATAGCTCTTCAATACGCTGATCAGCAGGCTCTGAGTCCAAGCCAAGCTTTTTGCGCACATCTGCAACACGATTCTCTACATCGTTTGTCGTTGACTTAAACTTGCTACGCGCGTCTTCTTCAAGTGTTTCACCTTTGCTAACAAGCTCGTCAAACATTTTGTTGGCTTCTTCGCTAAGCTTCTCATAACGACCTTGTGCTTCTTCAACGCTTTTACCATAAGCGCCAAGACCTGCTAGCCAAATTTTACGAGCCATCTCTTCCGCTTCGTTAATCTTACCTTTGATAGTATCTGTAGTAGTCATTTTTAGCTCCTATGAATTGCTAATTTTGAGTGTCTCTTAACACCATGACTACACTGTAAGCGTTACAATTAGAAACTGCATACTAAAAACAAAAAAAATAAAAAAAACCGGAAAAAATCTTTTTTCCGGCTTTAGATGAACTGAAAGTTTCAATATCTATAAAGGGATGCCAGCAAGATGCAGCACAAAGCTGTACTCTAACGCTGTCGATTCAAAGCGCTTAAATCGGCCTGACGCTCCTCCGTGCCCGGCATCCATATCGGTTTTAAACAATAGAAGATTGTCATCAGTTTTAAATTCACGCAGTTTTGCAACCCATTTCATTGGCTCAAAATACTGTACTTGTGAGTCATGCAGCCCCGTTGTTACTAACATATTCGGATAGTCCTGAGCCACAATTTGATCGTAAGGTGAGTACGAAAGCATGTAATCAAATTCAGCCTTATTAGCAGGGTTTCCCCACTCTGTGTATTCCCCAGTTGTTAACGGGATCGTTGCATCACTCATTGTCGTGACGACATCGACAAACGGCACGTGTGCACTGACGCCTCGGTAAAGCTGAGGCTCCATATTAACAACGGCTCCCATTAATAAACCGCCAGCACTTCCCCCCATGGCGAATAGGCGTTTTTTGTCTGCATAACGCAGCGCTACCAAACTTTTACTCACATCAATAAAATCAGTAAAAGTATTCATTTTTTTGTGCATTTTACCGTCTTCATACCACTCACGACCGAGCATTTGCCCGCCACGAATGTGTGCTATCGCCACCACAAAACCTCGGTCGAGTAACGACAACCAGCTGCTTCTAAAGGTCGGGTCAATCGTTGAACCGTATGAACCATATGCATATTGGTAAAGCGGAGCAGTTCCGTCTTTATTAAATTTATCTCGACGGTAAACGAGAGAGACAGGCACTTGTGCGCCATCTCGAGCCTCAATCATCAGGCGCTCTGACACATAGTTTTCGGCATCAAAGGCATCTGAAACACGGGTCTGCTTTTTAATCTCAGTATCTAGCGTATCGAGGTTGATATCCACGATTGAGCCTGGAGTCGTCAACGAGCTGTAATATAACCTTACCGTATCGGTATCAATTTCAGGATTATCCCTGAAGTAAGCGCCGTAAATTGGATCTTGTGTAGGTATTACGTTTTGCTCTTTGGATGTTAGATTATGTACAACTAAGCGCAGCATGCCGTTTTCTTTCTCTTTTACTACAAGATGGTTTTTAAACACCTCTATACTTTGTAGAAAGACATTTTGACGGTGGGGAACAACCTCTTCCCATTGTGATATATCACCCGTTGCCAACACTGGCGCTCTCATCACTTTGAAATTCTTAGCATTAATGTTTGTCAGTACGTAAAAGAAATCACCAGACTTTGCGAGGCTATATTCCTGACCATCTTCTATTGGTAAAAACATAGTTGTAGGTAAGGTAGGTTTGTTGGCATCGATAAGCGTAACGCCGGTTTTATCTGTGTTGTCGTGATGAATGAAAACAAAGCTGTTATCTTTACTTTTACTTATGTAGGTATAAAACGTAGGGTCGGACTCTTCATATACGAGTACATCTTCTTTTTGTGATGTCCCAAGCTTATGACGGTACACTTGATAGCCAAGTAATGTTTGGGGATCTTTTTTTACATAAAACAAATGCAGGTTGTCATTTGCCCATACGACGCTCCCAGAGGTATCGGCTAACACATCATCTAACTTTTCTCCGTTAGCTAAGTTTTTAACATAGATAGTATATATTCTGCGGCTCAGTGTATCTTCTGAGTAGGCTAGTAGGTCATTACTCGGGCTCACAGCATAGCTTCCGATGCTAAAATAATCGTGTCCTTGTGACATAACGTTGGCATCGAGTAAGGTTTCTGGTTCAGCGTCTAGCGTTTTTTTACGTAGGTAAGCGGGGTATTCATTTTCCCCTGAAAACACGGAATAATACCAGTAACCATTCGTAAACACCGGTACTGTAGAATCATTTTTTTCAACGCGAGATGACAGCTCGTTGTAAAGTTTATCTCTCGTTTCTTTCAATGGTGCTAGCACGTTTTCAACGTATGCATTTTCTTTTTCAAGGTGTTCAAGAACGTCTGTATTGGTGCGGGCGTCGTCTCTCATCCAATAGTAATTATCAACCCTAGTTACATTATGAGCAGACAGTTCGTGCGGCTGTTTTCTTGCCACTGGCGCTTTAACATGAGTATTGAGCACTATTGGTTTAGACATCGTATCTACCTGTGGGTTAATTTCACTCACCTTGCTGCTATCACTACATGCAGATACTAATCCCCCTGCAGCGAGTGCTATCCATAAATATTTCATTTTTATTCCTATTGTGTATTTGACGCGCTTTTGTATTTTCATGCTACGGTAACTAAATCTACAGACAATAGTCTACAGTGGTAGTATCGCCTAAAGGCGCTTGACAAGATAAAAGTGTTACGAAGTATGTAAGGCAGCAAGCATGTAAGCTAATTCGAAACGAAAACAAGCGCTAAAAAGCGCTTGTTCTACTCAAAAAGGACGTTGGACGTCAAATTCTAGTCGACTAAATCTTTTGGCATTTCGTCGCGGATCTGCATCCACACTTTTCCACTTTCTATACCGTATTTTCTAACCACTACAGGAACGCGATCGTAATCGCCCTTCTCTGCTATTTCTAACAAATCAGCATAGTACTTATTCGCAACATCTCTCGCCTGCTGATGAGAAAAGAAATAACCACCAATTCGTGAATATAGCCCTCTAAATCCGTTCATCATTAAAACGAAAACGTTGTTTTTTGAAGCTAACGCAAGATCGTGGGTCATTTGATAATCAAATTGCGCAAATGCTAACCCCTCTTGCTCTACGTTTTTGTATCGCGCAATTATCTGTGCAGATTCTTCTGGGTTATTTCGGATTGCACCACGAATGAATACGGCACTTAGATTAGTTCTGGCCGCTAAGAGGTTATCAACGAGTTCAGGGATACCCTCTTGATCCAACCTGGCTAGCGTTTCCAAGATATTAAGACCACACGTTTCCCAGAAATTATTTACTTTCGTTGGTTTACCGTGCTGTATTGTCAGCCAGCCATCTCGTGCTAAACGTTGCAATACTTCGCGAAGTGTTGTTCGCGTTACGCCAATGAGTTCAGACAATTCTCGTTCCGCGGGCAATATTGTGCCGGGAGGAAAGCGTCCACTCCAAATTGATTCCACAATGTATTCTTCGGCAAATCCAGCGGGACTCTGGGCCTTATAAATCATAACTAATCGCCTGCACGTTATTGTTATTTTGTAACTGATTGTACCAGATGCCCATTTACTATCACAACGGTTAATAGCGCGTCCAGCAAAGGTTTTTAACATTTTGTTAAAAAAAACCGATGGATATGCTTAAAGAATCCGTTTTGCAAACACACATTGGTCAGTAATCATTCAAATTACAGATTATTTTTTATTGTCTATCAAAAAATCAGCAAAAATTCAGTGACTTTCATAGTGTGGGGTCTGTGATTTGCTTTCTCAAGGCGTTAATATCATGTACGCTTAATTTCCGACTATAATGACAGCAACAAAACCGCAGACAACACGAGACATCTCAAATGAGGAAGCGGTTTATGTATGCAATAACCGGAACTACAAAAGATAAAGATGCATAATTTGCGTGCTTTGTTGTAAAAGGAACAGGAACTGATGCAAACCTCTATGATCGCTTCGATCTATTCGAATTTCCTGGGACATGCGCCCGACTGGTACAAGAAAACCATCATTGCTTTTCTTATCGTCAACCCGTTCATATTTATGGTGGACCCGTACATTGCTGGGTGGACACTCGTCATTCAGTTTATCTTCACCCTTGCTATGGCACTAAAATGCTACCCGTTGCAACCAGGCGGATTATTGCTTATTGAATCGATGTTCATCGGAATGACCACACCAGGTCATATGATGCATGAGATAGAGGTCAATCTAGAAGTGCTTCTCTTGCTAGTTTTCATGGTAGCAGGCATTTACTTCATGAAAGACCTTTTGATGTTTCTTTTTACGAAGCTCGTTATAAAGGTACGTAACAAACTCGTCCTTTCACTTGCCTTTATCTTTGCTTCAGCCTTTCTATCTGCATTTCTAGACGCGCTTACCGTTGTTGCGGTCATCATTAGCGTAGGATTGGGTTTCTACTCAATTTACCACAAAGTAGCGTCTGGAAAAGAGTTTCACTCTGATCACGATCACACAAGTGATGACGAGTTAGGTAGTCATGATCTTGAAGACTTCCGAGCGTTTCTTCGCAACCTAATGATGCATTCTGCCGTGGGCACGGCGCTTGGTGGCGTAATGACGATGGTGGGCGAACCTCAAAACTTGATTATCGCAGACAAAGCCGGTTGGGATTTCGTTGAGTTTTTCATCCGTATGGCACCGGTAACATTGCCGGTATTTGTGTGTGGTCTGCTTACAACTGTTGTACTGGAAAAAACTGGCCTGTTTTCTTACGGCGCTAAACTACCTTCAGCGGTACGACAGATATTGGTCGATTACAACGAACACATGGACAAAGGCCGCAGCAAGCGCGAAAGCGCTAAATTAGTGGTTCAAGCATTAATTGGAATTTGGCTAATCATCGGTCTTGCCACTCACATGGCGTCGGTAGGTCTTATTGGTCTTTCTGTTATTGTACTTGCTACGTCGATGAGCGGTGTAATTGAAGAGCATGCCCTAGGAAAAGCCTTCGAAGAAGCACTGCCTTTTACTGCACTACTTTGCGTCTTTTTTGGTGTTGTAGCGGTTATCATTGACCAAGGCCTTTTCCAGCCAGTCATCCATTGGGTGCTGTCGTTTGAAGGCGAAACGCAAATGGTAATGTTCTATCTCGCTAACGGTGTGCTGTCTATGGTGAGTGACAATGTTTTTGTCGGTTCTGTGTATATCACAGAGGTAACTGCGGCCTTAGAAGCGGGTCAAATTACGCGCGACCAATACGATATGCTTGCTGTAGCAATTAACACAGGTACAAACTTACCAAGTGTTGCAACGCCGAATGGCCAAGCTGCTTTCTTGTTTTTGCTTACATCAGCTATTGCGCCGCTGTTGCGTTTATCGTACGGCCGCATGGTAATGATGGCTTTACCGTACACTATTGTACTGACTATCGTTGGCTTGGTGGCAACGTACGTTGGACTTGCCGACGCTACTCAGGTGTTATACGACATGCATCTTATCGAGCACCACACCGCAGCTGAAGCGGGTGCTCAAGCGGTCGGTCATTAAACGATGCGTGGTATAATACATAGCATCAGCCAGTGGGCAGAGCACAAGTCGTCATGGCTTGTGCTTTTTGCCACGTCATTGGCACTTGAGATTGCCGCTCTTTATTTCCAATATGGCATGGGTTTAAAACCATGCATTATGTGCATTTATCAGCGAACTGCCATGTACGGTATTGTGTTATCAGCGCTTATCGTCCTCGTTAAAAATAACGGGTTTACACGCATGTTCGGCTTCTTGGGTTGGGCTGTCTCAGCTGGGTGGGGCTTCATAATTGCAAGAGAGCATGTCGATATACTTACCGCTTCGAACCCGTTTTTTGCCAGCTGCGAAATAGTGCCTAATTTTCCATCATGGCTACAGCTTCATGAATGGTTACCGGCTGTGTTTGCCGCCGAAGGTGACTGTTTAGAAGACACTTGGCAGTTTTTGTCTATGGGAATGGCTGAGTGGATGCAAATCATCTTTGCTGCTTACTTTGTCGTTTTTGCGATAGTGTTTGCCTGCCGCATACTGGATAAAAAACCCTTTTGATAGACTTATCCATTTTACCGTCTCGGCTACCTCCTATCCAGACGGAACAAGGCCCCCTATCTATTCAGCGCATTGCAGAGAAACACTGTTATGCGCTTTGCGAGGCTGGACAGCAATCAATCCACCATGTAAAGCCTTGGTTTGGTTCATCAGTTTGTCCTGTTACGCCTGCCTTATCTAAACAGTGCATTATAAACATGGAGAAAGACCGCGATACTGGCTATGGCCTAACTTATTTGCTTATGCATGAAGATAAATGCTTGGGAATGGGTATTGTTAATCATATTAACCACACACATCTTACTGCAAACCTTGGTTATTGGCTCAGGCCCGATGCCTGCGGCAAGGGATTAGCGACCGCGCTTTGTAACACACTAAAGAAACTCGCATTTTCTCAAATGAATTTGCATAGGTTGGAATGCCTTGTAGAACCTAACAACAAGGCAAGTATTCGTGTAGCTGAACGTATTGGCGGAATAAAAGAGGGGCTATGTCGAAAACGTATATTTGGCCGTGATGCTCTTCTCTTTGCCATTACTAATGATTAGCGTCCAGTTTCCCCCGCTAGTCTATATCTTCTAAAGGCCAGATTGCGATGTAATCTTCAAAGTTGTTGAGGTCCACATCGGTTTCAAACACGGTTTTGTTTCGCACCGACATACCTTTTGCATGCATTACGTGTTTCTTACCTTTATTAAGCAAGGGGTGCCAAGAGGGAATTCCCCTCCCCTCATAAAGTCGACGATAGGTACAGCTGTTCGGCATAAAGAAAATATCTTTTAAGTTTTCTTTAGTTAGCTTTACACAATCTGGCACCAGCTCTGTACGCCTTTCATATTGTGTGCATTCACACTTTTTTGTATTCAAATACGAGCACACAATATTGGTGTAATGAATTTTTTCATTTTCATTTATATGGTCGGTAACTTCGTATTCTTCCACCGCATCATCGTCTATAAACTTTTGCAGACAACATTTACCACAACCATCGCATAACGACTCCCATTCCTTTTGGGACATTTCCTCTAAAGTCTTCGCTTCCCAAAACGCTACTGTCATTCTGCTATCACCTCAGTGCTGACAGCGAGGTAGCCTTCTAAAGACGCTTCAACCCTATCTGCTGGAAGAAGTTCACCCACGCCTTTGGGTGTGCCGGTAAGGATAACGTCACCGCTGTCTAGGGAAAATTGGGATGACATGTGTGCGATTAGGGGGATAACTTTATGCAGCATGAGTTCAGTATGCCCCGTCTGTCTAATCTTGCCGTTTATGGCCAAGGTAAAACGAAGGTCATCAAGGTTATTTACCTTGCTTATGGGAACAAAGCCAGAAAGTGGTGCGCTGTTGTCAAACGACTTCGCCCTTTCCCAGGGCTGCCCCTGCGCCTTAAGCTCAGCCTGAACCTCGCGAAGGGTTAAATCAAGACCAAGTCCAACACCCCATATCGCGGCTTTTACGTCATCATCACTGGCATTCTTCAATGGTGCCTTTAGCAGAACGGCGACTTCAAGCTCGTTGTGACACTCGCCTTTGTCGGTAGGAATGGCAATGGGCTTCTGCATATGACATAAGGCAGCCTTTGGCTTCATAAACAACAATGGCGCTTCAGACACCACCGCGTTCATTTCCTGTATGTGATCCAAGTAGTTTCTGCCTATGCATAGCACTTTGCCAACGGATAGGGCGATGTTATTACCCTGAGAATCAATATGTTGATATGCCATTAGTAACCTTGATTTATTCTTTCTGATAGATATCCAACCGAAATACCAAAATAAGAAGACCGATTCCACTTCATCAGTGTATGAAAATTGTTGTACACCAAGTAAATTCGACCCTTTTCACCATCAGGCATGATAAGTGATGCATTGATGTCGGCATTAGGAAGATCACTTCCATCGTAACGCTTCACACCATTCTCGTTCCAAAAAGAGAGCGGCTTCATAGAAGATTGTGAGAGTCCTGAAAATGGTACAGGTTGGGTAAGCTTGACTTGGCGCCCCCACGTTCCTTTATGGTTCCAGCCTTCAGAAGACAAGTAGTTAGCAATCGACGCAAACACATCTGCGGTGGTACCCCAAATATCCTTTCTACCGTCACCATCGTAGTCTACCGCGTAATTAAGAAATGATAAGGGCATGAATTGCGTTTGCCCCATCGCACCAGCCCAAGATCCCTTGAACGCTTCTACGTCAACATGCCCTTCATTAAGTATTTGTAGTGCGGCAAAGAAATTATCCTTAAACAGTTTCTCTCGTCTACCTTCATAAGCCAAAGATGCCAATGCTGATAGCACACTAAAGTTGCCTTGAATTTTACCAAAGTTAGATTCGTTCCCCCACAGCGCAACAATAAAGCGGGCCTGAACACCATACTTTTGAGCAATTTCTTCCAACAATACTTTGTGTTCATTGTATTGCTCTATCGCCTGCTTCACTTTCCAATCAGGCACTCTTGTTGCTAAATATTCGTCCAACGTTACCTTTTTCTCTGGTTGGCTTTTGTCAGACTTTACAACCGTCGGTCTAAACCTAATGTTAGCAAATGCTAATTCAAGCTTTGCCTGATCCAAGCCTCTTTCAGTTGCTTCTTTTTTTAGTTGAGCAACGTAACTCATGAAGCCACCTTCGTTTAGGCCGTAGTCACTGCTTGGTTGATGTTCAGCATACGCACTTAGTGAAAAGCTCAGGCTCAAACTCAATAAAAGTACGGCAAATTTGAGCGAATTAGTCCATAACATTCGAGTGATATACGTTAATCGTGTTGATATTGTGCCTAAGACACGGTTGATAACTTTTACAGGCATAGCAATTTTAAAACTTCTTGTCAGGCGTTTTTGAAAGTCCAAGGGATTCGCGATGCTGCTCTAACAGATTATCTTCCTTGGGAGGCATCTGAAGATAAAAACCTTTATCTTCTAGCTCATCGATAAGCTTTTGCTTATCAACCAAGCCGAGTTTTTCACGCTTCTCTAGGGCAATAATGGTCACTAATTCAGGGCGACCAAACTTCGCCATCAGCGGCTCAGGTACATCTTCAAAATGATCTTTTTTAGGCACGTACAAATACATGCCTTCTTTTTTTCTCGTTTTATAAACTGCGCATAACATAGATTTTTACTCGTTTCTTTTATTTCGTTCGTTTTGTGTCCACGGCCTGTTAAAACGTTGCGTTATTTGCCTTACCCTATCATGCAGGCACGTCGCCGAGTAACCGAATTACGTGCGAACGGAATAATGGCTCTCGCCATGTTGATAAAACGTCAGGCTTCAAACCCTGTACACGGGTTTCGTCAACAGAAAACCAATACCATTTTAGCAGTTGATTAAGCTGTTTTTTAGAGGCAATGACGTCACTATTTACCTCGTTGTCTTTTGCAATTTGCTCGCTGATGGCTTTTAGTTCGGCCAACGTTTTCTTGTACTTGGCAATATCAATAAGTCGCAACACAACGGGTAGCCTCAGTTTTTCTGGCGTTTGTGCATATTTAGCTCTTGCCTCTTCAATTAGCGTAATGATGGTATCGCCATAACGCCGTATCGACTGATGGTTTATTCCGTTAATTCGAGAAAGGCCCGATTTACTATCAATAAGACGCTGCGCGGCTTCAAACAAGTGCCCTTCTTTAAATACAAAGTTTAATGCTAGGTCTTTTTTACGCGCAGTATGTAAACGCCATGCTGCTAACGCCTGTAACACAGTGAGCTGCTCACTGTTTAAACGCCAGTTATTTTTTATGCTCAAATAAGCAAAATCTTCTGGCATGTGGGCGCGTTTTTTCTCTACTAACAACGCGATTTCTTGATAAATCCAATGTACTTTGTCAATCTTTTGCACTTCGCTGACTAGCTGCTGATAGCATGGAAGCAGATACAACACATCATTTGCTGCATAGCTAAGTTGAGCTTCACGTAGGGGCCTTGCTAACCAGTCGGTTCGTGACTCCCCCTTATCTAATGAGATGTCACACATCAGCTCAACAAGCTTCGCGTAGCCCAATGAAGGCCCCATATCCAGAATACTTCCAGCAATCTGCGTATCAAATACTGGCGTAGGCACGGTATCAAAGGCGGTAAGAAATGCTTCTATATCTTCGGAACACGAATGAAGTACCTTTACAACATGAGTATTTTCCATGAGCTCGATAAACGGTCGCATGTCCTCTATAGCGAGGGGGTCGATAAGTACCAGCTGATGACCATCATAGAGCTGAATGAGACCTAGATGAGGAGTAAGGGTTTTCGTTCTTACAAATTCGGTGTCTAAGGCTACAGCCTCCTGACGCTGTGCGGCAATGCACACTTTTTCGAGTTGTTCAGATGTTGTAATTAATTGATATTGCATATTTTTGCACAGTAATAAAAAAGCCGGCATACGCCGGCTTTTACAAAACTATTTCAATGAAATTAGTCTCGAAGCTCCCGACGCAGTATTTTACCTACATTGGTTTTTGGTAAGTCGTCTTTGAAAACAACTTGCTTAGGCACTTTGTAACCCGTTAAGTGATTACGGCAGTGCGCGATAACGTCTTTTTCAGTGAGTGAGTCATTATTTCGTACTACGAACAATTTCACGACCTCACCGCTGACTTCGTGAGGCACCCCAACTGCCGCTGCTTCAACAATATTGTCATGCATTGCAGCTACTTCTTCGATTTCGTTAGGGAACACGTTAAAACCTGAAACTAGGATCATATCCTTTTTACGGTCAACAATATAGAAGTAACCTTCATCATCTACTGTTGCGATATCACCTGTGGCTAACCAACCGTCTTTCAAAATTTCTTCTGTCGCTTCGGGTCGATTTAAATATCCCTTCATCACCTGCGGGCCTTTTACCCACATTTCACCGGGCTCGCCTTTTTCAACAGGATTACCGTCATCATCCAAAAGTTTGATATCGGTAGACGGCACAGGCATACCAATTGCGCCTTTATACGCTTCAATCTGTGGTGGATTAACCGCTACCACTGGTGAGCATTCTGTTAAGCCATAGCCTTCAAGTAACACAGTGCCAGTGACCTTTTCCCACTTTTCAGCAACTGGTCGCTGAACAGCCATGCCACCGCCCAAACCAAACTTAAAATTACTAAAGTCAAGTTCACTAAATCCTGGCGTGTTTAACAGCCCGTTAAACAACGTATTCACCCCTGGCAAAATAGTAAACGGATATTTACCTAATTCACTTACAAAAGCCGGCATGTCACGAGGATTAGTGATAAGAAGGTTTCTACAGCCATATTTAACGAACATGAGACAGTTCGCCAGCAGTGCGAAGATATGGTAGAGCGGAAGCGCGGTAACCACAAAGTCTTCGCCCTCTTCAATCACCGTTTCCAAAATACCAGATACTTGCTCCAAGTTTGCAACCATATTGCGATGAGTGAGCATTGCACCTTTAGAAACGCCGGTTGTACCGCCCGTATATTGAAGAAACGCTAAATCGTCGTTCTCAATATTAGGACGCTTATATTCAAGTGATTGGCCTTTTTTAACCGCAGACACAAACGACGTAGTTTCAGGCAAGCTGAACGACGGCACCATCTTTTTGACGTACTTAACCACCGCGTTTACCACCCAGCGCTTAGGCGCCGGCAACATGTCACCTAACGCGGTAAGAAATACTTCTTGAAGATTCGTATCAGCAATGACTTCTTGTAGCGTACACGCGAAGTTTTCGACAATAACGATTGCTTTTGCATTAGCATCGTTCAATTGGTGCTTCAATTCACGAGCGGTGTACAGCGGGTTAACATTAACTACGACCATACCAGCGCGTAAAATGCCAAACATTGCCACTGGATACTGAAGAAGATTTGGCATCATGATTGCCACTGCATCACCGCGCTTTAATCCACTGGACTGTAAGTAAGCAGCAAATTGAGCAGACAGCGTGTCTAACTCGTCAAACGTAATCGAATGCCCCATGTTGATGAAAGCTTCTTTCCCTTTGAACTTTTTTACAGATTGCTCGAATATGTCTACAACAGATGCGTAACGATCGGCGTCAATTTCTGCGGAAACGCGAGGGTCGTAATGCTTAAGCCAGGTTTTTTCCACCAAAACCTCCTCTTGATTATTCTTATACTATTTATAGACGCTAATAAACTGCGCCTATACAACTGGTCTGATAACTTGCGAATAGTATAGGAAGTGTAAAAAAAAATAAACGTTACAATTTACATTTGCTCAACAAAACTGCGAATTAGCTGCCCTACATCATCAGTATTTTCCATGTGAATATGATGCCCGCCTACAAATTGCTCATATCGTGCATTTTTAAACCACGCACGCCTTTTTGTAAAAACGGTGGGTAAATCTTTGAAACTATGAGTAGCACCAATGAATAATACAGGACAAACAATAGCACGCATCAAGTTTTCTGCCTGCTTTTCACTTAAGCGTAGCGTGGATTTAGTTCTCAGTTTAGGATCGCTAGACCAAAACCAATGACCTCCTGCATCCTGAGTGAGGTTTCTTGCAAGAATCGCTTGCGCGTGCTCCTTTGAAATGTCTGAAATCCTGCACCTTGCATCAACGGCAGCCTCAATGTCGACAACGTTCAACGTGTTACGAGATTTTTTATACCTGTTAACTATAGAGTCGCGCATTTGCTGCGCTGTCGTATCTTCGTCTTCAGTCAATGGACCACAAGCGTCAATACTCACTACGCCCAAGACATGCTCTGGAAACAACGCAGCAAACAAGCTTGCAATAATTCCACCCAAAGAATGCCCTATTAATATGACCTCTTGCCAATTTTGCTCTTGTATCAACGCATAAATATCCTGTAGATAATCAGCTTGATTGTAAAACGCGCCATTCGCTCGATGCTGTGACCGACCATGCCCAGCAAGGTCGATAGCCAAATACCGAAATGATTGTAAGTATGGTGCTAGACATCGCAAGCTTTCTGCATTGTCCAAAAATCCATGGATACCAATGACCACTGGTCCCGTACCTTCATTATCGAGTGCACTTATCGATAATGGCCCTGCGTTTAGCTGCTGTTCTAACACTGGCTTCCCTCATGCGTTTGCGGCAAACATTTGCCTAATTTTACTCACACACTTCACATCAAAAACAAAAAAGCGGCATATTTTTGCCGCTTTCATTTTCATTTGTTCACAGCTACTGCGACTTATCTTCGTCGTTAGGCTCTGCTTCTTTTGCATCGCGCGTTGGTGAGGTGGTGCGCGGTGGAATTTTCACTTTTCCTGGTGTATCTGGGTAACGAACAATGCGAGTTCGACCAAACCCACGTGCGCCCCATGGTCCATAAAAGTTAGGGAACGCAAAGGAATTATTGAACCGATAAAAGGGAGAGTACCAGCCGGCATGGTAATCGAAGAAAAAGCCGTCCATTTCATAGACTTCTTTTTTTCTCCACATGTGATAATCATCAACGGAAATTGTAGGGTACATGTAGGGCTGTTCGCCGACCATGCCTGTGGTGGGTTGAATGACTTGCCCCAAAAATGTTGCAGCTCGCCCTTCTTCAAATACGATCGGATCGATAAAGCCATTTATTTGAGCCTTAAACCGACCAATAGTTTCGCCATTTATAATGGGCTTGCCATAGTGATTGAGTGGAAAATGCGCCACTTCAATAAAGGTTTTATCCTGCTTATTTTGCACCCCGACTATCACCCCGCCCCAACGCGCTTGCTCCCCCTTTATAGCGGCGCCCGACGTAACTGCTTTTGAATAGCCAACAAGAGTCGTTCCTTCAGGAACGTCAATACTATCAGGTACGATTGAGCAGCCCGTGAAAATAAAAACAGACATTAAGACAAGAAATCGCGACATAATAATGCTCCCTTGAGCTTTTAAATCCTATTTATCACTTAAATAACAAACAACCTGCTGTTATGAAGAAACTAAGCCAAGTTGATGATGAGACAATAGATGCACCAGTTAGTTCTTTTCAACATTAGCATGTATTAGCGCCTGCAACCACTTGCAAAGTCTGACAAATTTTTAAACTTGGTAGTAAACGTCGCCGAGCAAATTTGAAAAAATTCGGTGGGTGAAAACTATAAACAACGCTAAGCGTAAATGTCTACGCCAAACATCGATTGAATCGATTCGCGTTGTTGTTGCTTTTCAAAGCTGGTATACGAGGCAATCGCATTTTTTGAATAGACGTTACCCTCTTCGCGGATAAACTGTTGATACGCTTTTGCGTTATCGGTGCCCTTTTCATCGGGCGCAACAACTATCGCCTCTGCAGACGACTCACTTTGCCCCTTATTTTGTTGCTCAGGGTCTTTGTTGATTTTTGCAATGCGCCCTTGAGAGGGTTCTGAGGACGCGATTGCGAAGCTGTTGTTAATTATCATGACAGTTGCATACAAGCAAAAGTCGCACCAAAAAAACGAACATTATTGGCTCGCTCGCCGTCTTGCGTGCACGTGAATTAGCTGACTATTCTCTGCCCGGCAATTTTTTCCATGTTACTTTGTCGCGCAAGTAAATAGGCTCTACGTTAACAGCGTCAGATATTTCTCCCTTTTCATACGCGTTTAGCGCGAGCTCTAGCATATACTGTGCATTGGGTAGTGTTACTTCAAGCAATGCCTCGCCACCAGCTTCAGACTTCCATTGATCGAGCTTCTCATAAGCAGACCAGCCCGTTCCGGCCATCAGAAATACCGTATTACTGTTATCGCGCAGTACTTTAAGCTGTTCAACCGCCACCTCTGGTGCACAAACCTGCTCTTCAATACGACGTTCTAGTCCGTCTGGTGACTGTGAGTAAACAGCAAAATAGACTTCGTCCATGCGGGCATCTGATGCCACCGCTATCAGCGCATTTTTGTCTTCTGTTTTAACAGACACCTCATACGCCATTGCTTCAAGCGTACTTACGCCCGCTACTTTTAAACCAGTGCCTAAAGCTAGACCTTGAATCATACCCGTAGCAATTCGAACACCAGTAAAGCTACCGGGTCCTCGACCGAAAGCCAATAAATCGATATCCCGCAAATCAACCTGTACTTCTTTAAGTACTTCGTCAACCATGGGAAGCAAGCGTTGACTATGCTGCTGCGGACATATTTCAAAGCGTGTAGTTACGGTGTCATTGTACTGCAGCGCAACCGAGCATGCCTCGGTCGCCGTATCTATGGCTAAAATATTCATGTTTATCTCTTATTTCATTTAAGCTGAAAACGGAATTTACCACCCCCAGCGCTTTAACTTAGGCTTCATCAATGCCAGCTAAAAATTTTTCTACTTCGTCTAAGCTTCTCGTTCGTTTCATATCCGGCAAGCTTCCAACAAATGTTTTGGCATAAGGCTTTGTAACTAGGCGATTATCACATATTACCAATACGCCTTTGTCGGTTGGATCTCGAATAAGCCGTCCCGCTCCCTGCTTTAACGTGATAACTGCTTGGGGTATCTGTATTACGCCAAATGGATTTGCACCTCTTTTTTTCACGTCTTCCATCCGCGCTTGCAGTAGCGGATCATCAGGTGATGCAAAGGGCAGTTTGTCGATCATCACGCATACTAAGTCATTACCGCGTACGTCGACCCCCTCCCAAAATGCACCTGTTCCCATTAAAACAGCCTTTTCATCCGCTAAATAAGCATCTAGTAGCGCCTGTTTCGTTGTTGTTCCTTGAACGAGGAGTGGATTATCTATTTCGTCTTCAAGCTTTTGAGCTATCTCTCTAAGCATAGCGTGACTAGTGAACAGTAAAAAGCATCGCCCACGGCTTGCTTTTATTAACCGTTTGGCCGTTTGCAGTAATGTCTCTCTCATTGCATAGCTGTTTGGTTCAGGTAAATAGCGCGGCACACACAGCATGGCCTGTTCAGGGTAATTAAACGGGCTATCTAATCCTAACGTCTCTGCGTCTTCTAAGCCCATGCGACGCTGAAAGTGCTCAAAGCCGCCGTTGACCATCAAGGTTGCCGATGTGAATATCCATCCGCGAGGGGGCGATGAAACAAACCGTCTAAATTTCGCGGCAATGGATAACGGAGTTAAGTGCATAATAAGGTGGCGCTGCGTTGTCTCATACCACAGACTCACATTCTCTTGCTTGTTATCGCTTAATGCGTCTAACTGCTCTCTTGCCGCAACAACACGTTCATACATGTTATCCAGGTCTTTATCGCGGCCAATATGTAATTTACACACCTCATGCAGTACACCCAGCGCTTCGGCTAATTTGCCCACCTGCATGCGCACGTCGTCACGGTCTAGCGCTTCGGCCCAGTTGCCGCGTTCAGCAGTATCCGGGAACAACAACCGTAAATCAGACGCAATCATTCTGCATTTATCTGCCGCTTTATCTAGCTGTCCAGCATCCTTGAGCACGGTTCTAAACAACAGCGTAATATCTTTGGCAATATCGTGAATTTGTCTTGTTGAAAGTGACTCGCCAAAATAGTCGCTGGCAATGTCTGGAATTTGATGCGCCTCGTCGAAAATTATAGCGTCCGCTTCAGGGATAAGCTCACCGAAGCCGGTGTCTTTAAGCGCCATATCTGCAAAGAAAAGGTGATGATTGACAACAATAATATCAGCATCAAGTGCCTTTCTTCGCGCTTTAACTAAATAGCAGTCTTCATAGTCTGGGCAATCACGTCCAAGGCAGTTATCTACTGTAGAGGTAACCAACGGTAAAACACGTGCATCTTCAGGCAGCGTTTTAAGCTCGCCCATATCACCGGTTTTTGTTGTACTTGACCAACGCTTCACTTCCGAAAGTTGACCAAGTACATCTTTTTCAACAAGCGTTGAGTTGCCGCCATGTTGCGCTAATCGATGAAGACAGAGATAGTTCGCTCTGCCTTTTAAAAGTGCGGTTTTGCGTTTACTGCCTAATGCTTTCTTTACCAATGGTAAATCGCGATGAAAGAGCTGCTCTTGTAAGTTTTTCGTACCGGTAGAAACAATCGCTTTACCGTCGCTTAATAATGCAGGGGCAAGATAAGCGAAGGTTTTGCCGGTCCCTGTGCCGGCCTCAACAATCAAACTTCCTGTGGTATCAATAGCGCGCTTAACCGCTTTTGCCATTTCAGTTTGTGCTTCCCGAGGCACAAAGCCCTTGATCGCGCTTGCCAGAAGGCCATCTGAAGAAAATACATTGTTTATTTTGGGCATGGTTCTAGCGCTGTTGTCATAATCCTACTGAAAGCCGTACATTATGCCAAAAAGGCATCAGAATGCCCATTAAAGCTTTTTGTTTGCCACTAGGTGTGAACAACAGACTTCTCGGGGCTTTCTCTCGACATTGGGTTTATCGACAGCACCGTTATAGATGCCGGACGACCGTTTAACGCCCGTACATAACTTAAGCTCCCATGTAGAAAGCGCGTGCATACACCGCCGAAGTATAAACCTTAAAATTATTGATTAATAAATCAGGTTAATAATACGAAGATTTTTCGTATCTTTTGTGTGAATTTCGGAACAGTTCTGGTTTAATCGCGATAAAATAATAACTTAGGGTTCATATGTTTGGCATTTTCAAACCTGCGGCACATATAACGCGTTTATCAAGCGAGAACGTTGATAACGATTATTCCAGACTTCGGTGGCAAGTTTTCCTCGGGATCTTTGTTGGCTATGCAGGCTATTATTTAGTCCGCAAAAATTTTTCTCTCGCCATGCCTTTTCTCATTGAAGAACAAGGCTTTACTAAAGGCCAGTTGGGCGTAGCGCTGTCTGCGGTATCTATAGCCTATGGCCTGAGTAAGTTTCTTATGGGAAGCGTTTCTGACCGAAGTAACCCCCGTTACTTTTTAACAACGGGCTTACTCATCTCGTCTGGAATTATGTTTTTGTTCGGGTTTACTTCGTGGGCCACACAAAGCGTAGCCGCCATTTTCATATTGCTCTTTCTAAACGGATGGGTACAAGGCATGGGCTGGCCGGCGTGCGGCCGCACTATGGTGCACTGGTTTTCGGGCAACGAGCGAGGCAAAATTGTTTCAATCTGGAATATTGCCCATAACGTGGGCGGAGGGTTAATTGGACCATTAGCGATACTTGGAATGGCATGGTTTAACGATTGGCACAGTGTATTCTACGTGCCAGCTATGGTATCGACGTTCATCGCTGTATTTATCTTTTTAACATTGAGGGATACACCACAATCCTGCGGGCTCCCACCCATTGAAGAATACAGAAACGATTACCCAAGAGATTACAGCGTCAGTCACGAGAAAGAATTCTCGACAAAAGAAATTTTTCTCACGTACGTACTTAATAACAAATTACTGTGGTTCATAGCATTTGCTAACGCATTTGTTTATTTGATCCGCTACGGGGTACTGGACTGGGCCCCTACGTACCTTTACGAAGTAAAAGACTTTTCCTTTGATAAAAGCTCTTGGGCTTATTTTCTTTATGAATGGGCTGGCATACCTGGCACATTGCTGTGTGGTTATATCAGTGACGCGTGGTTCAAAGGACGCCGTGCTCCGGCCGCTATACTTTATATGCTGCTGGTCCTCGTTGCTGTATTAGTATACTGGTTTAACCCCGCAGGCAATCCTAATGTTGATATAGCTGCTCTAATGGCGATTGGCTTTTTGATTTATGGCCCGGTTATGCTGATAGGACTGTTTGCACTTGAGTTAGTACCTAAAAAAGCAGCAGGTACTGCTGCAGGATTAACGGGACTATTTGGCTATCTTGGTGGCGCCGTCGTTGCCAACATTGTGCTTGGCTATACCGTTGACCATTTTGGGTGGGACGGCGGTTTTGTTTTGCTGGTAGCAGGCTGTGTATGCGCAATCGGGCTTATCGGCCTAACGGTGAAACACGAAGTCGCTCATGAAAGCAATCAGGCCCCGCAATAAGGGCTCACAGCAGCAAAAACCAGTCCGAAAAAGACACAATTTGGTGTTTCAAGGTGTTTAAATTGCACCTTGAAACGCCGTTAGCTTATTGCGTAGTGTGATTAAAAAATACAGTCTCGCCTATAACCTCATATAAACCAAAACTTTCCGACGAAGTAAACGCGTGCTCAACGATTTTAAGCACAACGTAACAATTAGCGCTCAAAGAAGGCGTCAACTAAGTCTGCGAGCGACTCCTCTAGCTCTTCTTCGAAAGCGTCGATATCAATGCCGAAACTGTCCATATATTTGGCCGCATTGTCGCGGGAAAGTACGGCATTTTTAATCTGAAATTCAAGCTCAGGCAGTGTCTTGTCATAGCGGGGTTTAATGGTCCATCTCAAGCAATGACCATGGTTGTCCTTTAGCTTTTTCTTGGCAAATACACAGAACTCCTCGACGTAGTCAGCACCTTGCGGCCCAAGGCAACCCGGTTCTATGCGGTACATCACCAGCAGCTTTTTATATAGCGGAAGTCGCGTTTCCATCACATCTTCAATTAGTCTAAAGACCTGATTATCGGAAAATTTGGAAAATTTTGCCAGCCACGAAAGGGGGGAATACGAGAAATGTTATATTCCCCCTTTATCACTACTCTGCTAGTTCAGGATCTTTTATAAACAGAATATCCATGATAATTGCAGGGTCCCACTCGCGCATCTCAGCTTCGCATTTCAATCGAATTTCGTCTAACTCACTTATCGTAGCAATCGAGAAGGCGTCATCCACAATAATATGGACCAAAAGATAAACATCCCTACCCCGCTTACTAATACGCACTTCTACATGCTCATACGGCACGTCAATCAAGGTTTTTTTGAATTTTTTCTCGATTACCGCCGATATGGCTTCAGGCGGTGCTTTGTTGATGACCTCGTTAAGACTTTCACGCAGGATCTTAAACGGCACCGGCAGCATTGCTGAGCCAAGAATAATCAATAAAATGGGATCAACGTACGGCGACAGCGCTCTATATTCAGTCAACTCCAACGCGTATGCCAAGATAAAAGCGAACAAAATGGAGGCACTTAGCACACCGTCTATCATCCAGGTGTGAGAATCCACTTTTACTAAGTCGGACAGCAAATGCTTGCCTTTTACACGCATGTAAAAAGAGATACTAAAACAGCCCAACGTTGCTACCACACCGTAGACCATACCAATACCATACTCAGCTGCATGCCCACCTGCTAATAAACTCTGAACAGAGCTCGCGACGGCATACACACACGTAGCAATAATAATAAGCGACTTAAACATGTTTAGCGTAGGCTCGATTGCCGTGTAACCAAAGTGGAACCGGTCATCATCAGGGCGTTGAACCAAGTTAGCTACTTTTAGCGTTAGCATTGACATAACAAAAGCAATTAACGAGTAAGCGGCATCAAATAAAATAGCGCCAGAGCTCGTTAAAATGGCAAAACCAAGCGCAATAACGACAAATGCACCGGCAATATAAAAAGAAAGCGTTAATAGGCGCTTTTCTTCAAGGTGATGGAAGCCAATGTCCATGAAAGTCACATCGAAATTAAGGTGCGCGGATTCTACTCCGTTATTTTAAAAAAAATAGTACTTTGAATAAAAATATTGCTATTTTTTTAATCAATTCAGTGATACATAGCGCCTATATAATTTCGACTTAACGCAATGCGTTTTTAATACTCATTTTTAAACTATGAAAACCGTTACCCACCCTTCTATAAAAAGTTACTTTGATGCTAATGAAAGCCAGCAGGAAATCGAACAGGCCTTCTCGCGTGGGCTTGCTTATGCGGGCCATTCTCTCATGGTGCCAGAGAAGTTTAGTTATCAAGTGCTACCGCACTTTAACGACCGTTATGTGTTATTTAATCAGGGTGAGAACCATGAACTTATATCCAATGTTTGCTTACATCGACAAGCACAGCTTCTTGAAGGGCAAGGTCGGGCACGCAGCATTGTTTGTAAACTCCACTGTTGGGGGTATGACAACACAGGCCAGCTTAAAGGTACGCCACACTTTAAGGGTGCACCTAACGGTCAGTTGAAAAAGGAACCGCTGTCAGTGTGGAACGGTCTTTTATTTCGAGGGCGCTCTCCTAATATGGACTTACCTGCCCTTGGGCTTGAGGACTATCTCGACTTTGCCGATTACTTTTACGCCGGTTCTGAAACGTCGGAATATCAATTTAACTGGAAGACATTCATCGAAATCTATTTAGAGAACTATCACGTGTACTCCATGCATCCGGGGCTACGCCAGTTTGTTAGGCCCGATGATTTAGAATGGTCGTTTGGCGATGATTTTTCAGTTCAAAAAGTAGGGCTAGGCGATGAGCTTACCAAGCGCACAACACCACGTTATAGAGAGTTTCAAGACGCATTAATAGCACGATTTGGGCAAACACTTCCTCGCTTTGGCGCCATATGGTGCTTTTTGTACCCTAATATTATGATTGAATGGTACCCAGACATTATTGTTATAAGCACGATTTACCCCAAGGGTGCAAGCGCGTGTATAAACCACGTAGAATTTTATTATCCAAAAGCGCTTTATAGAGACATGCCAGACTACTTTGCAGCAGAAAAAGCGGCATATATGGAAACAGCGGTAGAAGATGAAGAAGCCTGCCTGTTGTTAGAAAAAGGTCGACGGGCACTTTATTTATCGGGTGAAGAAGAACAAGGGCCCATAGAACCGTTTTTAGAAGCAGGCGTGGCGCATTTTTACGATTGGCTTGCTAAACAGTAGCAGCCTTAATGCTTTAAATAGTGTTATTTCACAAAAACGGCGTTTTGATGAACAATTACAAAGGGGCTTGTTTGTGCGGTTCAGTAACTTTTGAAATTGAGGGTGATTTTGACAGTTTTTATCTGTGCCACTGCAAACATTGTCAAAAGGATACAGGTTCGGCCTTCGCAGCCAACCTGTTTTCAAGTTCAGCACTATTAACTTGGGGATCGGGTGTTGACGCCGTGACTACCTTTACGCTTGAAAACACGCGTCATAGCAAAAGTTTCTGTAAAATTTGTGGCTCAGCCCTTCCGTGTACTCAACTCGGTAACATACTAGCCGTACCCGCGGGGTGTCTTGATACAAAACTAGTGATTAAACCTACTGCACATATCTTCGGCGAAAGCAAAGCTGCGTGGGAAGAAAGCTTAGAAACAATTTCAAAATTCGAACGTTTACCGTAACAAATATTGAGTACTCACTCGAAACCTAGTGACTTTATACTTAGCAACATTCGCTGCTTGAATAACGGCAGGTCGATTGTTGCTCGCATTTACAGCATGCTCCGCATAACGTGTTCCATTTTTGTCAAAAATAACGAGTAACTTTTTCAGAAAGTTCTATAGATCTCACAATTCCGCCTGTTGTCACACAACCTTTCAAAAAACATAAACGAATGATTTAAAGATGTTTTATTGAAATGGCATACGCTGTGAATAACACCTTGTGAATAATCTCCTCCGTTTTTAAGCAGTATGGAGGCCGAAAAACCAAGGAGTTAAATATGAAAAAGTTAACGATTGCTACATTAATCAGCGCCGCACTTTCTACTGCCGCGTTTGCCGGTAATGGTATCGAAAAAATAGACACGACATTTGTCGACCTGGATAACGATGACAATGGCTATATCTCACGAGAAGAAGCTGATGACGATGAGATTTATGCACACTTCTCCAAAATTGATACTAATTCAGACATGCAGCTTTCAATTAACGAGTTTAATTCTCATGTAATGCAGCACCCTCAACATTTCGATGATGAAGTTTTATCTACTGTAAAGTCGATGAAAGAAAGCATGGTCGCAAACGGTACGATAGAAACGAAAGTTAAGGTTGATACCGATGTAGATGAAATAGTCGCCGCAACGAAAGATAAAAGACTAACCCACGAACTAAGAGCTGAAACTGAACTTTTAAACAATGAGAATCTAAAAGAGACAACTGTCGAACGAGTGGCGAAAGATACTGTCGTTCACGATAAAACGGTTATCGCAGATGAAGCAGTTATTGCACGCAGTAAATTTGAGATGATCGACGCTAACAGCGACGGTAAACTTACTAAAGCTGAAGCCTCACGAAGTGGTGTAACCCGTGACTTCGATAAAATTGACGCAAATGACGATGAACTAATAACACGTACGGAATTTAAGCGTTATGAGCGTACATCTGAAGGAAATTTAGGCGATAACTCGGAAGAGTAATGACTCAGTAATATTAGGGCCGCACGGGCGGCTCTTTTTCTACGTTCACCGCATGTTTTACACACATGTTTTCAATGTTGTGCACGGCAAGAACTTTCCTTAATAGTCCATCACTTTATCGAAGAAAGATTTTTATGTTAGCTTCCACAGGAATTAAAGGCCTACTTGCGTTTCGAGCACTGCGAAAAATGAACAAGCCCAGTGCTAATACAACGCAAAATAAAGAGAACTTCTTAACATCTAGCACTTTGAGCAACGCAACAACACCTCCATCTGTTGTCGCCATTACGGGTTCTGCATACGCGCTATCTAAGATGACGCATGCACCAAAGGTGCAGCGCTTTCTTTTAAAGTCGACGTTATCAGCCTCAGTGGCGGGATTACTTAACGCGGGGCTTAAACGTTTGATTGGACGAAAGCGTCCAAGAGCAGAGAGTGGCCCTGAGATGAAAGGCCCCGCATTGAAAGACAAATTTAACTCTATGCCATCAGGACACGCATCAGCAGTAGCGGCTGTGGCTGGTTCAATACCGCGTAGTTCTGGGCCTTTGCTGTTAGCGTCAGCGGCAGGCTTAGCTGCTACAGCAGTTATAGGAAAGTCGAGGACTAAGCGCGACGCACATCACTTATCAGATGTTCTAGTGGGAAGTTGTTTGGGCTTTGGCGTGGCCTACGCGGTGTCGAAGCTCGAAAAGCCTGTTGAAGATGAAGTTAAAAGTTTTAAACAAGGCTCTCACCTGCCGAAACGATTTAACTAACGCTAATCACGGAAATACGAGCTACGGTGTACCCTCTCGCTTTTTTAGGACGGGACACACCTATAGTAGATGTAGTGCTCATATCATATCTCACAGTTTCAATGGATAGGTTTAGACCCATAACAATCCTACATTAAATTATGTTGTGTAATTATTAGGGGTTCTTAGTAACCACACAAGAGATCCCCTCAAAAAATACGCTGTAAGCCTCAATTCTAGGGACAATAGAGCACAGTTTAGATTTGTATTTGATGAGTAGTCGTAGTAATCAGCAAATTTGAGCATGTAAAGCTGATAACTCATTGATTATGAGATATTAGCTTAGAAAATGAGCCCGTTATTAAAGAGAATTCTTAGTAATATGCACCAAAAGCGTTTAATTTAATTATCATTGAGACTGTAAGAGGATGATATCCAAAACACTTGTGGAGTTTTGTTGCGTGAAACCTACTGCGTGTTGCAGTGAAGTCTCTATAATAAGATGTGAGTAGCCACTAGTATTTATATCTTTATGTCATTCAACATTGAACAAAAAATTATATTTGCATATTTACGTGGCACCTAACAATCAAATTAAGTCGTGCGCCAGGGCGCACTGGGACGCATACACGCGGGCGGCTTCGCCATTTTCGCCCACGTGTATACGCCCCTTATTAGGGTGTTAGGTTACTTAAAATTACCTTGGTGATTATTTAAATGGACTTGTTTAATGATTAAATTAATTTTGTTGATGATCGTTTGCTCTAATATTGTCTGTATTAGTTGTTACAGAAAGTATAAGTCGTCTTTTGAAAAGTTAGCATATTATAATGCTATCACTGGACTTGTAGTCCTTCCTATTAGTATCGTTGGTGTGTTTTTATCCGCGACAAATATTCAAGGAATTCACGGTAATACATCAATTTATAGTTTAGTTATCATTATTTGGGCTATTACAGTGTTAATCTCACTTTTTGGGATAGTTAATTTAATTATCAAAAGTTTAAAAAATTCACCTAACAAGTCGTTAAAGCAGAACAAATAACAGTTGGCTTTTGCTCCTTCGTCGCTTATTTTAGCCAACATATTATTTGCCTCTTAACGAGGCGTTATATGTTTCTTGATATTGGTGAATATTCAAAGAAAATCAAATGTTTAAATATGAAACACCTCCATGGGGAGCTAAGTTAATTTGCTTTTGTTATCTGGTTGTATCTTGTTTGATGCTGTTTGCTTTTTACACTTATGGTAATTGGGCAGGTAGTTCTCCTGTAGTTTTTAAATACATTTTTGTTATGTTAGGTTTTATCTTCGTTTTCCCGGCTTTAAAGCCAAGTAACTGGCGTGGTTGGGTTTACTTTTCAGCAGACAATCGAGGGATAAGTTTCCCAACTTCATTCGATGAAGTTAATAATCAGTCGTCTTTTAATGTTGCGTGGGAAAATGTGGGTGTTATAAAGAGTGAAATCCTTCATGGTCAGGTAAAAGGAATTACAATAGAGTTAAATATTTCACAAGCTGATATAGATTTACACTTTCGAAAAACAGATCTAACAAATAAACTTTTACGCTTAAACAATAAAAGAGGTAACTTTTTTGTCATTGCATACGCAAACAATGCGTTTCAAAAAGTTTCTAGTGTTGTAAACACATTAAATGAAATTAAGCGCTCAAACATATAACAATCGACTATGGCGTCAACCCTGACTTTAAGCTGCGTTTTCTTCCCACACGACATCATCTCTTACCATCGAATTGAGAATGACAATCAGCTTCTTATGCGGGCGTTAGGTTTCCAAGGAAGAACCGTGTTTATATGAAAAATAGATTTTTTCTTACCGCTTTTACAGTTCTGCTGTTTAGTCATAATGCTTTAGCAGGAAATCAAAGACTGTGTGACTCACTGAGAGTCAGGCTGATTAATGACTGGCCAAACTTTTCAAAACAATGTTTGTTTTTTGACTCCAGTGCTGCTGAAGTCTTTTGTAAATCATTAATAGCCAACACTTTCACTGAATTTATGAAGTTGAATTTAACCAGCATCTTGTCTTGTGCTAATGCTGATATTTCCTTTGAAAACCTGTCAATTGACGAACTTTCAGGTAGCTTAACAGTTTATGAAATTCCCAAAGTAAATGAAAATATTGAAATGACAATAAGGTTTTCTTTTGGCTATTCTCACATGAATGATTTTATAGAAATATCGACTCTATATGATAAGTTAGATTAGAAACCTAACAAGTTATTAAAGAAAGACTCGTCACGGCTTGCTCGAGCTCCTTCATCGCTAATTTTAGCAAGCCTAAACTCGCTTCTTAATGGGGTGTTATGCAGCATAAGGAAGGTGCAATTAGAATGGTTGAAACACAACAAAACAAACCTCTTGCCTATCTATTTATTAGTCTGTCTATCGCGCTAACTTGTTTCGCGGTGTACTTCGTTCTGTACTCTGAATTTCTGATTATGCCTCCCACGCTGCTCGGTATGGCCTTCTTGCTTTTACTTGTGGGAAGGCAAAGGATGAGAAAGTGGAGAATGGACAATTCAAAGTTCAACTCTTATGTTCAAATAGCATCCTCGGGCGTTTTATTGTTTGCTTTAGCCTTAATGCTCTTAAAAGGGGGTTATGTTACTTAGGAAAGTCATGCACAAGTTTTCTTTTTTCTGTTTTTGTTTTTCTCGTTAATGGCCAAAGCCGAACTTTTCAAACGTAATACAAATGGAAACCTTCAGGTTATTAATGCTTTGATAAATGCTGGCTCAGCCCCTAAAAATTTGCATCCAATCGAACATCACTTTTATTGCTTCGAAGAAACATGCATTGAAGCCTTAAAGAAAAAGGGCGAGGCATTAGGTTTCAAGCTAGCAAATTTAGGCAGTAACATAGAAGATGGTGTTGTTTACTGGTATGGAGACCTAATTAAACCTGAGGCTCTAGGTTTATCATCAATCAACAAAACCAATATAGTTATGCTCCAACTAGCGCAAGATATAGGCGCAGAGTATGACGGTTGGGGAACATCGGTGGTTAAGTAACATTACAAACGCGTAAACTCGCTCGCGGGTTCGCTGGGATAAAAACACATAGGCTCCCTTCGCTTCGCGAAGTATTATAGCCCGTTATGTGTTTAGCATGATTTTTAAATTGGAGTGTTTTTAAATGGAACTTATCCGTAAGTTTAAATTTGAGTGCATAGCTCTTATCGTTTTTACGATTCTTTCAGTTTTTTAATATCTTGATACTGGAGAGGTAAAAATAATAGGAGTTTTAGTTCTTTCTGTGTTTTTACTTTCAGGTATTATTCGCCTTTTTGAGAGTATTAATTCAAAAAGCAATGCTAAAATCGCAAATAAAAACACAAAACAAGCTTTTAAATAGGGCGTTAGTTGTGTTTCACCCTCACATCAAATAAGGATTTTAAAATGAAAATTAAGGCAAGTTTACTAATTACTACTTTAGTGGCGTCAGCGTCATGCTTCGCGGCCGATACATACCAAGTTTCTACATCTGTGTACTCCAAGGGCACATTGGTTGCGTCTCCAACCATGGTCGTTGAAGCAGACAAAATGGCCTCAATCACTATGGATAATGGCTTTAGTTATAACCTCACAGTAAAGCCAAACCAAGATGAAACCGCAGGTATTGTAGCTGCTGTTACTGTTGGTGATAGCACGATAAACCCGTCATTTACTGTTGCCTACGGAAAAGAAGCAACCATGGAAATTGGTGCTCAAAAACTGACACTACTGGTAAGTAAGGTTGGCAGCTAACAAGTTACTAAATTTCGTTCCGGCCACTAACATCGTGGCCTACACAGGACTGCCTACGCTACGGCAGCCCATTAGTAATGCGTTAGGTGCTAAAGGGATATGAGCTTCGAAAGATTTCATCAACATCGACATATCGTAGGTAGTAACTCCGTTTGCTTCTCCTACGACCGTTTTAACACTAAATTTGAAGTCAAGGTGGGAGACACTATTGCTTATTCAAAGTACTTGTTATTCTGGCCAAAGCATAAAGCAACTGTCCAAATCGGAACTAGTTCATATAGCCTCAGTGTATATTCGTTTCTTATATGGGGCGCATCTTTAAAAAAAGACAATTCAGTAGTTGTAAAAGAGCTACTTCCCAAACGTCGTAGGCGCTCAATAACACTTCTCGGCTATGGTGTTTTCATTGTTTTACTTCGGGCTGCATTTATTATTTTTGAGCCGTAGAACCGAACAAAAAACTGTAGTCGTTCGCTAGCGCTCACTGGGACAATACCTCAGATGAAATTTAGTCGTATATTCAAAGAAACAAAGCTAATTTGGGCTTCTAAAATTAACGTTGCTGATGGAAAACTTAGTAAAGAAGGTGGTTATTTCCCGCAATTGAGTGCTGAATGGGATTTGGCAGAAAAAGGAGTTTCGTCATTAAATGAATTCAATGAGCTAATGGTTTGGGCAATCTTTTGTGGGCTTCATAAATTAGCTATTGAGACTTTAAAATCAGGTGGTAATGAGATTTCAATTAAAAACATTGATCGCCGCTATGTAGAATATAAGTTTTCTGAAAGTTTAAAAAACCATGAGCGAGCCCTAAGAAATTCATACGTAAATGACCTTAAGTCATAACAGACGCATTAACACTCGCTATGCTCGCTAGGGACAAAAACACGTAGGCTCTCTTCGCTTTGCTCGGTATAATCGCCTACGTATTTTTGCCCGTTGTACAGGTTTTATCACAGTCCGCTTCTGGCACATATATAACTATCAGATTTGATTGAGTCCTATTATTCGAATCTGATGGCTAAAGTTGAGACTGTTCCACATTAAATGAACTAAGTAAGCATCTAACTTTCGGGTGTGGACTTAATCACTTTCTCGATTTCACTGTTGCCACTCAAGCGAGCGAGATCGATAAGGTAACCTTTTTCTAGCTTATCCAAAGTGTGCCCTTCAAGTCGCGCTTTAACCTCCTCCACATCACCATTGGCAATAGAAGTTTTCAGCGCAGCGTGATTATTTAGAGAGCGGTTTTCGCTTTTTTCAGCTGGATCATTTGTAGTCATAGTTCGTCCTTAATCTTTACTCAGTAAAAAATGAAAAATCTCATATACCTTTTGTAGTTAAACACTACGCCAAACGATCAACGCTTCAAGCTACCCAAATTTCAAACTGCCAAGGTTCAAGCTTACAGACAGAATCCGCTTTAAAATTTCGCTTCTCACCATGCTGCCAGTGTGTATATTCGTCTTGAAATAGTGGCTCTTCAAAAGTTACTTCTAGATGCTCATTTGAAAAATTAATTACAACAAACACTTTTTCACGCTCGTTATGACGTACGAAGCTAAAAACCTTGTCCATTTTAGAGTTTGGCACCTGAATCATTCTTGCCCCGTATTCTCCGTTCCCTAGCACGGCTTTGGACTTTTTAAGAGTAATTAGCTTGCGATACAAATTGCCTATTTCATGTTCTTGCCAGTGTATAGGGTCGCGCTCAAAGAACGCTAAACGCTTAGTTTCCCCAGCTTCTTGCCCATTATGAATTAGGGGCATGCCCTCACCTATTACCGACAAAGCAATGCAAGCTTCAAGCGCATCACCAAATTGTTCCCGCTGAGTGCCATCCCAAGCATTTTTGTCATGATTACTCACAAAGGTCATTCTGTAAGCGGAGTGAGGCCAGCTGCGTTCGTTCCACGAATAAAACTTGCGCAACCTATCCATAGAACACTGTCCGTGTGCGAGTTCGTGTAGCGTCTCGTTCCAGCTCCATGCGTATGTCATATTGAATGCATTTTCGTGCAGATCTCGATTCTCCCATTCAGCCAACATGAAAACTGGTCTGATTGCGCTTAGCGTTTGCACTGCTTGCTGCCAAAAATCGTTGGGGACATATCCCGCTACATCACAGCGAAATCCATCAATATCGAATTTTTCAACCCAATAGCAGAGCGCGTTAATCATGTATTTGCGAAGACCAATTTGTTCGTAATCGAACTCAATAATATCGCTCCAGTCCCACCAGGGAGATGGACGAAAATCTCCTTTGTAGTCTTTGGCGTACCACTCGGGGTGCTGTTCAACCAAAGGATTATCCCACGCACTGTGATTTGGCACCCAGTCTATGATGACTTTAAGCGAAAGTCGGTGCGCTTCTTCCACCAGCGCTTTGAAATCTTCTTCGCTACCAAATTCTGGGTTTATGGCAAGATAATCTTTTACTGCATAGGGGCTACCAAGCTCCCCTTTCCTGTTTTTTTCCCCAATAGGATGTACAGGCATTAGCCAAACAATATCCGCGCCCAGCGACTTAATGTGAACTAACCCTTTTCTCACTCCTTCAAAGTCACCTTCTTTCGAAAATTGTCGGGTATTGACCTGATAAATAACGGCATGAGAAGACCATTCAGGCTGAAGCAATTCGTATCGTTTTTGAGGGACAGGATTGATATCCATATTATCTTTCCTTATCGAGATGAGCGTTTAGAAGAATCTAAATTGCGTGCATTTTTTCGTGCGTCACATTACTTTTAGGCTTTACGTTTGTGTAAGCTAGGTTGTCAACGGTCGCGAGTTCATGAGTTAAAGAATAGGTAAACTTGTAACACCTAAAATTAGTACCCAAAGGCCGAAAAAAAGTTTTAAACGTTGAACAGAAAATGCCAAAACTACATATTTTGCAATTATTCCACCGATTATTGCACCAGCCCCAGCAAATAAAACAACCTGCCATATTACCGACTCGCTAACAAATATGTGATATGGCAAGGCAGACCATACGGTAAAAGCCGATAATATTACGGCTACAGCGATAGACATGGTGACATTGAAACCACGAATAATAAGGTAAACCGCCACTAGCTCACCCACCCCTACCGAGAGCCACGCGGTAATAATGCCGCCCACAAAACTAATGAAAGGTAAAAGCAAAAGATCTTTGGTGTGTAAGTCTTTTTTAAAATGGGTGCGCTTCATTAGCACAATAGAGGCAAATATTGCGATCGCCAATAGAATAGAAAAACTACCGAATGCAATATGAAGGTTATCAGCACCGCCCCACAACTGTGCTAACAGCAACTTACTTTGCGAAGAATACTGCGCAAACCCCATACCGCAAATTGACGAAGGAACCGTTAGCAACAGCGCGCTCGGCAACGCTTTCCAGTCGTCATTTTGTTTGTGCTGGCGTTTATAGTACGCCGCCCAGGTTAATGCGCCAGCGGTCATGCCGCAACATTGAATAGCAAAGCTGGTTGCCACAACGCTTTGCGCAGAGAATGACAGGTAATTAAAAAACGGAACAAAAACCACGCCACCACCTGCACCTGTAGCATTCGCAAATATCGCACCTATGATACCTAGCCCGCTAAATAAACCGAACTCTTTGATGAGTTCCCCAAGTGCAGGTTGCGCTAGCAAAATGGCAAACCATGCCAAAAGAAGTAACACTAAAGATGATTTGCCAGTATGGCGCTTTAATAAAGAAATCACACACGTCCCTAAGACAAAACTATGATAATTGTCAGAAAATAAACTCGCTTGATACGTTAACCATTCGCACCAGTACATTTTTCGAACTATTACTGGTGTGCAACGTATAAGCTTTTACTTACACAAATATCACTTACAGCACGTTGAACAACATGGTCGAAGTATCTACATTTGAGCAGAAGGTGCAACTGCATCTTTCACCAAACCGCTCTGCAACATGGCAGCAAACTAAATATCTTATTGCAGCTTTTGCCTTTTTTATTAGTTCAATTGCTATCGCGTGGACAATAGTGGGCGCGTGGGTCATCTTGCCGTTTGCAGGGTTAGAGGTTGGTTTACTTGCACTCATTATGTATTTGGTCTCAAAAGCCACCTACCGATGGGAGACCGTTCTCATTTCCACGCATAGTATTCACATATCCTGCTCAAACGGCGCTACATTATACTTTCCTCGACCAGACACATCATTGTTTTATCAAACAGATTTAAGTTTTAAGCGCGTTACACGATTAATTTTACAAACTCCTGTACAGCAATTTGAGGTAGGCGCATTTCTTAATTCACAAGATAAGAAAAAGGTACACGATAGCCTGCATCACGCTGGCATTATGGTGTGTACCAATAAATGGTGGTAACGCTTTCATGACACAAAATTAATGATCATTGTGACTATTTTTGACTAAAAAGAGTAAAACGCAGCCAATGTTAGCTGCGTCCTAACGAGGGCGATATAATGAATTTATACATAGAGTCATTAGAGGGTGGTAATTATTTAGCGTCTACGGGTATTGGGGCATCCCGTACATTGGTAAGAGATAAAAAGTCGCAACCTAAAACATTTCATTGCTTAAACGAAATTAGAGAGCATTTTGATTCGCAAGCGTTCGAGCATGTTTGGCTTCGCCAGAGTACGCCGTACGAAGAGATGGTCGGTCAAACAGATCACCCTGGCGCGTTAGAGCTTGAAATAGAATGGTAAGCGCTGGCGAACAACCCGCCCCATGCCAAAAGTGAACATCAAAAAGCTAACGATTGACTAAATCACCGCGATAAGTTTTTTGGGAATACGCCACTTAGCACAGTTTTTGCGTACAAGTCATGTAACGTAAATAAAAACGGTATTTTTTTGAATGACTAGCGGTAGAAATTGTCTTTTAGCGCAAGTCATAAAATACCACCATGCTAAGGAGAATTGCATGAAGATTAGTAAGTTAGCAATGAAGTCAGTATTTTTGGCTGCTGTTTTGGCATTAACTGCTTGCGCTTCCATGGGTGACGGTACTGTTGCAGAAAAGCAACAAGCTATTTTAGATATGCAAGAAAATGCGCTTACGCGCCTTTATACAGAGAAGCCCGACACACGCTCTCAGATCAGAGACGCAGCGGGATATGCCGTATTTACCAACGCCAATATAAACGTTTTCTTTGTGGCTGCTGGCACTGGTTATGGTGTTGTGAACAATAATGTTACCGGTGCAAGAACATATATGAATATGGCTGAAGGCGGCGTGGGCCTTGGTTTAGGCGCCAAAGATTATCGTATTGTTATGGTTTTCCACACTCAAAAAGCAATAAATCATTTTATTGAAAACGGCTGGACAGTTGGTGGAAATGCTGACGTCGCGGCAAAAGCGGGTAATAAAGGCGCATCGGCCGAAGGAGAAGGCTACCTTGGTAACGTTACTGTCTACACAATGACTGAAAGCGGTCTCACATTGCAGGCCACTGTAAAAGGCACGAAATTTTGGGTAGATAAAGAACTAAACTAATTCAGCCCCAACTATTCCTAATCAAATTCGCGATTAGTGCTCCAACTCACCGAAGGTCTCTTGAATGCAAGGGGCCTTTTTATTTTTCTCCATTAAATGCCTACCCACTAAATCTATTTTTTATCTAGCCCCCAAAAATATGCAATATCTTGTCGCTACATATTAGCAAGTTCATTTGCTACCACCTCATCTTCAACCGAAGTAAGTGCTCCTTCTACGTTTGCGATTTTTATTTTCACAGTGGGCTTGCTGAGTGCGAGAAGGTTTAACAAGCACCGTACTTTTTGCAAATAGCATCAGGTAACGAACTGGCAAGAGGAGTGAGGCAACCATAAAGCGCCCTCTTCTTCTTGCCTTGATTCAGCCAAGCTATTTACGTTGCTCGTGTTGTTTTTCCTCAATTCTCATCCACTGTGCGCGCGTGCAGTTTTCAAGCAGTTCAAACGCTTCAACAACGACATCTTGACCTTGGACAAAGGCATGTTTTTCATTACTTTCCCGGTTACTTAAGGCCTCAAGCTTTTCTCTTGTTCCGGCACGCCCAGGATGGTTCGATAAAAAAACATCAATATTTTGTTCTTTTACTAATCGTTTCATCGTCATGGCAGAGTCAGTATAAGACTGAATGCGCGAGACATCAGGACCGTAGTTGAGCCCAGTACCGCCCCATAACACAGCCCGATGTCTTTCGTTTCCGTCAATTACGGGAAAAACGACCGTTAACGTTCCTGGCGTATGGCCCGGCGTAACATGAAGCGTTAATTCAGTACCGTTAACATTCAATTTTTCACCATCGGCTACCGCCACATCTCGGCTTGGCTTTTTACCCCAACGATAACTGGCGAATTTATCGTTTTCGAGGTAATCCCAATCTACACTACTCATGACTATGCGAGGATTATATGTTGACTTGATAAGTTCAAACCCACCATAGTGATCGCCATGGCCATGAGAAATAATGAGGTGAGAGATTGGCTTATTGCCTAATCCGAGTGCAGAAAGGCCATCAATTATGTACTGCTGAGCTTGCTCGTCATTATTCAACGCATCCACCAGAACAATGCTTTCGCCCGTATCGATTGCCCAGCTTGCAACGTTGCCTGCCCCCACGTAGTAGAGATTATCAAAAACCTGCTGGGGTGGTATTTGGCGCCGCCCCTTGCCTTTGCGGTCGGGCTTGCCTGCACTCTCGGCACGCTTAGGTCTTTCTCGTCGCTTTTCACTAAGTTTGAACATATCTCTAGGTGGAACACTAATATCACAGAGGTTTGCCAAACCAGGAAAATGGTCAGCGCTCTCTAGGCCTTTTCGGGCATAATCTTGAGCGGTTAGCGAAGAGCTAGCAGTGCAGCTAGCGCACACACAAACAGCCCAGGCAATAACCGCTATTTTCAGAACGTCCAATTTAACCCTAGCCATAGTCTTCTGCCATCTTCAACGTACCCAAACTCGTCATATCGCATTGTTTTATCTAATGCATTGTAGAGCCCCGTTTGCAATTTAATATTGCGCGTAAGCTTGGTGTTGTAACCTATGTCAAACAAACCGACCCCTGGGGACAGAATAGAACGTGAAGATACTGACGTTAACGCCGTTTCTTCCCCTCTTACTGTCCACCTAGACCAAATTTCGCTTTCTTGAGATAGGCGATATGTGGTGTTTAGCGTGAACAAATGCTTAGGCTGTTGAACCAAAGGTAGGCCTTCATTTGAACCTGTCTTTTGTTCAGAACGCGTGTAGCTGTATGCACCATTAAATGACCAGTTTCCAACGTTATACTTTGCAGCGAATTCTGCACCGTAAGATTCAGCTTCATCGATATTGATATTGTAGCGGTCCGTTTCATCCAAACAGACTGGTAGTTCACATGATGCGATGGCAATTTTATCATCGAAGTCGTTATGGAACACCGTAATACTGTACTCCAAGCCAGCATCACCGGAATAGTAAAGCGCGAGCTCTTTGTTTAACGTAGTTTCAGGTGACAAGTCCGGATTACCGTAAACATCTCCCCCTCGGCTTTCTTGAATCCATCCCTCAGCCATTTCTCGAAGCTCCGGCGTACGATAGCCGGTAGAAACACCACCCTTCACTACCCAATTATCATTGAGGTTGTACACCGCATACGCACGAGGGCTAATTTGTGAGCTAAACTGTTCATTGTCATCAAGACGAATACCTAGCGTGAAGGCCAACCTATCGTTAACACGCCATTCATCTTCGCCATATAAAGACCATTGGCTGTTTTCAATATTGGTCGCCTCGCCGCCGTTTGTATCAAAATCATCCAGTGACTCTTCGAGAAACTCTGTGCCAACCGTAAGCATGTGGCTATCGCTTGCAGCCCAAGACCATTGAGAATTAAAGACCAGATTATCAATAGTGATATCTCGCCCTACGTTTTCAACCGACTCTTGCTGAATGTAACTTCGAGCAGTCACATCATCATACTTCCCTTCGTGAGTCAGCGCATATGAATGTCTCTCGCTTTCAGTCTCTGATAAGGAATTTCTTTCTGGCAACGACTTACCAGGTGTAGATAAACGTGTCTGATCTTGGAAGATGTACTCAAACGTGAGTGTATCTGTAGTATTTGGTGTTAAGTGAAACGCTGTACGAATGTTGCTTAGATCTTTTTCTGCGTAGCCTCGTTCAATATCGTCCTCTTCTCGCTTTTGATAAAGACCGCTGGCTGTAATGCTCAACAAATTCTCGATTAACGGCCCAGAAAACGCCAGCTGAACTTGACTATCTGAGCCACTGTCTGAATTTTCTTGAATTTTTGTTTCTGCGCGAAGGTTACCACTCCATTTTCTGAAGTTTTTTCGCGTAATGATGTTGATCACCCCACCCATTGCGTCTGAACCATATAAGGTAGACATAGGCCCGCGCACAATCTCAATACGTTCTATGCTATCTAATGGTGGTAACCAATCTTGTTCATACCCGCCGCTGCCATTTGGCTGGGACTCTCTACCTGTTTGTTTTTTTCCATCAACAAGTATAGATGTGTACTGTGCTGGTAGGCCTCGAACGCTGATATCTTGGCGGTATCCGCCACCCGTTACAGTAACCCCCGGCACATCTCGAAGTGCGTCTGTAATGTCCTTGTAAGCTCGCTGCGCCAATTGTTTTCTATCGATGACGCTCACTGACGCGGGTGCTTGAGACAAAAGCTGTTCAAAGCCAGAGGCTGTAACAGTAATGCTCTCCATGTCATCTTGCTCGTTAGATTGAGCAAGAACATTCTGAGAGAACAGTGAATACAATGGAATTGCCAGTAAAGTGGGAGTAAAACGCATACTTAATCGATTAATATAAAATAATACCCAATGATAATCATTATCATTAATATGTAAAGTTGAATTTCATTTTTATCGTCACGCTTAGGTATTTTTACAAAGAGCAAACGATCAAAATAAAAAACAATACTTTGCATCCACAATCGTATTTGGGCATATTTTAGTCAACTGATGTGTTCAATAACCGTTTCAACATAGGGATTGCGTATGATTGTCGTGGTATTTAATCAAAAAGGTGGGGTGGGTAAATCAACGATTAGTACCAATTTAGCCGCACAAAGCGCGAAATTGGGTCACAAAACGTTATTAGTGGATCTGGATGCCCAAGGTAACAGTACTCACTACGCGGGGTTTAACCCCAACGAGAAAAGCCTTTCTGTTGCTGATATGTTTAAACAAGTGGTGGGAATATTCAGAACGGCTAAAAGGCCTATTGAGTTTGTTCATTCCACACCTTTTGAAAATCTCTTCGTCATGCCGTCTTCACCAGCCTTAGCTGATGTAGAACGAGAACTCGAATCTCGATACAAGATTTTTAAGCTTAAAGATGCACTAAAGGAGTTGAAAGGCGAATTCGACCATATTTTTATTGATACGCCACCAAATTTTAATTTCTATTCAAAAGCGGCACTTATTGCTGCAGATGGTTTCTGTGTTCCTTTTGATTGTGATGACTTTTCCGCACAAGCTATCGAGCACTTGCTCTACAATGCAGAAGAGCTCAAAGAGGACCATAACCCAGAACTTAAGCTATTAGGCATTGTAGTTAATCAATTTAATAGTCAGGCTAAACTGCCTTCAGAACTGGTACAATCGCTCAAGCAGAAAGGATTACCAGTGCTAGAAAGCTACATAGGTGCTACGGTGAAGGTGAAAGAGTCTCATTCTAAACGGGAGCCACTGCCGTTCTATTTGCCAAAGCACAAAGTCACAAAGCAAATCGAAGGGTTATTTGAAGAGCTTTTTGCAAATAAAACCTAGTGCTAAAAAGACATCTTAAACATCAATATCGATGTGCTTTAGCCCGCCCCTCTTTTTGTCTCTATCTTTGTCTTTCGAGTTCTCAGCTGACGCGTCTATTACCTCGGTTCGCTTCACGTCTTGGAACTGATCGCGCTCTTCTTCACTGAAATGCTCAGATTTTTTGGTCTTTTGCACTTTTTTCACGCGGTCGTCCGGCTCAACCGGCACTTTTGTGTTGCGAGGCAAAATGGGAAACAATAAATCGTTGCTCATACGCACTCCTAAAATGTGTATAGGTTTATATAATTTATCGGCCGAATGGTGCTCAAAATTATGGTTCACAACTACTTCATAACGAATAGTTTTATTATATACACATTAAATTAGAGTTAATGTAGGAAAAGAGTTCACTTTTGCCTTGCAAATCGAGGCTCAAACCGCTAATGTTTCAGCCGTTCGAAATTAGGAATTAGATTCACCAAAATGATTAACTGCGCGGCGAAACATCACCATCACCACAAAGCATAACCTTTCAGGTTCGTGCTGGAAGGTCTGTATTTCCTTCCAACGGCGCAGATAGAAAAATTCTCGACCCTCGGAAGGAAACTTCCGGGGGTTTTTCGTTTTAGGCGCAATCAAAAGTTAAAACACAACGTGTAAGGAACGTTTCAATGAGTAACAGCAAAAGACTTCGAATTGCCGTACAAAAATCAGGTCGTCTAAGCGATGACAGCATCGCCCTACTTAAGGCGATAGGCATAAAATTAAACATTCGTGATCGTTTGCTGATTGCGCATTCAACGAACCAGCCTATTGATTTACTGCGCGTGCGTGACGACGACATTCCTGGCCTTGTCATGGATGGCGTGGTTGACCTTGGCTTTATCGGCGAAAACGAGCTTGAAGAGAAAATGCTTGAACGCAAAGCGGCAGGCAAGCCTTTCGAATATGAAGTATTACGTCGTCTAGACTACGGTGGTTGCCGTCTGTCAATTGCAGTACCAAACGAAATGGACTATGACGGTATCCAATCTCTAGAAGGTAAAAAAGTAGCAACGACGTACCCTTACCTTCTTGAACGCTACTTCAAAGATCAGGGCATTAACGCAAAAGCAGTCATGCTTCAGGGCTCGGTAGAAGTAGCCCCACGTGCAGGTGTAGCTGACGCAATCTGTGACCTTGTATCTACAGGCGCAACCCTTGAAGCTAACGGTCTTGTTGAAAAAGATGTCATTTTCCGCAGTAAAGCGGTTCTTATCAAGCGCGCTGACGGCGAGCTTAGCGACGAAAAAGAAACACTGGTTAATCGCCTTATGCCTCGTGTTGATGGCGTGTTACTAGCAAAAGAAAGCAAGTACATCATGTTACACGCACCAAAAGCCTATTTAGAGCAGGTGAAAAGCCTACTTCCAGGTGCTGAAAATCCAACGGTGCTTCCATTAGCTGGAAATGAAGAGCAAGTGGCTATCCACGTTGTTTCTACAGAAACCTTATTCTGGGAAACCATGGAAAAGCTTAAAGCCCTTGGTTGTAGTTCTATTCTTGTAATGCCAATCGAAAAAATGATGGGCTAAAAGGCAGACAATTATGATTACTTGGTCATCTCTCTCGGCAAATGAGAAAAAACAGGCGCTAGCCCGCCCGGCTATGGCCAATAGCCAACAGTTAAAGCAAACCGTGAGCGAGATTATCGCCCGCGTTGAAGCAGAAGGTGATGCCGCAGTACTTGATTACACGCGTAAATTTGACTGCCCCGACCTAACTAGCCTTGTACTTTCGCAAGACAACATTGATGCTCTTGCCTCCAAGGTAACACCTGAGGTTGCAAGCGCTATCGACACAGCGTTTAACAATATTAAGGCGTTTCACGAAGCGCAGATGCCAAGTGACATCGCATTAACCACTACGCCAGGTGTTAAATGCGAGCTTCGCTTTACCGCCCTTGATGCAGTGGGTCTTTATATTCCAGGCGGCAGTGCTCCACTTCCATCAACCGTATTGATGCTAGGCGTACCTGCATTGGTGGCGGGCTGCGAAAATAAGCTACTTTGTACTCCGCCAAACAAAGAACAGCTTATCGCGCCTGAAATTGCGTATGCGGCCAGAAAGTGTGGTATCGACAAAATTTTTCTATGCGGTGGCGCTCAGGCTATTGCGGCTATGGCGTTAGGTACAACTACAATCCCGCAAGTCGATAAAATTTTCGGCCCTGGCAATAGCTTTGTTACCGAAGCTAAACAGCAAGTTAGCCAACGCGCTGATGGTGCAGCTATTGATATGCCGGCTGGCCCATCAGAAGTATTGGTGCTTGCTGATGAGTTCGCAAACCCTGAGTTTGTAGCTGCAGATTTACTGTCTCAAGCCGAGCACGGCCCAGATTCCCAAGCAATTTTGGTATCTAACAGCGCTTCGCTTATTGAAGAAGCAAAAGCCGCGGTTGAGCGTCAATTAGCTACGCTATCTCGTGCTGAAATTGCCCGCCCAGCTATGGATAATGCACGCTATATATTGGCCGATTCAATTGAACAAGCCATTGAAGCAAGCAACGCCTATGCAGCTGAGCACTTAATTGTCCAAATTGAGAATGCCCGTAATTACCTGCCAAAAATCAAATACGCTGGCTCTATATTCTTGGGTCCGTGGTCACCAGAATCAGCTGGTGATTATGCGTCAGGTACAAACCACGTGCTTCCCACATACGGCTATGCAAAGAACTACTCTAGCCTTGGTCTTTTAGACTTTATGCGCCGCTACACTATTCAAGAACTAAGCGCAGACGGCATGCGTAATCTAGGCCCTGCGATTATGGCACTGGCCGCTGCCGAGGGCTTAGATGCGCACGAGCAAGCCGTTGCACTTCGTATGCAGGCACTTAAGCAGGGAGACGCCTAATGTCGACGCTTATCGATAACCTAATTAACGAAAATTTAGTGCCGCTAAAGCCGTATGAATCGGCACGTCGACTTTTCTCAGGTGGTCAAGACTGGCTTAATGCTAACGAATCACCTTATGCCAACGAATACAGTGTAGATAGCGGTAACTTTAATCGGTACCCGTCTTGTCAGCCTGAAGCGGTAGTCAGTGGTTACGCTAACTACGCAGGTCTTGATAAGTCTCAGTTGATCGTTACTCGTGGCGCCGATGAAGGTATTGAACTGCTTATTCGTACCTTCTGCACGCCGGGTAAAGACAGTATTTTGATTTGCCCGCCTACCTACGGTATGTATGCAATAAGTGCTGAAACCTGTGATGTGGGCATTAAGAAAGTGCCGCTTAACGACGACTTTAGCCTTAATGTAAATGCGGTATGCGCTGAAGATGACGTTAACGTGATTTTCATCTGTGCGCCCAACAACCCTACTGGCACGCCGGTTGCTCGCGAAGACATTAAAACTGTGCTTAATCACTTTGCTGATAAGGCATTAGTGGTGGTAGATGAAGCATATATTGAGTTCGATGCTGACAATACGTGGGCAAATGAAATTAACAATTATCCGAACTTAGTGGTACTTCGTACGCTGTCTAAAGCGTTTGCACTGGCTGGGCTTCGCTGTGGTTTTACACTTGCTCAGGCACCCGTTATTCAAGCTCTGCTTAAAGTAATAGCGCCCTATCCTATTCCAGAGCCAGTAGCGCAGATTGCAGCACAAGCATTGTCGGCTGAGTCGCTAACGTTACTTGAGCTTCAGGTGGCTACCATCAATCGGGAAAAAGAGGCCCTAGCCGAAGCGCTGGCATCTATTGAAGGCTTTGAATTAGTGGGTGATAGACGAGCAAACTTTATCTTATTCCGCTACGCAAAAGCGCAAGCCTTAATGCAATACTTGGTAAGTCAAGGCATGCTTATTCGTGACCAATCAAAACAGCTTAACTTACAAAACTGTTTACGCGTAAGCATCGGAACTGAAGAGCAAAACCAGCGTTTAATGCAGCTAATTAACGAATTTAAAAATAATGAGGACGCGGCATGAGTCAGCAAGCCATTTTATTTATTGACCGCGACGGTACACTCGTAGAAGAGCCGCCAGTAGATAAGCAATTAGATAGTTTAGAGAAGCTTGTTTTCGAGCCAAACGTTATTCCTGTGCTACTTAAACTAAAAGCAGCTGGTTATAAACTCGTGATGGTAAGTAACCAAGACGGCTTGGGCACAGACAGTTTCCCGCAAGAAGACTTCGACAAGCCACACAATGCCATGATGGCCATTTTCGAAAGCCAGGGCGTAGTGTTTGACGACGTGCTTATTTGCCCGCACTTCGATGCTGATAACTGCACATGCCGCAAACCAAAGCTTGGCTTAGTACAAGAATACCTACAGCAAGGCAAAGTGGATTTCACCCGCTCGTTTGTGATTGGTGACAGAATTACCGATGTACAGCTCGCCGAAAACATGGGTATTCGCAGCTTTCAGTACAACCGCGAGAGCTTAAACTGGAATGATATTCAGAAAAGCTTGCTTGCATCTTCACGTATAGCAGAAGTGGTACGCACAACCTCTGAAACCGACATTCGCGTTCGCGTAGATTTAGACTCGCAAGCTAAGTCGACAATTCAAACCGGCATGGGCTTTTTTGACCACATGCTTGACCAAATTGCGACCCACGGTGGCTTCGAGCTAAACCTAACTACTAATGGTGATTTGCACATTGACGATCACCACAGTGTAGAAGATACCGCCCTAGCCCTTGGCGAAGCCCTTAAAAAAGCGCTGGGCGACAAACGCGGCATTGGCCGTTTTGGTTTTGCGTTGCCAATGGATGAGTGTCGTGCGGAATGTATTATGGATATTTCGAACCGCCCGCACCTTAAGTTTGAGGCTGAATTTAGCCGTGATCAGGTAGGTGAAATGGCCACTGAAATGGTGCCGCACTTCTTCTACTCGCTCGCACAAAGCATGGGGTTATCATTACACCTTTCCACCAGCGAAGGTAACGCTCACCACCAGGTAGAAAGCCTGTTTAAAGTATTTGGTCGTGCGCTACGCCAGGCCATTACGCGCCAGGGTGATGCATTGCCAAGCAGTAAAGGAGCGCTGTAATGTCAGTGGTAAACACCAGCCAGCGACAAAAAATAGTTATAGTTAATACCGGCTGCGCGAATATTTCGTCGGTACGCTTTGCCCTTGAACGCTTGGGCGTTGAAGTGGACGTATCTGACGATGTAAACGTGATTAAAAGCGCTGACAAAGTGTTTTTACCAGGTGTTGGCACCGCAGCCGCAGCTATGGCAAGCATTAAGCAAAAAGCCTTAGTGGAAACCCTTCAAACGCTAACTCAACCTGTACTAGGCGTGTGCTTGGGCATGCAGCTTATGGTTGAAACCAGTGCCGAAGGTGGTTTTCAAGGTACAGGTAACATCGACTGTTTGAACCTAATGCCAGGTCATGTGGCTCGCATGGAATCAAAAGGCGTGCGCTTACCTCACATGGGGTGGAATACTGTGACGCATAACAACGAAAGTTTGTTCAAAGGCATTCCTCAAGATACCTACTTTTATTTTGTGCATAGCTTTGCAGTACCAGAATACGAGCACACGCTTGCAAGCTGTACTTACGGCAACGCCTTTTCAGCCGCTATAAATAAAGACAATTTTTACGGGGTGCAATTTCACCCAGAGCGTTCTGGCGAGGCCGGAGCACAACTACTGACTAACTTTGTGAACCTATAATGATTATTCCAGCGATTGATCTTATTGACGGACACGTAGTGCGCCTTTATCAGGGCGACTACGAGCAAAAAACCCAATACGAACTGGACCCAGTAGACGTGGTTCACGACTATGCCGACCAAGGTGCAACCTGGTTGCACATTGTTGACCTAACAGGCGCTAAAGACACCACTAAGCGTCAGCTTTCACTTATTAAGTCTATGGTCGACACCAAGCGCATGAAGTTTCAAGCGGGCGGCGGCATTCGAAGCGAAGAAGAAGTAGCGCAGTTACTAGAAACGGGCGTTAGCCGTGTAGTGATTGGTTCTTTGGCTGTAAAACAGCCCGAGCTTGTAAAGTCTTGGGTTAAAAAATACGGCCCAGAGCACATTGTATTGGCTCTTGATATTAATATTAGCGAAAGCGGCGAAAAGCTTATTGCCACCCACGGCTGGCAAGAAAACTCTGGTGTCGCCCTTGAAGGCTTACTAGAAGACTTCGCCTCAGTTGGCGCAAAGCACGTACTGTGCACCGACATTAGCCGCGACGGTACGCTACAAGGCGCAAACACTGAGCTATATCAAGAAATGGCGGCCCGTTTCCCACACGTTAGCTGGCAAGCATCTGGTGGTATCGGTAGCATCGCTGATATCGAAGCGCTAAAGCCCACAAACGTTGGCGGTGTTATTTTAGGCCGCGCGTTGCTTGAAGGTAAGTTTACAGTGAAGGAGGCTATCGCATGCTGGCAAAACGCATAATTCCCTGTTTAGACGTACGCGACGGCAAAGTTGTAAAAGGCGTTCAGTTTAGAAACCACGAAATCATTGGCGATATAGTGCCTCTTGCCGAGCAATACGCAAAAGCGGGAGCCGATGAGCTGGTATTTTACGATATTACTGCAAGCTCTGATGCCCGCGTAGTGGATAAAAGCTGGGTAAGCCGCATAGCACAGGTTATTGATATTCCGTTTTGCGTAGCAGGCGGCATTAAAAGCATTGAAGACGCTGGGCGCATTTTGGAAATGGGTGCAGATAAGATTTCAATTAACTCCCCTGCCCTTAATAATCCAGATCTTATCAATCAACTGCACGATGTTTACGGTCAGCAGTGCGTAGTGATTGGTATCGACAGTTTCTATAACGAAGCAACCGACCAATACGAAGTGTATAAATTCACCGGCGATGAAGCGCGTACGCAAAAAAGCCAATGGCAAACCATCGACTGGATTAAAGAAGTACAGTCGCGCGGTGCTGGTGAAATCGTACTTAACTGCATGAACCAAGATGGCGTGCGCAAAGGCTACGACGTGAAGCAGCTAAAAGCCGTGCGCGATGTCTGTGAAGTGCCGCTTATTGCATCAGGTGGTGCGGGTGAAATTGCTCACTTTACGGATGTGTTTCAACAAGCTGATGTAGATGGCGCTCTAGCGGCATCAGTATTTCACAAAGGCATCATTAACATTGATGAGCTTAAAGCAGAGTTAACCAGCAATGGCGTTGCCATGCGAAAGCGTCACGGATTAACGGCGCAAGCAGAAGGAGTAAACCCGTGATCATTACTAACGAAAACAGCGATAAACTGGCTTGGGATAAAATGGACAACCTGCTGCCCGCCATTGTGCAAGACGCACTGTCTGGCAAAGTATTAATGCAGGGCTACATGGACCAAGACGCCCTAGCGAAAACCCTTGAAACGGGTAAAGTGACTTTTTTCAGCCGCTCAAAGCAGCGCCTTTGGACCAAGGGTGAAACGTCTGGTAACACGCTAGATTTAGTGAGCGTTGCTTGTGACTGCGACCAAGATTCACTGTTGGTACTTGCTAACCCTAACGGCCCAACATGCCACACTGGTGTTGAAAGCTGTTGGTTCGACGGCAACACGCCAGCCTTTACGTTTCTTGCAGATTTAGAGCGTGTGCTGGCAGCCCGTAAAGATGCCGACCCAAAAAGCAGTTATACCGCTAGCCTCTACAACAAAGGCATTAAGCGCATAGCGCAGAAGGTGGGCGAAGAAGGTGTAGAAACCGCATTGGCGGCTACTGTGCACGACAAAGAAGAGCTTAAAAATGAAGCCGCTGATTTGTTGTACCACTTAACGGTACTGCTTCAAGCAAGCGATATGTCGTTGAACGATGCATTAGATGTACTGCGTGAGCGTCACAAGTAACCAGCTGAAAGTTCGTTTATTATTCAAAAAGCCCTTCTCGTTTTCTGCGCGAAGGGCATTTTTGTATAACGCTTATCTATTTCTCGATTTCCCTTGCCACTTGCCCATAAGCCAGCAGCGCGAACAGCCCTGTGCCGCCAACAATATTTCCCAGTAATGTAGCGCCAATGAGTGAGAATGTTTCAAGAACGCTTATTTTATTTTGTAGCACTAACAAGAAAAGTTCGGTTGAGCCGGCTATCACATGCGTAAAGTCACCTACAGCAATAAGGTAGGTAAAAATAACAATCATCAATATTTGAGAATGCTTAACCGAAGGCTTCATCCATACAATAGCGGCAATAATAAACCCAGACGTAATGCCGTATGAGAAGGCGTCTGACGGTGATAATTTTGCGTAATGCTCAGATATGGCAGTCATCCCTTTAACAAGCTCTGGTGGAACAGCTTGCAGGCTATAGCTGAAAAACGCGGCCAAAAAGGTGCCGAACATATTAGCGGCGAATACAATGCCCCACAATCGTGCGATGCACACTCCCATGTTAACCGATGGCTTGCTTAGCAAAGGCAGGATAACTGACAGCGTATTTTCGGTAAATAGCTGTAGCCGGCCTACAATTACCAGTACAAAGCCTACCGTATAACCTAGATTCTCTATTACAAACTGATGAGGGGAGTTTACAAAAAGGTGATGCAATATCCCTTCAGCTAAAATAGACAGTGAAATACCAATACCAGCAGCAACCCCAGACCACCACAATGACATCATTGGACGCTGCAGCTCTTCCAAACCCTCTCTATGAACAATGGCATACAAAGAAACAGAGTTTAAACTTTGATTATCTCGTACATCTTTTTCTTCAGTATGGCTAAGGGCTACATCTTGGTCTTGGTGCCCAGACGCCTTTATTTTTTCCGTCACTCATGCCTCCCGCATCGCGTTTTTAGGCTTATTCACTCAAACAGTCACAAAATCAATTAGCAACTGCTCTTGTATACCGCTGTATAAGAAGCATTACTAAGCCCTTGTTATCAGTTACGTTAGTTTTGTGTGTTTTCGGTCACATAAAAATTTTAACTACCTCAGATAAAACGCCCGTTTAAACAAAAAAGCCCGAATGAAGTTCACTCGGGCTTTGGTTTTATTGACGGTTGTTACCATGTTCGCTCAACGCGCTACTTATACCTGCGGTAACACGCCGTAGTTGCGAGCATTTTAAATCTCGCTGAGTAGGTAATGACCTACATAGCTTGTTGTTAACTAAGGGTTCAGCAAGGTGGGCTTCCCCAACCCAAGCGCTTCTAAACGCTCAAACTGGGTATCTTTGTCCCCTACTATCAAGAAAATCATCTTGTCAGGGTGTACATGCTCACCGTAAAGGCGCTTAATATCATCAACAGTTAAAGCCTTTACTTCCGCTTCTTGCTGTAAAACATAATCATTAGCTAAACCAAAATCGCTGATTTCACTAACCATATTTAATTTCGCCCCTAACGTTTCAAACGCCCGTGCGCCAGATTTAAGTGTAAACCCTTTAGTAATGTCTAAGTCTTCATCCGAATAGTTTGCGCCAAACGCTGCTAATATATCCATAACGGCTTGTGTTGCCTCTAAGGTAACGTTCGACCGTACAGCGCTTCGAATGGTAAATTCGCCCGTATATTGATCGCTAGAAAACGATGAACGAATACCATACGTGTAGCCTTTGTTCTCACGCAGTTCTTGCATAAGCTGTGAAGCGAAACCGCCCCCGCCTAAACGATAATTCATAACGCTTATCTTATAGGCATCGTCATGCGTTACGATGGGAGCGGTGTGGCCAAAATAAAGCACTGACTGCTTAGCTCCTGGAACATCATAAAAGAACAGTTGTGCATTTTCTGGCAGTTCGGGCACTTGCACCTTCATAAGGGTCACGTCTTTCGGTATCCAGCGCTTATTCAGTGGTGATAAGCTTTTCACAACGTCGGCTTGTTTAATATCTCCAACAACATGAAATTTTGCCAATGACGGTGTGAAGTATTTATCGTAATACGCTTTCACATCTGTAAGTGTTATATCGCTCACGGTTTGCTTATCACCAAGCACTGTTTGAGCGAATGGGTGACCTTTCCCATACAGCAATGTTTTAAACTCAACCGATGCAATGGCATTCGGATTCGCTTTTATTTGTTCAATCTGATTAATGGTATCGTCTTTAGCTAATTCAAACTCCTGTTCATCAAAGCGAGGAGAAAGTAATACCTCAGTGACAAGCTGTATTAATTCATTGTAGTGCTTAGACAGTACCGTTCCGCTAATAGTAATGTCTGTCTCAGAAGCACTAGCTTCTAGAGAGGCGCCTAATAACTCAACTTCCTGTTCTAGCTGCTCGGGTGTTTTTTCCGCCGTACCTTTTAGCAAGGTTGCAGCGAGTAAATTAGCAGTACCTGTTTTGCCTTGCGCATCGAAAAGCATCCCGCCATCTACCTTTAACTCAAACGTGACCAACGGCACCTCATCGTTGGCGATACCTGCAACGTTAACGCCTGACGACATTGCATGTTTCCAAACTTCTGGTGGTGTAATTTCTATTGATTCACCATATGCTGGCTCTTTCGCGCGATCAAAAGATGACGGAGTACGTTCGTATTCCGCCGCAACGGATGCATCAAAGCTCTCTTCTGCCCCTGCGACAATTTCCTCTTCAACTACGTCGGCTTTAGTTGACCCACTCAATATTAAATCTTGCTGCCCTTTAGGTACAAAGCTAGAAGCAACAAAGGGCTTGTCCTTAATGTAGGTGTTGTATACACGCATTACGTCTTGTTCTGTAACGCCAAGAATTTTTTGAACATCTTGGCTTATGAATTCAGCCCCACCCGCAAAAATTTCGTATTGCGCCAATTGAAAACCTTTACCTAACACGCTTGAAAGCCCTTGGTAAAACTCTGTTTCTTGTCCGGCCTTTATACGCGCCAAGTCTTTTGACGAAATCCCGTCTTTTTCAAAGCGTGCGAATGCTTCATTAATGCCTTTTTCAACTGTGTTTAAGTTAACACCATTAAACGCCATAACCTGCAGCTGAAGCTGACCGGCTATCTCTGCATCGTAGCCATAAAGATAAACGTCACTGGTAAGCTTCTTTTCATCAATGAGTACCTTGTTGAGCGGAGCGTTTTTACCCTGACTGAGATACTGGGAAAGTACTTGAAGTGGGTAATAGTCATCGTGATATTCGGGTACGGTTGGCCATACCATCGTCAGCATGGGCGCTTGCGCAAAATTATCTATATGGAATCGCTTTATAGTCTCATTGAGCTTCGCTGGTTGCGGCGGTAACTTATTGATTTTTTTTCCTGCTGGAATTTCATCGAAGTACTTTTTTACCCATGCTTTGGTTTGATTTACGTCAATGTCACCTGCAATGGTAAGTACCACATTGTTAGGTACATACCATGTTTTGAAAAACTCTTTTACGTCAGCAAGCGTTGCATTTTGAAGGTCATCTAACGAGCCAATAACTTGCCAACTGTATGGGTGCCCCTTGGGATAGAGGTTCTTGTCGATAACATACTGATTATGCCCATACGGACGGTTATCCACACTCTGGCGCTTTTCGTTTTTCACCACCTGCTTTTCTTTAGCAAGTACAGGCTCTGTTACGGTATTAATGAAGAAACCTAACTTGTCGGCTTCAGCCCAAATCATTTTTTCTAGCGCATCAATGGGGACCGTTTGGTAGTAATTAGTACTGTCACGGCTTGTCGAACCATTTGCGCCGGAGCCTCCAATTTTGGCGCTTAGCTTATCAAGACCGCCTTTACCCAAATTTTCTGATTCAAGAAAAAGTAAATGTTCGAACAAATGAGCAAAACCTGTTCGACCTTCTTTCTCTCTCGCTGAACCAACATGCGCAGTAAGCGCAACTGCGGCAACAGGATCTGACCTGTCTACATGAAGCACAACGGTGAGTCCATTATCTAGCGTGAAGCGCTCGTAATCTACGTTGAATAATTGGGGTGTTTGGGAAGTACTACTGTTTGCTGAATGAGTAGTGGTACCGCTCGTGACGTTGCGGGTAGTATCGGTGTTCTGCGTACACCCTATCGATACTGCACTTAGCGCTACTACCGCAATTGCAGTGTACATTCTTGTTCGTTTGAATGTTTTAAGCATCGTTCTTATTCTTTGCCAATCAAAAACGTAACAAGTACCACAAGTACTTCTTAAGTGCCATGACATTCCTTATCATAACAATTTTCACATCTCTGAAGAGACTGTTCTTATACCTTGCACCTCATCTCGTAACACGCTGTTTTAATGTAACTTTATCAACAAAATCAAGTATGAAACACGTCATATCTAAACCACTATGGATGAACTAGCGACATAGTTCGTTACATTTTCCACACCACGATGTTGAACAATTTAACCCACCCACAATCTACACCTATTACAGAAGCATCGGCCTGAAAAAAGCGCTGATATCACAAACAAACCTTTATTTAATGAGTACCAAAACCGTGTTAAATCTAAAACAAAGCATTAAAAGCAATCTACCGTTCATCGTGTTTGTTACTTTCCTGTTCTCTTTTCGCAGCAGCGTCGCTGATTGGTACCATGTTCCAACGGGCTCTATGGAGCCTACAATTCAGGTGGGCGACCGTGTAGTCGTTGATAAGTCAGCTTACACACTAGAATTGCCGTTTACCGACATTGTTATTGCGAAGACCGGTAGCATCAATCGCGGTGACATTGTAATTATCGACAGTAGTGCAGCGAATACTCGATTGATTAAACGTGTGATTGCTGTTGAAGGCGACGAGATCAAATTAGAAAACAACGTACTTTTTATCAATGGTGAGAAAGCCGCGTTAACCGCCGAGAGTCAATACCTTTTTTCTGAGGAAATTCTGGGGCAAACCAGAACCATTGCGCTTAATCCTTTGCCGGCTCCGGTTAAGAGCTTTAATTTAGTCACCGTACCGAAACATCACGTGTTAGCGTTAGGCGATAACAGAAATAATAGTGTCGACTCACGCTACTACGGTTTCATTCCCGTTAAAGAGATTCAAGGTAAGGCCAACTCTGTAGCATTTTCGTTAGATACAGATAATATGTATTTACCGCGAAAAGATAGGTTTTTACATCAGTTAGATCGCACTGAATAACAACCTTGTTAGAAGAAGTACTACGCCGAGCCTTAAGTTGAATTCTACCTATCGACAGTAGGTTCTGTGGTAGGTAATAAAGCATGGGTATTCACGTATCTAAACAAAGTAATAGGGGCTGTTGGTTATACGTAAACTTTACAATTGATTCGCGTTTATTGGTTTATGTTCTTATCAACCTCCCCTTTCCACAGTACTGATTAACAAAGCTAGAAGCCTCTAATTACATACCGTTCGACGTTCACTTAATACCCTGTTTCAAGCCACCCTTCACGCAAAAAGTAATACATGGTTTACACATTTTGTAACTAAGTGTCACATCTTTCCTTTTTTACTCTATTGCAACATAAGTACGAGGAATGCTATTCATAAATCTGCAACAAGATAATGTTGCATACAACAAGTAAACGGACAATAAGGAAATAACAATGAAACAAGGTCGTAAAGTAAGTGCAATTGCAGTGGGAATAGCACTTTCAGGATTAACCTCAATATCCCCTGCATATGCACAGCAAGCTGATGAGGACGCAACCAACCTTGAACGAATTGCAGTAACGGGTTCTCGTATCAAGCGCACTGATATAGAAGGTCCTTCACCGATTCAATCGATTGATGCAGCAATGATTGAAGGTATGGGCTATGAAAACTTACAGCAGCTATTAGAAAGAATGCCTGCTACCGGTGCGGGTACTTTCTCAACCCGTAACAATAGTCAAGACTCTACCGCCAATGGTGCCGCAGCGGTATCGCTTAGAGGCATGGGCCCAGATGCTACCCTAGTACTTATTAACGGTCGTAGGGTGGCAATCAGTGCCTTTGCTGAAAGTATTACTAATTCATTTGTAGATATTAACTCAATCCCAGTATCTGCTATCGAACGAATCGACATATTAAAAGACGGTGCCTCTGCGATTTATGGATCAGACGCGGTAGCAGGTGTGGTAAACGTAGTGCTTAAGAAAGACTATGAGGGTCTTGAGATTAATGCGGGCTATGGGGGTACAACAGGCCCAAGCTACGATGAGACAACCGCCAGTGTTCTATGGGGATCTCAAAGCGAAAAAAGTAGTGCGACGGTAATCATCGATTACTTCAACAACAGTAGGCTTGGCGCAGACGAAATGGGCAGATTCGGAACAGCTAACCAATCTCCATATGGCGGTATGGATTTTCGCTCATCACGGGGGTACCCAGGCTACTTTTATGTAGATGGCGTTAAAACTATAGACCCTGACTGTCCAGCAGAAAACGCGACGGCGTCTGGTAGTTGCCTGTTTGATTATGGTCCGTTTGGTCTAACTATACCGTCTTCTGAGCGCGTTGGCTTCATTGGTCAGTTCGACTATAAGATTGGTGATGACACCACAGCATTTATGGAAGTGGCAATGCAGCATAACACGTCTGAAGCAGGCGGTGCAGCAACCCCTCTTGATGAAGATGCTGGATTAACCGTTCCTGGCACTCACCCAAATAACCCGTTTGGACAAGACATCGAAATTGGCCGCTATCGACCTGTTGATGCAGGTGCTCGTCGTTGGGATATCGAGTCTGACACCTTGCGTTTGGTGGCAGGCCTTCGCGGTACATTCAATGATTACGATTGGGAAGCATCTGTACAAAAAGGTCGTAGCCGTTCAGAACAAAGCGGAGATCAATCACAAGGCTGGGTCCGCGTAGACTGGCTGCAAGAACAAATTGATCTAGGCAACTATAACCCATTTGGTGGTGTTACTAACCCGCAAAGCGTAATTGATGAAATTACTACTAGCCTTGTTCGCCGTGGCGAATCTCGCATGACCAGTGTTGATGCGCACATTTCAGGTGAAGCATTCGACTTTGGTGACGACGTAGTAATGATGGCAGCGGGTGTCGAGTATCGCGAAGAGCAAGTGAGCGACATTCCAGACATTCAGTTCCAGCGCGGATTGATCTTCGGTACAGAGTCAGTTTCTGCTGCCGCTGAACGCGATCAGTATGCCGCTTACTTAGAGCTATCTATTCCGCTTACCGAGCAGTTAGAGCTTCAACTAGCTGGTCGTTACGACCATTTCAGCGACTTCGGCAGTACAACTAATCCAAAAATAGCATTACGATGGGCGCCAAGTGACGAAGTAACCGTACGAGGTTCTTGGGCTCAGGGCTTCAGAGCCCCCTCTCTTGCACAAGTTGGCCTAGGTCCGTCACAGAAAAGTGTCTTTTTCCTCGACAGTTACCGCTGCGACGCGACAGGTCAAGATTGTGAATCATTGGATTACAATATTGAGTTTGCAGGTAACCCAAACCTTGATGCGGAAGAGTCAGAGTCTTGGAATGTAGGTGTTATCTACGCGCCTGTTCAAGAGTTAGGCTTAAGTATTGACGTGTGGAGCATTACACAAGACAACAAAATTGACGAGCAGCAGTTTGGTTTGGTTTACAACGCAGAGTGTAATAATCAAGACAGTACAATCTGTGTACGCTTAGATCCACAGCCAGGCGAATCGTTGGGGGTAATTCAGAAGATTTTCAATACGTATCAAAACGTATCATCTCAAGAAGCATCTGGTGTTGATTTCAGCGCTAACTATCGCATGGAATTGCAAGAGTACGGTAACGTTCGTTTCAACCTAGACTGGGCTTACATGAACAAGTTCGAAAGAAACGACATGGACTTTACCGGTGAATACGGCTATCCAGAGCATCGTTGGTTGTTTGGTACTACATGGTCTAAAGGTGCATTCGATGCAAACTTAAATATTAGCTTCATTGGTGAATTTGAAGACACGCCTGACATTGACTTCGACGGTGTGTTGGACTTTGAAGAAAACACGTCGCGAACTGTTGATTCTCAGATGTTGGTAGACTTGCAATTTGGATATAACTACAGCGATAACCTTCGCCTAGTTATTGGTTCAAACAACTTGCTTGATGAAGAGCCTCCGTTTGCGATTGGTGATGGTGATGGCGACCTGTACGGTTATGTAGGAGGTGTGCACAACCCGCGTGGCCGCTTTGTATATTCTAAACTAACTTATCGCTTCTAAAAGCCCATAAACAAGCGCTCTGGGTATTACTCTACGTTACTGTGCCTAGAGCGCTTTTTGCTCCTCTATCAGATGCAATATACGGAAACGACCAGAATTTATCGTCGTATTTATCTTACAATCCAAAATGAATGAGCACCAAATTACCCACGGCTGCACAAAGCATAGCGAGGAAAGTGAGGATCATGCCCGCGAAGCGTTGCCAACTTACGCCAGAGTGACGACCTAATCCATAGGCGTGTAGAACGCGGCCAAATAACAACGCGCTTCCTAAAGCATGAACAGCCCAAACTTGACCAGTGTTGGCTTCAAAGCACGCTATCATGATAAGAGTAATGGGCACATACTCACTGAAATTGCCGTGCGCTCTAGATAAACGAATAAGATCTTCATGGCCACCATCGCCAATACCTACTTGGTGACGGCGTCTGGCACCGATGACTAAAAACGATAGATAAAGGTAACAAATACCCAATAAACTGGCGTAAAACGCCGTGATTGGCAAAACCATGGTCTACTCCACATGTTATAGTTATATCGCGTTGTTTAAGCTTGTGCTCAATTTCACATTTGTTGATGTGTAATTAAACGTTATCCGCAAATAAGTTACAAGCAACAAAAAAGGCCGCCCAAGCGACCTTTTATAAACGTTTCCGACGATTAGCCTAAACGTTCAGCAAGCTCAGCACTTACATCTTCAACTGGACGTGTGCCGTCAAGTTTGTGGTACTCACAGTTCCCAGCTTCCGCTTCAGCGCTGTAGTAATTAACAAGTGGTTTTGTTTGCTCATGATAAATCGCTAAACGCTTACGTACAGTGTCTTCTTTGTCGTCGTCACGAACGATCAGTTCATCACCCGTCACGTCGTCTTTCCCTTCTTCTTTTGGCGGGTTGTAAACAACATGATATACACGACCAGAGGCTGGGTGAACTCGGCGACCGCTCATACGTTCAACAATGACATCATCAGCCACATCAAATTCGATACAGTGATCAACCGTAACGCCTGCTTCTTTCATTGCATCTGCTTGCGGTATAGTGCGAGGGAAACCGTCAAGTAAAAAGCCATCTTTGCAATCGTCTTGGGCGATGCGCTCTTTAACAAGCCCAATAATAATATCGTCAGAAACTAATTTACCTTCGTCCATAACACGCTTTGCTTGCATACCAAGCTCAGTGCCAGCTTTAATCGCGGCGCGCAGCATGTCGCCTGTAGATATTTGTGGAATACCGTATTTGCCCATTAAAAACTGAGCCTGTGTGCCCTTGCCCGCGCCAGGAGCGCCGAGAAGAATAATTCGCATGAGTGCGTTCTCCGCTTATGATTTTTAAACTTTTACTTCGGGCACTTTACACATTCAACACTAGAGTGACAAGTGTAAGGAGTACCGTAATGTTAATCTTAAGACTAATGGCGAATATACGTTCAACTTATAGATATTTTGTAGACAAAATGCCTAGTCACTTGTGAAAAAACAGAAGTGTTTCAAACATATTTGTTGCATTAGAAATGTAGATTAACGCATAAATATAAACCGCCAAAATATAGCATAATAAATAGCGCTTACTTACAGAAGTTGCTACTAAAAACAAAAAAACGGGCGTAATGCCCGTTTTTACGTATGACCATTTAGATCTATGTGCTTATTTAGCCAACTTCATAAGCAGCGTGTTCAAATTCTGAACAAACGTTGATGGATCTTTCAAACTTCCCTGTTCAGACAGAGCAGCCTGATCAAACAACACCCCAACCCACTGCTTAAACAACTCTTCATCTTGCGTGTCGGCCAGAAGCTTCACCAAGCTGTGTTCAGGGTTAAGTTCGAAATGATATTTAACCTCTGGCACGCTCTGACCCGCAGCCTGCATAAGTTTCATCATCTGTGTAGTCATGCCATTGTCGTCAGCGACAATTACCGCAGGTGAGTCTGTTAAACGATGCGTAAACTTAACATCAATGACCTTATCTCCTAGCGCTTCTTTAGCACGCTCTAATACACCTTCAACCTGCTTTTCTGCTTCTTCTTGCGCTTTCTTAGACTCTTCATCGTCTAAATCGCCCAAATCTAAGTTTCCTTTCGCAATTGATACAAACTGCTTTTCATTAAACTCAGTAAGGTGAGACATTAACCATTCGTCAATGCGCTCGCCCATAAGCAGTACTTCGATCCCTTTCTTGCGGAAAATCTCAAGATGTGGGCTTGATTTTGCAGCTTGCAGGCTATCTGCTGTCACATAGTAAATCTTATCCTGGCCTTCCTTCATTCGCTCAATATAATCAGCCAATGAAACCGTTTGGGCATCAGACTCACCGTGTGTAGAGGAGAAGCGCAACAGACCAGCAATTTTTTCACGATTGCTAAAGTCCTCAGCAGGACCTTCTTTCAAGACGTTGCCAAACTCGTTCCAAAATGACTGATACTTCTCGTTGTCGTTCTTAGCCATCTTTTCAAGCATTTGAAGTACACGTTTGGTACAGCCCTGGCGCAGCGCTTGCGTTATCTTATTATCTTGAAGGATTTCACGTGACACGTTAAGCGGAAGATCATTGCTGTCTAGCAGCCCCTTCACAAAACGAAGATATGTAGGCATGAACTGCTCTGCATCGTCCATAATGAAAACGCGCTGCACATAAAGCTTGAGACCGTGATTCTGGTCGCGATTAAACATGTCAAACGGCGCTTTTGAAGGGATATAAAGTAGGCTTGTATACTCTGTTTTCCCTTCTACTTTGTTATGAGCCCATGCAAGGGGATCTGCAAAGTCGTGAGAAATATGTTTATAGAATTCATTGTACTCTTCATCAGTAATTTCTGACTTTTCACGAGTCCAAAGCGCGGTCGCTTTATTAACAACTTCCCACTCGCCTGGCTGACCTTCGATTTTTTCACCGTCTGGACCTTCGCTCTCAGGCACTTCATCTTTCCACATTTGAACAGGAATACTGATATGATCAGAATATTTGCTCACGATAGAGCGTAAGCGCCATGCATCAGCATATTCCTTTTCGTCGTCGCGAAGATGAAGGGTAATTTCAGTACCGCGAGAAGGTTTGTTGATTTCAGCAATGGTAAATTCACCTTCACCGTCTGAGATCCACTCAACACCTTGCGATGCATCAGCACCAGCAGCGCGGGTTCTCACCGTGACTTTATCCGCTACGATAAACGCAGAATAAAAGCCAACACCGAATTGGCCTATAAGTTGTGAATCTTTAGCGCTATCGCCAGAAAGTTTGCTGAAGAAATCTTTAGTACCTGACTTTGCAATAGTACCCAAGTTAGCAATGACTTCATCGCGAGACATACCAATACCGTTATCAGTAATAGTAACGGTATTCGCATCTTTATCTACGCTTAGTTTTACGTTTAAATCGCCATCGTTTTCATAAAGACTATCGTTTTCAAGCGCGCGAAAGCGAAGTTTATCCGCAGCATCGGCCGCGTTTGACACTAACTCGCGTAGAAAAATTTCTTTGTTTGAATACAAAGAGTGAATCATCAGATGAAGAAGCTGTTTTACTTCTGTTTGAAAACCGTGGGTTTCTTTTTGGGCTGCTTCAGCCATAATCCAATATCTCCTCGTTGAATGGATCACGTTTCGTGTTATTCAGGTAAGGTCACTCAACGCACTTTTCAACGTTTAGGACGAAAAATTATTTTCATGAAGATATTTTTGATTGGACATTGCTTATTTTGCAATCGACTGAAGGGAATACGAGGAGACCAAAAGGACATTAGGTTGCGTTGAGGTTATAAATCACTGCAAAAACTAACAACGCAAAGCACTTATAATTTACGCCGACCTGAAAATGCGTGGGTAAGCGTATTGCCGTCAATGTATTCAAGCTCTCCGCCCACTGGAACGCCATGCGCAATACGAGACGCCTCAACATTATGATTTCCACATAACTGAGCAATGTAGTGTGCCGTGGCCTCGCCTTCTACAGTTGGGTTTGTAGCTAAAATAACTTCAGTGACCCCTCCTTTACCTAGGCGTGCTTCAAGCTCTGTCAACCCAATTTCCTCAGGCCCTACGCCGTCAATAGGAGACAAATGGCCCATGAGTACGAAATACTGCCCTTTATAGCTTAAGGTTTGCTCTATTGCTAATACGTCTTGCGGGCTTTCAACTATGCACAACAAGCCACTCGCCTCTCGCTCAGGATGACGACAGATGTCACACAACTCATCTTCGGTAAACGTTCGGCAGCGCTTGCAATGATGAATATGTTCCATTGCGTTGTGTAACACATTACTTAAATCAATCGCTCCAGTGCGATTGCGCTCTAGTAGATGAAACGCCATGCGCTGAGCGCTCTTATTTCCTACACCTGGAAGACATGTGAGCGCTTGAATTAATTCTGAAAGTAACGGACTGAATTTCATAAATTTACTGCTTTAAAGGCTGTTCGTTTTGTTTTTCACTTTGGCGATATTTAATCACGTTCCGCTTCGCTTGGTCGAGCTTAACTTCGTAAATATTTCCACCTACCAACCCCTTGTACTCTTCATCGGTGAAAACAAGGGTATTATTATCATAAAACGTTACGGCTTCTTTTTGCGTAACTACGCCTAGGTCAATGCGCGACACGTCGCCGCTAAAAAAGTTGTCAGATTCAAAGTTTTCAAACAACCAAAGACTAGTTGAATCAAGAAGCACCAGCTTTTTTCTATCCGGGCTAAGTGCAGCTGACGTTATCCAACACAGTTTTTCGAGGGTTCTACAAGTTTTGAACTCGCCGATTAACTGCGCGTCAAAATTAGCAGCGTGATCGCCCACCTTATAGAGTTTAGTAATACCGTCAAATGGTTGGGTACGATTTTTGGTGAACAGGTAGAGATGCCTGTTGAACTCCACAAATGCTTCTAAGTCGAAATTTTTTTCATGAGGCTTTACTTTACCTTTCCTCATTTGTGGATAGGTAAACTTAATAATTTCCGCCTCGGTAGTATCGGTTTTAATATCAATCGGATTTTCAATTTTATAAATTGTTAACCATCGACGATTATTGTCATTATTACCAAAGTCACCCAAAAAGAAATGACCAAATTTATTTTGCGTCATATCTTCCCAGTCGACATTTTTTGCATTGGTGACAGTGACCTGCCGTTGAATGCGGCCTTCTTTATTTAACATATATAAAACTGGACCATCGCCGCTATCATTTATTGCCCACAGTCGTTTGTATTTATCGAATTCTATACCCGATATTTCCCTTAATTTAGGGTCGACGGTAACCACTTTCATTTTGAATAGGTCATGTATACTTATCAAAAACAAAACGGTAGCTATAGGAAGCAAAACAACCGTGGTGATAACTAAGCCTTTCCTTAGCACTGTAAAAAACCTCTGTTAAGTTCGATCAATTTTGCTGTTTGGGTTCAGCCGCAAGCGCTAAATTGTTGTCGCTACGTTGCACTTGATGATATCCGGTTGACTCACTCTTGGGGACCGTGCCTATTTACTAATCTTATAAATACGCCCTAACAAACGAGTCTTTTAGAAAACAAGCAATTTACTGCTTTTTTCTTCAAAATAGAAACAAAAAAGCTCGGACAAACGCCGAGCTTTTGTTGACCCCTTGAATACTTTAAAAAGCCAGGGGCTGTAATGATAAGGCAGCCTAAAACGGCATTTTGAAGCCAGGAGGTAACGGCATTCCGCCAGTCACGTCGCCCATTTTCTCTTTGCTTGTTTCTTGTACACGACGTACCGCGTCATTAAACGCTGCCGCAACTAAATCTTCAACCATGTCTTTATCGTCGTCCATTAATGACTCATCAATGTCTACGCGGCGCACGTTGTGGTTGCACGTCATGGTTACTTTAACCATGCCGGCACCCGCTTCACCCGTCACTTCAATCTTAGCCAGGTCGTCTTGCGCTTTTTGCATGCGCTCTTGCATTTGCTGCGCCTGCTTCATGATATTGCCCATTCCACCTTTAAACATAATTTTTGTCTCGCTTCGTTTTGGTGTTAATAATCCTGCTATCGCGCTTTAACCGAATCGGTTAGTACTGACGCATCGAAAGTCGATAGCAATGTTTGAATTGTATCGTCGGTTTCAATCACCGAGTGTGCATGCGCATGGCGCATAGCATGAATTTCTTGTTGTAACGCAAAAGGTGTAGATGCTGGTTCACCCAATGTGATATTTACGTCTACGTTTTCACCCAAGCCATGGTGTATTGCATCAACTAATTGTTTTTTTGCACTATCATTAAATAGATGCGTCTGACTATGGTCAATTTCAAGGGAGACTTGATTGCCTTCTCGAGAAAATGATGCGTGCAGCACCAATTGTTTGAGTAAGCCAGCAACCGGCATTTGCTCAACCAAGTTGCTCCACTCGTCAATTTGACTGGCGTGAGTTAGTTTATTTCCATCATTTAAATAGGGTTTTAACGGCCCGTCATACGTACTGCTAAATGGCGAATCAAAATTAAGTGCATCCCGCGCAAAAGATAAGTCACCTTTGCTTTCCGTCTGTTCTGGAAAGCCTACAGTATTCGTACTGCCGCTAAACGTTTCTTGCACGTGGCCAGAATCTACAGCAATAGGAGAGGATTGAGGCTCGTCATCTGTCGCCCAAGGTGGCGTATCTTCAACTTGTGATGTCTCACTTTTTTGCGTAGTTACTTCGTCATTTGAAAAGGGCATGTCCTCTTCAAATTCATCAAGCGCAAAGTCATTTGTTTCGTTTGCGCCAGGTTGCCCAATTTCTAACGTGCTGCCTTGCTCTGTGTCTGCGGGTAATGCTTCAGTACTATCTTGGAACAAGCCAGTGTCGTCTTGCTGATAGCGGTTACTGTCGCCAAGCACGTCTTCATGGTCACTGCACGGCGTATTGCTGCTTTCTTCACCCTCGCTGCTCGTCTCTGTAGTGACATCAGCATTTTTGATATTAAAACCTGTAGTTTGCGCAGAAGTTGCGGCTTCGTCTTTACTTCGGGTAAAACGCGCCTGAATATCGCTTGCACTTTCGGTTTTAGCACTCGCTGCGCTGTTATTTTTGGCATCAGCGTCTTGTGCTTTTTTTTGCTTTAGCTTCTGACGAAGCGCCAACATATCAGCCGTCGACGTAAGCTGTTCCTCTGCGGTTAACGAGGGTGCTTGGCTTTGTTGCGCCAATGGATCGCCGTTATTATGAGCGCTATCAGCCTGTTGAGAGCCGACAGAGTTATGAGAGCCGTCAGCCTGTTGAGAGCCATCAGCGTTAAGAAAACTCTCAGCGTTATGAGGAACAAAGTTCTCAACATTATGGAAGTCTTCAACTACATTTCCACCCTCTTCAGACGGAGGTGGCATGTCTTCCATATATGCATCTAGCGGAGGTCCATCGAAATGTTGTTCTACTTCATTATGGGTCGCGCTGACTTGCTTAGGCGTTGGTTTAATCTCAGCAGCACCGCTTTCTGTTTGTTCAGCGGTGTCTTCTACCGGCACTCCTTCACTAATAGGCGAAACTGGGGCCTGCTTTTCGAATTCATCACCAAGTGCAGTATGACGGCCTACTAACGTTGCTTGAGTCGATGTAGCGTCTAACTCTACATTTAACTGCGTCGTCTGAGTATTCTCTTCACGCAACGCACTTTCATTAACGGTAGTCTGTTCTCGCTCTTGCCTCGATTCGAACAAAGTCGTCGTTTGAGGCTGTGCTTGCTGCTCTTCATCAATTATCGATGTAGCAGGAGAATCTGGGATAGAGGGCGCATTTTCTGACGTCTGTTCAGAGGTAGATTCAACCGATAGATGTGAAAGTGTCTCCTGCTGCTCCTTAGTTGCAGAAGTTTCGCTTAACGGCGCTTTCTCCTGCTTACCGACGTTTCCCGGGCCACCACTGGAAGAAGCATGTTCGACAGGTAAACTATGCTCACTCCTCCCGTTTTCAATCTCACTTGTAGTGTCGTCAATGGGGGTGTTTGGAGCAAACGACATCATACGCATCAATGTCATTTCAAACGCACTTTTTCCATCAGCAGCAAACGGTAAGTCTTTTCTTCCTTGCAGTGCAATCTGATAGAGCAACTGCACTTGCTCCGCTGGAATCGTTTTCGCTAATTGAAATATCGCCTTAGCAGAGGTGGTTTCTAACTTACAGGCTTCAGGCACCCATTGCGTTAGCGCTATTTGGTGCAGCAGGCTAGCCAATTCGCTGTGTACGTTGTCATAATCGGGGGCTTGCTCTGCGATGTCGTTAACGAGCTGAAGGACTTCAGCAGGGCTTTTATTTACCACAGCATGAACCACTTTAAGCAGTTGGTTCTTATCCATCAGGCCCAGCATATCGGTTACCACCGATGCCAGCACTTGATTTCCACCCTGTGCGATAGCTTGGTCAGTTAAACTTAGCGCATCACGCATACTGCCTTGGGCAGCTCTTGCCAAAAGCGCTAGCGCTTGTGGCTCAAAAGGCAGCTGTTCATGCTCTAGAATATGCTGTAGCTGTCCAACAATCTGCTCCCGAGACATAGCTTTCAAGTTAAATTGCAAGCAACGGGATAAAATGGTTATTGGAAGCTTTTGAGGATCGGTGGTCGCCAATAAGAACTTAACGTGTGGAGGTGGTTCTTCCAGCGTTTTTAACAGCGCATTGAAGCTGTGTTTTGAAAGCATGTGTACCTCATCGATAAGGTACACTTTGTAACGCCCGCGAGTTGGTTTGTATTGCACATTATCAAGAAGCTCGCGAGTATCCTCAACTTTGGTTCTTGATGCAGCGTCAATCTCTAACAAATCAACGTAGTTCCCCTGCTCTATCTCTTTACAGGTGTTACATTGACCGCAAGGGTTTGCCCCTTGTCCTTCTTCGCAGTTAAGGCTTTTTGAAAAAATACGTGCAATGGTGGTTTTACCTACGCCTCGCGTACCTGTAAACAGATAAGCGTGGTGTAGACGATCGTTATCCAAAGCATTTGAAATGGCAGAGACAACATGTTCCTGACCCACAAGTTCACTGAACTTGCCCGGTCGCCACTTCCTTGCTAGTACCTGATAACTCATTATTACGTATTTCGCCTTTTGCTAGTCATGCTTTATAGCGATTATTCGCCTTCAAACTCACAAATAGAGTAGCTTTCTATATCAAGCGTACTCAATTTCGTTTCGCCACCTAGGTCCGGTAAGTTAATAACAAAACCTGCATGGTTTACTTCACCGCCTAGTGAACGAATTAGTTTCGCAGAAGCGGCTATCGTTCCACCAGTTGCAAGTAAATCGTCAATAAGAAGGACTTTATCACCTGGTTCAATGGCATCTTTATGGATTTCCAATGTATCCATGCCATATTCAAGCTCGTAGCTCTCGCTAACTACTTCACGAGGAAGTTTGTTGGGTTTTCTCACTGGAACAAAACCAATGCCCATTTCGATGGCCAATGGCGCACCAAAAAGGAACCCGCGTGCTTCAGTACCTGCTATCTTGGTAAATCCCATACCTTGATACTTTTCTACAAGTAACGAGATACAGCTACTAAATGCTTTGTGATCTTCTAAAACGCTGGTCACATCTCTAAATAAAATACCTGGCTTTGGATAGTCAGGTACGGTTTTCACTACTGATTTAATATATTCTGCAGTCACAATTATGCCTTGAATGTCTGCGTTATAACCAGAAGGTGAACCAGCCGGCGATGATATGCATCAACGGGAACGCGATTAGAGTTACTAGCGATGCTAGAAAGTACCACTTGTTATAGACTTCTTTGAAATCTGAATTGTCAGCCATTTGCACTACCTAAACAATTTTGTGAACAAAAAAATGGTGCTAAATGTTAATCGAAAGCAAGCCCGATTGACAGCGCTAATATGACCGATCGCTCACTTTCAGACCAGATCCTAGCGAAAGTTTAATATAAAGCAGGTAAATAGTAATGGTTACTTAGGATACTGGAAGCAGTATTCCTTTTTGTAACATGTCAGTGAGGGTCTGGTTCATACCATTTATAAGCACGTTTGAAGGAATTTGGGGAAGTTGTTGGCACAACGACTCAGCTAATTGTTCTATTTCCATCCCCAGTTCATTTTGTTCCAGCGTGTTGACTAAAATAGCCGTCACCGGATTAACATGAGCAAATTGAACGTCAAACTCACGGTCTCTGTAAACAACGTAGAACTGCTGTTCTTGGGCAGGTTGCTCTGGGATATAATCCTCACCAATTAGATGGACTTCGAACTGATATGCCGCCAACGAGGCATACGGTGACACCCTAATGGAGGTCACATTGTTTCCTTGTTGATAAAATTCAACGTTGTCTTCGTTTTTTCTGATACTGACGTCAAGCTCTAGCCACTCATAGTGAGCAAGCTCCGCAGCAAAATCAGGAAGCGTAATATCGAAGGTTGGCTGTGTTGATAGGTATTCAACGAACTCTTTACTTATTTCTACAAAATAAGGCGAACGACACTCGTGCTCAATAAAAAACTGACGAACAATACTCTCCCAGCCTTTTTCACCATACTGTTTTACCACAATAGATTTTAAAACGGGAAAACCGGTACTGACGAAATTATCGATATTATTAAAAAAAAGGGATTGATATATTTTCATCCGACGAATGTTGTCAGCGTCGGTATCACAAAGTGTCTGTGGGTCTTTGATCGCATCAACAAATGCTTTCTGAGTAGTTTGAAATGACTGAGTCACGCGACACTTCCTTTAACGTTCGATGCTTGAACGGCTTCGCATTTTGCTTGAATTTGCTTAATTTTCTTAACTTCAGCCAGTAATTCGCTTAACGGAGGAATATTAAAATCACGCTCTAGTAACGTTGGAAATACGCCGTGAGTTAGGTAAGCCTGCTCCAACAAATCCCAAACGGGCTCAATAACATCAGCCCCGTGAGTATCAACTTTCAAATCCTCAGCTTCATCATAGTGACCAGCAATATGTCCATAGACTATTTTGTCTGAGGGCAATCCGTTTATAAAGGCTTTCGCATCGTATTTATGGTTAATACTGTTCACGTAAACATTGTTTACGTCGAGAAGCATTTGGCAACCCGATTCTTTTAGTATGCTCTTGGTAAATTCAAGCTCATCCATTTCTTGACCCGGTGCAATGTAATAAGAGACATTTTCTAATACCAGGGGGCGTTCGATAATGTCTTGAACTTGAACAATTCGTGACACAACGTGCTTTATCGCTTCTTCAGTAAAAGGAATTGGCATCAGATCGTACATATGACCGTTGCCAGAACAAAAGCTTAAGTGCTCGCTGTACAATGCAATATTGTTTACATCCAAGAATCGCTTAACGGTTTTTACAAATTCGACATCTAGTTTGTCGCTACTTCCGATAGACAAGGATAAACCATGCGTTGTAAAGGAAGCTTGCGAAGACGCTTGCTGAAATTGTTCTTGATACTTCCCACCAAGTGGGATCCAATTTTCAGGGGCTACTTCCCAAAAGTCGATCTCAGATGGCAATGTAGGTAAAAGCTCTTTAAGCATTTCCCGACGAAAACCAAGTCCTGCGCCACAGATGTTATTCATATCTTCCCCTTTTACCGCATGGGATTGCACAATAGCAACGTACATGGTTAGACAAAAATGGCCATCATTCGACAGCCATTTGTTGCTAAGCGTAACTCGTGTAGCCTCCTTCTGTTTCAAGCTACACGATGTTTTTTGAATGGCGGTTACATGCTACCGCATTTACCTTCGCCGCACTTGCCTTCTTTTGCAGCTTTCTTGTCGCCGCCGCATTTACCTTCGCCGCACTTGCCTTCTTTTGCAGCTTTCTTGTCGCCGCCGCATTTACCTTCGCCGCACTTGCCTTCTTTCTCTGCTTTGTCGCCACCGCATTTACCTTCGCCGCACTTGCCTTCCGCAGCGAATTGGCTATAACCAGATTCTAGTGCTTGCATACCAAATGGATTTACATCTGCTACTGCAACCGTTGACGCTAAAGAGCCAATTACAACTGCGCCTAATGCTGTCGCTACTGATGATTTTTTGATTTGTTTCATTGATTTACCCTCAATAATATAAGTCATGTTTGACGCACAGTAAGCGCGTGTATTTTAAAAGACCTTGCCAATACAAAAAAAATTACAAGAAATATTAACTTTTTTACATTATCTCTTTATTCATTCACTCATTATGCGCTTAATATAGGAAAAAAAGTGAACATTTCACATTAAATAAAAAAGAATAGTGTATTGGGGCAGAGCGTGAGACAAAAATTTTTTTTAGGCGATTGGCAAGTCGAACCGTCTAATAATAGATTGACGTTGGGGAAAATAAAGCGAAGCATTGAGCCTAAGTCAATGGATGTTCTGCTTTTGTTATGCCAAAAAAACAATGAAGTAGTCTCAGCGGACGAAATTGTTTCACAATGCTGGCCCGATTCTCCTACCGGTGACAATCCAGTACATAAAGCAATCACACATTTAAGAAGGGCATTAAACGATAAAGCAACAGCCCCCCAATATATTGAAACCGTTCGCAAACGAGGTTATCGAATAATCGCTGACGTTCAGTTTTTGGTGAACGACACAGATAATACGGTAGCATCTACATGGACCGAACATCCCCCATTCGTAGGATTAAATGCGTTTACTGCTAAAGAGAGTGAAATATTTTTCGGTCGAGACGCGCTAATTAGAGATATTGTTTCGCACAAGGCGGAATTATTTCGCAAAAAAAGGCCTTTCTCATTAATTTTAGGCCCTAGTGGATGCGGTAAAAGTTCATTAATACATGCAGGTGTACTCCCTCTTTTTCTTAGAAATAAAGGGCTAAACAGTATCTATGCGCATGACTTTGCTAGTATCGATGTTGCCGACATAGAATCTTCGAACAATGAATTTGCTATCTTTGTTGAGCTCGCCTCTTATATGATCGACTGGGGCGATGAAAATAGTTACGTCTTTAATAATTTAAGTGCAACAGAACTTGCTGAACTGCTGCTAAATGAAGCAGACAAAGTTATAGCAATTGTCTCTGATTGGCTTGCAGAACGAGATCAGGGGGTTAACTTCCCATGTTTTGCAATCATCATAGACCGACTAGAGGCGTACCTGGCAGATCAGTCTATTCCCACGTCTTCCAAATCACGTTTTTTTAGTATTTTAGAACAGCTGAGCCAAAGCAATTTTTTCCTCACCTTCCTCATCAGTAGAAACGATTTTTACCCGCTTATTTCTACCTTCGAAACATTAATGAAGAACAAAGGAAAAGGCGCACATATAGACGTTACGCCCCCCTCATTGAACGAGTTAAGTCAAATTATTAAACGACCCGCGGTTGCCGCAAATATTGCCTGGGAATTCGATGAGAACACAAATTCACGACTGGACGATATCATTCTATCCGATGCATCTCGCGCACCTAATTGTCTTCCATTGCTGCAATACACACTTCAAGAATTATATTTGCAAAGAGCGAACAACAAGCTATGTGTAAAGACATATAACGAATTAGGGGGCATTGAAGGGGCTATAGGACACAAGGCTGAGCAACTTTATGAAAGTCTTTCTGACGCCGTGAAAAATGCGTTAGATAATATCCTTCCTCTTATTGTTAATGTAACGCAGTCGGGTAACACATTGACAAGCAAAACGGCACATTGGGACACACTACAAACGCAGGACGAGCGAGAGTTAGTTAAGCAAATGGTCGAGCATCGCTTATTTGTTTCTTTCTCAAATAAAGGAAAAGCAAGTTTCAAAGTTGCCCATGAAGCCGTGTTGCGAAAGTGGGAGCGCGTTCAGAAGTGGGTGGAGACACATCACAACAGCCTAATTCTGAAAGCAAGGTTAGCAGAACAAACTAGTCTGTGGTTAGTAAATAACAAAAACCACGCTTTTCTATTGTCAGAAGGAAAACCATTTTTCGATGCAATCATGTTGACTAGTCTAGCGAATATTCGTCTTGACGAAAGCGAAAGGGAATTTATTGCGCAAAGTCAAAAGCGTATTAGTCGACGGAAAGTTTTAAAAGGTGTTACTGCTGCAACATTGGTTGTACTACTCGTTGTTTCATCCATTGCTACTATATACAGCCAGCAAGCGCGTGAGCTAGCAGAAAACAAACGAAAAGAAGCAGAAGACTTAATGGGGTTCATGATAGGTGATTTTGCAGATAAGCTTCGCACCGTTAAAAGAATGGACTTATTAGAAGGCATCAGTGAACAAGCGCTGCAATATGTCGAACGCGCTAAACAAACTCAAAATACTACTTTGTTTAATACACAATCAGCTAGTTTTGAGCTTCGTTTTCAGCACGCTTTGTCTGTTCAAGCCATGGCCGAAGTTAAATTTTATCGTGACGAAATCGACACCGCTAAAGAAGCGTACGACGAAGCATCAATACGTCTTGAAGAATTACTAAAAGAACAGCAAACCAACCAGCAACTTCTGAAAGCGTATGGCGCAAATCAATTTTGGCTAGGTCAAATTCACTACATTAACGGTGCTATGAGTGAGTCAAAAAAATACTTCGATAGTTATCTTAGTACAAGTAAAGCTATGCTCGCAGCGGCTCCAAATAGTCTTGAAGCCATGATGGAAGTTTCTTATGCAGAGAACTCCGTAGGCACTATTGCCTTTGAGCAGTTTGACTTTGAAAATGCAATCAAGCATTACCAGGCATCGCTTGAATATAAAGAAAAAGTAATAGAAGCCGATCCAAGTAATACAGAAGCATTATTGTATTCAGCCGACACGCGATCTTGGCTAGCTTCGATGGTGTTGCATTTAGGTGAATTTGAAAGCGCGGAACGTTACTATCGCGAAGGAGCTTCTCAACTCCAGTTATTGTATGAACAAGATGGTGAAAATGCGGCAGTTATGCAAACTTATGTGGCGTTACTCACCAAACAAGCCACGTTGCTTTTAATGCGAAATAATGACGAACAAGCATTACATTCAATAAATAGAGCACAATATTTAATAGAAAAAGCGCTGCAACAAGATCCGAAAAACACAGAGTGGATAGGCGATGACGTTTATATTAAAACGCTTAAGCATGTTTACTTTTACACACAAGACGTTGAAGACGAAACGTCCAAACTTATTAGCTTAGTATCTGATAAAAATGAATATCGCTCTATTTCTACGCTAATACGCTTTTTACAATCTAAAGACAGCTGGAAACACGCCGGTGAACTTATTAATCAGCTCGAAACGCTTAAGCCAGAACTGCAGTCACAAGAACCCGTTTCTGATTTTTATTCTCTTCAGTCACGAAATGAGTACCTAACTTTAAAAATTAACCAGGAACTTCACAACGATAGCGAGCAAATTGAACGGCTCTGTGCGCATTTGTCTAGTTTGAACGATAGTGTTGCCAACAAAAGTCAACACTACAGCATACTGTATGCACAACATGTTGCATCTATATGCTTGAATTCAGAAAATCCCCCTTACAGTAAAATAGACGAAATGCGTAAATTCTATACTCACTTACTCCAATAACTATAAATCACTTAGCAAATAAGAGAGAAACAATGTCATCACCTACTCCATTAGTCCAGTTCTATGTATCAATAAGCCCTGAAAAACATACGTACACATTTTATACCGACATTGAAGGCACTACCTTGGCTGAATCGACACTTGTCGTAACAGAACCTAACACAGTAATTTCTTACACCTTGATTAAAAACGAGCAACAGCTTGGTTTCGTTGGCCCCATCATTTCCGGCGATGCTGATAATGATTTGACCTTTAGTATCTCAAATGATCGTCAGACAATTATTTTTGTCGACTCCGACCATTCGAAAGAGGATATCTGCATGAAATTAGTCACAGCCCCATTAAACTGCATTTTTGTCAGTCCAGATCCACAGATGATTAATCGCAGACCAGGTTAACGTTCTCATGGACTAGACCAAGAAACATGGCGGTTATCCGTCGATATTGCGCGTTCAACTTTTGTAATGATGTTGAGCGCGTATTTACCATTCAGGCTTTGCGAATACCACTACAAATAACAAATTTGATTTCTCCCTTGCGCTTTAGCTTGGTACAAAAGAGTATCTGCGCCGTTAATTAACGATTCAGGAGATGCATACCTGTGATTGTGATGCGTAGCGACACCAATACTTACGGTTAACTTAGTATCAGTTTCAAGTGCAAATAGCTTTATACTCAGTTGTGCAAGATGGCGTTTTAGACGCATTGCCAATAATTGTGCATTCTGTGCGTGACAATTCGGTAAAACAATGGCGAACTCTTCCCCGCCATAGCGAGCGGCAAGTGCATCTCTATTCGGCAAGCTCAAAGACAACACATCACCAATTCGCTTAAGACAGCGGTCGCCGGCTACATGACCATATTCATCGTTAAAGCGCTTAAAATGATCGATATCAATCATCAACAGGCTGATTGGAAGATTATTGTCCACGCAGTGAGTCCACTGTTGCGACATGTACGAAGAAAATTTGTGCCTGTTAGCTAAACCTGTAAGAAAATCAGTTTCGGCTTTTCTTTTAAGCATGGTGTATTCAGCTTTATGCACTGTCATGTCGCGGAGAATACAAAGAAATAGCGAATTTGATGAAGAAAACTCTTCCGGTAAGGAAGAAATAGATAGTTCAACGTCTAATGATTGATCGTCGGATTTCTCGTGTTGAAAAGTAACTTCGATTGGGGGCACCTGTATGATACGCTCTTTTCCAGCATTGAGAGAACGTTTGATTAGACTGTTTTTATCGGAACCGCTTTCTATATAATCGAGAAAATTTTCACCAATTATCTGCTCTCGTCGCGCGCCAAGTAAATCAGAAGCGTTAGAATTTAACATTTCTACAATTCCATCAATGTTCAACACTACAATAGCTTCATTGATAAAATTTATCATTCTTGCGAGGGAGCTGTTCTGATAGTAATTAAACAGTTTGGTCGGGTTGCTAACTGGTTTTTTGTTACTTTGCATGGCGATTTACATCCTTTTATTGCACTATTACTGCACTAGGTATGTATACAAAGTTACTTTACTTTTACGAGTTCAACCTTCTGCTTACCTTCCCATTTAAAGCATTGTTTTATCTTGCTTTTTTAAACTAATTCTCAATGGAAAAGTTATTTTTCTTATAAAAATCTAAAATTGAATAACTGCTTATATCCATCATTGCTTGCTTAAGGTTCGTTATTAAACTGTCTTTCTGATCACTCGTTTTAGAGACAGCTAAAAATGAAGGTATATTTCGACGTTGAGAGACAAGAAGTTCGCTCACTGTAGAGCCATTATTAGCTACATAAAACATGTATGGCGCTTCGTAAGTGAGAAGATGTGCAGTGCGATGCATCTCGAAAAGCTGAATAGTTTCCGATGCGTTGGCCATATCGAAAAAAGTGTATCCTTCTTCTAGCAACTCCTTGCGCATACCAAGAAAGTCGTAGCCTCTTACCGCCGCAACAGATTTCTCGTTTAATCGTTTTTTGTTTGATACTAACAAAGTAGATAAAAAGACGACGGGCTTATCTAAGAAAATAACATTATCATCTAAAGCGCGAGTGCCCTTTACATTTATTGTTAAATCAACAACACCTGTTCTAACTCGTTCAAACAGACGAGCTGGGGGAGCACATTCTACTCTAACTTCATAGTTTAACTTGGTGAGAAGTTCGCTGATTGCATCAATAATGTCTCCATGGCACTTCAGTGTAGTGGGGTCTTTCATCACGAGTGGTGGGAATTCAACAACACCAAGCACCACACGTTGTTTTATTACATCAGGTTTATTATCGACGCTCTGTTCATTTGACATCGCGAAGAGCGAAACAAAAGCTAGGGCAAAAATCATTTTCACAAGCAAGGTTCTTTTTATTATTGTTCTAATGTTATTTATATAAGCTTTGCTTCGTCAGGAGTAGTGGTTATATACATTTTGTTACGAAATATCCTTTTTACTCAAATGGAAAATATGAAGGATACTATAGGAAACATCAAACCAAACGTCATACACTAGTGCATATATCTATACAAAATACTAATGCTGCCTTTGACGTAAAAACATGTTGTATAGAATCAAAAATATGACGTTCAACGCCCTAAGCATTTATAAATAGACACCACAATATGATTAAACCCTTAATGACACTAATTGCATGCTTTGCTTTTTCGCAATCGACGTATGCTAATTGTCCACTTTCACCAAATGATATAAAGCTTGAGAAAAATAGCACTTCGCTAACGCTAGATCAGCAAATTGCTTGCCTTAGTTCCGACGTAGCTGATATTAGGGACGGCATTGCATTTAGTATGCTTAGCAAGTCTTTACGAGACGCAACGTTACCGCTAAACGACGTTAAACATGTGCATGATGAGCTAGTTCGAGCATTTAATGATAAGACCCATACACCTCATCATCATTCGTTCATTATTCTCTCGCTAGCGGAAGTTGCGCGCTTTGATAGAAAAACGCCGTTTTTAAATAATAATGAACGAAAACAATTGTTAAAAATCAGTACTGATGCTCTTGTAAACGTAGATGATTATACCGGTTTTAGTGAAGATATCGGTTATGTACACCAAATTGCACATGCATCAGATCTAGCACTTCAACTATCACTTAATGAAACGATTAATGAACCGCAATTAAAAGCACTTTCTCAAGCTATTTATCAAGCTATTAATCCAAGTGAGATACACTTTTACCACTATGGTGAGCCTGATAGATTGGTGCGAGCAACGGTTTATTTAATGTTAAGAGAGTCTATGACACTAGACTATTGGAGTGAGTGGCTAACAGTAGCGGCACAACCACCTTTTTCTTCATGGCAAGAAGCGTACAAGACAAACAAAGGATTAGCTGCTTTACATAACACGCAAAGCTTTTTTAATAGACTTCTGGTTTGGACTGCAAGTTCTAAAAATGCAAAACTAACCGCTATAAATGAACAAGTATTACAGCACCTAAAGACAATTCGGTAGATTTTCATAACACATAACGTTTCAGCTACCAACTTCACCGAAAACTTTTATACCAATTTCTTTCTTTTCCAAATGCAAAAAATCCGCCGTAAGGCGGGTTCTTCTTAACGGACCTGGCAGTCTGGAGGGCCAGCCCGTCCTACTCTCACGAAACTTAAAGAGCAGAAAGCAAAAAATCCGCCGTAAGGCGGGTTTTTCTTAATAGGACCTGGCAGTGTCCTACTCTCACATGGGGACTTCGCTTATGCAAGCTCAGTGTCAAGTAGATGGTGGAGCTAAGCAGGATCGAACTGCTGACCTCCTGAATGCAAATCAGGCGCTCTCCCAGCTGAGCTATAGCCCCATAAACTTGTGTCGTTCTTCATTTTAAACAAGACTATCTGTGTAGGCACTGCATCAAGGCGTCTTTCGACGTAATGGTAAGGAGGTGATCCAACCCCAGGTTCCCCTAGGGTTACCTTGTTACGACTTCACCCCAGTCATGAAACACAAAGTGGTAATCGTCCTCCCGAAGGTTAGACTAACTACTTCTTTTGCATCCCACTCCCATGGTGTGACGGGCGGTGTGTACAAGGCCCGGGAACGTATTCACCGCAGTATTCTGACCTGCGATTACTAGCGATTCCGACTTCATGGAGTCGAGTTGCAGACTCCAATCCGGACTACGACATTCTTTAAGGGGTCCGCTCCACATCACTGTCTCGCTTCCCTCTGTAAATGCCATTGTAGCACGTGTGTAGCCCTACACGTAAGGGCCATGATGACTTGACGTCGTCCCCACCTTCCTCCGGTTTGTCACCGGCAGTCTCCTTAGAGTGCCCAACTTAAGGCTGGCAACTAAGGACAAGGGTTGCGCTCGTTGCGGGACTTAACCCAACATCTCACGACACGAGCTGACGACAGCCATGCAGCACCTGTGTCAGAGTTCCCGAAGGCACCAATCCATCTCTGGAAAGTTCTCTGCATGTCAAGTGTAGGTAAGGTTCTTCGCGTTGCATCGAATTAAACCACATGCTCCACCGCTTGTGCGGGCCCCCGTCAATTCATTTGAGTTTTAACCTTGCGGCCGTACTCCCCAGGCGGTCTACTTATCGCGTTAGCTTCGCTACGCACAGCCTTAAAGGCACACACAGCTAGTAGACAGCGTTTACGGTGTGGACTACCAGGGTATCTAATCCTGTTCGCTACCCACACTTTCGCACATGAGCGTCAGTCTTTGGCCAGGGAGTCGCCTTCGCCACTGATGTTCCTCCAGATATCTACGCATTTCACCGCTACACCTGGAATTCCACTCCCCTCTCCAAGACTCTAGTCTGCCAGTTCTAAATGACCATCCCAGGTTGAGCCCGGGGCTTTCACATCTAGCTTAACAAACCGCCTGCGTGCGCTTTACGCCCAGTAATTCCGATTAACGCTCGCACCCTCCGTATTACCGCGGCTGCTGGCACGGAGTTAGCCGGTGCTTCTTCTGTTGTTAACGTCACGGCTAGCAGGTATTAACTACTAACTTTTCCTCACAACTGAAAGTGCTTTACAACCCGAAGGCCTTCTTCACACACGCGGCATGGCTGCATCAGGGTTTCCCCCATTGTGCAATATTCCCCACTGCTGCCTCCCGTAGGAGTCTGGGCCGTGTCTCAGTCCCAGTGTGGCTGATCTTCCTCTCAGAACAGCTAGAGATCGTCGCCTTGGTAAGCCGTTACCTTACCAACTAGCTAATCTCACTTGGGCCTCTCTTTGCGCCGGAGCCGAAGCCCCGTTTGGTCCGTAGACATTATGCGGTATTAGCAGTCGTTTCCAACTGTTATCCCCCTCGCAAAGGCAAGTTCCCAAGCATTACTCACCCGTCCGCCACTCGTCATCTTCTAGCAAGCTAGAAATGTTACCGTTCGACTTGCATGTGTTAGGCCTGCCGCCAGCGTTCAATCTGAGCCATGATCAAACTCTTCAATTAAATATATCGAAATATGAATCGTCGTTGTGACACTCTTAACGAGTGCCCACACAGATTGTCTTGTCTAAATTTTTAAAGAACGTTACTAGCTTTTTGCTAGCTGCCTCTCCCGAAGCGGATGCGTATCTTACAGCGCATCTTTTTTTTGTCAATAACTTTTGTTTATTTATTTTTAAACTTGGTTTTTGACACCCTCATCAGTTGTTAGCGTTTTGCTGTTCCCTGTTGAGGAGGCGCGCATTTTACGCATTCCTGAAACATCGTCAACACCCTTTTTAGGATAAATATAAAAAAAGCGACCGTTCGGTCGCTTTTTAAACTATATGCTCATTTAGCATGCAATTTGGTTAATATACCCTTCTTCATCTTACTCAAAAGGGACAATTTGTTTCTTTATTGCGCCTAAACATACACGGGTTTCGGTGTAATTAATCCTGTGCCTTATCCGCGCCTTCATTATGCTTTTTATTTTCAGCATTAAAGTCTGCGTCTTCCTCGTGATCGCCCACTACATCATCTAGTGTCACCTTATCAACCGTACGAAACGTATTGATTGGTCCAGCTAATGCATATAACGCAAACACAAGGAACAATACTAAAGCGGGCTCTGTCGCAACAACAACAAATATAAGCAGGACTAAAAGAAGACCTACAAAAGGAACCTTTCCGTGCCAGTTCACTTCTTTAAACGAATTGTATTTAAAATTGCTCACCATAAGTAATCCCGCTAGGCCAGTTACTGCAGCAACAATCAAACCGTAGTCTGTACCTACAGCATCATATTCCACGCCTACCCAAACTAGCCCAGAAACAACCGCTGCTGCAGCTGGACTGGCAAGCCCTTGAAAGAAACGTTTATCAGCAATTCCCACCTGCGTATTGAAGCGAGCTAGGCGAAGTGCTGCACCTGCAACATATACGAAAGCTGCTAACCATCCCAATTTGCCCAGTCCTGTTAATCCCCAATTATAAGCAACAAGCGCCGGTGCCATGCCAAATGACACCATATCGGCCATAGAGTCATACTCAGCACCAAAGTCACTTTGCGTATTCGTCATTCTTGCAACACGCCCATCTAAGCCATCAAAAATCATCGCTACAAAAATTGCCACTGCCGCAGCTTCGAACCTGCCGTTCATTGACGAAACCACAGCAAAGAAACCAGAAAACAACCCTGCTGTTGTTAATAAATTGGGAAGTAAGTATATCCCTTTACGTTTTTGATCAGACATATGTCCTCGTACTTCTTTATCTTTGACTTTATGAATTATTTCACAGTTATGCGACAACGCATAGCGAAGTAGGCCGCGCTTTTGTTTTTTATTTTCTATTTTCACAAGCAAACCGCAGACCAGATTTCAATTTCTTTACTACAAATGCAAATACCGCCACATAAACGAATGTGGAAAATCTCAACATAAGAATCAATTAGATTTTTATCGTTATCTTGCACAATATAGCGCGCATCAGTTTTCGAACAATTAATCAATAAAAAGTGGTATTGACTCATCCAAAACGTATAATGGGCGTTTTATTGGGTGTAACTTGCGCAAGCATTAGCTAACAGAGCTGTCTTTATCGGTTGACTATACTGGCGGCTAACTTTTATTAAAACGGTCTGTCAGAATTTTTTACTATTTAGCCATACTGACAAAAAAACCACAAAAAAATCAATGAATTAAAAACAGGCATGAAATATGCTTGACCACAATCAGCTTATTTTTAAGAAAAGTGAATTGCCACTTAGTTTTCGGTTGTACGGGTTTATTATGAAAAAAGTTCTTCTAACGTTAGGGGCATTAGCCCTTACGTCATTCTCAGCGCAAGCGTCAATTGACAGCCTAGTGAATGAATATAGTTACGACCTAATGTCGCAAAACGTTAGTGACGTTACCAGCGGTAATGCAATCAATATTAATGACGTAAATGTCTCAATTTCTTCGTTTTCTTACTCCGAATATCAAACCACTGAAGAATGGTCTGTGAAGTGTGGTTACAAAAACTGTTATTGGGATCGCGACTCAAAAAGCCTAACAGAGACAAATACGATAGATACTGCAGAAACAGCATTTGTTACCGACTGGGGCTACGCGGTTAAAAATGATGCTGAGGCAACCGGTGAGCATCAAACCATTGATAATTTCAAAGAAGTTACTATAAACTCTCGAAATGGAGGTTGGAATAAGACCGTTGACAAGTTCAGAACCTTTGAATATCTGTTGTTTTCTTTTGACGAAGGGGTGAACCTAACCGACATCGACTTTGGTTGGAACAACGGGGATGACCAACAGGTGTCGGTTGTTTCGTTAAATAACGCGAGTGCACTTACAAGCGATTCCTGGGACAAACTAGTGTCAAACGAAACCACGCTGAACGCTGTGTCTAATTCTTTTAACATTGTCGGCGGACAGTATGATGGCACCGTGCAGTTGACCGGTTTTGAAACCACTTATTCCAACTATTGGCTTGTTGGCGCTTATAATAAAGCGTTTGGCGATATAGGCGGTAAAGACTATAACGACGCATTTAAGATTTCCGGTGTTCAATTTAACACACTCAAAAGCATCAAAGAGCCACCACCTAAAGTAAGTGAACCAGGTATTCTATTTATCATGAGCATTGGTGCTGGTATAGCGCTATACAGACGCCGCCGCTCAGATTAATTATTTAATTACGCGGTAAAAACACGTATTGTATCAAGGTGGCGAGAGCCACCTTTTTTTGTGCAAATTATTTACTCATAGCCAGCAGATTCATTGTTGAAGGTGTATATGAAGTTATTATCAAATAATGCGTTTTCCAGCAGAGTGCTTAAGGTATTCTGTGGTCTATCGTTCTTTCTATTCCTTGTATTGTCATCTAGCGCTTTTGCTACCACATCTGAAGACTACGAGAAAGCGCTAAAAGCCTATAACGAAGGTACTTACGACGACGCCTACATCCATCTTAAGAATAGCTTACAGAAAGACCCCAACAACCTTGCAGCCAAAATTTTAATTGGCGAAATACTTCTGATTAACGGCTATTTAACGGATGCAGAGGCTGAATTTCAAGAGTCACTTGAAATGGGTGCAGATGTAAATTTAGTCGCCGAGCCGCTGGGAAACGTGTGGTTGTTTTTAAACAAGTACCAAGATGTGGTCAACTTTGACGGTGTGAACGAACTTTCTGGCGATGCGCTGCGAGACTGGTTGATGATCCGAGCCACTGCGTGCTCGCGATTAAATGATGAACAGTGCGCACTGAGTGATTACAATACGATTATTGCAAAAACACCCAATTTCGTACCAGCCATAAATGGCTTAGCGTCAATTGCCTTGAATAATTCAGAGTTGTCTAAAGCTGCTGACTTAGTGGAAAAGGCTATTGGCTTGGCGCCACAAAACGCAATTGCATGGCGACTAAAAGGTCAACTTGCTTACCGCATGGGAAATAAAGATGACGCTGTTACCTTTTTGCAAAAGTCGCTTACGTTTAAACGCGACGACCCAATTACGCTACGTAATTTAATAGACTTGTACTTAGAGTCAAAAGACTACGACACCGCGAAGCTGTTTGTAAATGAGATCATTCAAGACACACCCAATGATCCCCTTGCCATCTTACTTGATAGCTGGCTACAGAGCAGAGACAGCGAACAGCCAATTGATAATGAAAAGCTAACACAACTCAATGATTTTATATCGCAGCTAGACCCTGAACTAATTGCATCTCAACCAATGCTCCTGTACATCGCCGGATTAACCCGCTTTTTCAATAACAACATGGAAGCTGCAGCAAAAGACTTCAATGCCTACCTACAGAAAGAACCCGATGACTTACAAGCGGTGCTAATGTTAAGTCAAGTCTACATGGCAACTCAGCAAGACAAACAAGCACTCCTACTTCTGGAGCGTTATCAAGATGCGCTTATGGGCGAGCCTGACTCTGCACTTGTCCTAGGCGATCTGTTTATTCGTCAAAATAAGTCGTTTAAAGCTGAGCGACTGTTGCGAGAACTAGAATTACAGTATCCCAATGATGGCCGGCTTCAACTGTTTAAAATAAAACTCATGGCGGCCCGAGGAAAACAAGCCGAAGCACTGAACATGCTAGAGCAGAATTTAGAGAAATTTAAACATGATGTGGGCTTTCTCTTCACTTACGCACTCGTAAATCTCCAGTCTGAACAATACGACACGGCGTTAAAAGGTGTTAACTTGCTTTCTAACATGCTGCCCGATGATGCAGAAGTTTATAATTTAAAAGCTGGTATTTTGATACGCCAAGGTAAGTTTGAGCAGGCAAGAGACAATATTAAATTAGCTTTAGAAAAAAAACCTACCCTATTTTCAGCAAAATTTAACTTAGCAGCAACAGAAAGCCGCTTGGGCAACATTGAGGAATCTAACGAAATTGTTAGTGAACTCTTAAAAATATCACCTCAGCACACAACAACATTGATGCTGAAAGCATTTAATCTTACCCAATTAGGTCGCTTGGATTTAGCAAAGCAAATTTACCTTGATTTACTCACCCTCTCTCCTTCTAACATTGACGCCAGAAATCGACTCTCTCTTATTTATCAGCAACAGCAAGACTTTGAAAACGCAATTTATCACCTTGACCTTTTACTAAAAGATAATTTCGATAATAGCGATTACCTGATGCGAAAAGCATCGTTGCAACTCTCGTTAGGCAAAGTTGACGATGCAAAAAAGACGTTGAAAGTGGTGCGTAATTTAATCGATGATGATCCTTTGAAGCTACTCACTTATGCAAGTATTGCCAGCGCATTAAACGATAATGAGCAGATCCGAGAGGCCCTTACCCGCGCTTATGCACTAGACTCTAACAATACTGCCATTTTGCTTCGCCTAACCTCCTTCCTACTCGACGAGAAAGAAAATTCACGAGCACAGCAGTTGCTCACACAAATGTCCTCGTCGCTAAAAGAAACCCCTCAATATTTCTATCTACTAGGGCGTTTAGAGGCGAATAAAGGCAACGACGACAAAGCAATTAACGCGTTTGAAAACGCACTAAAAATTGCTCCTAGCCATGATCAGGCACTCATTGCTATCTATAACTACGCACTACGAGAGCGTTATATCGACACCTTCTTAACATCAGCAAGGGGTGTTATAGAAAAAACAGAAGAAGGCATATTAGCAAAGCATCTTTTGGCACAATTTCTGTTTTTTACACAAGAGTATGATGAGTCGATCTCCCTTTATCTAGAATTAGTTGAGAGTCCAGCAACTTTAAACCCCTCTGAGGCCTATAACCGACTTGCAATGATGCATATAGAGCGCTCGCTCGATACTGCTGAACAGTACGCAAGTGAAGCGTACAAGCTTCGACCAAATTCAGCGAAAGTTCTAGACACATTTGGCTATATTAAAGCGCTCAAAGGTGATTTAGAAGGCAGCCTAAAAATGCTGAGAGACGCATTTGCAAGAGATGCAAGCGACCCCAACATTCGTTACCATCTAGGATTTACGCTAGCAAAATTAAATAGAACAGCAGAAGCGAAAAAAGAACTCACGTTTGCGGTAAACACAGAGCGACCTTTTTTTAAAAGACCCCAAGCCAGAGCATTACTAGAAAGCTTGTAAATGGGCATGACTAAACAAGCACTAAGTACAGCATGAACAATTGCGTTTGTGCTTCTCCATCTTACCAATACCTGGGTTAAAGGTATTGGTAGGATCGAGCGATATGTAAAATTGCTGCAAAGCGCTCTCAGCTTCATATAAATGACCAACATTATGCTCAGCAGGATACTTTGCACCTCGACTATCTAAGAGCGCTAACATGTCCGCTTTTACTTTTTTTGCGTCACAGCCCTTTTTTAGTATGTAATCTTGATGGAAAACATGGCAAAAGAAATGTCCGTAATAAAGCGGCTTTTCAACATGTTTAGCAATATGCTCAGGCAACTCTTCTACCCAAAAAGCGTCGTTACGGCGTAAAGCAATATCTAAAGCAAGAATCTCCCCTACTTTTTTGTGATGCATCATTTGATAGCGTACCGCTGCGCCTGCTGCGGCGAACCGCAATAAAAAGGCTTTAGATGCTTCTTCGTCATTGCAGATAATATAGTCACCATCTAGCCTCTCTTCGTTAAAAAGCTTAGCTAAAAGTGTTTTTGCCTCGTCAATCCCGCCATCGCTCATTTTAAGGATTAGATGATGCTCGTACTTGTCGCGGAAGGTTCTTATGCTCGAGGGTATTTGGTCGGAAAAGCACTTACTACCGAACTGCATCACTCTATCGCTTAGGTAAGGAGGAAGCAGAGGCAGTTTGCTAAGTACAGCATCTACTCGCCCTTTAAGTGCAAACATTTTAGGTAGTGAATCCGTACCTAAACGCTCAATACTTAATATCGTATCCTTTCCGTAGACATCAGCAATATCAAACACCTCTCTGTGCAGGTATTCGCCAACTTCAGGGACATGTTCAAACGTTGACAATGCGTCTCTGCGGATACGGGTAAGCACATCTGCATCATTCGTACCTATATAAAACGTTTGTTCTTTCTTAGGTACTTCATATGTATCTAAGCGTACCGCAAACACGGCAATTTTACCGGCACAACCACTGGCTTCATAAAGCCTTGATGGATCGGCATTGAAGCGGCTCGGCGTATCAGCATCTACATCGCGAACTATCTGTTCATAGTCAGTAGCTGACGCTTTCTTACTGGTTTCAGGTAAAGATTTTGAAAAGTTGCCAGAAGAAAGGTTTCCGATAATTTCCTCTGGCGTGTCGCCTAGGTCTATCCCTAGATGATTAACAAGCTGTAGCTCTCCTTTTTCATCCACCTGAGCGAAGAGCGATAGTTCAGTATAGGCAGGCCCCCTTTTGACAAGTGCCCCACCCGAGTTATTTGCAACACCACCAACAATAGACGCACCCAGACACGACGACCCAATTACAGAATGAGGCGCACGCCCGAGTGGCTTTAGCACCTTTTCAAGTTTGAACAGTGTTGCTCCGGGAAAACTCAGTACTTGCGCTGCGTCGTTAACCAGAACAATATCGTCCATTGCTAGCGTATTAATTACCACCACAGGTCTATCGTAGTCGCTACCGCTTGGCGTAGAACCTTCAGTCAAACCAGTTTTTGCAGCCTGCATGATGATAATACAGTTGTATTCCACACAGACCTTAAGTGCTTCCCAATATTGCAAGAGCGTGGTTGGAAACAGCACTGCCAGGGCCTCACCTTCGCCCGACCGCCACCCTTTTCGGTAGTGCTCTGTTTGACGTCTACCAACGGCAAGGTTACTTTCCCCGACTACGCGTTTAAAAGCGTTAATAATTGGGGCTGTTTGCATGCACTACTCCTGTCACTGACGCTAAAAATTTCTTTTGCAAGTAAACTAAAGGAAAAGTCGATGATAAAGCAACAAAAAAGGCACTGTTGCCAGTGCCCTTTATATTGATAACGTTCTCTTTGCGATTAACTACTTACCACGAACAAGCCACTATCATCAGCATCAATTCTGATGGTGGATTCAGGTATCAGTTCGCCAGCAAGCAATTGGTGCGCGAGTGGATTTTCCACCTGCACTTGTATTGCTCGCTTAAGTGGACGGGCGCCAAAAACTGGGTCGAAACCCGCGTCCGCCAATTTATCCATTGCAGCGGCAGACAGAGTAAGTTTATATCCTTTTTCAGCAAGCCTTGCACGAAGCGAGGCAAGCTGAATTTTGGCAATCGATTTGATTTGCTCTTTCCCTAACGGATGGAATACCACAATATCATCTACGCGGTTGATGAATTCAGGTCTGAAATGCTGCCCGACTACGTTCATTACAGACGCTTTCATATCGTCATACTTACTTTCGTTGTGCTTATCCTGAATGATGTCTGAGCCTAAGTTCGACGTCATGATCACAACCGTATTTTTAAAATCTACCGTGCGCCCTTGACCATCAGTCAAACGACCGTCATCCAACACCTGAAGCAAAATGTTGAATACGTCTGGATGAGCCTTCTCAACTTCGTCTAGCAAAATTACGGAATAAGGCTTGCGGCGAACTGCCTCTGTTAGGTAGCCGCCTTCCTCATAGCCAACGTAACCAGGAGGCGCGCCCACTAAGCGCGCTACCGAATGTTTCTCCATAAACTCAGACATATCAATACGCACCATGGCATCTTCAGTATCGAACATAAAGCCTGCCAGCGCTTTACACAGCTCTGTTTTACCTACGCCCGTCGGCCCTAAGAACAAGAATGAGCCAATAGGTCGGTTTGGATCGGCAAGCCCAGCACGTGAACGGCGAATGGCATTTGATACAGCCTGAACCGCCTCTTCTTGACCCACAACTCGTTTGTGAAGAACATCCTCCATGCGTAAAAGCTTCTCTCGCTCGCCCTCAAGCATTCGCGCTACAGGAATACCCGTCCATCGAGAGAGCACATCCGCAATTTCAATGTCTGTAACTTTGTTTTTCAGTAACGTTGTCTCGCGGGTTTCGTTTTCAGCCGCCTGCTCCAACTTTGCTTCAAGTTCAGGAATACGGCCGTACTGAAGTTCCGACATACGGTTTAAATCAGATGCTCGCCGGGCAATTTCCAAATCAAGTTTAGCCTGTTCAAGCTCTCCTTTAATGGTTTGTGTTCCCTGCATGGCGTCTTTTTCATCCAACCATACTTTTTCTAGCTCTGAATACTTGGTTTCTGCTTGCTCGCGCTCTAGCTCGATCATCTCAAGGCGCTTATGGCTAGCATCGTCAGTTTCTTTAGCAAGCGCCTGCTCTTCCAACTTAAGCTGGATGATACGGCGCTCCAAACGGTCCATGTCTTCGGGCTTAGAGTCTATTTGCAAACGAATACTAGACGCTGCCTCATCAATAAGGTCAATGGCTTTATCCGGCAACTGACGATCACTAATATAACGATGTGACAAGCTAGCCGCAGCGACAATAGCGGGGTCGGTAATGTCTACCGAATGGTGAAGCTCATAGCGCTCTTTTAAGCCTCGAAGAATGGCTATGGTATCTTCCACGCTAGGCTCTTCAACCAGAACTTTTTGGAAACGACGCTCAAGCGCTGCATCTTTTTCGATGTATTGGCGATATTCGTCTAATGTGGTTGCTCCAACGCAATGCAGTTCGCCACGGGCTAATGCAGGTTTTAGCATGTTCCCAGCATCCATAGCACCATCACCTTTGCCGGCACCTACCATGGTGTGTAGTTCGTCAACGAATAAGATGACGCGCCCTTCTTCTTTTGCCAATTCGTTTAGTACTGCTTTTAAACGTTCTTCAAATTCACCACGGTATTTGGCACCCGCCACTAATGCTCCCATATCTAGGGCAAGAACGCGCTTATTTTTTAAGCCTTCAGGTACTTCGCCATTAATGATGCGCTGTGCTAAACCTTCCACGATGGCGGTTTTACCCACCCCGGGCTCGCCAATAAGTACAGGGTTGTTTTTGGTTCTGCGCTGTAGCACTTGAACGGTGCGACGAATTTCGTCATCTCGTCCTATCACAGGGTCAAGCTTGCCTTGTTCTGCTCGTTCAGTAAGATCAGTGGTGTATTTCTCAAGGGCTTGACGAACATCTTCCGCATTTGGATCCGTCACTTTTTGCCCGCCGCGCATGTCGTCAATGGCCGCCTCAATTACGTCTTTAGAAACATTCAAGCTTTTTAATATCTCACCTAACCGCCCTTTGTCTTGCAACGCAGCTAATACGAATATTTCAGACGTGATGTACTCATCTTTACGTTGCTGTGCAATTTTGTCGCACAAATTGAGTAGTATTCCGCTATCTTTGCTTAGCTGGACGTCTCCACCAATACCCTCTATACGCGGTAACTTTTCGATAGCTTGGCTTAGGGCTGAACGTAATGCATTTACATTGATGTTTGCTTGGTCGAATAGAGGGCGAACTGAACCGCCTTGCTGATTAAGCATTGCAGTCATTAAATGGACAGGTTCAATATACTGATGGTCTCGCCCCAATGCGAGTGATTGAGCATCGGATATGGCAAGCTGAAATTTACTGGTAAATCTATCTAGTCTCATATTCTCAACCTATTAAGAAAGCATTTTGTGTATGCATTAGTTATGGGAGCGAGTAATTATCGATTCAAGTATGAACATGAAAAGTTAGACAAAAAGATAAGCTAACAGACACAAAGTTTGATCTGAAACAATAGTGCTCAAACGCGCGTGACGCAAATAACGGTTTTTATCCGTTGGTTGTTAACCCAATAACACTGACAATTCGGCCGGTGCTTCTTTTACGCTTGTGTGTTGCAAAGCGATGGGAATAGAACATTTCCTTTTGCGTGTAGGTGCACAAACCGCTTTGGTATATAGATTCAACCCCGTTTTGACGCAGTTGAGTCTCGGAGATTAGGGGCAAATCTAAAAGATATTTACCTGGCGCCGTGCTTTTTTTGATTGCATTGGGATATTGCGCAAATTGTTGCGCTAACGTCTCATCGACTTCGTAACAATCGACACTTATTGCTGGGCCAATCCACGCCATTAACTCTGACGTAGTGAGCTTTAAGGTATTAATAGTATTTGCAATAACGTTGGTATGTAACCCCTTCCAACCCGCATGTATTGCGGCGACCGCATCCCCCCTTTTGCTACACACCAAAATGGGTACGCAGTCTGCCGTCATAACAGCGCAAAAAAAATTAGGACTTGTAGAAATCGCGGCATCAGCGGTGGTATCGATACTAGGGAGCGACAACACCTTGTTGCTGTGCACTTGCTCTAACCATGTAATTTTTTCGTGATGAGGCAAAACGCTTCGATTGGCCCGAACAAGCAACAAGTCATCGCCGACATGCGCGCCCACATTTAAACCTTCAAAGTCACCTGAACTCACACCTCCTTTGCGCGTACTTGAATATGCAACGACATTAGCTGGACAATCCCATTGTGGTGTTACGAATTCAGGTGTTTTATTCATAAATTAAAGCATATCCTCGGGGTTTTCTTTGGTGTCTTGTTTGACTGCTTTTAGTAAATCTTGCATATCTTGAGGTAAAGGCGCTTTCCAAGTCATCCATTCTTCGGTTTCTGGATGGAATAATGAAAGCTGCGCTGCATGCAACGCCTGTCGCTGAAAACCTCGTAACGTTGCAATAAATGCGTCTGATGCACCTTTAGGTAATCTCGGACGTCCACCGTACACCTGATCGCCCAATAGCGGATGCTTAATATGTGCCATATGTACGCGTATTTGGTGTGTACGACCGGTCTCAAGTTTAAGGCGCAAATGCGTGTAAGCTCTAAATTTTTCTATAACGCGAAAATGGGTAACAGCAGGTTTGCCTGATTCTCGTACCGCCATGTGTGTGCGCTTGGTCGCATGCCTTCCAATAGGTGCATCGACAACCCCACCAGCAACCATAGTTCCCAATGCTACCGCCTCATATTCGCGACTCATTTCTCTGCGTTGTAATTGATCCACCAGATGGGTTTGTGCAGGGATCGTTTTTGCTACGACCATTAAGCCAGTAGTGTCTTTATCAAGTCGATGGACGATGCCCGCACGAGGTACCTTGTCGATATCTGGTACATGATTTAATAATGCATTCAATACCGTTCCGCTTGGATTACCCGCACCAGGGTGAACAACCAAGTCGGCTGGTTTATTAATAACAAGGATGTGGTCGTCTTCATACACAATGTCCAGCGCGATATCCTGAGCTTGACTGGAAACTTGTATATCCATCTCTGCGTTTACAGTAACAAGTTCGTCCATTTGCATTTTATGACGAGGTATCGTTATTACCTCACCATTGACTGATACATTTCCATCTTGGATCCAAGTTTTTAGCTTTGAACGCGAATATTCAGGGAACAAATCAGCTAAAACTTGATCTAAGCGTAGACCAAAGTGCGAGGCTTCTGTTGAAGCTTCTAATTGAATTGTGTTCGGCGACTGTGACATAACACCATTGTTAGTTTCTAAAAAAAGGTATTATAACAAGGTTTCACGCGGTACACTGCTTTGTTTACGCTTTTGTATGGTTTTTCTCACTGTTAGTGCGTTAGAATGCAGTCACAAAGTGTTGTTGTTTATTACGTGAGCTTTAACAGCGAAGTATTAACACTGTTTAGCAGGAAACAAGAATTATTATGAAATCATTTCGTTTACTAGCCCCCGTTTTACTCGGTGCTGTAGTGTCTGTTGCGGGCTGTAGTTCTTCAAATAACGAAGAAAAAGCCGTACTTGCAAACATGGGTGCGCAACAACTATACGACAGAGCCAAAGAAAGTATGGAAGTAGGTAACTTCAGTGCAGCGGCTCAAACATTGAGTGCGTTAGACTCAAGATATCCGTTTGGCCCTCTTTCTCACCAAGTTCAGCTTGACCTTATTTACAGCTATTACAAATCGGGAAAAATTGAAGAGACACTGGCTACCATTGATAGGTTTGTAAGGCTTAACCCCAACCATTCCGACGTTGATTACGCGTATTATATGCGCGGATTAACAAACATGGAGTCAGACAGTAACCTCTTTCAAGAACTACTAAATATCGACCGTACCGATCGTGACCCTTCAAAATCTCGCGAAGCATTTGAGGATTTCAGAAGACTTATTCAACAATATCCCGATAGCAAATATGCAGCAGATGCTAAGCAGCGAATGGTGCATATCAAGGACAGACTAGCGCGATACGAAATCGCTATTGCGCGCTTCTACATGCGAAGAGAAGCATATGTTGCCGCAGCAAACCGAGGACGCTATGTTATAGAGCATTTCCCTGACAGCACTCAAGTACAGCAGGCTTTGGAAATAATGGTCTCAAGTTACGAGCAGTTGGGTCTCGATGAACTTAAAGACAACGCGATGAAAACGCTTAAACTTAATTATCCAGAGAGCGAATTTATCAGCTAGTGTTTTCCGTACTTATATAAGCTAAAAACGCACGTTTACGTGCGTTTGTTGTTTTATCTGAAAAACAAGTGGCTAAACGGATTTAAGAGCCTTGCGAAACCTGATGTGAAATGAAGAGGTTGGTCAACAATACTGAATACAAGACACCCTTCGCTCGCGTCTGACTTTGGAGAATGCGTCTTGTCTCCATCCATATAGATAAAGTCACCCGTGTCATATTTCTCTAAGCCATCACTAAATTCACCATCTATAACAAGCGTGTATTCAGTGCCTCTGTGAGTGTGTTCCGGAACACTCCCTCCTCGGCCCATATAAATAAAATTAGCGACACCTTGATTTCCAAGTTCAACTGGCGCTTGCCAAAGCTTTCCAACTAGGCCAGTCCAGTTACCTGTTTTGTCTACATAACGACGAAGTGTTCTCGGAAGATTGAATGTGCGGCCGTCGAGCTCAATTGTACTCTTAACGCCGCTTGCGCGTTTAAGGTGAGGTAATTCACTTTCAGCCTCATCCAAAGGACGAGCAGAAGGCTGCTGAGTAATGCTAGAAAGCATGTCGTAAAACTCGCCCGATGCAAACGACGCATCGTCTACACCATCTAATATTGTTTCCGCCAGCACTTCAGTTTGTCTTTCAACAAATGAACGACATTGTTCGCACATGTCACAATGCGCAGAAACCATCAAAGAAACTGACGAATTCAACGAGCCTTCTACATAACTCTCTAGTAAATCAGTGCTGGGGTGGAACCTAATCATTGTCGTTTAGCATAACCTTCAATCGTTGTAACGCCAGACGCGTTCTAGACTTTACAGTGCCTAGCGGAATAAGAAGTTCGTCAGCGACTTCCTGTTGAGACTTCCCGTCAATGTAAATCGCTTCAATCACCGCTTTTTGCTTTACTGGAAGCGACTCAAATAAATAACCAATTTGCTCTAACGTGACTTGTTCGTCAAGAGGAGCCTCGTTTACATCGGCGGTTTGTTCGCACAGAACCGGCCACAAATCGTCCGAGCAAACATCTTCTTTTCTGTTTTGCAATTTACGGAGCATATCAAAGCGGATGTTACGTGCAATAGTAAAAATCCACGTTGAAGGCGAGCCCTTTTCAGCATTGAACAAGTGCGCTTTCTGCCAAACGTTTGACATTGTATCTTGCACAAGTTCCATAGCTAGCGCCTCGTTACCCATCTGCTTCAGCGCATAGGAGCGAAGACGAGGGGCAAAATAATTAAAGACATTAGCAAAAGACCGCTTGCATCGTTTATCAGCCACCGCTACTAAATAATCAGACATTTCGGTCGCACACTCTTTAGGCTTGATTGTGCTGTTACTTTGTTCCAAAGGAATTCCAACTAACATAATATTCGTCCGCTTTTCCGTTTTGGTTAGATTATTGTACGGTTTTACGACTTAAAACGGTTGGGATTTTTCCCCAATTTCAATTACGATTTTTTAACGTTGTGGCGAAAACTACACCACAAGCCCAGATAAATAATGCAGCAGAACAGTACAGTCTTTCTGTGAAAGAAAGTGTTGTTTCTGTGCTCCGTCAACGGGTAAAAGCTCAAGCCAGCGGTTTAAGACCCAGTTGGGACAATTAAACTTTGGTTCTTCGTACAAAGACGCTAGCTCATCGTAATTTCCAAATATCTCTTTAAGCCGCTCATCCATAGGCGCTAGTTGTTGAGGTTCAAGATTGCAATCCCATGGTTTTATCGCGTGACAAACACCGGTTCTCAATCCGTCTTGCTCAGTTTCAATATCACTGACCTCAACCAACTCTAACCCAGCAACCTTTATGCCAAGCAAACCATCGTCCAACAAATCAAAATCCACCACGTGAGCATATGTTCCAATAGGATAGATATGTTCGTTAGTCTCTTTGTCGCCTCTGGCGTTCAGCATACACATGACAAACCCTTTATTTTCGGCGCATGCCTCCTTGACCATACGCACATAGCGCGGCTCAAATATACGCAGCGCCATACGCCCCTCTGGCAATAAATGCGCTGATAAAGGAAATAACGGACTTCGATTTTTGTTCATAAACTCACTTCCAATAACACAGCATTATTTACGCAGGTGAGAATGTTTTGGATCGACTAAGAAATATTTTCACACTTCATAGCTAACAACATGATCTTCATCAATGTTTTGACAGTAATCTATAGTGTTGAATAGGTTTATTCAAAATGCGCAAAAAGTCGATCAACCGACAGTGCCACAATTTAAACGGAAGTGATTTGTTCAAAACGCAAACCGTGCTTTTAACGCTCACTCCTTAACGGTTTGCTGTTACTAACTTTAGGAGGGAAAATGAGCGTTATAGAGAATTTTTGTAAAATTTACACGGACATCTGTCAAATATCCCCAGCTGATTTGGAAAATATATACTCGAAAAGAATCACATTCGTAGACCCTATCACTACGCATGAGGGTATAGAACAGGTGAAAGCATATTTTAACAATCTGCTGACGCAGGCAGAAAGCTGTAAATTTCATATTCACAACACGCTCACGATCGCCGATCCCAACAGTCCTGTTTCGCATGTGGTCAATTGGAAAATGACGTTGGTACTAAAACGAAGTACCAAAGTTATTACACTAGACGGAACGACTCAGTTAAAAGTCGAAGATGAAAAAATTATTTATCACAAAGACTATTATGACTTGGGCGAAATGGTTTACGAACATATCCCTTTACTTGGCTCTATCATTAAAATGATAAAAAGGCGGTTAGCGAAATGAAAACATTACTTATTACAGGTGCAACATCAGGTATAGGTAAAGCGCTAGCTCTTCACGCTGCTGACAGCGGCTACGCCGTCATCGCCTGCGGAAGAAACAAAGAAGCTCTTGACGCAATTAGTTCACACCGCAACATCACGCCTTGTCAATTTGACGTAAGTAACCAAGACGAAACACACCAAGCATTAGAAAGCGCAAAATTCGATATCGCGGTTTTGAATGCAGGAACCTGTGAATACGTCGATTTAGACGCGTTCGAACCTGATATGTTTCGACGTGTGTTTGAGCCGAATTTTTTTGGTGTGGTTAACTGCGTTAATGCGCTTCTACCCCAACTTCAGTCAGGCAACCAGCTTGTTATTGTGGACAGTATGGCGAGACTTCTACCTTTTACTCGCTCACAAGCCTACGGTGCGAGTAAAGCAGCACTTCATTATTTCACAAAATCGCTAGAGGTTGACATGCACCATAGAGGCGTTCACGTACAATCCGTTTCTCCGGGTTTCGTAGAAACTCCGCTTACTGACAAAAACGATTTTGAGATGCCCATGAAAATAACTGCTGAAGAAGCAGCAAAATCGATGCTGAGAGGAATAGAAAAGAACAGTCGAACTATATATTTCCCCAGAACGTTTGGCTGGATTTTAAGGCTAATGCATATTTTACCCGATGGCATTCAAAAGCGCCTATCATTAGGGTTGCGAAAACAACAATAAGAGTTAATACCATGAAAAATAAAATCGCCATAATAGGCACAGGTATTTCTGGACTAACGTGTGCTCACTTACTACACAAAAAAAACGACATCAGCATTTACGAAGCTAATGACTATATCGGTGGCCATACAGCGACCAAAGAAATAGTCGACAACGGCCAGCATCACAGGATCGATACAGGTTTTATCGTTTTTAACGACTGGACGTACCCAAACTTTATTAAACTCATCTCAAAGCTCGGCGTAGACTACCAGCCAACGGAGATGAGTTTTTCGGTGGTTAGCGAAAAAGCGAATTTAGAGTACAACGGTAACAACCTAAATAGTTTATTTGCGCAGCGACGTAACATCTTTCGTCCCAAATTCTGGCGCATCGTTAAAGATATTTTGTCTTTTAACAAAGCCTGCAAATTAATGGTTGCCGACAAACGCGATACATCATCCCTTACGTTACAGGACGTGATAGATGAGCTTGGTTTGAGCGATGATTTTGCACGTTATTATATTTTACCAATGTGCGCCGCAATCTGGTCCAGCAGCTTAGAGCAAACGCGCAAGTTTCCACTCACTTTTTTTCTGCAATTTTTTAATAACCACGGCTTACTCAATATCACAGACCGACCTCAGTGGTACACAATCAAAGGCGGATCAAGCGCGTATATTCCACCACTTATCGCTCCATTTGAAGATAGAATAAAGCTCAATACAGGCGTTATTTCAGTAATCAAAGTAGATGAACGTTGGCAAGTTACAGACGAACGCGGTGGCGTTACGCTGTTTGATCATGTCATTTTTGCATGCCATAGTGACCAAGCGTTATCTATGCTCCCTTCTGCGAACCTTTTACAAAAAGAAGTTCTAGGCAACATACCCTACGCTCAAAATGATGTTGTTATGCATAAGGACATTGCACAACTTCCAAAAAGAAAATTGGCTTGGGCAAGTTGGAACTACAGATTAAAAGAAGATGCGAGCGAAGAACAGCGACCTGCTTCAGTTACTTATAATATGAATATATTGCAGCGTTTAACTGCAGATAATACCTATTGCGTAACACTCAATAATTCTGAAGAGATAGAAAACGCAAAAATACTGGGTACTTATCAATATGCACATCCACAGTACAGCGCAGCAATGGTCAATGCACAATCGCGCCGAAAAGAAATCTGCGGTGTGGACAATCTTCATTTTTGCGGTGCTTATTGGTACAACGGCTTTCACGAAGACGGAGTGAAAAGTGCAATCGATGTCTGTGAACGATTTGGTGAACACTTGTGACAGAAAGTGCTATTTATCGCGGAAAAGTTTTTCATCAACGATTTAAACCCACGACACATAAATTCGACTATGACATCTATTTATTTTGGTTAAAGTTAGATGAGCATGAACTGGGTTATTTATCGGAGAACGTTGATAAATTTTCAGCGTTGCAGAAGGCCAGAGTGCAGTTCAAACGAACGGATTATCTAGGTGATAATGCCCTATCCCTTGCCGAGGCCGTCAAATTGAGGATGACACAACTAAACGGCGGCAAAATTCTTGACGGAGACGTATTTATGCTCGGTCAACTTCGCATGTGGGGGATATATTTCAGCCCGGTAAACTTTTATTACCTAAGAAACGCAAATGGTGTGTTTACGCATTTACTTGCCGAAGTGAGCAATACACCATGGAACGAAAGGCATCACTACCTCGTCGACCTTGCTACTCAGTCAGACACGCAAAAAGCTTTCCATGTTTCGCCTTTCAACCCAATGGATATGACTTACAAGTGGTCAATTTCGCAGCCCTCTGACCGGCTTTCGCTTGCTATGGATTGCGTTAGAGAAGATAAAGAATTCAGTGCAGGGATTAATTTACGTAAATTTCCGTTAGATAATGCGAATCTATCTGACGCACTTAAACGTATACCTAGTATGACAATAAAAACTGTGGCGGGAATATATTGGCATGCACTTAAATTGCTACTTAAACGAACGCCATTGTATACACACCCAGAAAAGAGTCAGGAAAAATAATAATGTCTTTCGGTGAATCTGTACTTCTTAACACCTCAGAGGTGTCTGTTGTTGATAAAACATGCAGAACTTTGTTTTTAAAGTGCTTGACGCAACTTCCTTTTGGCAATCTCACCATCAAGGAAAATGGCGATATAATCGCTCAGTTTGGAAACGAACGCGATGAGCTACGCGCAACGGTGAACATCAAGGATGTACACGCTTATCGTCGCCTGCTGCTTGGTGGTAGCGTCGGCGCAGGTGAAGCATACATGGACAACCTCTGGGATAGCGATGACGTAACCTCAGTTGTACGCGTTTTTGCGCGAAACCTCCCTACCTTGGACGAGTGGGAAGGAAAGTTTAAATGGCTATCAATGCCAATTAATAAACTGCAACATTTTGCACGCAGAAACACCAAGGACCAAGCCAAAAAAAACATAGAGGCACATTACGACTTAGGTAATAAGCTGTATACTCGCTTTCTAGACCCTACCATGATGTACTCATCAGCAATTTATCCAGATGCTAACGCGAGCCTTAATGAAGCCCAAAACCATAAGCTAAAATCTATATGCGATAAGCTTCAACTGGTAGAGAGCGACCACTTAATTGAAATTGGAACCGGATGGGGCGGCCTTGCTGTTTACGCTGCGAAACATTACGGCTGCAAAGTAACAACCACAACCATATCAGAAGAGCAACATGCCTGGGCAAAAGAGTGGATAGCAAAAGAGAACTTACAAGATAAAATTACGCTCTTGAAAAAGGACTATCGTCTTCTAGAAGGTAAATTCGACAAGCTCGTCTCTATAGAGATGATTGAAGCAGTTGGAAAACAGTTTTTAGGAAACTTCTTTGAAAAATGTGCATCGTTACTCAAAGAAAACGGTTTAATGCTGTTGCAGTCTATCACCATTGATGACAGACGTTACGACAGCTATTCAAACAGCGTAGACTTTATACAAAAATATATTTTCCCCGGTGGTTTCTTGCCGTCACAGTATCAGTTAAACGCACACCTAAAAAACCATACCAACATGATGATAAGAGACCTTCATGACATTGGAATTGATTACGCAAAAACCCTTAATCACTGGTATGAAGCTTTCATTTCAGCAAAAGACGAGCTTTTAAATGACGGCTATGATGAGCGTTTTATTAGAATGTGGACCTACTATCTAAAGTACTGTGAAGGTGGTTTTCTAGAACGGACAATAAGCACGGTTCAATTAGTTATCTCTAAGCCGCACTATTTAGACGATTTGTGTAAAAGGTAAAGAACGTACATTGCCATCAAAAAAAGCCTATTTACTAGGCTTTTTTTAATTTACTTGAACAGTCAAATCACTGGTCTACAACAGAAATTGGGTTCGAAATCATTGGTTTACCCTGGTTAATATTGATTTCCACTCTTCGATTCTTGGCTCGGTCTTGAGGCGAAGTTGCATTTTCAACAACAGGGCTTGTATCTGCTTTTCCTACTACAGACATTCGACTTTCATCAAAGCCAGGTGCTGTTCTCATCGCTTCAGCTACGGCAACTGCACGTTGTGCAGACAAGTCCCAATTTGAACGATAAAGTTCGTTAGCAATATGCTGACCGTCACTGTGCCCTGAAATTTCAATTTCTCCGGGTACGTCGGCGAGGATCCCGCCAATCTTCCTTAATACAGGCTGGAATTGCGGTTGTAAAAACGCAGAACCCGCGGAGAAAGAGCCATTCTCTCGAATACGAATGGTTAGCTGCTGTCCAAGTGATTCCATCTCGATAGAGCCGTCTAAAATTTGCTTCTGCAACTGCTGTGCGACCTTCTTCATAAGCTCTGCGGTTTGAGATTCATCAGAGCTTTGTTGAGCGGACGAAGACGAATCTGTTGCCGTTTGTTGCGCTTGCCCCCCTCGTTGTTCACCCCGTTGCTTTTGCCGCCCCCCGGCTGAATCTTCGTCACCGGCTTGAAACTCTAGCATTTGCTGCGTCATATCTATCGTTTGCTGCTGAATAGACTCAATTGGCGTGGGATCGGGTTTACCCGGACGAAACTCCATAGCAATAACGCTCGTACCTTTTGGAATGTCTTTAACTTCTATCTTATTTTGCACACCAAAGGCGAACTTCATCGAGCCTGCTATCTGTTTAAACTTAAGTACATCCATTTCGGAGAACGAAAGTAACAGCACGAAAAAACACATTAAAAGCGACATAAGATCCGCGAATGTTCCCATCCAAGCTGGAAGTCCTTCGGGGGGACACTTGGGGCATTCTTCTTCAGCCATTACTCTTCCTCTGCGCTTCCGCGTTTGCTAGCCGCAAGGTAATTTTTTAGTACACCCTCAATCACTCTCGGGTTCTGACCATCTGCAATACCTACTATTCCGTCTAGCACCAAGCTTTGATTGAGTTTTTCTTCGCCCGCTCGAACTGCAAGTTTAAAAGCAATAGGTAAACAAATAACGTTAGCGAAAAATGCACCATAAAGTGTTGTTAAAAGTGCAACAGCCATCGCCGGCCCAATGGCCTTTGGATCATCCATGTTAGAAAGCATTGCAACAAGACCAATCAGCGTACCTATCATTCCCATTGCTGGTGCAATGTCGCCCATTCCTTTAAAGAACGAGGCACCAAAATCATGACGCTCAGTGGTCATTGAAATATCTTTCGCGAGGGTTTCTCTAACAACTTCAATGTCATGGCCATCAACAAGCATGTCGACACCTTTTTGCATGAACTCATTAGAAATTTCTGCTTCCTCGAGTGCTAAAAACCCACCTTTACGCGCTGCATCCGCCATCTCAACTATTTTTTCAATCAGCTCTTCTGGAGATTCAATTTTAAACATGAACGCTTTGCCGGCGATTTTACCTGCGCCGAAAAATTGCCCCAACGTAAACTGAGAAAGAACAACGAATAACGTTCCTCCAAATACAATAAGTATTGATTGCACGTCGATGAACATGCTCAAGCTGCCGCCCAAAATCATAGCCATGACTATGAATCCAATGGCGCCCAACATACCTATGACGGTTGCTAAATCCACTCACTCTTCCCCATTATTGCGCAGTCGGTGCTGATAACTTACAAGTAGTCTATCGGCCAACGATAGAAATTCTAAAACGACATAATTGAAAAATATCACATTTATTTGGTTTTTATGAAGTGTGTCAATCACTACATCGCTTGGTTTGAATGCTTTATTCATTTTTGACCGTTCGTTTCTATGACCTTTCTACTCGTCACTTTTGGTCTTTTTTTAGTAATGTAGCCAATTTATTCGAATATAGCACAATTTCTCCTTATAAAGCCCTCCCACCTGAACGAAAAAAGCGCTATACCAATGCGATATGAGCGATATACGGACAAACCATTTGACCCTTGTGCGGCCCTCGGTTAATGTGCGCGATATGTAAATTTTGGCCACTGAATTGAGTGTTTTATGACGACAGAAAAAGTATCCGCGTCTTTTGAAGAAACGTTATCAGAACTGGAAGCAATCGTTAACGAAATGGAAAACGGCGATCTGCCGTTAAATAAAGCGCTCGAAAAATTTGAACGAGGTATAGCTCTTTCTCGTCAAGGGCAGCAGTCACTTGAAAACGCTGAACAAAAAGTGAAAATATTGCTCAGCGAACAAGGCGAAGAAACCCTTCACCCCCTTCCTGAAAGTGAACAGCCATAATTCGTTCATTTTAAACCTACAGGCGACCTATGAATTTTTCTGTTTTGCATCAGCAAGTCAAACAACAAACTGATGCATCTCTTCTTACATTAATTGACGAATTACCCAATTATGCGCCGCGACTGAAAGACGCGATGCGTCACGCCCTTCTTGCTGGCGGTAAACGTATGCGTCCTCTCTTGGTTCAGGTTGTGGGTAACACCTTAGACGTGCCAAAAAAAGACCAGATGGCTATTAGTATGGCTATTGAATGCGTGCATGCCTATTCTTTAGTACACGACGATTTACCAGCAATGGACGACGACGACTTGCGCCGCGGCATGCCAACTTGCCATATCGCCTTTGATGAGGCGACGGCTATTTTAGCTGGTGACGCCCTTCAAGCGCTTGCGTTCACCGTATTGGCTGATGCACCGCTCAGTACTTACGCTGAGACGAAGCGTGGCCAGTTGCTGTCTGTGTTGGCAAAAAGTGCTGGCTACGCAGGTATGTGCGGTGGTCAAGCTATTGATTTAGCCAGTACTGGAAAAACCATTTCACTAGAAGAACTTAAACAACTCCACAGACTTAAAACCGGGGCCTTGTTGAAAGCTTGTGTCGAAATGATTGCTATTGTAAGTGAAGGCTTGCTACCCCAAACTAAAACTGACTTGATGGCCTACGCCACAGATATTGGGCTGGCTTTTCAAGTTCAAGACGATATCTTAGACGTTGAGGGCAGTAGCGAACAATTAGGAAAACCCGCAGGGTCGGACGAAGCACTAGGGAAAAATACCTTTCCCGCTAAACTTGGTATAACAGGCGCTAAACAAGAATTAGAAATGCTTCACGATAATGCACTTCAAGCATTGGCACGTTTACCCTACAATACCGATAGTTTAATTGCGTTTAGCGAGCTTTTGGTAAAACGCGACCACTAGCCACGCGCCATGTTGAAAAAGATAATAAGTACATGAGTTTAGATCTCCAACATTACCCAACGCTTGCGCTTGCGCAAACGCCTGAAAAGTTGAGGCAACTGCCGCAAGAGAAATTGCGCGAGCTTGCCGATGAATTACGCGAGTACCTACTCAACAGCGTAAGTCAAACCAGCGGCCATTTTGCCTCTGGTTTAGGCACGGTGGAATTAACCGTGGCATTGCACTATGTCTACAATACACCTTTCGACCGCTTACTTTGGGACGTAGGTCATCAGGCCTATCCCCATAAAATTCTTACTGGCCGAGCAGAGCGCATGAGCACTATTCGCCAAAAGAATGGCCTACACCCTTTCCCGTGGCCACCCGAGAGTGACTATGACACCTTCGCCGTTGGCCACTCTTCTACATCAATAAGTGCCGCGCTAGGCATGGCCGTAGCGGCGGAAAAAGAGGGCAAGAACCGCAAGGTAGTGGCTGTGATTGGCGATGGCGCTATGACCGCAGGTATGGCCTTTGAAGCCCTTAATCACGCCGGCGATATCAAAAAAGATATGGTGGTCGTGCTTAACGACAACGAAATGTCTATTTCTGAAAACGTAGGCGCATTAAATAGCCACCTTGCTCGCTTACTTACAGGTAACTTTTTCAACTCTATACGCGACGGCGGCAAGAAACTGCTAAGCAATGTGCCGCCAATTAAAGAGTTTGCTAGCCGTGCAGAAGAGCACATAAAAGGCATGGTTGTTCCAGGTACCATATTTGAAGAATTAGGCTTTAACTACATTGGTCCTATTGATGGACACGACGTTAACGGAGTGGTTGATACCCTTCGCAACATGCGCAAATTTGACGGCCCGCAGTTGCTGCACGTAGTTACTAAGAAAGGTAAAGGCTATGCGGTAGCTGAAGAAGACCCAATCAAATTCCATGCGGTGCCTAAATTCAACCCGGCAGATAACGCTTTGCCCAAGTCTAAGCCTTCAGCCCCTACCTATTCAGCAATCTTTGGGAAATGGCTGTGTGATATGGCCGCGCAAGACCCTAAGCTGATGGCAGTGACGCCAGCCATGCGTGAAGGGTCAGGTATGGTTGAGTTTTCTCAACGCTTTCCTGAACAGTATTTCGATGTTGCTATTGCCGAGCAGCATGCAGTCACGTTTGGCGCAGGGCTTGCCAAAGACGGGATGAATGCGGTTGTTGCTATTTATTCGTCATTCCTGCAGCGTGCCTACGACCAGCTAATTCATGATGTGGCAATTCAAGACCTACCCGTCTTATTTGCCATTGACAGAGCCGGCATTGTTGGCGCAGACGGCCCTACTCACCAAGGGGCTTTTGATATCGCTTTTCTTCGCTGTATTCCAAATATGGTAGTTATGGCGCCTTCGGATGAAAATGAATGCCGCCAAATGCTCTACACGGGCCACAAGCTTAACAAGCCTGCTGCCGTTCGCTATCCTCGCGGTGGTGGCATGGGCATTACCCCCGATGAAGCCATGGTAGAGCTTGAGATTGGCAAATCTCGCACGGTTCGTAAATCGTCAAAAGATAAGTCAGAACGCATCGCCATTCTAAACTTTGGCTGCTTACTGCCTTATGCCCTTGAAGCTGCTGAGGCGATTGACGCTACCGTCATCGACATGCGTTTTATCAAGCCATTAGACGGCGATGCGGTCTTGAAGGCAGCCAGTGAACACAGCGCGCTTATCACCCTAGAAGACGGCTGTATTATGGGTGGCGCTGGCAGTGCAGTACTTGAGCATTTACAGCAAAATGGTGCTCTAAAAGCAGTGAAAATGTTGGGTCTGCCCGATAGCTTTATTCTACAGGGCACACAGCAAGAAATGTACAAAGAACACGGTTTGGATGCTGAAGGCATTATTGCAGCGGCTAGAAGTTTAAGCACCAACTAATTGAGCTTTAAAGCTACCACTAAGACATTAAAAAGCCCGCTATTTAGCGGGCTTTTTAATGTCTAGTTTGCTCACCGTCAACTTGCTTGACGTAAGTCTGGCAAAATGGCGGCAGGTATTCGTAATGAATTAAAACAAAGCTAATGCTGCAGGCCAAAACGCCATCAGCAGATGTAAGCAACCGCACGCCATCGCGCCCGCAATCAGATCGTCAAGCATAATGCCAGTACCACCGTGCAAACGCTTGTCGATAATACCAATTGGCCAAGGCTTTAAAATATCGAAAAGCCTAAATAGTACAAAGCCTAAAAGTAATGATGACGCTGAAATAGGCACAAACAGAAAGGTAACGAACATACCCGCTATTTCATCCCACACGATAGAACCGTGATCATGAACCTGCATATCGTCGGCCGTTTTACCGCACAGGTAAATACCCACAACTGAAAATATCAGCGTAAGCGCGATAAAAGAAATTACCGAAACCTGACTGCACGCTATAAGAAGCGGCAACGCGGCAAGAGAGCCAAAGGTACCTGGCATGAAGGGAATTAGTCCGCTGCCAAAGCCAAGCGCAAGAAAATGAACAGGATTTTTCATACTTACTCTTGCGCGATATTCAGCTTGCATGTTTCTTCCTAATAGCTTTTGACGAATATGTAGGTTGCCTAAAAGGCGTGTTCGTAACCTGATTCATTTAACGGCGTGTATTTTTCGTTGTCTTTAAGCAATGAAAGTGTGCCGTTATGACCGGTTAATTGCCCGATACATGTAGCCTTCACATTCGTGCTCGCCAACGAGGTTTCTAAGCTTCCGCGCTGCTCTTCACTTACGGTAAAAATAAGCTCGTAGTCGTCACCTGCCGACAACGCATATTCCATAGCCTGTTCGGGTTTGACTGCGCTTGTTAATGCTCGTGATAACGGTAAACGATCTACATGGACATTCGCCCCGCAGTTGGACGCCCTTAGAATGTGTTTGATGTCGGAAATCAAACCGTCGGAGATATCTATGCACGACGTTGCTATACGTCTAATTGCCGTGCCTACCGCTACGCGAGGAGTTGGAAAGTAATGACGATTGACCAATACGTCTTTCGCTTCACCGTTTACACTTAGCTTATTTTGCAAAATATCTAAACCGGCACCTGCATCACCGAGAGTTCCGGTAACATAAAGCCAGTCACCCGGCTTCGCGCCACTGCGCGTTAGTTCTGAACCTGGTGGTATAAAGCCTTGAGCAGTAATGGTAAATGCCATTGGCCCTTTAACCGTATCGCCGCCAATCAGCTGCACAGAATAGTACTGAGTAAGCTCGTGAAGGCCTGAGACAAAGTCATCAAGCCATGCTTCATCAACTTCTGGCAGCGACAAAGACAAGCTTATCCAGGCAGGCTCAGCGCCCATTGCAGCGAGGTCGCTTAAGTTGACGGCTACAGTTTTGTACGCCACAGACTTAGCTGGCGCATCTTTTAAGAAGTGCACTCCAGCAACCAAAGTATCGGTAGTAACGGCAAGCTGTTGGTTTTCGGGAACCGTTGTTACAGCACAGTCATCACCAATACCAATAACAACGTCTTTACGTTTGTGGCCGCTGTTTGAAAAATAGCGGCCGATGAGATCAAATTCTTTCACGGTAATTTTTAAACCCTTTTAGCGGCAGTCCATGCCGCCACGGTAAGGTTAGTCGCGCTCGTCTTTGCGCAATGTGCGCACTGCTTTATCCAAGGCACCATTAATGAATTTATGACTTTCTTCAGCACCGAATGCTTTGGCAAGCTCAATCGCTTCATTAATGATTACGCGGTACGGCACGTCAATGCGCTCGGTCAGTTCCAGCGTTGCTATGCGCAATATTGCTTTCTCAATAGCGTCTAGCTCTTCAGGCAAACGGCCAAGATAAGGTTTAATGGTTGCATCAAGGTTACTTGCGTTGTGTGCAACACCGCGAAGCAAGGCTTGGAAATAGGCCATATCAACCTTTTGCATGTCGTTACTGGTGGCTAACGCCAGTTCAACCTGCTGAATATCGTTGTGACTCATTTGCCATGAATACACGCCTTGCAGGGCAAGTTCACGGGCTTTACGACGAGCTGAAACTTTCACTTAATGTTTACCTTAAAGCTTTTCAACAGCATCGATTACGTTAACCATTTCAAGCGCGCCAAGTGCAGCTTCCGCACCTTTGTTGCCCGCTTTGGTTCCTGAACGCTCGATTGCTTGTTCAATTGAATCTGTTGTAATTACGCCAAATGATACGGGTACTCCGTATTCAAGTGAAACTTGTGCAAGACCTTTGTTACATTCGCCTGCTACAAAATCAAAGTGTGGCGTACCGCCACGTATAACCGCACCTAGTGCGATGATGGCGTCAAATGACTTTTTCTCAGCTAATTTCTTAGCCACTACAGGTAACTCGTAAGCACCAGGTACGCGAACCAGTGTGATATCGTCATCACTTACTTCACCGTGACGCTCTAGCGTGTCTAATGCACCTTCTAGTAAGCTTTCAACAACAAAGCTATTAAAGCGTGATACAACGATAGCAAACTTCTTACCAGTTGCTCTGATATTACCTTCAATTACCTGCATGGATTCATTCCTCGAGAAAAAACGGCGCGAAGTATACCACAACTGCGCCCAAACTAAATCGATTGTTTCTTTAACTTCAACTATTCGTAAACGACTGCTTTGTGCTTAACAAAATGTGGTGAGGGAATGCTCGTCGCAAACCCTCTTCACTTTCACTGTGGCCTACACCTCAGAGCTAGTCGTGCACGTACTCTACAACTTCAAGGCCGTAACCTGAGAGTGCGTGGTACTTAATTGGCTTACTTAAAAGACGCATTTTGTGTACGCCCATTGATGCCAGAATTTGACTGCCTACACCAATAGTGCGCGATGATCCCTGCCAGTCAGCGCCAGCTGGGCGCTCGCCTCTGTCTTCTGCGGCAAAGCGGCGTACCTGACTTTCAATATGCTCTTCTTTACCTAACAGCACCAATACGCCACCCTCTTCTGAAATTTTGCGCATGCCATCTGCTAGCGTCATAGAGCGATGAATACCGCGCGTAGACCCAAGAAGATCACTAAAGGTATTGTGAAGGTGCACACGTACAAGTGTTGGCTCGTCTTCTTTAATTTCGCCTTTTTTAAGTGCGAAATGAAGCTGGTTGTCAATGCTGTCTTTAAACGTGTGAAGCTCGAAGTCACCATACTCGGTTGGCATGTTGCACTGAGCGACCTTTTGAATGGTGGTTTCGTTGAGATTGCGATATTCAATTAAATCAGCAATAGTGCCAATTTTAAGGTCGTGTTTTTCAGCAAACTTTTCTAGCTCAGGACGGCGAGCCATCGTGCCGTCTTCATTGAGGATCTCTACAATAACCCCAGCAGGCTCTAGTCCAGCCAGACGCGGTAAATCGACACCGGCTTCAGTGTGACCTGCACGGTTTAACACGCCACCGTCTTTAGCAATTAGCGGAAAAATATGACCCGGCTGTACAATGTCTGTCGCTTTCGCGTCTTTTGCTACAGCGGCTTTGATTGTTGTTGCACGATCGGCCGCTGAAATACCTGTAGTCACGCCGGTTGCCGCTTCAATAGACACCGTGAAGTTAGTAGAAAACTGTGCTTCGTTCTTATCCACCATGAGCGGAAGATTAAGGGTGCGACAGCGCTCTTGCGTCATTGGCAAACACACCAAGCCGCGAGCGTGAGTAACCATAAAGTTAATAGCTTCAGGCGTCACATGCTCTGCCGCCATTATCAAATCGCCTTCATTTTCCCTATCTTCATCATCCATCAAGATAACCATTTTACCTTGGCGAATGTCTTCAATTATTTCTTGTGTAGTGTTAAATGCCATGTTGTGTGCTTCTTGTAGGGTTATTTTCTTAAAAATCCGTTCTCGGCAAGAAATGCCATGTCAATGCCTTTGCTTTTTGGCTCTGCTGCTTTGTCGCCTAGCATCAATCGCTCTAAATAGCGCGCAATAACATCAACTTCTAGATTCACCGCCGTGCCCACTTTATAGCTCCCCATAATAGTTTCTTGCAGTGTATGAGGAATGATCCAAAGCATAAATTCTGCTCCGTTAACTTCGTTAACGGTTAAGCTGATACCATCAACGGTGATGCTGCCTTTATGTGCAATATATTTCGCCAAGGCTTCCGGTGCTTTTACCCAGAATTCGACGTAGTCTGAGTGCTTAATGATTTGTGTAACTTCACCTACGCCGTCCACGTGACCTGACACGATATGGCCGCCTAAGCGGTCGCTTGGCCGCATTGCCTTTTCAAGATTAACCGTTGAGCCCGCACTGTAATGGGCAAAACCAGTCAATTTAATGGTTTCAGCTGACACATCTGCGCAGTAATAATCGGGCCCCATATCGGTAACTGTTAAGCAAACACCATTGGTTGCGATACTGTCGCCTAAAGCAACATCAGACATATCAAGCGTAGGTGACGCAACGGTAAGGCGAATATCGTTGCCACGGTTATCAAGCTTTTTAATAGTACCAAGCGCTTGAATAATTCCAGTAAACATAAAGTTCCTCTTTAATCGCGTTAACCACGTATATTGCTAACATCAGGACGGAAGATAAGCTTAATATCGTTACCCACCTGACGATTTTCAATAAGCGAAAGCGAAATACATTCATTTAACGACGTAAACGCTGGCAAATTAATCATACTTTTGCCCTTATCACCTAAAAGTTTTGGCGCTTGATAGCATATTAGCTCATCCACCAGCCCTTCTTGCAATAATGCACCGGCAAGGCCTGGGCCTGCCTCAACCCACACTTCATTATATTGCTTATCGCCTAATGCTGATATTAGTGAATGTAAGTCGAGCTTACCGTCTTTTTCATCTACCAAAAGGTATTGCTGTGTTGCTGTATCTGGATGGGGCTGCGACGTAGCCGTTAAAGTAACATTTCCGTCGGTAAACAACGTATAGTCTCGAGAAAGCTTACTTTTGCTATCGACAACAACCCGAGCAGGCTGGCGAATGTGTGCTAGAGGATAATCGGTAAACTGTGCTTCTTTTTCTCTAACCAACAAACTAGGATTATCGGCTTTCACCGTACCTGAGCCTGTTAACACCACACAGCTTTGGGCGCGATAGTGCTGCACATCCCGTCTTGCTTCTGGCCCCGTAATCCATTGACTCACGCCATTTTGAAGCGCTATTTTACCGTCTAGGCTAATGCCTAATTTCACACGTACATAGGGCTTTCCGGTAAGCATGCGTTTGATAAAACCGGGGTTTAGCGCTGCAGCCTCAGCTGCCATTACGTCACTTACTACCTCAATGCCTGCCTTCTGCAAGATACTAATACCATTGCCGCATACATTTGGGTTAGGGTCGGTCATTGCGATAACCACCCGCGCCACCTTCGCGTTGACCAAAGCCACTGCGCAAGGCGGCGTACGGCCAAAATGACTGCAGGGCTCAAGTGTAACGTAAGCGGTTGCGCCCTTTGCGCCCTCGTTCCTTGCGTTAGAAGCTTCTCGTAAAGCATGTACTTCGGCATGGGGAGTGCCAGCTTGAATGTGATAGCCTTGACCAAGCAGTTGATTGTTTTCGTCTACAATTACACAGCCAACGCGAGGGTTAGGGGAAGTGGTAAAGCGCCCTAGTTGGGCAAGCTGAATGGCTTTGGCCATCCAAAAATAATCGTTTTTAACCGTTTCGTGGTTCACTTGGATTCCTGTTGTAGCCCTAAGTGTCTGATGTTTGGGAGGTAGCCGACCTAATCCCCTAATCGTGCAATCTCTTCTCCAAACTCACGAATATCTTCAAAGGAACGATAAACGGAAGCGAACCGGACATAAGCAACTTTGTCGAGTTCTTTGAGAGCTTTCATAATTAGGTTGCCGAGTAGCTCACTGCTCACTTCGCGCTCGCCAGTTGCGCGCAACTGTGACTTGAGAGAAAGAATACATTGCTCAATCTTTTCAGTGCTCACAGGACGCTTTTCGAGCGCTCGCTGTAAGCCTGCACGAAGTTTGTCTTCGTTAAATGGTTCTCGAGAACCATCGCGTTTGATGACGCGAGGCATCACAAGTTCAGCGCTTTCGAAGGTCGTAAAACGTTCGTGACAAACCATACATTCACGGCGTCTACGCACCTGCTGCCCTTCTGCAACCAAACGAGAATCAATGACTTTGGTTTCTTGTTCTGAACAAAACGGGCAAAACATGAATAATCCTTAAATATTGCGTACTTAGGCTTATTAAGCGAACGTAGACTAGTTAGTCAAGCATTAGTACCAAAGTACGCAACAAAACACAAACCTATTTATTTATAAACAGGGAATTGTGCACAAAGTGCTACCACTTCATCTTGAACACGCTTAATAACAGACTCATCGCCCATGTTATCTAGAATGTCACAAATCCATGTTGCAACCTGCTTCGCTTGCTCTTCTTTGAAACCACGGCGAGTAATCGCTGGGCTACCAATACGAAGACCACTGGTTACAAACGGTGAACGCGGATCATTCGGTACAGAGTTTTTGTTTACCGTGATGTTTGCTGCACCTAGTGCTGCATCTGCATCTTTACCGGTTATGTCCTTATCAATAAGATCAAGTAGGAACAAATGGTTGTCGGTACCACCAGAAACGATGTTATAACCGCGCTCTTGCATTACAGAAACCATCGCTTTCGCGTTCGCGACAACCTGCTGCTGGTATGCTTTAAACTCTGGCTGTAGCGCTTCTTTAAACGCAACGGCTTTAGCTGCAATCACGTGGCAAAGTGGGCCACCTTGGTTACCTGGGAATACTGAGCTGTTAAGCTTTTTGTAAATTGCTTCGTCGCCACATGAAGATAGGATTAGACCACTGCGCGGACCCGCAAGCGTTTTATGGGTAGTCGTTGTTACCACATGAGCATGAGGAAGCGGATTTGGATAAACGCCAGCGGCTACTAAGCCCGCTACGTGCGCCATATCAACAAGTAAGTATGCGCCAACGCTATCTGCGATTTCGCGGAATTTCGCCCAATCAACAATGCCTGAATAGGCAGAGAAACCACCGATAATCATTTTCGGCTTGTGCTCTTTGGCAAGCGCTTCAACCTGCGCGTAATCGATTTCGCCGGTTTGTTTGTTCAAACCATACTGTACAGCGTTATAGGTTTTACCAGAGAAGTTTACGTGTGAACCGTGGGTTAGGTGACCACCTTCAGAAAGGCTCATTCCCAAAACAGTATCGCCTGCGTCAAGTAGTGCCATGAATACGGCAGAGTTAGCTTGTGAACCAGCGTGCGGTTGAACGTTCGCGTAGTCCGCTCCAAAAAGTGCTTTTGCACGGTCAATAGCAAGCTGTTCAACAACGTCTACGTGCTCACAACCACCGTAGTAACGCTTGCCTGGGTAACCTTCAGCATACTTATTAGTAAGCTGTGAACCCTGTGCTTCCATCACACGTGGACTACAATAGTTCTCAGAGGCAATTAGCTCAATGTGATGTTCTTGACGCTCAACCTCTTTAGACATTGCATCGGCTAATTCAGGATCGAAGTCAGCTATATTCATTTCGCGAGAAAACATGGGGGCTCCTTAACTGCGGTTTTTATATGGCGTTACGCACTGATTGCTCAAATTCGAGCCATATTCTAGTCATTTTGAGGGTCTTGTATACCGCTTTGTGACCAAATTAATATAAATGGCGCAGGTTTAACGTAATACCTGCGCCAGCGCGAGATCAGACCTGTTTTTCAAGGGCTTTAACACGGTCAAATAAACTACCAATTTTGGCAAGACGAACCGTATTTTTACGCCAGTCACGGTTGGTTTGTGCTGGCTGACCAGAAGAATAAACACCCGGTTCAGTGATATCTTGTACAATCATGGTGTAGCCAGTTACCTGAACATTATCGCAAATGCTAATGTGGCCATTAATGCCCACTCCACCACCAATAATCACGTGCTTGCCGATATGACAGCTACCAGCAATACCGGTAGCGCCGCAAATACATGAATGATCACCAATAATACAGTTGTGGCCAATTTGTACTTGGTTGTCGATAATAACGTTGGTACCTAACACCGTATCTTCCATCGCGCCGCGGTCGATGCTGCTGCTAGCACCAATCTGACTATCGTCACCGATACGAACTGACCCGGTTTGTGGAATAGGGAGCCATACGCCTTTATCGTTTGCGTATCCAAAACCTGCCGCGCCAATGACTGTTTGGCTATGAATCGTTACCCGCTTTCCAATCACTACGTCATGATAAATGGTCACGTTCGGATGGATTATGCAGCCTTCACCGATATGAGTACCTCTGCGAATCACCGTATTTGCGCCAACCGTAACTCTATCGCCTAATACTACGTTTTCTTCAATGATCACGTTGTGACCTAGCGATACATCGCTGCCTAATCGAGCAGATGGTGCAATAACCGCCGACTCAGCAATACCTGACGCTACCGCTGGTGTGGTATCGAATAACTGAGCAATAAGAGCAAAGGCAGCATGAGGATTTGCTACAACTAGGGCAGGTACTGGGCTGTCTGCTTTTAAGCTTTCGTGCAGAATTACCGCACCCGCCTGAGTATCTTTTAACTGCGGCTTATATTTTGGGTTGGTTAGAAACGAGATTTGATGCGATGCTGCACCAGATAACGTACCTACTGCAGAAATAGCAACATTTCCATCGCCCTGCACTTCCCCACCTACATGTTTGGCAAGTTCATCCAGGCTGTATGTGCGTTTATTCATAGCGGTCATCTTAATTACCTGTTCAGATATATGAATAGTATTGAGTGTATCGCTCTGGGTGCTTTCTATTTGCTTTCAAGCTCACCCATGAGCACGTTTTACTCATTCTTATAAATTACTCATTTTTATAAAAGCAAGTTTACCTTAAATCGCTTCGCCAACCGATGCATAAATCAATCTTTTTGACATGAGCGCTCAAATAACAGCCAAGCGCGAAAACGTCACGCTTAAATGAAACTGTCCTATTTCTTAATTAAAAGGCTTACACTTAACGCAAAAATCCGCACATCAAGAGTCAACAGGCTCTAGCATAAACTACCCTGTTACGAGTAGAATACGCACCCATTAAAACTTAATTATTTTTCACCGCTTTTTCAGCGAGGATAGAGCATGGCTCAATACGTTTACAGTATGCATCGCGTGGGCAAAATCGTCCCACCAAACAGACACATTCTAAAAAATATCTCTCTTAGCTTTTTCCCTGGTGCCAAAATTGGTGTGCTAGGTCTAAATGGCGCGGGTAAGTCAACCTTACTTCGCATTATGGCTAGCGTAGATACCGATATCGAAGGTGAAGCTCGCCCTCAGCCGGGCTTAAAAGTGGGCTACCTTCCGCAGGAACCACAACTTGATGAAACAAAAGATGTTCGCGGTAACATCGAAGAAGCCGTAGCCGATGTTAAACACGCGTTGACTCGCCTTGATGAAGTGTATGCTGCTTATGCAGAAGCGGATGCTGATTTCGACGCCCTTGCTAAAGAGCAAGGTGAGCTAGAAGCTATTATTCAAGCCAAAGACGGCCATAACCTAGAAAACGCCCTAGAGCGTGCTGCTGATGCCCTTCGCCTTCCAGCTTGGGATGCGGACGTTAGCAAACTATCTGGTGGTGAACGCCGCCGCGTGGCGCTGTGTCGCCTACTTCTAGAGAAGCCTGAAATGTTGCTTCTAGACGAACCGACCAACCACTTGGACGCAGAATCAGTCGCATGGTTAGAGCGCTTCCTGCATGACTATGAAGGTACCGTTGTCGCTATTACCCACGATAGATACTTCCTCGATAACGTTGCAGGTTGGATTTTAGAACTTGACCGTGGTGAAGGTATTCCATGGGAAGGTAACTACTCTTCTTGGCTGGAGCAAAAAGAAAACCGATTAGAGCAAGAAGAGCGCACCGAAACGGCGCGTATGAAGAGCATGAAACAGGAACTTGAGTGGGTACGCTCAAACCCGAAAGGTCGTCATGCTAAAAGTAAAGCCCGTATGGCCCGCTTTGAAGAACTATCTACCAGCGATTACCAAAAGCGTAATGAAACCAATGAGCTTTTCATTCCACCAGGTGAACGCTTAGGTGATAAGGTTATTGAAGTAAGCAACCTTAAAAAGTCGTATGGCGATCGCGTACTAATCGACGACTTAACGTTTAAAGTACCAAAGGGTGCCATTGTAGGTATCGTTGGTCCTAACGGCGCGGGTAAATCAACCTTATTCAGAATGCTTACCGGCGCTGAGCAACCTGATTCAGGCACCATCGATTTAGGTGAAACCGTTCAAATTGCTGCGGTAGAACAGTTCCGCGACCACATGAACGAAAACAACACCGTGTGGAAAGAAATTTCTGACGAGCAAGACATTATTCGCATCGGTAACTTTGAAATTAACAGCCGCGCCTATTGTAGCCGCTTTAACTTTAAAGGCACCGACCAGCAGAAGTTCATCAAAGACTTGTCAGGTGGTGAGCGCAACCGTGTTCACCTTGCTAAACTGCTGAAAGCCGGCGGTAACGTATTGCTACTGGATGAGCCAACCAACGACCTAGACGTAGAAACACTTCGCGCCTTGGAAAACGCGTTGTTGGAGTTCCCAGGCTGTGCCATGGTTATCTCGCACGACCGTTGGTTTTTAGACCGTGTGGCAACGCACATTATGGATTACCGCGATGAAGGTAACATTAACTTCTTTGAAGGTAACTACTCAGACTACGAAAGCTGGTTGAAGCAAGAGTTCGGACAAGATGTGGTTGAACCGCATCGCCTTAAATACAAGCGTATGTCTAAATAATACTCGTTATACGACATAAATTTCGTCCAATCAGACGTACAAGAAAGCCGCTATTATTGATAGCGGCTTTTTATTTATGTGCTTTTCATTGCGCATGGACGCAATTTGACCAATACTGATTGCCAAAACGCACGCAAGGTATTTGAATTATGACAGATAAACGCCAATTTCAACGAGTGGCTTTAAACGTGAAAGGCACTCTGGCACATAATGGCATCTGCGTAGATGTAATAATTAGTGATGTATCGCTGCAAGGTATCAAGCTTAAAGCTGAAGAGGCTGCGCTATCGAACTTGCCGTTTGACAGCCATGACCCGTACGTAGCCACTTTTCAAGCGAATGAAGAGAGCCCCGTAATCACCCTTTCCATATCACAGCTATATCGTCACGCCGATACTAGAGAAGAAAATGTCTCACTAGGCTGTAAAGTAGAACAAATGAGTGTTGAAAGTATTAGTGCTCTTCGACGGTTAATCACCTTAAACAGCGACGACGCTAGTATTGACGAGAAAGACCTCAATGCATTAGTTAATGCAGTATACCAGGGAGCCAACTAACGCTCATTTAGTCGCTACCACAGACCATTTATTCAAGCGCGTCTAGTGCCTCGGACAGGCGAGCAACGGGTACTACGGTCATACCCGCGATGGTTTGCTTTGGTGCATTAGCCTTCGGCACAATTGCGCGCTTAAACCCGTGTTTAGCCGCCTCGATAATGCGTTCTGTTCCATTTGGCACAGGACGGATCTCACCGGCTAGGCCTACCTCGCCGAACACGATTAAATCTCGAGGCAACGAGCGATTTCTAAAGCTTGAAACCATCGCTAAAAGCAAGGCCAAGTCCGCACTAGTCTCAGAAACGCGCACGCCGCCCACTACGTTGACAAAAACGTCTTGGTCGTTCATTTGCACATTGCCATGACGGTGAAGTACTGCCAACAGCATGGATAGTCGATTCTGGTCTAGACCCACAGCAATACGCCTTGGGTTAGACATTTGCGAGTAATCTACCAGTGCCTGTATTTCCACTAGCAGCGGGCGGGTGCCCTCCCAAATGACCATCACGCTCGACCCTGGCGTTTCGTTATCTCCGCGACTTAGAAAAATGGCCGACGGGTTACTCACTTCTTTAAGCCCTTTCTCTGTCATAGCGAACACGCCAAGCTCATTAACCGCGCCGAAGCGATTTTTATGGCTTCGAAGTGTACGGTAGCGCCCATCGCTTTCCCCTTCCAGCATCATAGAACTGTCGATACAGTGTTCTAGTACTTTGGGGCCTGCCAAGTTACCATCTTTCGTTACATGACCTACAATGAACATGGCAATATGGTTTTGTTTAGCAAAGCGTGTTAGATACGCCGCGCTTTCACGTACTTGCGACACGCTACCGGGTGCTGACTGCACATCTGACACATGCATGACCTGAATAGAATCGATAACCATAATTTTGGGCTTTTTCGTAAGCGCCAGATCACAAATGGTTTCTACATTCGTTTCGGCTAGCATCATTAGCTTGTCGTCTGGAAGATTCAATCGCTTCGCACGCATCGCTACTTGCTGGAGTGACTCCTCGCCTGTCACGTAAAGCGCGGTTTCGCTTTTTGCCATCTGACACATGACTTGTAGTAGAAGTGTACTCTTACCAGCACCTGGCGACCCACCAATTAGCATGGCTGCGCCAGGAACGATCCCGCCGCCTAGCACTCTATCTAACTCCTTAAACGTTGAAGAGAAACGGGGCAAGGATTCTAGGTCTATAGCGTTTAAGGTCTCGATTTTAGCAGCGGTTTGCCCCGCATAACCAGACGTAGTTTGGCGTGCCACACTTTTGGCACTAGCCACTACAAACTCACTTATCGTGTTCCACGCTTTACATTCTGAGCATTGGCCCTGCCAGCGAGGGAACTCAGCGCCACAATCAGAGCACACATAAGCAGTTTTACGTTTCGCCATATTCGAGTATATTCCATTGTTAAAAAAGAGTATTCTACCATTTAATGTGAGTTAAATGATCGGTAATTTGGCACAAGAAATGGTTGTAGGCCGCATATGTGCAAGAGTGCAACACCGTTGATGTTAGCAGCGCTAATGTGTTTTGTAGAACTGCCGATAAGAACTAAAATAATGATACTTAACAATAAAGTTGCAGCTTCATGAGTCAAGATCTAAAGCAATACGCTGAAATAATAGAACAGCTTAAGCCTATGGTTAACGAGCCTGAGTTTAACCAGGTATTGCTTCAAATCGGTGCTGACATCCCCAAAGAAAAGCGCTTTCTAATAAAGATGGAAGTGAAGCGCTTAGCGAAGCCTTGCCAGCGAACTATAGACCTGCGTGGGCACGTTGATGGGAAGTGTAATAAGTACGTTCATCAAGGGCGTACGCACTATATGGACGATATTGCTGTTGATAAATTTGAGGAGCAACTGCGAGTATTCGGCGGATATACCTATGGCGTATATGAGGCTGTGCAAAATACCGAGAACAACTTTCGGTTGATGCGGGAAAAAGAGCTGATTCAAGAAAGAGAAGAGAAAGAAAACCCGAGCTTGAAACAGCGATCAGCCGTACTAGAGCAGTTCAAAGTTCCCACAGTTAACCTGCTTGATTACCGCCAGCGCAGCACAGAGAGAATGAACTTTGCCGTTGCTTTAGAGATTTTCAACAGTGCGAATCAATCGATGCGTGGACTTAGTGTCGACATATCCTTGGAAGGCTTACAAATCAAGCTATCTAAGAACACACTTTTTAAGAAAGGTGAAACGCTTTTTATCTTCTTTCGAGGGTTAGAAAATGAATTTGCCATGGACAAAAAAAATGGCATTGCCTACACCCTAGTTAAAATTTCTACGAAAAATGATGTCAATTACCTTGCGCTTCAGCGCGATAAAAATCGACCTAACCCAGCGTTTGACAACTTTTTAGAAAGCTTTATACACGGCAACAAACGCCGTTATAAAGTCAATATGACCAATACCATAGAAGCAATAACAAGCAAAATTTGTGAGCAGTACTTTTCGCCACGTAGCCCAACGCTGCCAGTTTATATTGATGAGATAAACAAGACATTGATACCCCGCTACGCCATGGTCAATGAGGTCAATAGAGAAATCGTTCACTACTGGCAAGATGAAGCTGACAACTGTAGATTAAACTTTTTATTAAGCCAAGAAAGGCTGACGCGTTTACTCAATAAGTCAAACGAAGTTAGAGAGATTTTCGTTTTTAGCTTTACGCATCTTCAAAACGAAAAAGTGTACTTTTACTCTGCATCTATCGACGAACTTTCGCAAAAAGAGGCGTTATTTCGTGTTTTCGCGGGGTTCGGAGCAAGAAAAGCAAGTTGGCGTGTATTCAAAATTACACTTACTGATATGGTTCCCGAACAAGCTCATATACCGCTTTCTATTCCTGATTCGGTGGGGAATAAAGTTAAGAAACTTAATACGCCTCCTCCGGCTCGGTTGATGTCTAAATTAAAAAATTTAGTCTATTTGGCACACATCACCGATGTAACATCCATTATGGGACAAGAAGCATATAACGAGCTCAAGTATAATAAAGAGCACCTCGTACATTTGAAACACTTCGGACACCCAAGAAATCGTGCAAGTTCAGATGTTCAACTCGTTCGATTTAAATACGAAGAGCAGCGCTTAGAAAGTCGATACCAGCTAAGAACTCCTATATCAGTGCGCTTTAACAATGAGGAAATAGACCACAAAGGAGTGAGTGAGGATATTTCCGTCCACGGCCTTGGCCTTCGAATAGAATTAAGCAAAGAATATAAAGGTGCTCTTGAAGGGATTGCAGAAGTTGCGTTTCCTAAGCTACAAGAAATTACGACCTCTTTCGATGTCATGCACCTTCAATACGATATTATCTATCACAACCCTGAAAAAAACATTCTGCACTTAAAGGCAATGACCGGGGAAGAAGGTAAAAGCGCAAGGCACTTTTTCGATGAATTGATCAAGAAAAACAAAGCAAACCTAAAAGTAGATAACGACGAAGAAGAAATACCGGGTATAGGTCAAGCCCTTCGCTGTATCAATGCTAGAAATGCCACATCGCTTTCGTTTCTTATGAGTAAAGAAGGGATAAGATATACGCCACAAGCGTGTATCGTTGGTAAACAAGACGAAAGGATCACAACATTAACCACCCAATTTTCTGAACGTGGGCAAGTCAATTTAGAGTTTTTATTCAGAGACCGTAAGCAGGACTCGCCCTTTGTTCAAAGTGGGATAAAAACCGTCAAGCTTGAAAACATGCCTTTGCGAGAAGAGTTATTTATTTCTTTCGATACGTCGCAAAAAGACCCTCGAATGGCAATCATTCCTCGATATTCAAGTAGATTTGAAAACAATGAACAGCGTAGCGCTTTCATTAAAGATGCCATGTTGAGAGGCCAGTTTATTGCTGTACACGTAATGCTAACCACAACGGGCAAGCCTGATCTAACATTGTTACAGACAGAAATAAATTACGTTACTATGTACGCAATGCATAGAGCGAAAGAGCTAGAAAAGAAAATGTGGGGCATTGCTGCTTGTGCTCACCTCGTTGACGTCACCGACGAGGTGCTTATTCGTTATGGCTTTAGCGCACAGGATATCACCGCAAATAAGACGCTGAATAACCCCTCCCATTCCAATAAAGTGATGGCGTGATACGTAAAATAAACACCGCAACGAACGTTGAGGCCATGGCTATGAAAGCTGCGGCCCCAAACTTTTGATACTATCTACTTATCGAGGAAATAAAGCATACTGTGTAGGTGACCGCGCCGAATGGCTACGCTTGCCTTTTCATTTACAACAGGCTTTGCATGACAAGCAACACCTAGCGCCGATTGGGCCATCATCAAAAGGTCATTTGCGCCATCTCCCATTGCAGCAGTTTGCGAATGAGGTATTTGCCACTCTCGTGCCAAGCTAGTGATCGTTTCAGCTTTTACCTCTGCATTTACAATTGGCCCTATAACCTCACCGGTTAACGCACCATTTTTTACCTCTAATGTGTTAGATATAGCGAAATCTAAGCCTAAACGCTCTTTTAAGTAATCAGCGAAATAGGTAAAGCCACCTGAGGCAATCGCGAGCTTCCAGTTGTTAGCTTTCAGCGTTGTTATCAATGACTGTACTCCCGGCATCAGAGGCAAGCTATCACGTATTTGAATGAGCGCTGTCTCCGGTACATTTTTTAAGCAGGCAACCCTGTGAATTAGACTTTCATTAAACGCTATCTCACCGCGCATGGCTTTTGCTGTAACTTCTGCGACCTCTTCCCCTACGTTGGCAAGTTTTGCTATCTCATCAATACATTCAATTGAAATTACGGTACTGTCCATATCCATGACAAGCAGGCCAGGTGTAGAAAGCGAAGGCTGAGATGCTTGTAAACCTAAATCGATGGCATACCTGTCACTAACTTCGCCTATTAGCTTATTAATTTCGGCATTATCTGAGTCACGAAGTGTACCTCTTACTTGAATAACGTCTTCACCAAACGTTTTATGTAGGTGATGAAAACTGACGCTTGCAGGAGAGAAGTAATCAGCTAGGTCCAATAAAACCGCCGACAAGAGGTGAGGTGTCAGCGCTTGGGTTGCAACAGTTACCACATGTGAATACGCTGTATGAGTTGGATAATTGTCAATAAATGCATTAAGCGATGTGCACTTATGGTCATTTTGATAATTTCTTAGGTAGTCACAAGAGTCGATAGTTTTATCTTTCATCATTGATAGGCAAGTTAGCAACATAAGTAATAAACCGTCAATGCTACCCAATTAGGCTAACTAATAAAATATACTCTTTAAAATTAAATGGTTTTATCCTACTGTAAGACTCCCGAAAAACAGCTGGAACACGAATTGGTTAAGAAAAGCAGCATTGCGATTGCACAAAAAAGTGGTGACCCACATTCACTTTATACCGCGCTGAAACGGTTGTTCCATACCATTGTGGTAGGATCCGTTCTTGCTTCAGCTGTTGTACTCATCCTGCTTTTTCAACAGTACCAAAATGACTGGCTCAACGTACAAACTCGATTTTCAGGTGAGAGTATTGCCCGGCAATATGCCAAGCTACTCGCGCCGGCATTCTCTATAGAATCTGCGCTTAGTCAGGGATCATCAAACAATTCCGAAACGTCAACGCAGTTGTCAAAGACAACGGTTAACCTTCTACAGATAGAAAGTATCGTAGACGTTCTGCTACAAGAGCCGCATATTCTTTCGTTGTCAGTATTCGACAGACAAGGGAAATATATTGCACCACTTCCGCGAATCGATAGCGTGGTCACGTTGAACGAAAATGAGGATTTTACGCCTTTAACCTATGTCAGTACTATATTTGATGAAAGCAACCAAGTGGTGGGGTATGTTAACGTGCACATGAATACGCTTGCAGTATTAGAAAGTCCGTTATCTTTGCGTTATCAACTGACGTTTATCGCATGTATTCTTATGTTTTTTGCTTTGACAATGGGTATTTATCTAACGCGGCTTTTCTACAAGTCTCGGCCGTGGGTCATCCAAGTCATCAACGCAAAAAACCGCTAGGTAACAGTATGAGTATGCTAGTCAAACAAACGCTGATAGTTTTCCGACGTTTGCTTGATAATTGTGCCTTTACTAATACCAGTCAACGCCTCAATGGTATCTACAACATCAGGTAAGAATTCAGGGGAGTTAGGCATACCTTGACGGCCATTCATTGGCATATCAGGGGCATCGGTTTCGAGAACAATTTTATCTAAATGATGCTCAGCTAAATACCGTAGTGTATCGCGTGTTTTGTTTGCACGCGCATAGGTGATGGTTCCGCCAAAACCCAATAGAAAGCCTCTTTCAATGTAGCGAAGAGAAACATCCACACTGCCAGAGAAGGCATGGATCACTCCCCCTCTATCCGGCGTAATCTTTTTTAGTGCCTCAAACAATAAATGGTGGCTCTTGCGGTGATGAAGAATGATGGGCAAATCGTATTTGCTCGCCGTGGTCAAGTGAACCGAAAGTACGGCCTGTTGTAGCGCCATTGGCACTTTTATATGAGTGTCTAAACCGGTTTCGCCCACTGCCTTGATTGCCGAATGCCCAGAGCACGCTGCGTCAATGAGCCGATTTAGCATTGCATCAACTATTTGTGAGTGTGATAACGTGCTATCCAGAAAATAGGGATGAAAACCAACGGCGACGTCTATAGGAAGCAGCTGGTGAAACGCATCGCTCATACTTAATAATCGTTGCCAAGATGTTTCACTAATGCTCGGGGCTAGTATACGCGAAACGCCTGCCTTAACCGCGGCTTGCAAGACATCCCTCGTTGATATGGCATCTGGTATCAGGTCTAAATGACAATGACTATCGATCATAAATCGCTACGTTACCGGGGATAGTATTACACGCCGATTCACGGCATTAAACGCTGTGTTTCCCACACTCCACTTTGCGCTTTGTTGTATTCGAATCTATCATGGAGCCTATCTTCTCCACCTTGCCAGAATTCTATTTGGTGGGGAATAATCCTAAAGCCCCCCCAGAAATCGGGTACAGGAAGCGCTTTGTTGGCAAACTTTTCTTTAAGTTGCTTAAATTGAGTCAGCAATAACTCTCTACTGCCGATAGGCTTACTTTGTTTAGACGCATAGGCTGCCAGCTGACTGTCTTTTGGACGAGAGATAAAATAGGTCGCATTCTCTGTAACCGACAGTTTTTCAACCACACCGCACACGCGCACCTGCCGTTCCATAAAAAACCATGGAAAGTGACAAGAAACCTTCGGGTTCACAGCAAGCTCTTGAGCTTTCCTACTCCCGAGGTTTGTAAAAAAAACAAAACCTTTATCGCTTACGTCTTTCAACAGTACTATACGTTGTGAAGGCTGACCGCTGCTGTCAACAGTTGCTACTGTCATTGCGGTAGGATCTGGGATCCCTGCATCAATAGCGTCTTTAAGCCACGTTTCAAAGAGTATGAATGGATTAGGAGTTAAGTCAGACTCTTTCAACGACCCTTTAGAGTACTGTCTGCGCATATCTGATATAGCCATGTACGCTCCCGCGCTTTGTCATTTTAAAATGGTGAGAATGAGAACGAAAATGGGAAGAGCCTAGATCACTGGCTCTTTATAAAAATGCATTTTCAAGTGCGTTGGTTAAATATTGGTATCATCACCATAACCAAGTGAACGAAGTGCTCGCTCGTCGTCAGCCCAACCCTGTTTAACTTTAACCCAGAGCTCCAAGAACACTTTGTTATCAAAAAGGTTTTCCATATCTTTTCGCGCTTGCTCACCAATGGTTTTCAAATGCTTACCGCCCTTACCAATGATCATGCGCTTCTGTGTTTCCCTTTCAACCAAAATCAAACCATTGATACGATAAACACCGTTTTCAGCCATTTTAAACTGCTCTATTTCTACTGTGGTTGAATACGGCAACTCATCTCCCGTAAAGCGCATAAGCTTTTCGCGGATGATTTCAGCCGCCATAAAACGGCTTGAACGGTCAGTTATATAGTCCTCTGGAAAGAAAAAATCACTTTTTGGAAGCGACTTAGCCACCAAATCCCTGATTTCATCTACCATTTTACCCTGTTTAGCACTGATAGGGATCATATGTTCAAAAGCGTGCTTTTCGCCGAGTTTCTTAAGGTGAACCATAAAGTTTTCTTTATCTTCAACCTTATCCATCTTATTGACGATGAGGTAACAAGGTAGCTTAGCTTGCTTAACTTTGCTTAGCACCATTTCATCTTCAGCATTAAAACGGTCACCTTCTACAACAAACAGTACTAACCCAACCTCAGCAAGAGAGCTTGATGCTGCGCGGTTCATGTAGCGATTGATAGCACGCTTTTCATCCTGGTGAAGCCCTGGGGTATCAACATAAATTGCTTGATAATCACCCTCAGTATCTATACCTAAAATACGATGGCGAGTGGTCTGTGGCTTACGAGAAGTGATACTTACTTTTTGACCCAGCAGACGATTTAGTAACGTTGATTTTCCCACGTTGGGGCGGCCCACGATGGCAACCAAACCACAGCGAGTGTTAATTTCGGGCATGTCTGGCAAATTTGACTCATTCAGCGTTGTCATCAAGCTTCTCCAATGTTAACCGAGCTGCTTCTTGTTCTGCTTTACGACGACTGTTACCAGACGCCACAACAGCCCCGGGAAGGCTATCAACTGTGCAACTTACTTCGAAAGTTTGCGCATGGTCTTTGCCTGATATAGACAGTACTTCATACGTTGGCAGCGCTTGTTTACGACCTTGTAAAAACTCCTGAAGGCGCGTTTTGCTGTCCTTAGGGTGAGCGTTCGGGTCTAACTTGATAATTCGTGTTTCCCACAAGCGAGAAATCACGCCGCGCACTTCTTCCATGCCAGAGTCAAGATAAATGGCCCCCAAAATAGCCTCAACTGCATCCGCTAATATAGAGCTTCTGCGATGACCACCACTTTTAAGTTCACCTGGTCCTAAATTAAGTAATTCGCCGACGCTGGTTTCCTTTGCCAGTTCAGCGAGTGTTTCACCTTTAACAAGGGTAGAGCGCATGCGTGTGAGTTTACCTTCAGGAACCGTGGGGAAGCGCTTGAAGAGCGTTTCGCCGATGATCATGCCTAATATTGCATCACCTAAAAACTCTAAACGCTCGTTGTGCTGCTTAGCCGCACTTCGGTGAGTTAGCGCTTGCTCTAGTAACGTTTCATCCGTAAATGTGTAGCCTATCGCTTTATACAAGCGACGATATTTATCTATTCCCTGCATTAATGAATGCCACCCACTCGTTCAAATCGAACGCCGGTAGGGATCCACGTAGGAAGAAAATCAGACGGGCTGCGTTCGAACTCAAAAGAAATCCAAATAGCGACTGCCTTACCGACTAAATTTTCATCCGGTACAAATCCCCAAAATCGACTATCGCGACTATTATCTCGATTGTCACCTAAGACGAAATATTCGCCCTCAGGCACAACCCACTCGTTGCTGCGAGTTCGTGCTTGAGTATAAAAGTGTGCAGGAGATATCTCGCGAACAGGGTGACGCAAAATATCGTGCTCAACAGTGCCCAAATCTTCGGTGTATCTCATTAATTGCGCCATATCTTGAACAAATTCGCCGCGCTCTTGAAATGTCAATGGTACCGCTTTCAGCTTAGGGCAATTTTCGTTACCCTCGCATTTGGGTTTTATATAAACTTGTTTGTTCTGATAGACAACCGTGTCGCCAGGTAATCCTATGACCCGTTTTATATAATCCACCGAAGTATCTTCCGGATATTTAAATACAACGACGTCTCCACGCTCAGGGACACCCGTTTCTATTAACTTACTTCTGAAAACCGGGTCCTTCACGCCATAAGCAAACTTTTCAACCAAAATGAAGTCACCCACTAATAAAGTGGGCATCATTGAGCCTGATGGGATTTGAAACGGTTCATACAAAAACGAACGCAACACTAATACAAAAGCGATAACTGGAAAAATCTGTTGTGACGTGTCTACCAGATATGGCAGCTGTGGATCTTCTCCATAGCCCGCCCCCTCAGCTGTAGCAGCAGCCTGAAGACGCGCTTTTCGCTTTGGCGCAAACACTAGGCTGTCCACTAGCCAAATTAACCCTGTAGTTAAGGTGAGTGCCACCAAAATCAAGGAGAAGTAATTTGCCATTATTTGCCCACCTTCAATACTGCAAGGAACGCATCTTGTGGCAATTCAACATTACCCACTTGCTTCATTCGCTTTTTACCTTCTTTCTGCTTTTGAAGTAATTTTTTCTTACGGCTTACGTCACCACCATAACACTTCGCGATGACGTTTTTGCGTAGCTGCTTAACGGTACTTCTAGCAACAATATGGTTACCGATAGCCGCCTGAATCGCGATATCGAACATTTGACGTGGAATAAGCTCGCGAAGCTTTTCTACCAGCTCGCGGCCACGGCCTTGAGAGTTTTCTCTGTGTGTAATGACTGCTAATGCGTCAACTCGCTCGCCATTAATGAGAATATCAACACGTACCATATCCGAGCTTTGGAAACGTTTGAAGTTGTAGTCAAGCGATGCGAAGCCTCGGCTGGTAGATTTCAAACGGTCAAAGAAGTCAAGTACCACTTCTGCCATTGGCAGCTCATACGTTACCGCCACTTGCTTACCGTGGTATGTCATGTTGGTTTGCATACCGCGCTTTTCAACACAAAGCGTAATTACGTTGCCGAGGTATTCTTGTGGCACAAGAATGTTGGCTTCCACCATAGGCTCTCGAATTTCGGCAATGTCATTCACCGGCGGCAGTTTAGCTGGGCTATCAACAGTTAATATCTCGCCTTTCGTCGTCTCTACTTCATAGATTACCGTTGGCGCTGTTGTTATTAGGCCCAAGTCATATTCACGCTCTAAACGTTCTTGAACAATTTCCATATGCAGCATGCCTAAGAAGCCAATACGGAAGCCAAAGCCAAGGGCTGCAGAGCTTTCTGGTTCGTAGAATAGTGACGCGTCGTTCAAACTTAGTTTTGCTAAAGCGTCACGGAAGTCTTCATAGTCATCAGAGCTAATAGGGAAAATACCGGCATAAACCTGAGGTTTAACCTTTTTAAAACCTGGTAGCATTGCGTCCGCTGGCTCACGTGCCAGCGTAATTGTGTCACCTACTGGCGCACCTTGAATATCTTTAATCCCTGCGATGATAAAGCCTACTTCGCCGGCTCTTAACGTGCCTGTATCAAGAGGCTTAGGGGTAAACACACCTATCTTATCAACCTGGTGCGTTTGTCCATTCGACATAATTTGAATTTTGTCTTTCTTAGTTAACTGCCCTTCGACAATTCGTACCAGTGAAACAACGCCTTGGTAGTTGTCAAACCAAGAATCGATGATCAGCGCCTTAAGTGGCGCTTCGCGGTCACCCTCTGGCGGCGGTATTTTATTAACGATGACTTCAAGCACATCTTCAATACCGATACCGGTTTTTGCAGAGCAGCGCACAGCGTCAAGTGCATCGATACCTACAATATCTTCAATTTCTTCTGCAACGCGGTCTGGTTCAGCCTGCGGCAGGTCGATTTTATTTAGCACAGGCACCACTTCCATATCCATCTCGATAGCGGTATAGCAGTTTGCCAAAGTTTGTGCTTCTACGCCCTGTCCTGCATCAACCACCAAAAGCGCACCTTCACAGGCAGCAAGAGAACGAGAAACTTCATAGGTAAAGTCAACGTGCCCTGGCGTATCGATGAAATTGAGCTGATATGTTTCACCATCGCGCGCTTCATAGTTCAGTGTCACGCTTTGCGCTTTTATCGTGATACCGCGCTCTTTCTCTAAATCCATAGAGTCAAGAACCTGTTCCGCCATTTCACGGTCTGTAAGCCCTCCGCAATGCTGGATTAGACGGTCTGACAGCGTAGACTTACCGTGGTCAATGTGGGCGATAATACTGAAGTTACGAATGTGCGATTGTTGCATAATGCTGGAAATTACCTGCAGAAAAATTCATTAAACAAAAAATGCTGCTTGCCTTGCTTTAAGGGTTATACGCAGCGCGTGCGGATTTTACCCATTTATTGAGTGAAAAGCGAATTAGCAAAAGAAAATTTTATCCTTTTAACTTTTCAAGTATGACCGGTTGGTACTTTAATTTTTCCAGATGTTGAAGCTTTTTTGCTATCAGCTTGTATACAAAGAAGGTCAATACACCGCTTATCATAATATTAAGTAGCTCATGACTGACGCCAAAATTATTTAATATCGAAGCAGTTAGGAATAAAAAGGTAATGAAAGCAACAAGAGGTAACATATACAGCCAAGCGGATGCGCTTAGGATCCCTGCTTCAGGGATACCCACAGTGACTTGTTGCCCTAATCTTACTGACATCGGTGTGCGAAGTACTAGTTGCTGCGTTTTTGGTGCAAGCGCTCGAGATATTACTCCGGTACCACAATCTTCCTGTGCACCGCACGCACTGCACGTAGACTTTATTGCAGCTTCAACCGTTACCTTATCGCCGTCAATTGCAACAACTGTTGCGGTTTCTTTTATCATAAATACCTTAGTTTGATGTTAAAGGCATAAGAGATGTTGCTATGGCGTTTGCTGTTTGAAGCGGAATCTCGCCAACAACTGTCACCTGTGCTTTTCCATCGGTTAACGTTAAAAAGGTACTCACCTCATTTCTCAACGCTAAATCTCCACCGACGGCATCTCTTGCAGGCTGCACATACACAGACACGTCAATCAAACCATCGGAAAAAAGCTTGTGCTCTACCACCTGCCCTGTTAACGCTAGACGTCTGGTATCCTGTTTCACAACATGCATTCCTTTTGGCAAATACCCCACCTTCCACGAATGAGGCCGAGTTTGAGTGTTATTCATCGCCATGGGCTTGGGCAGTGAATTGACATTAATACGAGAAAAGTATTCAGATGGCTCTGCTGAAATGGCAAACGCGGTTACTTGAATTTGTTCTAAAAGGGCGCCTTGCAGATCAAGCATATTTAGCTTCAGTAACATACCCGATGCCTCATCCAACCAAAGCTGATAACCAAAGCGCGTGTTGTCTCTACTAACAACCCTAATTTGTTGCGCTGATCGGCCCGCTACTCTCGCTCGGCCTACCGTAATAAATTCGTAGCTCTCTAACAAAGACTCTGGATGATAAAGTAACACACTGGGTATGGGCCCATTTATATGGTTAGACCGTAAACTATAGGGCTGTACATCAGGTTCAAAAACACTTACGACGTCGTTAATCCTGATCAACTCCCTGCCAGGGCCATTTTGGAGATTTAACTGCTCTAATTCAGTACCGTCATCTAATAATCCGTGACGCCATAAGTATGGGATAGTTTCCTGCCCAGCCTTGGTTTGCACAAAAGAAACTTGAAAATTAGCATTGGTAATAAGATTTTGAAGCAGCAACAACCATTCAAAGGAGTTTTGGGGATGCCGTCTCTCGACTCGTTGTTGTTTTGGCGTCTCCTTATTGTCAATGTCTTCATCCCGAGCGTCATTGTTTTGTGGCGAACTTGACATCGGCTCTTTTTGATCTTCAACCTGAAATGCCACAGCATTATCTGCAACACCAAAACCCAACAAAAATAAAATAACTGTCAGCGAATTACCAAATCGCATTTTCCTTGCCCCTAAAACGAACGTACCAGCATTATATGCTGGTACGGATAAAACTAAAAACGTAAGGTTTACTTATTCATCAGGCGAGCTAGCGCGCTTTCACTGAGGACTTCCCTGTTCGCTACTTTCCTCTTCGGATTCTTTTGCTTGTTTAAGCTTTACTTGTTGCTCATGATCGGCAAGAAGCGCATTAATCTTTCGCTTTCTCTCAAGTAAGTCATTCTTATCGTTTCGTGGCAGTGATCTCGTTTGTTCAAGGCTCACTGGCGCTAACCCGCCAATGGGACCAACAGTGGGAGCAGTCATAAACGGCTCTGTTGGCGCTTCCTGGTTGCTATACTGAACACCGAAGATAACAGCAACTGCTACTGATGCCGCAACTGCAAGTTGGCCTGATTGCTTCGCAAAGGGAACGACATTTCCCAGCACAGGTAATGAGCGCCAACGAGATTGTTTCGGAGCAACAATTGCAGGCTCACTTTCCAGAGCCGCAGCCACGCTTGCTGTAATATCTAAATTCGGCGCCACGCTCGCTTCTTTGCGCATTACTCCGCGGATCACATGGTAACGTTGCCACTTGGCACGAAGTTCATCATCTTGCTTTACTGCATTAATGATATCATTGTCTTCTAGTTCACCATCCATGAATGCGGACAATTTTTCTTGCTGATGCGTCATATATTCATTTCCAGATCAAATTGATCGATTACTACCCTAACACAGCTGTTAGTCATCTTGAAAATAAGAAAGTTCATCTTTTTTTGATTTTGTTTCTTTTTAATTCTCTAACAACGGCTGAATAACCTTATCGATAGCCTCTCTCGCTCTAAATATTCGCGACCTTACGGTACCAACAGGACAAGACATTACGCTGGCTATCTCTTCATAACTGAGCCCTTCGATTTCACGGAGCGTTATCGCCATTCGCAAGTCATCAGGCAGTTTTTCCACAACCTTGAATAACGTTTCTTCAATTTCTTCGGAAAGAAGGCTCCGCTCCGGCGTAGACTGCTCTTTTAGCGCATCACTACCCTCGTAAAAGTCTGCTTCATCGGCATCTACGTCGCTTGCAGGTGGTTTCCTACCTTGTGATACAAGATAGTTTTTAGCACTGTTCACCGCAATGCGATAAAGCCATGTGTAAAATGCACTATCGCCACGAAAATTGGGTAATGCGCGGTACGCTTTGATAAATGCTTCTTGCGTCACATCGGCGACATCACCTGTATTTTTTACGTAGCGAGACACCAAATGCATTACCTTATGTTGGTAACGAGTTACCAATAGGTTGAATGCATTCTTATCTCCACGCTGTACTTTTTCGACCAATTGTTGGTCGGTTATCTGCTCGCTCATTCGAGCTGTTACTCCCTACTTCAACTACACACAAGCTCTAAACAAGCATGAGGTAGACGCGTTCTTTTTGCAAAAGTTCGATAGTAGCATTAAATATTTTAAAAAATGCTTAAAAGCACGTACAAGAATGATTGTGTTTTGCTTCCCATCCTTTAGACTTGCCGGACCTTTGCTCGTTTTGATTGATATAAAAATACATGAAATCTGTATCCTCTTCACTAACTTCTACATCTAATGCAATAGAACACAGATGTGATGTGCTTATTATAGGTAGTGGTGCTGCTGGATTAAGTTTAGCGCTCAAGCTTGCCGATCATTGTCAGGTAATTGTACTTAGTAAAAGCGACAGAAATGAAGGCTCCACACGCTACGCTCAAGGAGGGATAGCAGCCGTTTTCGACGAACAGGACTCAATTGACGCACATGTTAAAGATACTCTCGCGGCAGGCGGAGGCTTGTGCGAGGAAGAAGCGGTTCGATTTACTGCCGAGAAAGCTAAAACCGCGTTAGAGTGGCTTATTGGCTATGGCGTGCCGTTTGACACAGAAAAAAGCGAGTCAGGAGAAGAGCGTTTTCATCTCACCCGAGAGGGTGGTCACAGTCACCGACGTATATTGCACGCTGCAGACGCTACCGGTGAAGCACTGCAAATTACGCTTAACGACGCAGTATCAACCCATCCCAATATTCATGTATTCGAGCGCTACAATGCTATTGATCTTATTCCGTCGAAAAGCAAAAAAAATACCTGCGTTGGTGCATATGTTTGGAACCGCCAGCAGGAGCATGTTGAGGTTATACGAGCACCGTTTATTGCACTGGCGACGGGGGGCGGTAGCAAAGTGTATCAGTACACTTCAAACCCTGATGTGTCCAGCGGCGATGGAATTGCCATGGCGTGGCGAGCTGGCTGTCGCGTAGCGAACATGGAATTTAATCAGTTCCACCCAACTTGCTTGTTTCATCCTCAGGCTCGAAACTTCCTTATAACTGAAGCATTACGCGGTGAGGGTGCAAACTTGTGTCATGCCGACGGCACGCGGTTTATGCACAAATTCGATGAGCGTGGAGATCTTGCACCACGAGACGTTGTAGCGAGAGCTATCGACTTTGAAATGAAGCGTCTTGGTGCCGACTGCATGTACTTAGACATAAGCCATAAGCCTGCTGACTTCATCGTTAAACACTTTCCTAATATTTATCGCAAATGTCGCTCTTTAGGTATCGACATCACACGGGAACCGATCCCAGTTGTACCGGCAGCGCACTACAGCTGTGGTGGCGTGATCACCGACTTTAACGCAAAAACTGATTTAGATAACGTTTATGCTATCGGCGAGGTAGCATATACAGGGCTGCACGGCGCTAATAGAATGGCATCGAATTCACTTTTAGAATGTGTCGTTTTTGCGAGCGCGGCGGCTGAAGATATAATGACGAAGCTTCACAATGCTAACTGTGATGAATCTATTGCGCCTTGGGACGAAAGCCAAGTATCTGATTCAGATGAAGAGGTTATAATTCAGCACAATTGGCACGAACTTCGTTTGTTTATGTGGGATTACGTAGGTATTGTCAGAACAGACAAGCGCTTAGAGCGAGCGATGCGGCGCATCAAATTGCTAGAACAAGAAATTGCCGAATATTATGCGCATTTCAGAGTGAGTAATAATCTACTGGAATTGCGCAACTTAGTTACAGTGGCGGAGCTTATTGTGAGATGCGCGATGGAGCGAAAAGAAAGCCGCGGGCTACACTTTAATCTTGATCATCCCAAACAACTTGATGAGCCAAAACCCACGATTCTTATTCCGAAAAAGCAACTTTCTGGTGCTGATGTTGGCTCGCTTATTACTGAAGGGAGCTTCGCCGACTAGTCGCACAAGGTACGTAATACTTTCGTGAAAAAAGGTGGGGCTCTCCCACCTTCATCGCGCTAATACAACGTGATTTTATGATTCGCCGCATCTTATAAAAGCGGTTAAATGCAGTGCGTTGTCTTTGCTGCCTGTAACATCTACCGTCATGTTTTTCTCGTTATCGCTGCGCTGGGAAATGTCGATACTGCTTGGTAAATAAACGGGTTTCTTAAATTGGCAATCTATATAATTTGCCGCCCCAGTGTTCTCCTCTTCTCGATGAGCTTCAAATGCAGAAATAGCACGCGACAATGTCCACATACCATGCGCAATCGCAGTTTTAAAGCCAAATACCTTTGCGGATAAAGAGGTAAGATGTATTGGGTTGTAGTCGTGCGAGAGCTTCGCATAGCGGCGGCCGGTATCAGAAGCTACATATACTTCTGCTATTTTCGATTTGAATGGAATGTTGCATTCAGCCTGGTTCTGCGTTGTCGTAAAATAAGGCGCCACATGAACGGCTTTAACTTTCACCAAGTAGCGACTGGTGGCGCTGTAAACCAACTTTCCGTGCTGCAATACATCAAGCAACACATGCATCTCCCATCCGCGCACATGAGGTGTCACATCACTGAAGCGAACACGAAATTCAAACCACTCGCTAATGTCATAATCACTGAGTACATCAACCCGATTACCAGAGTGGATTAATCCTAACAATGGAAAAGGGCTTTGTTTATCTAATAAACACTGCATTTGAAGGGGCAGTGAAACCATTTGAAGATAAAGAGGATGAATACGACCGCTTTCTAGCCACGCAACTTCTTTACAGAATTTTTCATAATGCGTTTGATCAATACGTAATGTTTTGGTGTAGATTCGCTGCGGTAACGTGGGTGGTTTAAATTGCATCAACTTACGCTTATCAACCCGTTTGAAAAGCGCTTTGGTATATTCACGAAACATCTTACAAATTCCCTGACCGAGTATTCTTTTTTAAATAATTTATTACTCTGCACAGTCTGCGATAATTGACCTCTGTGCATTCTGACCTCAACACCCAGACGAAATGCTTATGCCCCCTGTCTAACCACCCTTTTTTCGACTGCGCTACATGAAGACATAGCCCCCATGGAAGAATAAGTGAAGATGGGTGTAACTGCATTTCGGCGCCGCCATTCGCATCATTAACTCGTTTTGCTGATAAGGTCGTTTTTCCACTTATTTGGGCACATTCTACTACGCTGAGCCGTCCAAAATCGGAAACGCTCAACGCATAAGAAAAACAAGGCGTGGACGATAAAAAGCACCGGATACAACTCGGTGCTACATAAGCAATCGATAGCAAGACAAGGGCACAACGGCAATAGAACTCGCTTACATACGACCAAACAGCAGGCTGTAATGCGTTTAAGGCAAAGCCAATCGTTACTATTAACCCCAATCTAGACAGAAGCGTTCTTAGTTCTAAATGAGTAAGCTCAATCCTATACTTTGACACGGTTGACGATCGTAGAGACCATTGCTGCCAGAGCCGGGTCCTCACACTTTTGATGTCCCATTATCCATGCAAACAAATCGGGATCATCACTTGTTAACAAACGCTCGAACGTCTCTTGATCCTCAAAACTTAACGAGTCGAATGCTTCTTCTACAAAAGGCAATAGCAATACGTCTAATTCGAGCATTCCACGGCGGCACGCCCATTTCAATCTAGCTAATCTTTTTGGTTCAAACATAGTCACTTCTTACACAGAACAATTCATCACCATAATACCATGCTGGCCCTATTAGGATCACTGCTCTTTTGAACAGAAAAGTAGTCAAAAATAGAGTGTGCTGATATTTATGGTATGTTTTTTCAGCGATGTATAAGCTAAAAACGGTACATGGACCCACTCAAGTAGCGCTAAATATTTGGTTTACCCTTGATAAAAATACGAATTACCCTACTTTGTGACTATACCGACAAACATGAGTTTTCATAATGGACACGCTTTCATCATTAACCAATCTTAAAGAAACATTCGCGGTAAGGCTGAATGACAGAATGATAATTGCGCTAGAAGGAGAACAAGCTGATAGTTACCTTCATGGCCAAATAACCATCAACGTAAATGCGTTAAGCAGCAACATTGCAAGGTTTTATGCGCATTGCGACAACAAGGGTAAAACATGGTCTGTAGGTCATGCAATCAGGTATGATAACCAACTATTAATGCTCACCAATGAGACCTCTGGACAGCATTCTTTGGCACAATTGGGTAAATACGGTGTATTTTCTAAGGTTGATATTCAGGATATTACTCAAAAGTACGCTATCTATTTCGTCTCGTCTGACGCAATACAAAAAACACTTACCGGCGTTTTTTCACCCGATGATATCGCTCTTTTAGCAAAGAGTGTTAAAGAAGAATCAGAGAGCACCATAATACAGAATACCGATGGCTTTGCCTTTTCCCTCGGTGCATCTGCTCAAGGCGCAATAGTTGCCGTATCAAACCCCATCGCCGATGTGCTACAAACTAATATAACCGACGCTCATATACCTTGCTTCGAGGATGAGGTGTTTAACGCTATTCAAATTTCACATGTATTGCCAAGCTTACAGGCAGGTGCTATCGCAGAATATGTTCCGCAAATGCTAAACGTTCATGCACTTAACGGAATAGACTTCGATAAAGGGTGTTACATGGGCCAGGAAGTCGTGGCGCGGACTCGCTTTTTGGGGAAGAATAAACGCGCCGCATTTAGTTTTAAGATAGATGCCGCTATTGACGTAAACAGTGGCGATACGCTTGAAAAGCAACTAGGGGACAATTGGCGCTCAGCGGGTAAAGTAATATCAGTGGGCAGACTTGGCGATGAGACATGGATCATGGCCGTGTTAAATAACGACACTACGACAGAAGATTTACACAGATTGGCTGATAATAAAGACATTACCTGCTACCCTAGACCCTTGCCATACGATATTGAGCAACAAGCCAGTAATATTGTAAAGAAGCGCCGCTAGACTTGGTTCAAAGCGGAGTAAATGTATGCCTTTAGCGCAAAGTTAAAGGCCCGAATTAGGAACTATTATGACAATCACCTCTGACAGCGTTGTAACGCTTCACTACACGGTTTCAACGGAAGACGGCACAACGCTTGATTCATCAGAAGGAAAATCCCCTCTTGTAGTGTTGCTAGGTCGACGTTTTCTTATTGAAGGACTTGAAGACGCATTGATAGGCAAGACCAAAGACGATAGTTTTAATATCTCAGTTGCGCCTGAAAAAGCATACGGCGAGCGAGCTGATGAGTTAGTCCAAACTGTACCGCGCTCGATGTTTGAAGGCATGGACGTGGAAGTCGGTATGTCATTCAGAGCGACTACACCGCAAGGTGAGCAATCGGTAATAATCATTGAAACGACAGATGAAGAAGTCGTCGTCGACGGGAACCACCCACTAGCAGGCATTCCACTTACGTTTGATGTAAAGGTTATTGATGTAAGGGAAGCTACGGCCGAAGAGCTTGAACACGGTCACGCTCACAGTGAACAAAGCAGCTGTTGTGATCCCCAAACTGGTGAATGCTCAGAAGACAAACATTAGTTTTCAGCCAGCGCAGATTAAAAAGGGAGCGTGCAGCTCCCTTTTCTCGCTGTGCTTTATGATGACGCTAAATTGCATCTTCGTTTTGTTCACCCGTTCTTATACGCACTGCGCTTTCAACGTTGTAAACGAAAATTTTACCATCACCGATTTTGCCAGTTTTTGCTGACGATTGTATTGCCTCTACAGCTTGCTCTACTCGTTCATCGTCAAGCACAAGCTCAATCTTAATTTTTGGAAGGAAATCGACCTGGTATTCTGCGCCGCGATAAAGCTCAGTGTGACCCTTTTGTCGGCCGAACCCCTTTACTTCTGACACTGTCATCCCTGCGATACCGACTTCAGCTAGCGCTTCCCTAACATCGTCCATTTTGAACGGTTTAATGATAGCTTCAATTTTTTTCATGACTACAACTCATCGTAAATTGTTGGAATTGGCACACGCTTATGCTGTGTACGCTCATAAATATAGAGCAATTTCTCTTCCACTTCTGCAGAAACAGGTTTTCCTTCCAAGAAGTCGTCAATTTGGTCGTAAGACATTCCTAGCGCTTGTTCATCTTCTTTTTGAGGAGATAGGCTTTCGAGATCGGCGGTTGGAGCTTTAGTAATGACATTGTGCGGTGCACCTAAATGAGCAGCGACTGCGCGAACTTGACGCTTACTCAAACCAAACAGTGGCGCTAAATCACATGCTCCATCTCCGTACTTCGTGTAAAAGCCGGTAATATTTTCAGCTGAATGATCCGTACCTAATACCAAGCCATCAACCATACCAGCTATTTCATATTGTATAACCATCCTTGTACGCGCTTTAACATTCCCTTTCACAAAGTCTCTTTTTGCATCGCTACTTGGTAACAAACCAGCGCTGCTAAGCGCGTCGCTGGTTGACGAATGAATCGCATCTGCGCCTGGTTGAACATTCACCGTCAACGCATGTGAAGGTTGAATAAAATCTATGGATTGCTGTGCGTCTTTTTCGTCAGCCTGCGTATTATAGGGAAGGCGAACGGCGATAAACTGGAATTGTTCATGATTTTCTTGGTTAAGCTCATTCACTGCTATCTGTGCCAGACGACCCAGGGTACAAGAGTCAATTCCACCGCTAATCCCTAGAACCAGTGAATTTAAACCTGACGATAAAAGCTGCTTTTTGATGAACGAGACTCGACGGGTCACTTCATATTCCACATCAATTTCAGGCAGCACTTTCATTTCTTCAATAACTGCTTGTTTTTTCATCATAATATCCACGTATTTTTTAGGCGTCCTGAAGTATAATACTACGATAATATCAAATCAGATGTTAGTAGTATTGTCGTTCGATTACTTAAGTTTGTATAGAAGGCTTGCTAGCCACATTACTCTTTTCGTGTAGGCGACGATAAATGTTGCTGTAACTCACACGAGAGTTATAGGTGTTAATGCTCAAAAATGATATTTTATACCAATAAATCGCAATACTAGTTTACTCTAAAGGATTAGGTATTGATGCAGTTTTCTACCCAATGTAAATTACAAATAGTAAAGATGAAAACAGCGACAAAATAAATATCAAACGTTGCACAAGCCAAGAGAATATAAAACGATAATGCAAACACGCAAGCATGTAGACATGAAGTCAATTAAGTACATACCAAACGGATTTACACTTTTAGAAATGCTGATTACTGTCTCTATAGTAGTCATCTTAGTTACTGCGGTTGCACCGAACATCCAAAGTATTTTGATTACTAACAGAGTAACCGCAGATTTAAATAATTTAAGTGCTGCTGTTCAAAGAGCGCGATTTACTGCTGTCGATGAACAAGCCACAGTCATCATGTGTCCAACAGAGAATTACTCAGAATGCACTGACGATTGGTCAAAGGCAAAAATGGTTTTCATCGATGAGAACAACGACGATGGTAAAAACGATGACGAACCTATTATTATTACCAGCCAGCCGATTAATGACAAAAACACATTAAGTGGAATAAGCGGCAACCTTGAATTTGATCAGTTTGGTTCTATCAATAAAGCTGCAACCATCCTAATTTGCGCGACAGGTAAACCCAGTAGCTATGCATCTGCTCTGCTGCTTTCTCAGTATGGGCGAATAGCAGTGGCCATCGATGCAAACGGCAGCGACGGTATAAAAGAAGATTTATCTGGCGCGGCTCTTGACTGTTCGTAGTCTACAACTCGTTAAAACCAACAATGGTTTGGGTAAACGCCATTTTCATCAATCGTTAAAAACCGACATTGACTCGCTGTATCTTTATAGTTAAGCGTGGCGGTGATGTGGTATCCGCGCGTTGTTGTTTGATGTTCTGTTAGCGCCACGTCACTAAGCCGGTGATGAGGAAGCGCATTCAGCGGTAAGTACGTACCGTTTGTTAACCAGTGTGTTGATTGAGTAACCCTAAGGTTGAGTAGGTAGACCTTAATACTGAATTCTTTTGAAAAATTGAGCATTGATTCATAACTGGAATATCCAAGCTTGCACAGCAGTGTAATAATTATCAATGTCGCCATTAGGTCTACGGTAGAGAAACCGAGGCTTATTCCTTTCCTTTTTCTCGTAAGTTTTGCACGGTTTATTAAAATCTCACCCATCGTACAGCTTATCCCTAGCCCATTTATCGTTACATTGATCATACCTAATAAACTATGAAGAGAAACCGAACTTGAGTAGGGTTTCTCTTTACACATAGGGTGGCACGCCATATGAAGCAACAGCAACGTTCATGGTTTATCAAAAATCGTGGATTTACCCTTTTAGAATGCATGATAGTTGTTTTACTCCTTATCATTTTCTCATCCATTGCAGTCCCGTCACTGAGTGACTGGCGTGAAAAAAGAGAGTTTGCGCATGTCTTGAAATTAGTGAGTGATTTAGCAAAATCAGCACGAGCGCAAGCACTGATTCAAAATCAAAGCGTAAACCTACAGGTAGGCACAGAGGGCGGTGGGTGCGTCATACTAACTCAAAATATGGATTGTAGATGTTCGAAGAGACTACTTTGTGAAGCGGACGACAAATCAACGTATATCGCACTGGAAGATTGGAATATGACACTGTCCAACTCAAATAAGCAGAGTCAGAATATAACCTTTACGCCTAATGGAACGCTTCACTTTGGCAGTGCTAGTACACTTACTGTCGGCAGTAAAAATCACAAAGGAAAAATTACATTAAGTACGTTAGGTAGAATTAGGACTTGTAGTTTAACTTCTGTCGCAGGCTTTTCACTATGCTGAATACGCCCGAAGAAAAATATTTAAGCTTGCCAGCAATGTCATCAGGCTTTTCTATTATAGAACTGATGCTCGCCACTCTGCTTTCAATCTCTTTGATTAGCGTCATGCTTTCATTTACCGCTAGCTCACAAAAGAAAGGCGTGTTTATAGACGAACAAGCTTCATTAGAAGATGAGTTGAGAACGCTAAGACGTGTTATCGCCAGTGACTTAGCCAGAGCCGATTATGTAAACCATTCATCAGTTGATATTGCATCCCCACTGACGAGCTCTGTTCAAGTTGGAGCCTATGGTAAAGAGCCACAAAATAGTTGTATCGTGTTTTTTTATGACAAAAATCAAAACGGCAAAATAAGCGATTCCGAGCGGGAATTTTTTGGCTATCGATTGCGCGATCACGCTATTGAAAGACGTGTTAATCAGCGAAGCTGTTCTGACAAAGGTTGGCATGACGTGACCGACATTAACAGTACTATTGTTAAGCATTTTGCAATTGACTTCATCTTTGCAAGTAGCTGGGGAAGCGCATACTCAATCACAATTGCCCTCGATAGCGCTCGCTACGCTGTGGACACCTCACAAATCACGTTTATGGTAGAGGTGCCCAATGCGAAATAACCTAAACCTAGACGATCGCATTAAGGGAATGGCGACAATACCTATTGTCTGCATTCTCCTGTTCACCCTATCGTTTGTTTGCTTTAGCTCGGTAGAACGGGTAAACACTTACTTCTTAATAGAAAGGAGCAGTCGCGTTAACGAGGAAGATAAAATCTACACACAGCTAGCTATAAAATCGCTAGCTTCTTTACTCGTACGACATTCGATAGGCGATGCTATGGATAAAGCGAAGCACCCTGCTCTGCGTTTTACTGTTGATGAGAAACACTTCGTCGCAAAACGAGGGCAAGCAGTCAAACAATACGACATTACGGCCACTTTTGATAACCGTATAACCTATGTATCACGCTTTTTGAAATATCCTGCCTTGCTAAGGCTGCCCGATAAAAGCAATTTGAATAAACCTGATCCTTTCATTACAGAGTTATTGTTTAATCGTGCAATCGCCGACCTTAGCCCATCATTTTTCCCACAATTAACAACTTCACGTAATTGTGAAAGCCTTGCGCCAAAAACCATATATTGGATTGAGGGCAGCTGTACGCTGACGAAAATTGATGTAGAACACAGCTCAACTAAAAATCCAATTTTGATGATTGTTAATAATGGCGATGTAACGCTGTCAAAAAACGTAAATTTTTTTGGTTTAATCGTCGTGCTATCTCGTGCAAATAACGTTGAATTGAATATCCATAAAGATGCAAAACTCCACGGCGCATTTTTGTCTAACTTACCTATCAAGACTCATGTGAGCGGTACGATCGTCCACTCCAATGAAACGCTTTATAATCTTCAACACAGTAACGCACTAGCTAAAATTATATTAGTCCCTGGTAGTTGGTATAACAAAGAGAAGTAATGGCCATGTCTACTCACAAAAATAAGCCGTCTAGCAGTATTAAAACACGAACAGAAGGCACGACGTTGGTCGAGGTGTTAATCGCTACGTTTATTTCCTTAAGCGTGAGTGTTTTTCTGCTATCGAACTATGCGCGTACACAATATTTACTGGACACCTTAAAGACCACCCAGCAAAGACATCAGACGCGATTAGTGCAATCAAAGCGGAACTTGCTACATGATGAGTACGATCAGACGTGGCTAGACGTAAAGGCGCTCGAGAGTATTACACCAATTTAGGCAACGGCTAGGCTATTAGCAAGACCAACATTTTTCAGCGTTAGACAATCCATTGCCATCTTTATCCCAGCCTTTAATGCCATTGCTATAGTAATAAAGGTCGCCATCGCCAACCTGGGATGTACCCGACGTCGGCGTTGCTTTTAAAGCAAAACTGGTGGCGTTAGCCGATTCAATAGTTAGCGTGTAGCGCTTGTTATCGCTTGGCTCAGATGAAGGAGAATAGGCAGCAAAAATAGCCGGTGCACCGGTATTCCCGCCATCTTTTGCCGCCTTTTCATAAGTAAAAGTCCCGCTATAGTGTCGCTCCATCGCAGACGCAAGCGCGAGCAAATCAGCTTGAGCAGTGCCTCGATACCCATCAACAACTGCATTTTTGTAAGATGGGTAGGCTACCGCCGCAATAATGGCAACAATTGCCACCACAATCATCAATTCAATAAGTGTAAAGCCTTTAACTCGTGGATTTATCATCAATTGTCTCTTTCAGTTTCTGAACGCCAGCTGCCTCGCTGAACCCTTTCGTACTGCCCAAAGATATTTTCGGACAAGCATCCAAATGCGGATGTACAGGCCTCAACATTACCGTCTTCGTCTTCCGTAATAACCGCAGAGCCACATTCAGTTCCTATACAAACGATAGGGTCATCCTGAATAATAATCCCTGGGTCTGGCGCTATCCCTGGTTGCTTCAACTCGACAGAGCGGTCGTTTTCGTCAACTTCACCATCATTATTAACGTCGGTTACCGCATTTGCATTAAACAAATTCACCAGATAGGCCCGGCTATTACCCTCTGGCGGAGCACAAACACTCTCGTTATTTACTGCCGGTACATAAGTAGTAAACAGCACTTTGTAATCAACAATCAACGGGGAAGCCAATACTTTTTCCCCGCTGCCCGCTAAATCTAAAAACCACCCTTTTTTGTTAGCAAACTCTGACGTAGCGAGATTTCGATCTGCTTCAACATCACTGGTTAACACGTGGCTTGTAGCATCGAACAAATCACTTTCCGTGATTTTATTTTCAAAGAAAGTATATTCGCCATCTTCGTCAATAGAAAAGACACCGTTATCCTTAAACATATAAAATTTGTCTTCAACCGCAGTGTCTAAAGGAGATGCTCTCCATCCGCTTCCAATTGCGACACCATAGTAAAGCTCACCGGCCAGTGCAATTTCAGTCACGTCTGGCGCGTAATAAAAGCGGCGATTAGCGTCGGCTGTGGTACCACCGAAGTCAGCTAATAGTTTCCCTTTCACAAGGTTCGCTTTGTCTTTCCCGTTGTATATATCGAAGCGGAAAACCTGTCCACCCATATCGGCAGCATACATGTGGTCGGCAAAACCATCGTTATCTCTATCTATCACTGAAATACCAGCCGGAATACTGTACTTCATATCGGTAAGCTCTAGATCTGCCGCGTCAGTAGCGCCCGCACTCCACAATAGGCTGCCGCTATCCGCATCGACAATAAATAATGCGTTTCCAATACTATCGGCACTCCTGATAACACGGTCGTCGTTTCCTTCACTGTAACCACCACCGAAAATCATAACGTCTTTAACGCTTCCCCCTATCTTAATTTTAGTTATCACCGGGCGTGACCACGTTTGCCCAAGTTTGGCAAAGTCGCCTGAACCGCCTTTGATAATAAATTTAAGGGTAGGTGTCGATTTGTTGGTAATATCAAATGCGTAGTAGTTGGTCCCGCCCCTGCGCATACCGACATACAAATACTTTTTCGTGCCCGTATCTCGCAATACCAAATCGCCATCCACGCCATAGACATGATTTAGTGTCGCATTATCGTTATAAAACTGTTCGACATTTGAAAGTAATGACTTAGGCATTATTGCGAAATTTTCAGTGCCGTCAGACGTATTAATAGAGTGGATCATACCTTGATTTGTGGCCACAAAAATCACAGAACTGCTGCTTGTTTCAGTGACATAATCCACCACGATAGGCTGTGAATGAATGGGGTCGCCCATCTGAGGCCTGTAGTCAGAAGTACTGTTATCCTTATCTATATCTTTAACGTCAACGCCCCTTAACCATTTTAGATAAGCGGCTCTAGTGTTACTTTCGCTATCTCCGCTAGGGATGCCAAGATCGTTATTAGTAATATTAGCATTATCTTCATGAATTTTATTTGCTTCAGTAAAGATAGACGCCGAAACAGACTCTGTCGTATCGTCAATAAAATACAGTTTACGCCCACTTCCTAGTTTGCTGGCGGCACCGCCTAACGTGACGTCATCACCATCTTTTGCAGCAGACCAGTAGCTTTTCGCATCTTTATCGAAGAAACCGTTTGAGATAGCGTTTTTGTCAGCTACATCGACAACCTTTTGCCCCGACAAACGGTAACGCTTAAGGTTTCCGGGCCAGTATGCACTATCCGTGGGCTTAAACAGCGCATAATAAAGCTCATCTCTGTGGGTAAGCCTGTTTAGCTGATTCACTGCTACTCCGGGGGTAACAAACGTCGTATTAACCTCTTTAGCTACAGAAAAAATAGTGTCAAACGCTTTCAACAAATCGTCACTACTTGATGCGGAAAAATACCCTCCACCGCCGTTTGTTGCTAATGCTCTAAGAAACTTCGTTGCATCATCGTTAGTTTCTAGGCCAATCGTATGCGTCGTGACTTTTGCACCTATAGCAGAATTATCGGTATCGTTAAGGTTGGCAACTAAATCGACGCCGCATAATTCTCCCGCCGCATATGAGCCACCTTCCGCATAATTTGCTGCGCAGTCTTCATCAATTAGCGTTTGTATTTTAGCCACACTATCATTTAGGTTTGCTTCACCATCTGATAGCAACACTATGTGATTGTTTACCTGACACTGCAAATCACTGACTGGAGAAATATACGTAGCCCCAGCAGGAATGTACTCTTCTTCGCAGTTTTCAGAGGACAAATTGTCCACTGAACACCCCGACGGCAGCACGGAATCCTCACCAACGTAGGAACTTCTGTGGCTTACCCGGTGATGTTTTCTGTCATTTTGGAAGCCATTGTTTATAATTTCGCCTCTAATGAGGCCATAGTCAACGGCGCGCCCACCGTAATAGTTGGTTGCTTCAAGTAAGGTAGCAACAATGGGCGTACCACCCACAACATGGAATTCATCCACCTTATTTTTCAACAGCTCCCTAACCGTCATTGACTCGCCGGGTATGGCATTTCCACCATATTTAACAACCAGCCTTGCCGCTTTAGACTGAGAGCCTCGACGCGTGTAAGCGAAGCGTTGGCCTTCAAAATCGTCCATAACAAAGCCCATTTTATTTCCTGGACTCCAGCCGCTTCTGTTTACGATCGCAGAGACAATAGAAGAAATATCAGGGCTGCGATATACCCCTTCGGCATAAAAGGCAGGCATATTCCACGTTACGCTTGCCGAGGTTTTAGGCGTATCTCTTATTGTGTGCCTGCTTGCTGAATTCCCCCAGTTCGTTGTTGCATCATTTCTATTAATTCCCCTAATGCGCATACTAGCTGAATACGTTCTGCTAAAAGATGCGGTAAATTCTAGATACGCCTCTTCAATCTGGGCACCTTGAGGAATGTTTACATCATCAAAACGAACTGCAGTATAGTTGTTTGCATTGCTTGTGAAACTGAGGTGGTCACCAATATCCCTGTAGCCAGACGTATTTTCTTCATAGTTATCACTCTGGCGCTCTACCTGATAGACATCTCGGCTACCTATGCACCCCGTCGCGTCACTATCATCATATGTAATAGAGAGTTGTGGTGCATTTGCGCTCGCCTCAAACGACTTGACCTCCCTGTTGCTCAAGCCATTAGAACTGCTGCCTTGAACAATAATATTGATATCGTTCCCACCACACCAGTCAGACCTGTCGACAACGTCTTGGATGACTGCACTCAAATCAGGTGTTGAAACAAGCTGGTCTTCCGCAGGAAAAGCATTGTCTACCGACCAGTTAACAACGCTAGATGTTCTTGGGCGCGCGCTGATATTTTCGGAATCTGTACTAAAAGATGTGGCATCACCGCTCGCTTCAGCTGATATTATTAACGAGGTTGCGATTGCATCGGCACCGTTAGATGTTAAACGAAGCGTGGCGCTGGTTACAGTAGCGCCTCTCGGAACGCGAATATTGGTAAAGTGAAAACCAGTAACAACATCATTTGTTCCGTCACTCAGTGTAAGCACGCTGCTAGTTAAATTGACGTTTTCATTTATTTCAACGCCGTCATCGGCACCGCTCCCAGTTGTCGCTAATATTTCTGGGTTTACTGGTAAGTCCAAATCTTTTACAGGATAGATAACCGGCCCACCGCCGTTTGAAAAGCGCATTAACCCCGCATTAATATTAGTCGCTTTAGTTAACGACTCTTTAAGCGCTGTTCGTACTCGAGATATTCTAGTAGTGTCAGTATCATCGGTATAAGCCATACTGCCCGATGAGTCGATGATAAAGAGTACGTTTGGCTTAAACGTTTGGGAGTTGCTCACGCTGCCTAGATAAATATCTAAATCATCGCCAAACGCAGAAAAGCCAATACAACTAAAAAGGGTAACTGATGAGAGTAGACTTGTAATTTTTTTCATTGTAACGACCTATTGAGACGCAGGACCATAAACTGAGGCAGATAAAGTGTTCGCTACTACATTTGGCTTATTTTGAACCTGACCACACCCTCTAATTACAAAAACATGACAGCTTATACTGCTGCCTCCTATAACGTTGCTTGAACCACGGCACGCCTGCTCTCTGATAAACGCGGTTTTAGACCAACTTTTCGAACCAATTGCTGCTTGGTAAGTGTTATCAACGGTGTGAAGTTCACCTTTTGTAAGGCCCGCGGAGGTAACATATCTATCTGTCCATTCATTCTCGTCAAAACAGCTCATTGCTTCAACGGTAGGATCCAGTACCTTCCCTTGGCGCGCGGCGGTAAGTGCATCATTTTTTGTATTATCAGTAAGTACATCACTGTCTACTGACTCAAAGAAAACGCCTGCAATTGCCGTCTCAGCTGCATCGAAAGCCAGTCCTGACTGCTGCATTGAGACCGCCATTTTCGACTGCGATAGGCTGCTAGAAACGGCACCTACCCCTAATATTGTTATCGATAAAAGTACAAGCAGTGCAAATACCATTACCAGACCATGTTGCTTCATCTCGATGTCCTTACAAAATTCTTCATATTTCTGAGTGCAAGTGTTTTTGAAAACACTTGGTAATAATGAGAAGTATCCTTTGTTTTTGCGCTTTCATTGAGCAAGGCAAACGTTTGAGCGTTTGTTTGCTTTACTTCGTTTTGGTAACTTTTCAGAAGCAGTGCCCACCTTAATGAAACAACGTGTTCGTTGAGCGCACGATGGTCATCAACCTTATCAGCAGTAACGTAGATCACTGCCTGACCGTTTGACGTATCGACAGGTTCAGCTACACCAAACTGAACTTGGAAATCTTCAACATTATCAAGCAACACTACTGTTCTAGGCGCAACGGCTTGTACTTTTAACCCACGTAATACTCTGCCATCGTACCCCGCGCATTTAAGCGTATTATTTTGCACAAAATAATGGTTGACCACGTGAAACTCATCGCCCACATAATTATGATCATTTCCCGTGCAATCTTGTGTGCTTAACATAGCAACCACTAAATCATCGGAGGCACCGTCAGCACCATTTTTGCTTCCTAGGCCAGCGTTGGTAGCAAAATCACCGACCACTGCTACTGGGTGAGTTTCTACATAGGCCGATTCGGCTAGAATGTCGACCGAGTCATCGATATTTGCACTGAGTGTATCGTAACGCCCTACTTCATAGAGTTCCATTGTGAGGCGGCGTGATATAAAACGTCCTGATTCCTGTACCTGGGCAACAGCTTGATTGAGTTTATTTGTCACACTACTGCTTACTAAAACTTGTATGATTGCACCAGATATAACCAAGCCGAGGACCAATGAAATCATCAGTTCTAAGAGCGAGAAACCATCGACTTTTCGTTGTAATAGGCCTTGGTTGATCATAATGTTATGTCCTTAAAAACACAGGCATTCACATCATCGTCTTCTTCATTACATCGTGCATTAAGTGTATATTTAAGATTGCCAGAGGAGCTTACTGGCCAAGTTAGCAGTACTTCAATTGCCGAACCTGGACTGCACGTGTAAGTGTCGGTCACATCTTTATCAACGCAGCTCACATTGATGGCAGTATTGGGGTTTGTTTGTACCGCAGCACACGCTAAAGCCCATCCGTCGTAGGTTGACATTTGGCTTTCAGTGCAGGCGTTTCCTTCACAGTTTGGTATAGATTCTGGGCGTGTTAGACAATAGCACTGATAAGGATTTGATCCATCGCATGACAGTCCGCTAAAGTTATAGATATTGGGATTGAAGTAATTGTTATTCACTACCATACCATCACCGACGGTAGCCATCCTTGCAGCAGAACGCAACCGTTCAACAACCTGCGCCGCTACCATTTCAGCTTGCGTGCGACTTATCGCGTCTTTATTGGCAAAAGACCCTGTAAATTGAAGCGCAGCGACACCGAGTAAACCTACCGCAAGAATAAAAAGCGTGATAAGCACTTCAATCAGTCCCACGCCATGCTGCTTTGATAAGCAGTTTTCCTTAACTCGCCTCATCTTAAATTTCTCTGCCTTTTTACTTTTTGTAAATAACACGTGCTTTTACCGAGCTTCGCAACAACGCTTTAGAGTCCATCCTTTATATTAAAATATTCGCGGAGAATGGAGGGTATTCATTGTTATAAAAACGTATAATTTTAAAAGGGTGTATAATTAGACAGTGTAGCGGCAGGGTGCGCACCTACGTTCCTTGCATGCGCCACAAAGTAAAGTTCAACACAACTTCCTTTTATACGTATTATTATGTATCCGTAAGCCTTTGAATTTAAGTAGACAAAAGCATAAAAAAACACCGCATTATTATGCGGTGTCTTTAACATATCAGCAAACTATTTTTAAAGCTAGACCACTTGCTTAACTCTTAATTCTTTGGGTACAGCAAACTCCACATTCTCTTCGCGTCCAGCACGCTCAGAAGCTGAAACCGCGCCCCATGCTTTGAGCTTGTTTACCACACCTTGCACTAACACTTCCGGAGCAGATGCGCCTGCAGTAACGCCAATATGCTCTATACCTTCTAGCCATTCCTTTTGAATGCAATTAGCATCAGCTATCAAATACGCTTTTGCGCCAATTTTTTCAGCCAATTCGCGAAGACGATTCGAGTTTGAGCTATTCTGTGCACCAACAACCAGTAATACCTGACAATCTTGGGCTAGGTCGCGCACCGCGTCTTGACGGTTCTGCGTGGCATAGCAGATGTCGTCTTTTCTAGGCCCATTGATTTTGGGGAACTTAGCGCGAAGTGCATCAATGACATCGGCGGTATCATCAACAGACAGCGTAGTTTGGCTACAGTAATACAGGTTGGTCGGATCTTTAACTTCAAGCGTTGCCACATCAGCTTCAGATTCAACTAAATAAATACCGCCATCTTCATTGCTGTACTGACCCATGGTGCCCTCTACTTCAGGGTGACCAGCATGACCAATCAAGATACATTCAGTGCCCGTTTTACTAGCGCGGGTCACTTCCATATGCACTTTAGTGACTAAGGGGCACGTAGCGTCAAACACCTTAAGACCACGACTTTCTGCTTCTTTTCTTACCGCTTGCGATACGCCATGGGCAGAAAAAATAACAATGCTGTCGTCTGGCACTTCGTGAAGTTCGTCGACAAACAACGCACCACGTTCACGTAGCCCATCTACCACAAATTTATTGTGTACCACTTCGTGGCGTACATAAATGGGCGGCTCGAACATTTCAAGCGCGCGTTCAACGATGGTGATAGCTCTATCAACGCCCGCACAGAAGCCACGAGGGTTAGCTAAATGAATTTGCATAACTAGTTTCCACCTTGTGCTGACACGCTAGGTTTGACATCAATAATTTCAACGTCAAAGATAACCGTTTGTCCTGCTAGCGGGTGATTGAAGTCTACCGTAACAGAGTCTCCAGCAGCACTTCGAATAATCCCCGGAATCTCTGAACCGTCAGGCTGAGCAAACGCTAAAATCATGCCTTCCTCAACTTGCAAGTCTGCACCAAAGCGGCTTCTATCCATATAGTGAATATTATTCGGATCAGACTGACCGAATGCATCTTCAGGACCTAGTTTAAATGACTTTTTGTCACCTTTTTTAAGCCCAAGCAGACACGCTTCAAAGTTCGGCGTAAGGCTACCATCACCCATCACCATTTTGGCAGGTTTGTTGTTTACACGAGTACTGTCAGCGGCAGAGCCATCTTCTAGCTTTAAATCAAAGTGAAGAATAACTTCGTTGTCAGCACCAATTATCAATGAGTCTGTCATAACCTTTCCGAATACTACTTAATGGTTTCGCTACTGTCTGCGGCGCTTGTTTGCGCGTCTGCACCGTTGCCTTCGCTTTTTTTATCGCCATTTTTAAACATGTCGATAATCAGTAAAGCCGCGCCTATAAATATGGCGCTGTCGGCAATGTTAAACGCTGGCCAGTGGTAATTGTTTACGTAAAAATCTAAAAAGTCGATGACATAACCATGGACTAAACGGTCGTAAACATTGCCTAATGCACCGCCTAATATAAAAGCGAATGCTACGGGCAGCATTTTTTGCGAACGGGGGGACTGCTTCAGCCACCACAATATAACTACACTTACTAAAACCGCTATAGCGGTGAAGAACCAGCGCTGCCAACCACCCGCATCATCGAGAAAGCTGAACGCTGCACCGTAATTGTGTACGTAAGTAAAATTAAAAAACGGCAATACCTGTATCGACTGATACAAGGACATACTGTCGATAATTGTATACTTACTCCATTGATCGAGGATAAACGCAATTGCGCTTATCCACAAAAAACGCAAACCCGTCTCGCTAAAAAGCTTAAGCATAGTGGCGCTCTTCTCCATCACCATCAATGTTAGTCACACAGCGGCCGCAAAGCTCTTCGTGACCATCATGTGAGCCTACATCTTCACGGTGATGCCAGCAGCGAACACACTTTTCACCGCTTGCTTTATCAACGCTCAACCATAAACCTTCAACGTCTGTTGCTTTCGCATCAGACGGTGCACTGTCAACTTTCGTTAGCGTAACGCCGGACGTAATAAGCACAAAACGTAGCTCGTCTTCAAGCTTTGCAAGTACGTTGTACAACGACTCAGTAGCATAAAGCGAAATGCTCGCTTCTAGTGAGCCACCGAGCTCGCCATCTTTACGCGCCTGTTCCATCGCCTGGTTTGCCGCGTCTTTTACGCTAAGCACTTGATGCCATAGGGCATCATTAAACGTATCGCTTTGCGTGAAATTATTAAACCCTTCATACCAGGTTTCAGTAAATACAAACTCGCTGCGCTCACCTGGTAGCGTTTCCCAGATTTCTTGAGCAGTAAAGGTGGTGATTGGCGCCATCCAGCGAACCAATGCTTCAATGATATGATACATGGCCGTTTGACATGAACGACGGGCTAGTCCATCTGCTTTGGCTGTGTACTGGCGATCTTTAATCACGTCTAAATAGAATGAGCCCAGCTCAATTGAGCAGAAGTGCGTAAGCTTCTGTGACACTACCAACAAGTCGTAGTTGTCATACGCTTCGATAAGCTCTTCTTGAAGTGCCTTAGCACGAGCAACAATCCAGCGATCGAGCGCGACCATGTCGTCTTCTGCAACCGCATCTTCCACGGCAAAACCGTTCAGGTTCGCAAGTAAGAAGCGTGCAGTGTTACGTACGCGGCGATAGCCATCGGCAGCACGCTTTAAAATTTCATCCGATACCGCAATTTCACCACGATAATCAGTAGATGCTACCCATAGACGAAGGATATCTGCGCCTAATTTGTTAGTCACTTCCTGAGGCGCCACAACGTTACCTACCGACTTCGACATTTTTCTGCCGTGGGCATCTACCGTAAAGCCGTGTGTTAGCACTTCTTTGTAAGGCGCGTGGCCGTGCATGGCAGTTGATGACATAAGCGAAGACATAAACCAACCGCGGTGTTGGTCTGAACCTTCAAGATATAAATCGGCAGAGGCCGGAATGTCATCGCGACGGTCTACAACGAAGTAGTGCGTTACCCCTGAGTCAAACCAAACGTCTAGCGTATCGGTCACTTTTTCATAGTTGTCTAATTCGCTACCAAGCAGGGCTGCATCGTCGAGATCCCACCACGCTTGAATGCCTTTAGCTTCAACTTCTTGTGCCACCTTTTCCATTAACGCCGCAGACTCTGGGTGGATTTCACCGGTAAGTTTGTGCACATACAAAGGAATAGGCACGCCCCACGTACGTTGACGTGAGATACACCAGTCTGGACGACTTTCAACCATTTTTTCAATGCGGTTTTGGCCCCAATCTGGGATCCACTTGGTTTGCTTAATTTGTTCAAGTGATTCAGCGCGAAGGCCTTTTTTATCCATGCTTACAAACCACTGAGGCGTAGCGCGGAAAATAATTGGCGTTTTGTGGCGCCAGCAATGCGGGTAACTGTGCTCGTATTTTACGTTTAGGACAAGGTTACCCTTCTCTTTAACCGTTTCTATAATTTCATCGTTGGCTTTAAATACAAACTGACCTGCAAACAGCGGTGTATTTTCAAGGTACACGCCATTGTTACCTACCGGATTGTATACTTCGATATCGTATTGCTTGCCCACGTTAAAGTCGTCAACACCATGAGCTGGGGCTGTGTGTACACAACCTGTACCAGAATCAGTTGTAACGTGGTCGCCTAGAATTAACGGAACTTCAAGGTCTAAGAATGGGTGTTTAACGTTAAGCTTATCAAGCGCAGCACCAGTACAGGTTGCCACTTCGCGGAAATCCTCAACGCCGTAGCGGCTCATGCAGCTTTCAAGCAGGTCCTGCGCTACCACTAGCCATTCATTTGAAGGCTGAACTTCAACAATTGCATAGGTAAGCTCTGGGTGTAAGCTGATTGCACGGTTGGCCGGCAGTGTCCACGGAGTGGTGGTCCAAATTACAACGCCCGCTTTGTGTGTGGTTAAGTCGCTTTCAGACACGCCAAACGCTTCTGCGATAGCAGCCACATCAGCCACTGGGAACTTAACGTCGATTGCAGGTGATACTTTGTCTTTGTATTCAACTTCTGCTTCAGCAAGTGCTGAACCACAATCTGTACACCAGTGAACAGGTTTGAAACCCTTTTCTAAGTGACCAGAGTCTACAATTTTACTTAATGCACGAATGATGTCGGCTTCAGATTTGAAGTCCATTGTTTTGTATGGGTTATCCCAGTCACCAAACACACCTAAGCGTTTAAAGTCAGCCATTTGGCCGTCAATTTGCTTTTGTGCATATTCGCGACACTTTTGACGAAATTCAGCCGCCGTAACTTTCTTACCTGGCTTACCAACTTTCTTTTCTACCATCAATTCTATCGGCAAACCGTGACAGTCCCATCCAGGAACGTACGGAGAATCGAAGTCAGAAAGATTTTTCGACTTTACAATAATGTCTTTAAGAATTTTGTTAACCGCGTGACCAATGTGAATATCGCCATTTGCATAAGGAGGGCCATCGTGAAGAATAAACGGCTTTTTGCCTTTTTTCGCTTCACGAATTTTGCTGTATACCCCTTTTTCCTGCCAGTCTTTAAGCATTTTCGGCTCGCGCTGAGCAAGGTTACCGCGCATCGGGAACGCAGTTTCTGGAAGGTTCAGTGTGGCTTTGTAATCACTCATAAAATTGTATTATCCGGTTACCTTAATTTTCACCCAATGCACTAACACATTGTGAAGGCGATATTCATTTTGCGATGTTCAATTAAAACGCTGAATGTAAAAGGTTCAACGTAAAACTGTGTGTCGTTCTTACTAGCGCAAGGCTGACGTTATATGTTCTAGCACAGTAACTTACTTACGCGTTTCGCGAACAAGGATCCACGTTTTAAAAATCAAGCTCAATAAAACTAATACGCGTAGACACTTTTCGTGACTTTATCACGTTTAACTATGCTAATAACAGACGCGCTTGTGCTGCATCTGCTTGAATTTGATCTTTCAACGCCTCAAAAGATTCAAATTTAATTTCATCTCTTATTTTTGCCATCGGAAACACCGTAATAGGCTTGCCATATAGGTCAGATGACAAATCAAAAATATGGACTTCCAGCTGGTTTCTTACCCCGTTAACAGTAGGGCGGGTGCCAATGTTCGCAACGCCATTGTAGTGTTTCCCATCAACGTCAACACGAACAGCGAACACGCCATGAATGGGCGTTTTTTGGCGTTTTAGCATGACATTCGCGGTGGGAAAACCAATGGTGCGACCTTTTTTCTCGCCGTGAACCACCCTACCGTGAATAGCAAACGGGCGCCCTAGCATTTCGGTAGACAAACCGAAGTCGCTGTCAGCCAACGCTTCTCGTACCGCCGTAGAGCTTATTCGATGGGCATGCATGGTAAAACTGTGGGTGCTTACTACATCGAAACCGTATTGGCGACCTGCCGCCTCGAGCATTTCGAAATCCCCTTTGCGGCCATTGCCAAAACGGAAATCATCGCCAACAACAAGAAATTTAACGCCTAGTTTGTCCACTAGTAAATCATGGACGAAGGTATCGGCACTTTGCTTAGCAAATTCTGCGTTAAATCGCACAGCAAGCAGTCTGTCGACACCTTGTTGGCGCAGCAGTTCGTACTTTTCGCGAAGAGGGCTTATACGCGCTGGCGCTTTATCAGGCATAAAGACTTCTTCAGGCTGCGGCTCGAACACCATAACGGTGGCAGGAAGTGATAGCGATTTCGCTTTTTCAAGCACGTTAGCCAACACAGCTTGATGACCACGGTGTACGCCGTCGAACTTGCCAATAGTGAGCACACACCCTTTATGGTGCGGTTTTACATTGTTTAGCCCGCGGATAAATTCCACTGTTAGCCACTACCTTTTAACTGCTAGAAAATCAAAGCTCGCGATTATAGCCGACCGCGAGCACAATACCAAGCGCGGGACATTCTGAGTCACCGCCCTTTTTCACATAACTATTGAATTCTAATCGCCGCCGCTTCTGAAGTGCCTAGGCCGCATACCCAGCATCACCATGGTGGTCATAAACAGTACAACCGATAGAGAAATGGTTATTCCCACTTCTAACATTTGAGCGGAAAGAGACAAATCAAAGAAAGCTAAACCTTGGTCGCGATAGTAAATAAGCCCGCCCATGGCAGCACTTGCAATAATCACACGTGTTATAAACAAAACCGATGTGCGGCTTAACGCAAACACGCCTTGGCGATGCAACGTAATGTAAAGCAAAGCCGCGTTAAGCGTAGCTGACATACTAGTAGCAACAGCTAGCCCTATATAACCAAACGGAACCGCTAAAATAAGGTTGAATACCATGTTAGCGACCATACACCAAATACCGAATTTCACTGGTGTTTTAGTGTCTTGACGGGAATAAAACCCTGGCGCGAGAATTTTTACCAGCATAAAGCTGAGTAAGCCAAACGAGTATGCAGTAAGGGAGTAAGACGCCATAATGGCGGTTTCTGCGGTAAACGCGCCGCGCTGAAAAATAACCGTTAAAATGGGTCTTGCCATTACGCCAAGCCCTACGGCCGCGGGAATGCCTAATAAACATACCATGCGAAACGCCCAATCGATATTCGCAGCAAACGCTTTAGGGTTGTTACTCACGTGATTTCGGGAAAGCGTAGGTAAAATGACAGTAGCGATGGCAATACCAAACAATCCTAAAGGGAACTCAAGCAGCCTGTCAGAATAGTACAACCAGCTTATTGAACCGGTAACTAAAAAGCTGGCGATGAAGGTATCAAACAACAAATTGATTTGCCCTACTGATACACCGAACAAGGCTGGGATCATTAAGGTACGCACTTTAACTACGTTTTCGTCATGCCAGCCCCACTTTGGCTTTACCAAAAGCCCAGCCCTGAACAAAAACGGTAGTTGAAACAAGAACTGTACAATACCGCCGATAAACACCCCCCACGCTAGCGCGTATGCGGGTTGCTCTAGCGTAGGAGCTAAGTATATTGCGCATGCAATAATGCATACATTAAGTAAAACCGGAGTGAAAGCGGCAACCGCAAACTTATTGAGCGTATTGAGTATCGCCCCTGCCAACCCAGTCAAAGAGATAAACGCTAAATAAGGAAAGGTAATTTTCAACATGGTCGACGCGAGCACAAACTTATCTCCCGCCTCATCTCCTTCGAGCCACGCCACAAACCACCCTGTGCCGAATAAAGCGGCCAAAACAGGAGATGCAATAACCCCTATAATCGATACCACAAAAACAATAGCGCCTAACGTACCGCTGACTTTTGCTACAAACTCTCTAAGTTCCTTTCTATCGTCGTTCTCGTGGACTTCGGTTAATACCGGAATAAACGCTTGCGCAAATGCACCTTCAGCGAATAGACGACGAAGGAAATTAGGAATTTTGTTAGCAAAGAAAAATACGTCAGCAGCTGCCCCATCGCCCATGAGCTTGGCAACAACAACATCACGTACCAGGCCCAATACTCGCGAGACCAAGGTCATAATACTGACGATAAGACCAGATTTTATTAACTTCCGTGACACGTCACACTTCCAATAAGAGGTAAAGAATAGGCAGATTAGCAGCAGCCAATTTAAGGATAATCAAAAACGTCTGCTAAACGTAAAGCGGCAACAACAATAGGTTGCGAGCGAGCCATAATAACGAAAGCCTATGGCAGGCGAAACGATTTATTCAAAATAGTTGTGCATCTTTAACAACTTTCTTGCTATAATCCGCGCCCGATATGGGGTGCTTTCGTTTATGCATGTCTATCGCTTAAATGTTCTGAAAGAGTATCATAGTGACTCTCTTTCAAAAAAATGTCGCAGAGAAATGTCGCAAAGAATGTGCAACGTGTTGAGCATACTTTGTGTTCAATAGCTTGCGCGTTTTAATGCGAAACGATTTAAGTTTTAAATCGTTTGACATTTGGGCGTTTGGTAGGCACAATCCGCACCCTCGTTTTTGACATGAATTTATTTTGGGAGTTACACCTTGGCTAACATTAAGTCTGCTAAGAAGCGTGCAATCCAAGCCGAAAAGCGTCGTCAGCACAACGCTAGCCGTCGTTCAATGACTCGTACAAGCATCAAGAAAGTTATCGCTGCAATTGCAAGCGGTGACAAAGAAGCGGCACAAGCTGCACTTACTGCTGCTACTCCAGTACTTGACAGAATGGCTACTAAAGGCTTGATTCACAAGAACAAAGCTGCTCGTCATAAGAGCCGTCTAGCTGCACAAATCAAAGCACTAGGTTAATCTTTACGATTAGTAGTTAAAAAAGCGCCCTTCGGCGCTTTTTTTGTATCTGCTTTCTTATACCAGTGGGCAAAGTCAATTACCTACACGGACTGGTATTCCTCACTCAGCTCATTTTTCTTATTGAGCTTGCCGGTGCAATACGCATGATCCAGTGAAGGATGGCCCAAGGCCAGCTTGGCACAAAGGCATTCGCCTTCTCTTTATTAATTGCGTTCACCATCGCGCGACAGCCCACATCGGTATCAACGATAAACGGTACTTTTTCCACTTTTTCGTTTATTTCGCTGCGAATAAAACCGGGGTGAATACAGGTGACGTTAATCGGCGTATTCATTACATCCATTCGAATGCCTTCGGTCATTGATGTAAGCCCTGCTTTTGTTGCCGCGTATACCGTCATGGCGCGCCTAAACCCGCGCACCGCGCTTATAGATGAAATCGTCACAAGATGACCACTATTTTGCGCCCTAAAGATAGCCATTGCCGCCTCGCATTGTGCTAGCGCCGACACAAAGTTTGTCACCGCCGTTTGCTTGTTAGCGTGGAAATACCCAGTTCCAATAGACGCGCCCTTGCCCATGCCTGCGTTTACAATGACTCTATCAAGGGTCCCCATGTCAGCTTTGAATGCGTCGAATACTTCAAAAACCGCATCGTGATCATTGACATCCAGCGAGCGAATATACACATCAATGTTTGGGTTAATTGAAAATAGTTCGTCTTTCAATTTTTCTAAATTCTCAAAGCGTCTTGCGCATAGGGCTAGGTTACAACCCTGTTTGGCAAACTCAATCGCCATTCCCTTGCCTAGGCCTGAACTCGCGCCTGTGATCAGAATATTGCGTCTTGTTGTCATTATCGTTTTCCTGATGCTTTGATGGCCTTATTACAACGCCACATTAAGTAATGAATAAAGATCCAAAAGTTTTTGAATGCTGGGTTATTGGTTTGCTTGTGGTGATAGCGATAGTAGATTTGCTGGGCAATACCGGCTAAACGGAAAAGCCCGTACACCTCGTAAAAGGTAAAATCATCTACATCTATTTCCATCTCTTTGCAGTAGTACGCAACCACCTGCTTGCGAGTTAGCATGCCGGGTAAGTGAGTAGGCTGGCGACGCGTTGATTGGGCCAAAAAGTCATCATCAGCTTGTACCCAATACGCCAAGGTATTGCCTAAGTCCATAAGCGGGTCGCCCAAAGTAGCGAGTTCCCAGTCCAACACACCAATAATTTGCGTATAGTTATCTGGCTTTAACACCACGTTGTCGAATCGGAAGTCATTGTGAGTAATACAAATGCGTTCATTGGCGGGCATGTGGTTTTCTAGCCAGCGCATGATTTTTTTACCCGAGGGGACATTCCAGGTTTTCGCTTTACTATAACGCTCGCTCCACCCGCTTATTTGACGTTCTATGTAGCCAGCACCTTTACCTAGGTGCTCAAGCCCGGCTTTTTTATAGTCCACTTTATGAAGCTCAATTAAGCTATCAAGTACATTAGTGCATAGCTGTTTGGTTTGCTGTTCTGTCGTCTCTAGACCTCTGGGTAAGTTTTTTCGGGGGATTACACCAGTAAATTTTTCCATTACGTAAAACTCTGTGCCTATAACGCTCTCGTCTTCACAAAGTCCCAGCATCTCTGGCACATAGCGATAAACAGGCTTTAACGCATGCTGTAACCGGTATTCCCGCGCCATATCGTGCGCCCCCTTAGCTTTAGTACCTGCCGGTGCCCGACGCAAAATTAGCGACGTTTGTTCGCTCTGGTTTTGGTCGCTGCTTTGATAGTCCAAGCAGTACGTCCAATTAGACGCTCCTCCAGAATACTGGGTGACGCTAGGCAAATTATCGCTGCTTCGTATAGCGCTCGATAATGATGGACTCGCGGCACTACTATTCTCCTGAAGCCAATTGTGCACAGCGCTGACGTCTAACTCTTCGCCTGCACGCACGCTATCGGCTTTATCTACGACCTGTTGTTGCATATCTCATTCTTCTTTTAATTCTGTTTCAAAGGGCCTATTCAAAAGGCTTACTCACAATCTTTGGCTAAAAAATACTTCTGTTTGTGCCTGCACACGTGCAGTTCGACAATAACTTTCAGATGGCTTGGCAACAAACACAGGTGAGCACGTTTCCGTTTTACCTAAGTTTGCTCTAATTTTGCTCTAACTTTGCTTTTCCATTGCACGCTTCATCATCTTCGTTTGATTGAGCATATTTTTGATATAACGCTGGGTTGGCAGCAGCTTCTTTAACAGAAAAGCGCGTTTACCCAGTTTATGGGTAAGAATTAGAAACTGCTTTTTGTCGACTTGCTGAAAGATGGACTCGGCCACGTCTTCTTTCGTCATATCTGCTTTGGCAAAAAACTTATTGAGCATCTTGTGCGACGCTGGGTTGCTGCTTCGCATCGACTCATCTAAATTCGTTTTAAAGAAGCTTGGACAAACTACACTAACGTCAATATTGTCAGGTGCTAATTCCAACTTCATGGTTTCAGAAAACGACACGACTGCAGCTTTAACCGCGTTATAACTTCCCATGTAAGGGATAGGCGTTAGCCCCGCTTGTGATGCAATATTAATGAAATAGCCACCGCCTTGCTCTCGCATTATAGGTAAGAGGGCACGACTGACTCTCACCATGCCTAACACATTAATATCAAACACCCACTGCCACTGCTCAATGCTCTCATCTAAAAGGCTGCCACCAGAAGCAACACCCGCATTGTTAAACACAGTGTCAACACCGCCCCAGCGATTTTCTAAGGTGTTCGCTAACGTTTGAACATCATTTTCAGAGGTTATATCGCAATGGATGTAAAACGCATTGGCACCTTGGGCGGATAGCGTATTTACTGTTTCATCGCCTCTTTCTTGGTTAATGTCGGCAATGCAAATATCTACCCCCTCGTCTTTGCCTGCCCACTTTTCCGCCCACTTGAGGGCAATGGCCTGACCTAAGCCGGTAGCGCCACCGGTAATCAATACGCGCATGATGTGTTTCCTAACTGTTCTTGTTTCATTATTCTTGTATCGGCGTTTATGTTGAGTTGCGCTTTATTGTGCTAAGCGCTAATCAGTACTTCATTATTCTCTCGAATTGACCGCCTTATCAATCAAACTGATCCCGTCTTATGCAGCGGCGCTGATGGCTGTTCGTTACGCATTTTTCGTTTTGCCCACAGGGCCAATAGTGCGGGCCCGATGTACATTGCTACGCCATATACACCAGGTGCAATCGCGTAATCAGGGGCACTTAAGAAGGTAATACATATCAGCATTGCAAGCGCCGCGTTTTGCACGCCTATTTCAATGGCCAGCGTGAGCGAGTCTCTAAATGCTAGGTTTGAAAGCATAGCAAGCCCTAGCCCTAACAATACCGATGATAAATTTAACGTTAAGCAAACCAAAAACGCGCTTTCAAAAGACGCGGCTAAATTATTTCTTTCTGAAACCAGCACGCCCACAATCATTAGCAACATGAAGTACATAGAAAACTTCCGAAAAAAGCTTTCAGTTTTAGTAGCAAACCTGCTGTTAACGCGACGAATGGTCATGCCTAAAATGACCGGTACAATTGATATACCAACTAACCCTATCACTGTTTGGATAATAGAAAAATCTGGCGCGTTTTCTTTTACAAAGTAATCAAGAGCAAATTGAATGATAAAGGGCGTTGAGAAAACGCAAGCGATGGTAGAAATAGCGGTTAAGCTTACTGAAAGGGCCAGATTTGCTTTTGCAATGTGGCTGATTAAATTACTGGTCGTGCCGCCTGGGCACGCCGCTAAAACCATGACGCCAACCGCAATATAATCGGGTAGACCAAAAACAAAGCATAGTCCTAGCGCTAACAGAGGCAGCAATATAATTTGCCCTATAAAACCCGTTACTACGGCTTTAGGTGCTTTAAGTAGTCGGGCAAAGTCTGCAAGTGTTAGCGTTAGCCCCATACCAAACATAACAAATGCCAACGCTAGAGGTAACAACACCTCGGTAAGTACAGATGCCTGCATGCACACGCCCCTTACAAAAGAAACCTTTTATTAACATTTAAGCCAGTGTACCCTGTTTAATAATAAATAAAAATGATGCCTTATTATGGAAACCCATAAATAATATGCATGGAAAACTAGACCTAAATTTGTTTGTTGTGCTGCGCGCGGTCTACGATCACGGCAGCATCACGAAAGCCGCCAACGCACTGCATATTACTCAGCCTGCGGTGAGTCACGCCTTAGGTCGTCTGCGAGACAAATTTGATGATCCGCTGTTTATTCGTCATGGACGACAAGTTGTGCCTACTCCATTTTGCCAAGGTATTATTGCATCGGTTGTGAAATCAATCGAAACCCTTGAAAGCACGTTAAAAGGTAAAGTGGGCTTTGATATAAGTGATAAACCCCGTCAAGTGAACCTTGGCTTGAGAGATATTTTAGAATCTATATTTTTTCCTGTGCTTATTCCCGAGCTTGTTAAAGATACGCCCAATATCACGGTGAATAGCAGACAGGTTACCTGGCCAGAGCTTGCTCCCGCATTAGCCGCTAAAGAGCTTGATATTGTGATTGACGCGTTAGTCCCCACCAGCCGTGACATTCGTTCACAGTTTATCTGCGAAGAATCGTTTGTCGTGGTATGCTCGCCTAACAATCGCTACGTAAATAACCCGAGTATCAAGAGCTACTCAGTTGCACAGCATGCGCTTGTATCCTTGAAAGACTCTAAATTAGATACGGTAGATCTAGCCCTTGCTCAGCACAATTTGCATCGCAACATCGCGTTGCAGTGCGAACACTACTTTGCCGCCGTTAACGTAGTGAGCCAATGCGATCTTTTGCTGACCATGCCAAAGCGATTCGCCCAACAATTCAGTAATAAATTCGATATACACATTCTGCCCCTTCCATTTGACGTCTCCCCACTTCCCGTACACATGTACTGGCACAAACACGCCGACGAAGACTTAGTGAATGTATGGATGCGAGATAAGCTTTTAGAAGTGGCGAATACGTTGGGGTTATAGCGCGTATTTGTGTCGCTGTAACACAATGGTCAAGCAAGCGTCACGGTAGTGTCAATTAGCAAACCTATAGTGACGGTCCAAGGCATCGCTTTGGGAAACCGCTATGAAAAAGACACACTATCGAACACTTTGGCTTTCTGATATCCATTTAGGAAATCGCGACTGCAAAGCTGAATACTTACTTTCCTTTCTTAATAGCATCACTGTAGATACCCTCTATTTGGTGGGTGATATTGTTGATATGTGGCAAATGACCAAGCAATTTCGCTGGCCACAGGCGCACAATCAAGTTATGCACAAATTCATGCAAATGAGCCAGGAAGGCACCCGTGTGGTGTACCTGCCTGGCAACCACGATGAGCCAATTCAGTCTTATTCTGGTATGGCCTTCGGTGATATAGAAATAGAGCGAGAGTTGGTACACACCACCGCACAAGGAAAGCGTTATTTAGTTTTACATGGCGATCAATTCGATGGCGATGTGACTATGGGGAAATTCCATGCGTGGATTGGCGATAAAGGTTACGACCTATTGCTTTTTCTAAACAGAGAGTTCAATCGCCTACGCGCCTGGCGCAAGCGCGAATACTGGTCACTTGCGGGCTATATTAAAAAGCATATTAAGGGTGCGAATGAAGCCATTGCTCGTTATCGAGAGGCATGCTGCAGGCGCGCCGATGAAATGGGACTTGATGGTGTAGTGTGTGGCCATATTCATCACCCTGAAAGCAGCTTTGAAAACGGCATTCACTATATTAACGATGGTGACTGGATAGAGAACTGCAGTGCATTGAGTGAAGATATAAACGGTAACCTTTCACTAATCCATTACCTCGATTCACTAGAGTCTGCTAGCGTAACGTCTATTACGACCAAAACCTCTCGCTCTAAAGCAGCATAATATCATCCCACAAAAAGGGGCTGTAACAGCCCCTGGCCTCATCTATTCGGCAACAGACAAGTTTTATTTCAATCCCATCTGTAAAGACGATGACCCATCGAACCTGCTGCACATTGAAGTCAACAGACCTTATTTACAATATTTTAACACTGTCAAATAACTGCCATGAAACTGTGTGAAAAACGTCACATTGCCCTGCTATTGTTCGCCAAAACCGGAAGAGAAACAGGTTCTATGTTTACTGTAAACGACGTATTGAACAAGCATTATCCTCAAGTAGCGAACAACCCCATTCTATTTAAGTCGCTGTCTTTCGTTTTAAGGCACCTACTCCATGAACGTGAAATTACCGAATTTGGTGAAACCTATCCGCACTATGAGGACATCGATTTCGTAGAGCAAGTACTGGAATATTTTAATATCAGCTATTCCACACGCGATGTAGAAAAAGAACGTATTCCAAGTGAAGGAAGAGTGGTGATTATTGCGAACCACCCTATTGGCTCACTCGATGCTCTTGCGCTTATAAAATTGGTTAGTGAAGTACGTCACGACTTAAAAGTGGTTGCCAATGAAATGCTTATGGCCATTGAACCGCTTCACGATATGCTGCTACCTGTAAACAACATGCAGGGAGGCACGCCGAAACAGCATTTGTCGGCAATTCAAAAACACCTTAACAGCGATGGCGCCATATTGATTTTCCCCGCTGGTGAAGTCTCTCGATTGCGCCCACAAGGTGTTCGCGACACACGTTGGCACACCGGTTTTTTACGCATTGCAAGGCAGGCAAAATCGCCAATTTTGCCTGTCTATATTGATGCTAAAAATAGCCCGCTTTTTTACGGTGTGTCCATGGTGTACAAGCCATTAGCCACCGCGCTGCTCGTTAAAGAGATGTTCAAACAGCGCAAAAAGCATTTACCTATGCGCATTGGTGAACTTATCCCATTTGAGGCATACCAACAAACCAATATACCGCTAAAAGAACAGGTAAAGCTGTTTAAGCGCCACTTGTATCGCATTGGCAGTAACAAGAAAGGCGTATTTGAAACACAGGCTTCCATTGCCATGCCAGAAGACAGAAAAGAACTGGCCCGCGCTATGCGAGACTGCGAACATTTAGGTGAAACTGGCGACGGAAAGTCTATTTACCTCTACCAACACAAAAGCTGCTCACCGATAATGCGAGAGATTGGCCGCCTGCGTGAAGTGGCGTTTCGCGCTGTGGGCGAAGGCACTAATAAACGCAGAGACATCGACCTGTACGATCCCCACTATTATCACCTTGTACTTTGGGATGACAACGATTTAGAAATTGTGGGCGCCTACCGCTTTGGCGATGCTGAACTTCTGACAGCGCCAGACCATCCTACCGGGCTCTACTCTGCCACGTTATTCAATTACGGCAAGAACAACGACAAACTCTTTAAAGAAGGCTTAGAGCTAGGACGAAGTTTTGTGCAGCCTCGCTACTGGGGGAAACGCAGCTTAGATTATTTGTGGTTTGGTATTGGGGCATTTTTAAGCCGCTACCCTAAGTATCGCTATCTTTTCGGTGCGGTGTCACTCAGCAACGCCTATCCTGAACCCGCTAAAGATTTATTGGTACAATTCTATTCAACCTATTTTCCTGCCAAGTTTGGCGAAGCGACTTGTAAGCGTCCTTATCAAATGACGAACGATGCCTTGCACCAGTTTACAGGGAACGATTACAAGGCTGAATTTACGCAGTTGAAGCATTTACTCGCTAACATGGGCGTAAACGTACCAACATTGTACAAGCAATACTCTGAAGTGGCTAAAGACGGCGGGGTAGCGTTTTTAGGTTTTAATGTAGACCCAGATTTTAACGACTGTATTGATGGTTTAGTGGTGGTTGATATGCAAACGCTTACCGAGAAAAAGCGTAAGCGCTATTTAACCGACATTCAGCTTAAAGCCACAGCCTAAGCAAGGGGGAGCGTCTGATAAACGCTCCTTTCTTCAACGCTAGTGCTTTCCACTCTTCTTTTTTCTAATCTTCATCTTTCCGAACAAATGGAAATATCAGAAGCTATCATCGACCGCCAACACACTTGAGAATATCGGTATAGATATCTTCAAGGGTAAGCAAGTCAGACACATGAATGTGCTCGTTTATTTGATGAATGGTGGTATTTGGCACACCTACTTCAAGGACTTGTGTGTGCTCACTTGCAAAAAAACGCCCATCTGAAGTACCACCAGATGTGCTGATAACAGGGTAACGACCTGTGGCGCTTTTTATTGCCTTTTCTACACAAGCAATTAAGCAGTGCTCTGCATTGCTCTTGGGCTTGCTTAAGTAAGCTTCACAGGGTCTTGAAAAGCTCACTTGGGCTTCTGGATCAACGCTATTGATAATACTGCGTAGCAATGCTGATAAACCTTTTTGGTCAAACTGCCACGAATATCTAACGTTAAACTCTACACGAACGGCACTAGGCACAATGTTATCGGTGAAGCTTCCCGTGTCCATGTGTGTTATTTGTAGCGTAGTGCCAGGAAAATCCTCACTCCCCTTATCAAATGGGTGCTGTGTTAACGCGTTAATCACGTTACTGGCTTTATGAATAGCATTCACCGCTGTCTTTGGGTAGGCCACATGGCCTTGCTTTCCTGTGATATGAATAGTGCCTGAAAGTGAGCCCCTGCGGCCAATCTTAACCGTATCGCCGGTTGTTGCAGATGCAGAAGGTTCACCTACTAGGCACATATCAAGCTGGACATTTTTAGATGCCAAATATTCAGCTATCCATTTGGAGCCCCATTCAGCTTCACCTTCTTCATCACTGGTGATTAGCCACCACAAAGAAACCTTACTGTCATCTAGGGAATCAATGGTGCGCTCTGTTGCCGCGAGCATGGCGGCGATACCTGTTTTCATGTCAGCAGCACCACGCCCATATAGTTTATTTTGGCTAATTACAGGGCTAAAAGGCGGTGACTTCCACTTATCAAGGGGGCCTGGAGGCACAACGTCAGTGTGGCCGCAAAATGCAAAGTGATTTGTGCCCTGCCCCCACCTAGCGATAAGGTTACTCACACCATTAACTGTGTGCTTTTCACAGGAAAAACCAAGCTTTTTGAGCTTGTACATTAAATAACTCTGGCAACCAGCGTCTTGTGGGGTAATCGACGCTCTTGCCATTAGTACTTCAGCGAAATAAATGCTGCGAGCTGGCGTTACAGAAGGTAAGGGCTGAATTGACATGCGCATAAAATCTCTATGGAACGTGGGACCATTACACAAATGTAAAGTGACACGTGAATAACAGATTTACGACAATGCTGTGACAGCGGACAAAGTAAGCTGAAGCTAAAAGTAATCAAGGGGGACAACAAAGAAGGCGCAATGGGTGAGTTTGCGACTAGGACCGGCTCGTTAAGATTTGTCTAAATCAGCGCACGTTGTTATAACTAGAACATAACTTAAAGAAAGGCATTACTGTGTTAAAAATCATTGTTTTAATACCTCTTATTCTGTCACTACTCTGGTTTGGCTATTTACAAGCCAATAAATACACTCTGGAACAAGGCAAACAAGGGTTTCTGTATATATTCGTGTTGTCTGGTGTCATTGCTGCGTTTTACACGCTGATGCTGTTCTTAACGAACTAATACAATCGCTATACGGCACTCTGTAAAACTAAAAAAGCCAGCATCTATGAGAGGCTGGCTTTTTAGTGTCTGCCAAGTCCCTGCTGGCGCAGTGACCGCTTTTTTTAAGCTGTGTTATAGCGTCTGTGAGATAGTCACTTCCGCATTTGCACGAAGCGCATCAACATATTGTTGATAAACACGCTGTCCCTGAACTTGAGCAAGACGCTCTTTTAGGCTTTGGCCGAGCGACTCTTCAAGCTCTGGTGCCGCGTTTACGCCCTCAAGCATAACAACAGCAACGTCGCCGTTTACCGTTGTTGCAACATCAACGTTATCTTCACCTTCTAGGGCAAGCGAGAATAGCGTATCAACCAATGCACGTGCAAGTGTACCGCCTGCTCGCGGAACAGCAGTTTCCGTTTGCCAAGACACTGATTTCTCGGCTAGTGCACTGTCAACGCTTTCTCCTGCACGTACTTTTTGTGCAATGTCGAACGCCCAGGCTTCTGCAGCTTCTCTCGCTTTCTCAGCTTTAACCGATACTTCAATGCCCTCGCGCACTTCATCTAGTGATTGCGTACGTTGAGGCTCATGCTCAATAACGCGAACAACCACAACATTCTCATCGTCAATTTCGATAATGTCACTATTCACTCTCTCTTCAACTAACTCTGAAGAAAATGCAGCATCGAGGATAGCAGGTGAGCTTAAGTCCGACGGCGCTGTGTTTCTGCTGAATAGTACCGATTCTTGTATCGGCAAATCCACAGCATTAGCGGCATCTTCCAATGTATCAGGCACTTCAAAAGCAATTTCTGCTAAGGTATTTTGTAACTCGAAATACTTCTCCATTGCGGCGTCGTAAAGAAGCGAATCTCGAATGTCACCGGCTACTTCATCAAAAGGCTTCACCTGCGCTTCTTTGATGTCGGTGAGTTTAATGATGTGAAAACCAAACTCGGTCTCTACAACATTAGATACATCACCAATATTCTCTAACGCAAACGCTGCTTCATCAAACGCAGGATCCATCATTTCTGGCGTAATAAAATCTAAGTCACCGCCATTCTCAGCTGAAAAGGCGTCGTCCGAGTGCTGTTTAGCGAGCTCGGCAAAATCAGAACCATTATCCAACTCAGTTTTCAATGCTTCAGCTTCGGCTCTAGCCGCGTCTTGGTCATCACCTGCTTCAACAAGTATATGAGATACGCGTCGCTCTTCCTCTTTTCCATAGCTGTTAATGTTATTTTCATAATAGGTACGCACTGCGCTTTCATCTACAGACACACGGTCCTTCAATGCATTAACGTTAAGCTTGACATAGGCAACCTTAACTTTCTCGTCTGTGTCAAAAGCAGTAATGTTGGCGTTGTAATAGCTTTCGATATCTTGTTCTGTAATTTCAACACTATCAGCAAACTCTTGAGAATTAACAAGCACGTACTTCGCATCTCTCGTTTGACGCTGCAAAGCGTTCGCTTGCAGAACTTCGCCGTCTAACGCGAACGCCGAATTAGCAAGCGCGGCGGCAAGTTGATTTTGCGTCATTTGAACACGAAGAAAGTCGCGGAAGTCAGCAACTTGGAAGCCGTTTTGGCGCAGAATTGCTTGAAAACGCTCGTTGTCGAATTGCCCACCAAATTGAAATTCAGGCATCTGAACAATGGCTTCGCGAATTTGCTCGTCACTTACGCGTAAGCCCATAGACACTGCTTGTTGCTGGATAAGCTTTTCAGCAATGAGGCGGTCAAGGACATTTCTGCGAAATTCAGCTAGGTATTCTTCGCTTGAAAACAGTTGTCCAATTGACTCTCCGTATTGAGATTCCATTTGTGCACGTTGGTTTTGATATGCACGCTCTAGTTCTTGTGCCGAAATTTCTTCGCCGTTTACGGTAGCTACTGAAGTAGTACCTGATGATGTAAGGTAACTCCCTACCCCAGCGAATACGAAACTCAAAACGATAAGCGCAATAATTGCCATCGCCCAAGGGCCTTGAGAACCTTCTCTGATTCTTTCTAGCATGATTGTTCTTCAACTCCGTTGCTTACTACAGTTACCTCGGCCTTGCTATTTAGCAATAATACCCGAGGTAAAATAAGCGGTGATTATAACCCAATGTCGCCGAATATAAACGACCTAAACAGCAAATTCTGCCTTCTTTCTCTAATTGAGGAAGTCACATCATTTTTTAGGCTTTATGTATAAAGCTGGGTCGCATAAAACACACATTCATGGTAACGCTAGTTTAGATAGTCACCGAACGCGCAATTTTACTTTTATAAATAAAAAAGGCGATGGACAAGCCATCGCCTTTTTCTGTAATTTTTGAGCTTAGTTACAAGCGTCTTTCAGTGCTTTACCAGCTTTGAAAGATGGAACTTTCGCCGCTGAAATCTGAATAGTCTCACCAGTTTGTGGGTTACGTCCACTGCGAGCTGAACGTTCGCGAACTGAGAAAGTACCAAAACCTACTAGTGCTACCTGGTCGCCATCTTTAAGCGCAGCAGTTACTGAGTCAGTGAATGCGTCAAGAGCGCGGCCAGCAGCTGCTTTAGAAATGTCTGCACCAGCAGCGATTTGGTCGATAAGTTGAGACTTGTTCACAATTATGATCCCCTTCGATTGTTATTATACTGTTTGTCCAAAACGATTTTGCTTGAACGTTATAGCAAGCTTGGTTATTAACATCAAGCTTCAGTCACAAATAATTAACTTTTTTGTGAATCGCTGCAATCCCTTTTGTGGCAAGGCTTCAAGCGAATACCATTTAAAGGTAACACAACTTTTGCGAGTTGAAAGCCCTAATTTGCAAAAAATCAGATTTTATTTCGTTAATGCGTGTTTTTTGTTCAATTTCGGCTATTTTTTAGAAAAAAAAACGCCACATCCCTTTAAAATTAAGGAATGTGGCAGTGTTCAACGTTAGCCTTTTACGACTTCAAAACTCTCTACAGGTTCCTGAAGTGCAATTTCAAGTACTTCATCAATCCATTTTACAGGATGAATGGCTAAATCTTTTTTAACGTTGTCTGGAATTTCTTCTAGATCTCGCTCGTTTTCCTTCGGTATAACGACGGTTTTTATACCGCCCCGGTGTGCAGCAAGTAGCTTTTCCTTTAAGCCACCGATGGCTAATACTTCACCACGCAGTGTTATTTCACCCGTCATAGCGACATCACACTTGACCGGATTGCCAGTCAAAGAAGAAACCAACGCCGTACACATAGCGATGCCCGCACTTGGCCCGTCTTTAGGTGTTGCTCCCTCTGGTACGTGAACGTGAATATCCCGCTTCTCATAAAAGTCGTCGTTAATTCGCAGCTTCTCTGCTCGACTTCTCACGACAGTCATGGCCGCTTTTATCGACTCTTGCATCACGTCGCCCAAAGAGCCGGTAGATGTCATTTTGCCCTTACCAGGTACAGCCGTTGTTTCGATGGTAAGTAAGTCTCCCCCGACTTGAGTCCAAGCAAGACCAGTAACTTGGCCAATTTGATTATCCTTATCTGCTTTTCCGTAATCAAAACGCTGTACGCCAAGGTAATCTTTAAGATTTTCTTGAGAAACTACAACTTTACCTTTGCTTTTCTTAAGCAAAATATCTTTAACCGCTTTACGACAGACTTTCGACACTTCACGTTCTAAGCTACGAACGCCCGCTTCACGGGTATAGTATCGAATCATGCCGATAACGGCAGAATCGGTAATTTCTAACTCTTTTGCTTTAAGCCCATTGCGCTCCATTTGCTTACCAATTAAATGGTTTTTCGCAATGTTGAGCTTTTCATCTTCTGTGTATCCCGATAGACGGATAACTTCCATACGGTCAAGTAATGGACCTGGTATATTCATGCTGTTAGAGGTAGCGACAAACATAACGTCTGACAGGTCATAGTCTACTTCGAGGTAGTGATCACTAAAGCTGTTATTTTGCTCGGGATCCAGCACCTCAAGAAGCGCTGACGCAGGGTCGCCACGCATATCTGATGACATCTTGTCGATTTCATCGAGTAAGAACAGCGGATTTTTAACTCCTACTTTCGCCATTTTTTGCACTAGCTTACCTGGCAATGAACCAATGTAAGTGCGGCGGTGACCACGAATTTCGGCTTCGTCTCGCACGCCACCTAGCGCCATACGCACATATTTGCGGCCTGTCGCTTTAGCGATAGACTGACCTAAAGAGGTTTTACCTACACCAGGAGGGCCTACAAGACATAAAATTGGACCTTTTAGCTTTTTCACACGCTGTTGAACAGCTAAATACTCAAGAATACGCTCTTTTACTTTCTCAAGACCGTAATGGTCTTCGTTAAGCACACCTTCGGCGCGAGACAAGTCTTTTTTAACCGGTGAGCGCTTATTCCAAGGTACGCTTGTAAGCCAGTCAATGTAGCTTCGAAGTACCGTAGCTTCGGCCGACATAGGCGACATCATTTTAAGCTTTTGGAGTTCTGCTTTTGCTTTGTCTTCAGCCTCTTTAGGCATTTTGGCGTCTGCAATTTTTTTAGACAGTGCCTCAAACTCATCAGGCGCATCGTCGAGCTCTCCAAGTTCTTTTTGGATAGCCTTCATCTGCTCATTGAGATAATATTCTCGCTGACTTTTTTCCATCTGCTTTTTAACGCGAGTACGAATTTTCTTTTCGACCTGCAGCAAATCGATTTCACCTTCCATCAATGCCATCAGATATTCAAGACGTTCATTGATCCCTTGCATTTCAAGGACCTTTTGCTTTTCCGATAGCTTCAACGGCATATGTGCCGCCATGGTATCAGCCAAACGAGCGGCGTCTTCAATACCGTTTAAGGAAGTCAGCACTTCAGGCGGTATTTTTTTATTTAACTTCACATAACCTTCAAACTGAGAGACAGCAGAGCGAATGAGTACTTCTTGCTCATTTTCATCAATGCCTTCGTCTTCAAGTTTGGTTACGCTCGCTTCAAAAAAGGGCTCTGATTGCTTGTAATTTTCTATTTCGCCGCGAACGCTTCCCTCTACCAATACTTTTACGGTACCGTCGGGGAGTTTTAAAAGCTGTAAAATAGTAGCAATAGTACCAACAGAATAGATATCGTCTGCTTCAGGCTCATCTACACCAGCGTCTTTTTGCGCTACCAGAAAAATTTGTTTGTCATTATCCATTGCAGCTTCAAGGCAACGGATTGATTTTTCACGCCCAACAAATAGGGGTATGACCATATGCGGGTATACAACTACATCCCGCAAGGCAAGCACAGGAATTTCAATGCGATTTTCACGCTCAACTGTCATACTTGTTCTCAATTAGTTTTCAATGTCGTTTTTATATGGGGATGTAAGCGCAAAGTTCAATCGAAACTTATTAAAGTGCGTTAATTCCTTAACCTTACCTTCCCTACGCTACCTATAACCATTATCGATTTTTAGCCTTATGGCAACACTTAAGTCAAAAATCTGATAGAAAGACTAGGATCCTTTGTACAAGTGAATAAAATTCAAACACATCAATAGTAAAAGCAATGCGAAAATGCAGTAGAAAGCTTCTTGATTGACTAATGCGACACTAACCAACGTACAATATTTAAAAGTAGCTGTTGGTTGTCTTTAGCGGAGGCGGAATTCATTCCCATGGCCCACTCCCCATCATCGCTTTTAACAACTTGTGCCGTAAACATACCTGCTTCACCAAATACAGCTACTTTCCCCTTTCCAACTTCCATTATCGCACCCTGATAAAGTCCGTTTGCACTGAGTGAAGGCGTATCATCGTCGATAGACCATGATTTTGATGGCATCCAATTTATTGATGGCTGTGTAAATTGAAGCACTGGCTGCGCTTGCGGCGGTATTGTAAAGCCTTGGCCTAAAAACCCCTGAATAACGTCTACTACATTCTCTCCATCTGCTGGTGTAACTGCAGTTGGCAAAATACTCTGTGACTGGCGGTTAAAGAATTGCTCTTGCTTACCTACGATTTCAACATAGCCATTGATAAATCCAAATCCGAATACTTCAGCTAAGTCTGCCATGGCCGCTGGCCACGGCATATGATCAGCAATAAGAAATAATGCGCCGCCGTTATTTACCCAGTGATAAACAGACTCCACTTCTTCTCTTGAAAAAGCAGGAAAATTGGGCAAGTCCCAATTCTGACGATTCTTTTCATTTACCGCATTGGCAACAACTAAAATATCAACGGCGTCCAGCGATACACGTGAAAAACGCTTGTTAAAGTCAATAACCGTTAAACCATCTGCTTCAAGTACTTTCGCAAACGGCTTGTAGCGACCTTCAACGGTATGAAAATTGTAATGCGCGCTATCAACGGCAACAACGGGGGAAGACTCAAGCTCGCAAAAATAACAAACGACGCGTTTAGGAATAAAGTCTGGGTCGACAAGCTGTTGCGCAACAGAGAGAAAGGGAATAGAAAATAAAAATAGGCTAGCTAATTTAATCATGGTTACGTTCCTTCGTTTTTATTATTCAGACTCGCAGTAGTAAAACACAAATCCTTCGTAATACCAGTCTTCATTGATATTTACCCACACAGCGAAACTACTATCAATCGATTGACGATCACGCTTAGCCCACTTCAACGAACAGCCTTTATGAAGCGGAAAAAAGTACAATAGTATTTAGTGTGGGCAATTGAGAACGGGGGAACTTACTTCACTGCACTAACGAAATAACGGATTAATCGATACAAAAAAGGCCCCTCAGGGCCTTTTCAACATCTTTTACTCGGATACCGCTTTTTTCTCGTTACTGTCGTAAATCAAGATGGGTTTTGATTCACCGCGAATAACGGTCTCATCGATTACAACCTTGCTGACATCTTCCATTGAGGGTAGGTCATACATAGTATCAAGCAGAACCGCTTCAACGATTGAACGCAAACCACGCGCACCTGTTTTACGGTCCATTGCTTTTTTAGCAATCGCGTTAAGTGCATCGTCTCGGAACTCAAGCTCTACATCTTCCATAGAGAACAGCGCACCGTATTGTTTGGTAATTGCGTTCTTAGGCTCGCGTAGAATTTGAATAAGCGCTTCTTCATTCAATTCTTCCAGGCTTGTCACTACCGGTAGACGGCCAATGAACTCTGGTATCAAACCATATTTCACTAGGTCTTCAGGCTCAACTTGCTTGAACAGCTCGCTAATTTGCTTACTGTTGTCCTTCGACTTGACCGTGGCACCGAATCCGATACCCGTATCTTTTTGTGCGCGTTGCTCGATAACTTTATCAAGACCAGCAAACGCACCACCACAAATAAAGAGTATCTTAGACGTATCAACCTGCAGGAACTCTTGTTGTGGATGTTTGCGTCCACCTTGCGGTGGAACAGACGCAACGGTACCTTCGATTAACTTAAGGAGTGCCTGCTGGACACCCTCACCCGACACATCTCGCGTAATCGACGGATTGTCTGACTTACGCGAAATTTTATCGATTTCGTCTATGTAAACAATTCCACGCTGCGCTTTCTCAACGTCGTAATCACATTTTTGAAGAAGTTTTTGAATAATATTCTCAACATCTTCACCCACATAGCCTGCTTCAGTTAACGTGGTTGCGTCGGCCATGGTAAACGGAACATCGAGTAGCCGTGCAAGCGTCTCAGCAAGCAGTGTTTTACCGCTTCCCGTCGGCCCTATTAACAAAATATTACTTTTGCCAAGCTCTACGCCTTCGTGAACGTCGCCATTACGCAAGCGCTTGTAGTGATTATAAACTGCAACAGATAATACCTTCTTCGCATGCTCTTGCCCTATGACGTAATCATCTAGGTGTTCATGTATTTCACTTGGCTTTGGTAAAGCGTCCTGCTTTTGCTTTGGCGCGATTTCCTTAATTTCTTCGCGAATGATATCGTTACATAACTCAACACACTCGTCGCAAATGAATACCGACGGGCCTGCTATCAATTTTCTTACTTCGTGTTGGCTTTTGCCACAAAACGAACAGTACAGTAGCTTGTTATCACCGTCACCGCTTTGCTTATCACTCATTACTTATGCCTCTGCCTTACCCGAGCCGAAAACCAATTCGTGTATCACACTGGCCCGGGTTCTTTATAACTATACTACTTAGTTGTGGCTACGTCAGATCGATTTGTTAAAACTTGGTCAACTAAACCGTATTCTTTCGCTTCAGTTGCGCTCAAGAAGTTATCTCGATCAGTGTCACGCGCTACTTTTTCATAGTCTTGGCCGGTGTGGTCAGCCATTAAACGATTGAGTTTTTCTTTAATAGAGAGAATTTCTTTGGCATGGATTTCGAAGTCTGAAGCCTGACCTTGGAAACCGCCTAACGGCTGATGAATCATCACCCTTGAATTAGGCAACGCGAAGCGCTTTCCTTTCGCACCCGCTGATAATAGAAACGCTCCCATGCTGGCAGCCTGCCCCATACACACTGTGCTTACGTCAGGCTTGATAAATTTCATCGTATCATAAATCGCCATACCGGCAGTGACAGAACCACCTGGAGAGTTAATATAGAGGAAAATATCTTTTTCTGGATTCTCGGCCTCTAAGAACAACATTTGAGCAACGATAAGGTTGGCCATGTGGTCTTCAACTTGACCGACTAAGAAAATTACATTTTCTTTCAGTAGGCGAGAATAGATGTCGTAGGAGCGCTCACCTTTTGAGGTTTGCTCTACAACCATAGGAACAAGTGCATTCATTGGGTCAAACGGGGTATTAGTCATAGCTACCTTGATTATCTAGCGTTAAAAACAAAAATGCTCGGAAGGTTCCGAGCATTTAAGCAGTTGCTGACAAGTAATGTCAATCAGACAGTAAAAAATTACGCCTGTTTGTTCATAACCTCGTCAAAAGCTTTTGTTACTTCTGTAACTTTTGCTTGCTCAAGAACCCACTCTATGGCTTGTTCTTCAAGTGCAACATTTTGCATTTGCTGCATAAGCTCTTTGTTATTGTTGTAATAGTCAATAACTTCTTGTGGATCTTCATACGCTGAAGCAGCTGTTTCGATCATTTCATTAACTTTGGCTTCGTCAGCTTTCAATTCGTTCTGCTTGATCACTTCGCCAAGAAGAAGACCTATCGATACACGGCGTTTTGCATTGTCAGTAAATAGTTCTGCCGGTAGGTCTGGGATATTTTGACCGCCGCCTTGCTGGCTAAAGCGCTGCTTCGCCTGTTCACGAAGAGCGTTTACTTCTTGATCGATAAGCGCTTGAGGAATATCAATCTCGTTTGCATCGATTAGCTTAGCAATGACGTCTTCTTTAACCTGTGCTTTAAGCGTTTGGTTAAGTTCGCGCTGCATGTTCTTACGAACTTCAGCTTTAAGCGCGTCTACACCGCCTTCTTCAACGCCGAACAGTTTAGCAAACTCTTCGTCAACTTTTGGAAGATTTAGGCCTTCTACTTTCTTAACGGTAGTTTGGAAAACAGCATCTTTACCTTTCAGGTTCTCAGCGTGGTAGTCCTCTGGGAATGTCACTTCGATAGTCACTTCCTCACCCGCTTTCGCGCCAACAAGTGGCTTTTCGAACCCAGGAATCATGCGTTCTTTGCCAAGTTCAAGTGCGAAATCTTCAGCTTTACCGCCTTCAAACTCTTCACCGTCGATAGAACCAACGAAATCGATGATAACTTTGTCGTCTTTCTTCGCTTTACGCTTAACTTCTTTCCAAGTTGCGTGCTGCTTCTGAAGTGTTTCCATCATGTTATCTAGATCTTCGTCAGTAATTTCTACTACTGGCTTTTCGATTTCGATATCGCTAACACCTTTCACTTCTACTTCTGGGTAAACTTCGAAAGATGCTGTGAATTCTAGGTCCTGACCGTCTTCGTCTTTAGTCAGTTCAAACTTCGGCATACCAGCCGGCTGAATTTTCTCTTGGATTACCGCTTGATAGAAGTTTTGTTGCATGACATCGCCAGCAACTTCTTGGCGAACAGCTTGGCCGAAACGCTTTTTAATTACGCTTACAGGAACTTTACCTGGGCGGAAGCCGTTAATACGTTGCGTTTTCGCTAATTGCTGTAGACGTGACTTAACTGCTGAATCGACCGTATCAGATGGAACGGTGATAGTAAGACGGCGTTCTAAACCCTGGGTCGTCTCGACTGAAACTTGCATTATGTTACCTCAACTATACGCCTTTAAAGGCGCTTTGTTCTCAATCCCCTCTCCCGTCATGCAGTGCTTGCATATCACGCCGGGGTAGAGGTCGTTATTCGACGTTCACTTATTCAAAATCAAAGCACGCTGTTGTGCTATTGGGTGACCTGAACAAACGTCCTGGTTAAAAAAAGACGCCGTAGTATACAGCCGCACTATTCAAGAGTCGAGAGGCAAAAACAAGTTTGTAGGGTCCATTTGTACGCATTTTAGGCAAACAGTTTAACAGAAAACTAAGATAAGCGGCGCTTCTCCAGCCTTATCATGTAGCAAATGTGATGTGCAATATGAAGAATAATGGTCGGTGAGACAGGATTTGAACCTGCGACCCCTTGTACCCAAAACAAGTGCGCTACCAAGCTGCGCCACTCACCGACAAAGATGTATCAGAACCAGGCTTAATAAAAGCCTTGAAAATATGGTGCGGAAGGAGAGACTTGAACTCTCACGGCGTGAAGCAAAAGTGGGGTGGACGATGGGACTTGAACCCACGACAACCGGAATCACAATCCGGGGCTCTACCAACTGAGCTACGCCCACCACTGAGGTGTATGCATAGTTTACATGTGAATTGTAAAACATGTAAACTCGAAAATTCTGCCATCCTTGTCAGGACCTACCTGACCCGCATGGCGCGCCCGGCAGGATTCGAACCTGCGACCCACGGCTTAGAAGGCCGTTGCTCTATCCAGCTGAGCTACGGGCGCTCGACGAATCTTCACTGCAAAAGTGGTCGGTGAGACAGGATTTGAACCTGCGACCCCTTGTACCCAAAACAAGTGCGCTACCAAGCTGCGCCACTCACCGACAGATGTAGCGGCTTTCGAGATGTTTTGTCTCTGTGCCGTTACGGGGTGCGAATATTACTGACATGACCCCACCTCGTCAAACACTTTTTTAAATAAATTTTCCAACCGCTCATAAAGCGCACATTATCGCGTTTTTTTGAGCAATGCGGCGATTAAACCAACAATATCATTCTGTTTTAGCTCTATTAAAGTAGATTGATAAAGAGAATACACAGAACGACAAAACCAAATCTTTTTTACGTTGAGCATAGAGCGTATTGAATTTAGCCGCACACCTTTACAGTGAACTGTTTGAAATTTCGGCATGGGCGCACTTATGACGTGCAGCACTCTCACAACGTTGAGCGACAAGTTTTTCATGAATCACAAATAAACGCTGAGCTATGAGGTTGGCTAAATGCGTTTTCATCTCATTGAGAGTAATAAGCATGCTCCCTACTAAAAGTTGTTGATTGTTAAATTACACTAGTCGCTGATGTCGTTTTTATGAAACAATACGACCACTTGTTGACCAACCAACCATATAAGAACTGAACAAGACTATGACCGCCCATCTTATTGACGGCAAATTAATTGCCAAACAAGTTCGCCAACACGTTACTTCTTACGTAGACTCACTCACACAAGCCAACAAGCGTAAGCCTGGCCTTGCTGTCGTTTTAGTAGGAAGCGATGCCGCTTCTCAAGTTTATGTTTCTAACAAACGAAAAGCATGCGAGGAAGTGGGCTTTTTGTCTCGCTCTTTTGATCTTCCGTCAGACACGACTGAAGAAACATTGCTCGAGCTAGTGGATCAATTAAACGATGACCCAGAAATAGATGGAATACTGGTCCAGCTTCCTTTACCCGCTGGTTTAAATGCGGAAAAAGTATTAGAGCGCATTCAGCCACATAAAGATGTAGATGGATTTCATCCATACAACATTGGTCGCCTTGCCCAACGGATCCCGGCTCTACGCCCCTGTACCCCAAAGGGTATTATGACCATGATTGAGTCGACTAAGCGACCAGTGAAAGGGTTAGACGCAGTTATTGTCGGCGCATCCAACATTGTTGGACGCCCCATGAGCCTTGAACTACTTTTAGCAGGCTGCACCGTTACTACCTGTCATAAGTTTACGCAAGACCTGAAAAGCCATGTGCAACGTGCCGACTTACTGGTTGTCGCTGTAGGTAAACCGAACTTTATCCCTGGCGACTGGGTAAAGCAGGGGGCAATTGTTATTGATGTGGGTATTAACCGCCTGAACGATGGTTCATTGGTGGGCGATGTTGATTTCGAAAAAGCGAAAGAGCGCGCTGGCTGGATAACACCGGTACCAGGCGGCGTGGGCCCCATGACCGTAGCAAGCTTGATAGAAAACACATTAGAAGCGTACGTAAAATATCACTCTTAAAGCGCAAATGTTCAATATAGTCGCAAAGGCAGAAATTAAATTTCTGCCTTTTTGCTTTATACTCCCAATCTTTTTGCACACAGACTTGAACTGACCAACACCGTTTATGACAGAACCAACCTCTCCGTTGTGCGAACAGCACGTTATTGATGCAACGCTTAAGTGGGTCGATGATATTGTGATAAAACACAACTTCTGCCCCTTTGCACGCTATGTCAGAACCCCCAACCAGATTCGGTGCGTGGCGGTTACAGGTGACGCAGGACATATCTTGCAATCGCTTTACGATGAGTTACGGCATTTAGAAGAGCACAACTCAACCGCCACAACGCTCATTGTTCTGACGCACTCAACTGCCGTTGATTTCAGCGAGTATCTCGATGTATTAGCTATTAGTGATAGAATGCTACACGACTGGGGGTTCAGTGGCACGTACCAACTTGCTAGTTTTCATCCTGAGTATGTGTTCGATGGAAGCAACGTAGACGATGCTGAAAACTATACCAATCGTTCACCTTACCCACTTTTGCATTTAATTCGCGAGGCAGATATTACGCGCTATATGAAGAAAGAAGAAGATGCTGAAAAAATATTCAGTCATAATATTGAAAAAGCACAAGCACTAGGCTGCCCTTATTTTGAGGGTGTGTTAAACGCGATTAAAAAAGATAAGCCCGCTCGATAAAGCTCGTGAAAAATCCCTTTTCAACAATGTAAAAGTTTTAGCACTGAATAAAGACCAGACACGAGACCAAAGCAGGCCCAAAGTATTGGATTACTCCAGGGAAACCAAGTTGACACGCTCCCGTAATAAGCAGGATGTTTACTTGGCTCAAGCTTTCACTCGAAGCGCTATATTATTCTTTAATTGTGAGAGTATTATGACAACAATATACGTTCCTGTTTATTTAAAGGCGAAAACGTGAATACGCCCCAATTATTTTCACTTGAAGCTATTGCAAGCATCGCTACGCCTTTCAAGCAAAAATTTGCTATTCCACGGCAGCCCAACTTAGCTAACGCACAAGGTGTGATCACGTTTAAAGAAGGCTTTAATGACATTAATATGCTAAAAGGAATAGAAAATTACAGCCACCTTTGGCTGCTCTTTATCTTTCACCAGAATATTGAACGCGGTTGGAAAAATACGGTAAAGGCCCCTCGCCTAGGTGGCAATTCAACTATGGGCGTATTGGCAAGTCGTAGTACCCACCGCCCTAACGGGATCGGCATGTCTGTGGTGAAAAACAAAGGCGTGGTTAGCAGTAATGGGCAGACAAAATTAGTGGTTGAAGGGGTAGATTTAGTCAACGGCACACCACTTATCGATATTAAACCCTATATCGCCTACGCAGACAGTGTACCAAGCGCTAGCGACAACCTAGATAGTATAAAGCCCATTCCCAATCGCGATGTTTTATTCTCAGAAACAATTCAGCAGACGCTTGCTGAAATAGAGAAAAAGCACCGCGATTTTTCTGCCTTGGTAACTGCTGTGTTGTCACAAGACCCTCGCCCCGCTTATAAACAAAAGCTCGATAACGATGACAAGACATACCGTGTGACGTTATACGACATAGATGTAGGTTTTCAAATAACGGATGCCGTTGTTAAAGTAACTGACCTCGTTCATTTAGGATAAATACACTATTCATTAAACAGTAAGTAGCGTAATGGCTCACAGTTATTTAGAATACCGCAAAACGTGTGGCGCTTTACAGTTAGTAACGGCAATTCGCAACATTACTGCTTAGCAAATAGTTCGTTACAGAGAGTCATCACACCACCGTCAAAAATATATTTATAACAGGAAACCTGCTTTACATGCGCACTAGTCAATATTTGCTTGCCACGCAGAAAGAAACACCTGCAGATGCAGAGGTTATCAGCCACCAGCTTATGCTAAGAGCTGGTATGATCAGAAAGCTTGCCTCGGGTCTATACACCTGGTTGCCCTCAGGTCTTCGTGTACTTAATAAAGTAGCCAATATTGTTCGTGAAGAAATGAACAAAGCAGGCGCGATTGAAGTGCTGATGCCCGTTGTTCAGCCTGCGGATCTGTGGGAAGAATCCGGACGTTGGGAAGAATATGGCCCAGAGTTACTTCGTATAAAAGACCGTCACCAGCGTGATTTCGTACTAGGCCCAACACACGAAGAAGTAATTACAGCGCTTGTGCGTAATGAAATTAGCAGCTACAAGCAGCTTCCACTTAACCTGTACCAAATTCAAACTAAATTCCGCGACGAAGTACGTCCTCGTTTCGGCATTATGCGCGGTCGTGAATTTACGATGAAAGATGCGTATAGCTTTCACTTAGACGATAGCTGTTTAGAAGAAACGTATCAAAAAATGTATGACGCTTATTGCGCTATATTCACGCGTTTAGGCTTAGACTTCAGAGCGGTAATTGCCGATTCAGGTTCTATTGGTGGTAATCATTCTCACGAGTTCCACGTACTTGCTGCATCAGGTGAAGATGACATTGCTTTCTCGAGTGAGAGTGATTATGCGGCCAACGTTGAAATGGCTGAGGCAGTAGCGCCTAAACGGGCTATTGCGTCAGGCGCAGCAGTTGAGACCAAAGATGCCAAAGGCAAAGATTTCAACGCGATTTTAAATAGCGTGGACGCTGATGCGACGAACGCTGTTAAAGTGATCGTGGTAAAAGCAGCTAATGAAACAGACAGTAAGGGTGAAGAGATCGCTTCTGACAGCTGGGTCGCGCTTGTACTTCGCGCCGATCATGAGCTTAATGATGTCAAAGCCGAGAAACTGAATGGCGTTGCAAGCCCTCTGGTAGAAGCCTCGTTTGAGCAGGCAAAAGAAGTGCTTGGCGTTTCACCGTTATTTGCAGATGCAACCAGCCTATCTATACCTGCATTTGTTGACGCCAGTGCAGCGGCCCTTGCTGATTTTACCACCGGCGCTGGGGTTGGCGGTAAAGTAAACGTAAATTCAAACTGGCCTGAAGATACCAGCGGTGTTGATATTCGCAACGTTGTCGCCGGCGATGCGTCACCGGATGGGAAAGGCACTCTTGATATTAAGCGCGGCATTGAGGTGGGACATATTTTCCAGCTGGGTAGCAAGTACTCAGAAGCCATGAACTGTGGTGTATTAAGCGAGTCAGGTAAACACCAAACCCTTACAATGGGTTGTTACGGCATTGGTGTGTCTAGAATTGTTGCGGCAGCTATTGAGCAAAACCATGATAAGTTCGGCATAAAATGGCCCGATCCAATTGCACCATTCAAAATTGCGCTTATTCCGATGAACATGCATAAATCTCATCGAATTAAAGAAGCCGCAGAGAACTTGTATCAAGAACTCGTTGCACTCGGCGTAGAAGTATTGTTTGATGATAGGAAAGAGCGTCCAGGTGTAATGTTTAATGATATGGAGTTAATTGGTATACCTCATAGCATTGTCATTGGCGAAAGAAACCTAGATAATCAACAAGTTGAATATAAAAATAGACGTACTGGCGAGAAGCAGTTGTTAGATTTGAATGCAGCAAAGGATTTTGTTGCCGCACTTTAGTAACGGCTCTTGCCCTTAAAAATTACAAGAGGACGTATGCGGTTAACATTTTATGGAGTACGAGGGTCAATACCAACCCCGGGAGCGGAGTATATTCGCTATGGTGGCAACACTGCATGCGTTCATATCGAGTTGAAGGACGGTACTGATATCGTCCTCGACTCAGGCACGGGCATACGACTTCTTGGTGAACAACTGAGCAAAAAGTCTCAACCTATCCACCTTCTTTTAAGCCACAATCATTGGGACCATATTCAAGGCTTTCCATTCTTTGTTCCGATATATCAAGAAAATCGTGATATCAATATTTACCCCGGACAAACAACACTTACAGAGCCAGATCAAATACTGCGACAAATGGAAGGCTCATTATTTCCAGTCCCTCGTGACGCGCTCAAAGCCAATATCCGTTTAATCGATATACCAGACGATAAAGATACCTTTACTGTCGGTGGCGCAACCGTTACAAGACTGCCGATGAACCACCCTGGCAAAGGCAGCGCTTACCTCATTAATGCAGACGGTGCCAAAATTGCCTACATTACAGATAACGAGCTTTACCCTCCCTACAAAAAAGAAACCGACTTTCACGATTTTGTTAACTTTGCAGACTCGGTGGACCTTCTTATCCATGATGCGCAATACATGCAATCGGATATGCCAGCAAAAAACGGATGGGGTCACTCTATTGCTGAAGAGGCGGTAAAACTAGGCATGGCATGCAAAGCTAAAAAATTAGCGCTTTACAGTCATGATCCAGAACGTACCGATGACGATATAGATATGGTCGTCGAGCATTGTAATCAATTTGTCACCGCGGCAGAGTCTAATCTACACGTGTTTGCCTCATCTGAAGGCCAAACTCTGGAGTTTAGTTAAGTCCCCCAAAATTAATGGAGAACTAAAGGTGTTAGTGTTTAAACCCTTTATATATTGGGCAGCTTTTGCTGCTTGCGCGACTGTGTGTGCTCAAGAAATTCCCCCTGAAACGCCACCTACTCCTCAAACTGTTGAAAATAAGCAACAGGAAGAACAGTCTTCAGATAAAGAGGCTATGGGTGAAGAGGAAGAAGAAGGCATTGAAGTTATCGACATCATCAAACGCGATACAACAACAGAGAGTGCGCTTGATGACCGCTTAGAGGGAGACAAAGAGGCCCTCGACAATGTGTTTGCCATAACACAGCACAGACAAAACTACTTACTGCCTATCACTTACGTTTCCAACCCCAACACCTTTGGGAATGAGGAACTTACAGAAGAGAACGTAGATAACAAAGAAGCCAAATTCCAAGTAAGTGCTAAACTGCCTTTGTACTTAGAAGACACTGGTTTTGACGGTATCTATTTTGGGTTTACGCTTACTTCTTTTTGGCAACTTTATAATAGTGAAGCCTCAAAACCGTTTCGTGAAACAAATTATGAACCTGAGATTTTTTGGCAAGAAACAGCTGACTACTCGGTGTTAGGCTATAAGTTTAATACATTTCAATTTGGCTTTAATCACATGTCAAATGGGCAGAGCGGATTGCGCTCTAGAAGTTGGAACCGGCTTTTTGCCTCTATCGTATTTAGCGACAATGACGATATCTACTACTTAAAAACCTGGTATCGCATTCCTGAAGACGAAAAAGAGGATCCGCTTGATCCTACAGGCGATGATAACCCAGATATACAAGATTATTACGGCCGCATGGAATTTGGATATGGGCGAAAGATTGGCGCGTTTAAAATGTTGGCGCTGTTAAGAAACAACCTCGATTTTAATGAGAACCGAGGCAGTATACAGCTCGATCTCACCTACCCTATTTCTGACAGGTATGAGCTATTGCTTCAGTACTTCAATGGTTACGGCGATTCGTTGATCGACTACAACCGTTCACAAGAACGGATTGGAATTGGCTTTCAGCTGTTGTTTTTATAAGCCCAGTTTATATCGATTCGAGAGCCACATAGCGTGGGCGCTACCACATGTTAGCGCCCATTTTTTTATTCATCATTCAATAACGCCGGCAGCGCGATAAAGCTGAATATGCACGTCCACCAGCGCAGCAATATCTCTTTGATAGCCTCCACCAATTACCGCAGCAATTGGAACGCCAAGACGCTCGGCTAAAGCAAAAACTCGCTTGTCTCTTTCATATACACCGTGGGTAGATATATGCAAGTGCCCTAGGTCGTCGTTCTTATGCACATCAACACCCGCATCATAAATAATAGCGTCGGGCTGAAACTGTCTTAAGGCTAATGTCAGCGCCTCTTCAAGCGTAGTTAAATACTCATCATCTTCTGTCCCCTTAGCAAGCCCGATATCAATGTCTGAGTTCTGCTTTCTGTATGGAAAGTTTTTTTCTCCATGGATTGATAAGGTAAAGATATCGCGATCGCTTTCGGCAAGCTTAGCGGTACCATCCCCCTGATGTACGTCTAAATCGACAATGAGCACATTTTCGATAGATGGGGTTTGCTGCATGGTTTTGGCCGCCAAGTACAAGTCATTGAACAAGCAAAAACCCGAGCCAAAATCAGCAAACGCGTGATGATACCCGCCCGTTAAATTCAATGCTTTTCCATGCTCTAAGGCTAGGTTGGCTGTTAAACAGGTTCCTGCAACGGCAGTACGGGTACGCTCAATCAGCTGCTGCGACCAGGGAAAGCCTATGCGGCGCATGGCTTTCTTATCTAATGCGCCAGCACTTAGTGCATCAACATAGTCCGGATCGTAATAGGCAGTGAGAAAAGAAAGATCAACCGGTGATGGAGTAACAAAACGCGATGCTTCCACACCACGATTTAACAATTCATCACGAATACCTACATACTTCTCAATGGGAAATCGGTGTCGCTCGGGAAGATCTAACTGGCTATAAATAGGGTGGAATACGAGTGGTGTTGTCATTATTGTCAGTACTAGTTTATGGGCGCATGAATCTGTAAAAGAAACAACTAAAGAGGCGTAACCATAGTTTGTGCACGCCCCTTTTAGTACTAATACTGACAAAGGCCACTTAGCGGGTCAAACTGTTCACCACCTTTTCAACGTTTTCTGACATACTTTTCATAGAGCGTGACATATCGTCACGTTGTGCAAGTTGATGATACTTTTCAGATGATGTCACCACGTTGCTAATTATTGTTTCCACTTGGTGGAGCACAGCCTCTTGTTCATCTGCCGCCTCGTTGAGCGCCACAACTACGCTGGCCGTTTCTTGGATATCCCTTACCACGTTATTGAGTGTTTCAAGCGCTGTTGCAGCTTCAGCCGCGTTGGTATCGGATAACTGCTTGCCGGAAGACATTGCCGCAACTGCGCCTTTCGCTTCTGCCTCAAAGCTGCTTAAGATATCGTTAATTTCTTTTGTCGACTGTTGTGTTTTAGCCGCAAGAGCCCGAACTTCATCGGCTACTACCGCAAAACCACGTCCATGCTCGCCTGCCCTAGCGGCTTCAATTGCGGCATTTAAAGCTAACAAGTTTGTTTGGTCAGCTATTTCGTTGATTACATTTACCACCTTTAGAATATTGGTACTGCGGCTTTGCAGTTCTGATACGATATTACTTGATTCTGTTACCGTTTTAGCTAGCTGTTTAAAACCTGCGTTGGCGCTTTCAAACGTGGCATAACAACTCGCCACGTTTTTTTCAGAATTATTTGTGGCTACGGCAACCTGATCAGTGATAGCCACTAAATTCTGGACAATCTCCTTTAGTTTATCTGTGCTGCTATCAAGTGAGCGTGACGCATCACGCTGTCCATCAGCGCCCTCCATAATGGATTGGCTGACGTTGCCGAGGGTGCCAAATGCTTTTTCCATTTCTCGTTCTGCCTGTTGAAGCTGCGCAACCGAATCTTTCAATTTTAGTTGCAGCGCACGGGCAGAATCTGCCAGCATACCCAACTCATGTTCACTGGAATAAGTTAAGTCATAGTCGTAATGGCTGTTAGCTAAGTTGGATATACACGCTGCAACCTGTTTAGTTGGCTTAATGACCTGCGAGCGCAAACGAGCAATAACATACACGACTGAAAGTACAGACAATGCAATGGCTGCCAGAATAATTATCCAGAGCATAGTCCGCGTATTGCTTTTAAGATCAGCTATTGCACTTGCTGAATCTGCGGCAATTTCCTCTGCTATACCTGTAAGAAGCTTGGCAGGCTCTCTATCAATACCGCGCACAAAGCTATCGCCGATTTTTGGGTCAAATCCAGAGTTTACAAATGCGTTGTACCCTTCGCGGTATCTTTCTGCCATAACAGCATGCGCTTTTTGAAATTTCCTAATATCAGCCTTCACGCTTTCACTCACCACATTACTTGATAGCATCAGGTCAAACTGGCGGGTGATGTCGGCTTCCCGCTGTTGAAATCGCTCCCAGTATTTTTCTCTGTCTTCTTCTTTGTGACCACGCAGCAGTACATTTTTCCACTCTTGAACCTGGGTTTTGAATGTACTTAGCGTGGTATTAACATCCCGTTCAGACTGAACAAGGGTGTGCTCTAACTCATCGAACGAATTAAGTAACGAGAAAGACTTTAGAATTGAGGCACCGTTTAATAGTACAAGAATTAAAAAGCTGGCGAGAACAGGCGTCATCACCAAACGGCTGATGCTTGTGTAATTGAACACGGCTTAACCTTTAGTATAAATTTAAAGAAGGACGTCGCCATTAAATGATATTTTTATGACGGTATGGTTACAAATTTGGTATGAATTTTTATAACTGTATACAGTGTATAATACGTATGAATTTTTCTACGCAACAAGCATCTTAGAGACGAATATGCTTAAAAGCTATACGAATTTCTAATTTTTCCGATTGTGTAGAGCTTAATTGACATTGTAGTAAATTAGATCGATTTAGCATAGGTAATTAAAGACACACTGAAACTGTATCTACAGCGCTTTTTCCTATTGGAGAATTTTTTTCAGAATTAATATCACGACTTCGGTAAAATTGTAATTCTGTTCTAGTTCTTGGCATAACACATTGTTCTTTAATCAAAAAGCAAAAGGAATCAGTAGCGATAAGCCATATATGACGAAGTATCTTAACGTTGATCTTTTTAGATATGACACAATAGTTTTTGAGAGTTGAATAAGAGCCGTTTTTAAAAAACGTTCTTAAATTTGTTCACACCTTTACGTCAAAATAATTTACACACCACATCAACATACCTATTTTCTCATTTACAAACAATAATTTATAAGTTGGCACTAAACTTGTTAAACAACCGTGATTCAGCTTAATCAGCATTGCTGGTTATACTTCATCTCCACAACTTTTTACAGGGACCGAAAAATTAAATGAAAAAACTACTAATAGGCTTCTTAATTAGTGTTGCTGCTTGTTATTGTAACGCTTCTATCATTAAGTTATCTGAAACAGATTTCAATTCTGGTTCTGGATTGATCACGTTTTCTGAGTTCACTTTAGGCACAATAAATCCGTTTTACACTCCCAGCGATTACGGTGGTGCAGTCACTGCTCCTAATGTGTCGTTTGATGGCTGGTTTACTGGACAAGGTTTGAGCACAACCCCTGGTGTTGACTGTCCAGGTGCTGTTGCATCAGCTTGTATCGTAGGTTCACCATCAGGGCCTTTATCTTTGGATACTTCATCTCCTGATACTCGAATTGTCAATGATGGAGCAAATCCTACATCTCCAGTCTTGAGTGGAACCCCATCTTTTAATGGTGGAATTGCTGTACTATTCAGTACTGATCAGGTCGGTGTTGGTTTTGAAGGTGGATTTTTCGATTCAGTTGGCTCGACTGCGATAACAGCCTTCGACCGTTCTGGAAATTTAATAGGTTCTGTATCGAATACCGTAACAGGTATTGAATTTTTGGGGCTGGCAGTCTCTGATGGCACGGCAACCATTGCTGGTGTTTTTCTTGACTTAGTAGGGGCAGAACCTGCTGGCTTTGCTATCGACAACATTCGCTTTGGACAAGCTAAAGACATTGATGTTGTCACTGACGTTCCAGAGCCCACAGTACTAGCGCTTCTTGCAATGGGCTTGATGGGTATGGCAGCACGCCGCAAGCGAAACCTTGGCTAGTAGCTATTTGGTTAAGATATTAGAAGACGGCTCACCGAGTCATCTTCTAATGTACTATTACAACACCAAAGCTAGCTCTTTGGTACTATAGGGGACTGTAATTGGCGTATTAGAGTATTAAACAATCGATCTACGCCTTAAACAAAGATTTCTCTTCCAAACTCGCCTAGTCAACTATTTTAAAAAGATTAGTAAAATATCAGATTATTCATCAACAATGCCACCGCCCAAGACCTGAAGACATTAAGAATGTAAACATAGACTTAGATTTGTAAAACTACTTGGCCTAGGCTTAGGACGGAGATGTACTCAATGTTCCCAACAGCAAAAATTATTCTTAACGTTGAAGCACTGCGAGAAGCCTTATCAACTAAGCTCTTGTAAGTATTTGGAAGAAAGCTGACCAAAATAGCCAGCTTTTTTAAATACTTCAAATTATCCCACTATTCCCACTCTATCGTAGCAGGCGGCTTTCCAGAAATATCGTAAACCACGCGGCTAATGCCGTCGATTTCGTTGATAATGCGATTCGACACTTTACCTAGGAAGTCGTAAGGCAAATGTGCCCAGTGAGCCGTCATAAAGTCGATGGTTTCAACTGCACGAAGACTTACAACCCAGTCGTATTTACGCGCATCACCCATTACGCCTACTGAGCGCACTGGAAGGAATACGGTAAACGCTTGGCTTACTTTTTGGTATAGGTCAGCTGCATATAACTCTTCAATGAAGATAGCGTCAGCACGACGCAGTAAGTCGCAATATTCTTTCTTAATTTCACCAAGTACACGAACACCTAGACCAGGACCAGGGAATGGGTGACGGTAAAGCATGTCGTACGGTAAACCTAGCTCAAGGCCGATTTTGCGTACTTCGTCTTTAAAGAGTTCACGCAGTGGTTCAACAAGACCTAGCTCCATATCTTCTGGAAGACCACCCACGTTATGGTGCGATTTGATTACGTGCGCTTTACCCGTTGCAGAACCCGCTGACTCAATAACGTCTGGGTAAATAGTACCTTGCGCTAACCACTTCGCGTTTTCACGCTTACCCGCTTCTTCGTCAAATACACGAACGAACTCATTACCAATAGCTTTACGTTTAAGCTCAGGATCTTCAATGCCTTTTAAGCGATCAAGGAAACGCTCTTCAGCGTCTACACGGATAATGTTTAGGCCAAAGTGGTCACCAAACATTTCCATAACCTGATCAGCTTCATTTAAACGAAGCAGGCCATTGTCCACAAACACACAGGTAAGTTTGTCGCCGATTGCGCGGTGAAGCAGCATTGCTGTTACTGAAGAATCTACGCCGCCTGAAAGGCCAAGGATGACTTCTTCATCACCCACTTTCTCTTTTATGCGCTCAATGGCATCGTCAATAATAGCGCCAGCTGTCCACAGCTTTTCACACTTACAGATGTCCATCACAAAGTGAGTTAATAAACGCATGCCTTGGCGAGTATGCGTCACTTCAGGGTGGAACTGCACGCCGTAAAATTGCTTTTCTGCGTTATACATTGCAGCGTGTGGGCATGAAGCAGTTTGCGCGATGGTTTCAAAACCTTCAGGAATAGCAGCCACTTTATCGCCGTGGCTCATCCATACGTCAAGCAGCGCCGCGCCGTTATCACCTATGGCATCTTCAATTTTATCTAGCAGCGGGCTTGGCTTAATCACTTCTACTTGCGCATAACCAAACTCACGCTTGTCAGAACCCAGTACACCGCCACCTAGCTGTTGTGCCATGGTTTGCATGCCATAGCACACGCCTAGTACTGGCACGCCAGCTTCAAATACGTACTCGGGCGCGCGTGGCGAGCCTTCTTCGGTTACTGACTCTGGGCCGCCCGACAGAATAATCCCTTGTGGATTAAATTCGCGAATTTGCTCTTCGGTCACATCCCAAGCCCAAAGCTCACAGTAAACGCCAATTTCGCGAACACGACGTGCTATCAACTGCGTGTATTGCGAGCCAAAATCCAAAATAAGTATGCGTTGGTCGTGGATATTTGTGGTCATGTTTTATTTTTACCCGTTAAATAAAAGAACAAAGGCTGGTGTAGTACCAGCCTCGCAGTCGTCGGTCGCCTTAACCTAAACGGTAGTTTGGCGCTTCTTTGGTAATGCTTACATCGTGAACGTGACTCTCACCCATGCCGGCTGAGGTTACGCGCACAAATTGTGCCTTGGTATTGAGCTCTTCAATGGTAGCACAGCCAGTTAAGCCCATGGCTGAGCGCAAGCCGCCCATTTGCTGGTGGATAATATTAGCAATTGGCCCTTTGTACGCCACGCGACCTTCAATACCTTCTGGTACGAGTTTTTCTGCGCTATCAGAGTCTTGGAAATAGCGGTCTGACGAACCATGGCTTTGATCCATCGCGCCTAGCGAGCCCATGCCGCGATATGACTTGTAATAACGACCTTGGAAAAGTTCAACTTCCCCTGGCGCTTCTTCGGTACCCGCTAGCATGCTGCCAACCATGACGCAGCTTGCGCCAGCAGCCAATGCCTTGGCGATGTCACCAGAGAAACGAATACCGCCGTCAGCAATAACAGGTATGTCTGTATCTTTTAATGCTTCTACGGCATCTGATACCGCAGTAATTTGCGGTACACCGCAACCGGTTACGATACGGGTAGTACAAATTGAACCAGGACCAATACCCACTTTAACAGCATCTACGCCGGCATCGGCAAGTGCTTTCGCGCCGTCGCCCGTGGCTACGTTGCCCGCAATAATTTGAACATCAGGATAGTCAGCACGTACTTTTTTCACGCGGTCGATAACGCCTTGTGAGTGACCGTGAGAGGTATCGATAAGTAAAACGTCAACGCCCGCATCTACAAGTAATGCGATACGTTCGTCAGTACCAGGACCAACGCTTACCGCAGCGCCAACGCGAAGGCGGCCAAGCGAATCTTTACATGCGTTTGGTTTGTTTTCTGCTTTTTGGAAGTCTTTAACGGTGATAAGGCCTGTAAGCTTGAACGCATCGTCAACAACAAGAATTTTCTCAATGCGGTGTTCGTGCATAAGGTCTAACACCACATCAGAGCTTGCACCTTCTTTTACGGTAACCAGATCATCCTTACCGGTCATCACGTTGCTAATAGGCAGGTTTAAGCGCTTTTCAAAGCGCAGATCGCGGCCTGTCACAATACCAATTAGGTTATTATCTTTGTCAGTCACCGGGAAACCTGAGTAACCTAAACGCTTAGAAAGCGCGATAACTTCACCAATGGTCGCATTCTCTTCAACCGTTACCGGGTCGGATACCACACCACTTTCGTATTTTTTAACTTCACGTACGTGTTTAGCTTGCTCCTCGGGCTTCATGTTTTTATGAATGAAACCAATACCACCCTCTTGCGCTAGCGCGATAGCTAGACGGGCTTCAGAAACCGTGTCCATAGCAGCAGACACCATTGGAATATTTAGCGTTACGCCGCGTGTAAGACGCGTTTGTAAGTTTGCAGTATGAGGAAGGACGGTCGAGTGGCCGGGAACCAGCAACACATCGTCGAACGTCAGGGCTTCTTGGATGATACGTAGCATGCAACAACACCTATTCAGTTGAGGGTTAATTGCGGCGCAATTGTAGTGTTTTTTAGTTTTCAGGTAAACTCTAAATGTATTAAACCCAGTGATTTTTTTTATGTTTACAAATTCGCCATCTACGTCTCGACAAATTTTAACAGTTACCAAGCTAAATCGCTTAGCCAGAACCGTATTGGAAGGCGAGATTGGCCTTATTTGGCTATCGGCTGAAATATCCAACTTTGTGGCAGCCGCATCAGGGCATTGGTATTTCACACTGAAAGACAACAAAGCCCAAGTCCGCGCGGCCATGTTCAAGGGGTCAAACCGCAATGTTCGCATTCGCCCTAAAGAAGGCGACAAAATTTTAGTGCGAGCGTCGGTTGGCCTTTACGAAGCACGCGGCGACTATCAACTGGTTGTCGAACACATGGAAAGCGATGGCGAAGGTGCGCTTAAGCAAGCGTTCGAAGCGCTGAAGTTCAAACTTAATAATGAGGGCTTGTTCGACGCCGCAAACAAACGCCCGTTACCTGAGCGCATTAACCGCATTGGCGTAATAACCTCATCAAGCGGTGCAGCACTTCACGACGTATTGAGCGTACTAAAGCGCAGGAGTCCACAAACTGAAATCATCGTGTATCCATCAATGGTTCAGGGTGATACCGCACCTTTACAGCTTATTAATGCATTAAGAACGGCTAACATGCGCGCCGAAGTCGACGTTCTATTAATCACAAGAGGCGGTGGTTCACTAGAAGATTTATGGTGTTTTAACGATGAAGGGTTGGCGAGAGAAGTCGCTGCAAGTGCGCTGCCTATAGTAAGCGCTGTAGGCCATGAAGTCGATTTTACAATAAGCGATTTCGTCGCTGATGTTCGCGCCCCTACCCCATCTGCAGCTGCAGAAATCTTAAGTCAGGATTCGACAGCGCTTTATCAAACCTTGGGGCAGCAAAAACAGCGCTTAGCACGGGCAATACATCAGTATATTCAAACCAGCAAGCAGCAGCTCACTTTAAAGAAACAACGTTTAAATGCATTACATCCACAAAGCCGTATTCAGTCGCAATGGCAAACCTTAGACAGACTGCAGCTTCGTTTAACGCATAAAATTCAAAGTGATTTAGCAAAAGCAGAAAAGCAACTGCATACACTCGAATACAGATTAAATCAAAAGTCGCCATCTGCAAACGTGACTCGGGCGAAAGACAGGCTGAACTATGCTAGCACCAAGCTTTTATCCAGTGTAAATACACTGATAAGAAGTAAAAAAAATGAACTTGGTAACAAGGTTAGCCTCTTACAATCGGTAAGCCCGCTTTCTACGTTAGCTCGAGGTTACAGCATCACATTTACCAACGATAAAGCCATTAATAGTGTTGATAAACTGAACGTGGGTGATGAGATAAAATCTCGAGTGACTGACGGTGAGATTACCAGTACTGTGACATCCATTCAGCGCCAATAGGTAGCCATCTGCATTATGCCCGTTAAATCACAGAGTACATCTATTTACCATGTTAAGGGTATTTGCCATGTTAAGGGTATTTACCATGTTAAGGGGTGGGCTCGCGCATTTACTGATAGCGTTTTTGACAAGATGTCAAAGCCAATCTCTTGTCTGTTCTTTTATGCGTTAGTGAGTTTTGCTAATCAGGTTGAGGCGTCTGCTGTTCATCAAGGTGTATCCGTTTTCTCAACCTACCCTAGCGAGCGTTTGCTGAATTCATGTAGTGCACAACAAGCCCTCCCTCAACAAGAGCAAGCACTAAAAAACACTGCAGAAATATGCATGGAAGATGCTATTTCTCCCGACAGTTTCATCAAAGAATTGAGCAACTCTGGTCAGTTTTATGACCTTATACCTAACGGTGAGGGAACTGATTATGAGCTACTAATTGCTAACGTCGGTGTGTCGCCAAATAAGTATCAGCGACATGCAAAGCAGTTCGCAGAGTTTACGCTGCAATGGCGTGGCATTGAAATTGACTCGTCAACGTTTGATATCGACGCACTAATTAACGATAGCGAACAAAGAGGAAATCAAAACACTAAAAATGAAGCATTTCTGTTGGTTTCTCGTTGGCTTGAGCATGTAAACCAAGCAAGAATATTTACTAGCCAGTTTTTGTTTGACGCGCTTGAAGCAAGTAATTATGACCTAGGGCTACAGGTTCCTGAAACCATTGGTGATTTCACCAAATTGGACACACAACTTTTTGCCGACCCATTTAGCGGCGTAATCACGCGCTACACACATTCAGAATTTGAAGACGCACTTATTGATGTAATTGTTTATCCTTTTATAGCGCCACTTTCCTTGAAAGAAGCCGAACTACTGCCGAATCAGTTAAAGAGCGATTTACAAAAGGCATCTGCTAATGCAGCGTTACAAAACTTAACCTTGTCGCAAGTTAGCCCCGCCTCACCGTACACTGTTAACAACAAGATTTCCGGATGGCGGTTGGGACTTAGCGCAGCGTCAGAAACTTCGCCAACCATTTTCGCGACAACTTATGTATTTAAACAACAAGATAAAATTGTAAAAATATCGACAACTTTTCCTCCTGATTTTTCAGACACCATCGTCAATGAACTTATCGTTAACGTTGAAGTGCCGCAGGAGTCTGCAATGATGAAAAAAATCCGTGAGTTACTCTAGGCCGTCAGCACTAGACTTCCTTCAGAGAACGTCGTCTAACCAGCGGTGTTCTCAACCGCGTTTTTTCCTGTGGCTCACAGTTTAGAATATAAACCTTTTGCTGTTCTCTCGGTTTGTATTTATCAAACCAATTGTACATCTGATTTTTTTGCAGTTCTGACGTGGTATCAAATAATTTTTCGACTGACACTTTGTCTCCCATACGTTGGAGGTAACTTTCCTAACAGTGAAATAAGCAAGATCAGTTCCATCACACCGACCTGAATAAAAAATAATCACTAGGCGAGACTTAATACCAGTCCGCATAGGGCATTCCCCACTCAGCGACATTTAAAACCGCCCCTCGAAAAGGCATGCATTCAACATTGCTTGTCATAGTGGCGGTAGAGCGTCACCTTGACTGAGCGAAGATAGTGGGAGAAAGAAAAATATTCTCGTGAAATGAAATTATGACTGATACGGTAACTTAACGCGTTGTATTTGAATAAAGAAACAAGAGACGCCACCTCCCAAATTGAAAGCTAGCATCTCTATTTTACCGCTTTATTTTTTGTCCTTGTAAAAGGACATCATCCGGCGCCTCTTTCGCTGCTGTGCAAGGGTTAAATTGTTTTTCTTACCCTCAAATGGATTGTTTCCTTCCCTAAATTCAATCTTGATTGGAGTGCCCATAATTTCAAGCGCTTTTCTAAAGTAGTTCATCAAGAAACGTTTGTAAGAGCTTGGCAAATCATCTACTTGATTACCGTGAATAACAATAACTGGCGGATTGTATCCTCCCGCGTGTGCGTACTTCATTTTAACGCGACGTCCGCGCACCAACGGTGGTTGGTGGTCATCCTGCGCCATTTCCATTATCTGGGTAAGTAACGCTGTGTTAACTCGTTTGGTCGCACTTAAATACGCTTCTTGCACAGATTCAAATAGGTTACCCACACCCGAACCATGGAGTGCCGAAATAAAGTGAATTCGTGCAAAGTCTATAAAGCCTAATCGACGGTCTAGTTCGCGTTTTATGTCGTCTTTAACGTCAGTACTTAACCCATCCCATTTATTCACCGCCACCACAAGCGAACGGCCTGAATTAAGCACAAAACCTAACAAGCTCAAATCTTGATCAGTTATACCTTCTCTTGCATCAATGACGAGCAACACAACGTTTGCCTCTTCAATGGCCTGAAGGGTTTTCACAATAGAGAATTTTTCGACTGCTTCGCTTATTTTTTTACGCTTTCTTACACCCGCGGTGTCAATAAGAATATATTCTCGTTCATCCCTTTCCATTGGAATATAAACGCTGTCACGAGTCGTCCCTGGCATATCAAACACAACTACACGCTCTTCACCAAGAATGCGGTTAGTTAGCGTAGACTTACCAACGTTAGGTTTACCCACAATGGCCAGCTTTATTGGTAAATTCTGTAATCGTTGACGCTGCGTTTCAGCGTCTTCTTCTTCTTCAGAAGCTTCATCGACAATTTCCATGTCAGGAAAGTCTGACTCCAGAGGCTTAAGTGCGTCTTGCAATAGCTGACTGACGCCTCGCCCATGAGCAGCCGCAATCTGCTTAATCTCACCAAGGCCTAGCGAGTAAAATTCAGCACTCTCGCTGTCGCCGTCGATACCGTCGACTTTATTGGCGACAACAAATACCTTTTTATTGATGCGCCTTAGGTGATCGGCGATCCCCTGGTCGGCAGGCAACATGCCAGCTCTAGCATCAACTAGAAATAGAACAACATCAGCCTCTTCAATTGCAAGCAAAGACTGTTGTGCCATTTCGGCATCAATGCCTTCTTCATCACCAGTGATACCACCTGTATCTACAACAATAAACTGACGACTATCAAATTTTGCCTGGCCATATTTGCGATCTCGCGTTAGGCCCGGGTAATCGGCAACTAGGGCGTCTCGCGTATTGGTAAGACGATTAAACAAGGTTGATTTTCCAACATTTGGACGACCAACCAAAGCAACAACGGGTAACATTTATCAGATCCTAAAGGTCATGAAGCTAAAAAGCAGCAAGCTGGCTTAAACTGACTTACGGCATTACAAAGCGAGTAACAACGCCAAAATCACATTCGATTTGAATAGCAGCTTTTGTGAATGGTTTTATTATATCTCGTCAGCGGTTTAATACCAACCAACGGAAACACACGTGAACGTTAACGATGACATCAAGCAAAGCGGTGGGTTACAGGAGCATTTGCATCTTTGAACATAAACAACGGCAACACAGCGTTTGGACTGCATTGCCGTTATCGTAAATTTAGTTAGCTGTAGCCGTGCACAAGTTAGTTAGGCGCACGAACAGACGCAATCACACCATTACGGGTAACCGCAATAACCGCGTCATCAACTTTTAACGGAGCTGCAAAGATAGCATCGTCCTCATCGTCACCGCCGATGTCTATTCTAGCCACAATTTGGCCTGTCTCTTGCTCTATCCAATGCATAAAGCCCCAGTTGTCTCCCACAACTATATAATCGCCAACGGGGGTTGCTGACGTAAGCGAGCGCTGCTTCAACGCACCTTGAGACCACAATTCAACACCGTTTCTTCTGTCTAGCGCATAAACATTCGACTTGTTGTCAACGACAAAAATGTTATTACCATCGACCGAAAGGTTTCGGTATGAAGCGTATTCACGTTTCCACACTACACGCCCAGTTCTGAGCTCAACCGCAGCTAATGTGCCGTTGTACGACACCGTATAAATAGTGCCGCCGAATAATACAGGCGTTGTATCTATATCAACAATACGCTCAAGTTCTGTTGCACCCGATGGCGTCGCTACGACGGTCTCCCATGCAAGTACGCCAGTTTCGATTAGATTAACTTGAACTTTACCCGTTGCCGTACCAACTATTACCCCACCGTTAGAAGCGATTGGGCCTGAAATACCGCGCAACGTTAGCGGAGGAGTATCACCCTCGTGACGCCACAACTGCTCACCCGTGCGAGTACTAAATCCAAATAAACTGCTCGCGCCAGTATTAACAACCAAAATACCAGCATCGACCGCCGGAGCAGCTAAGATTTCTCCAGGAACGGTGGCATCCCAAAGAAGTTCGCCAGTATCGATATCAAGCGCGGCAACATAGCCGTTTTCGGTCCCGATAAAAACGCGTTTTTCAGCGACAGAAATACCACCGATTCGCGCTGTTTCACCTTTGCGCCAGAGTTTAGTCACCGGACTGAGCATGCCTTCGTTCTTAAAGGTCGCGAAGTCTTTTTCCCACAGTACATTGCCTGTTGAAGGTTCCATAGCAACTACCACTCCATGCCTATCAGCCGCAAACAACTTGCCGTAGGCATAAACCGGACGAAGACGAGAAAAATAATGGTCAACACCATCACCGATGTCACGTTCCCAATTGATATCTAGTGAAAACTTTTCATCGATTGGTTTTAATCTTCGTATTTCTAATTCTTCTTCATCTGCAAACCAGTCTGTGACGGTAGAGCAGCCAGAAAGCGTTAACGAGACGGCAAATGCCATACCCAGTGTGCGAGCGAAACGACCTTTACGGCCACACGTATCGTGAAACAAATTGCGTACCTCTTTATTCTTTGTACTGCCTTTAGGCTTGCGATTACTGCGCTGCGACAGAAAGGTTGTCTAACTTCATTTCCAAAAGCGGATTGTTAGCATTTTTTTCTAGTGCATTTGAATAGGCTGAACGTGCGTCGTCAAATTTCTCCTGCTTTACATATACATCGCCTTTAAGCTCTGAAACCTCGGCAGAAAATGCGTCGTTAGCCACATTGCCAAGGGTAGACAACGCAGCATCAAGCTGGTTCATTTCAATTTGTACACGCGCTAATCGCAGCGAGGCCAACGATTTTAATTCGTCGTTGTCAGCAAAAGTAACAACACTGTTTAAGTGTGATGCCGCAGCGTCTAAATCGCCAGCGTCTACTGATTGCTTTGCGGCAAGTAAACGCGCAATGCTGGCATAACCGCTATCTTGGTTCTCTTCTATAAATGCAGTAATTTTTGCGTCACTGCCTTCGTTACCAAACGTTTCGACTGCACTCTGATAGGCGACTGATGCAGCCTCTTTGCTTTGCATCTGTGTTTCAGAATAATACCGCCAGCCCCAAAGGCCTCCTAGACCTAGCGCAGCGCCGACGATAATGGCAGTGCCATGCTCTTTCCAAAAGCGCTTAATCGCTTCTACTTGTTGTTCTTCTGTTGCGAACTGTTCCATGGTGTCCTCTTTTTATTTTGCGCCCAGCATCTCTGCAACCTTATCAGATAAGGCATCAAAGCTGACTGTAACCTGTTCTTGACCATCGCGCAGTGGTTTAACACCGACTTCGCGAGACTGCATTTCGTCATTACCTAAAAGCAACGCCAAACTAGCACCTGTTTTGTCAGCACGCTTAAGTTGTTTCTTAAAATTGCCGCCGCCACAGTGCATCATAATACGTGCTTTTGGAAGGGAATTACGAAGATGCTCTGCTACTTCAATAGCATAAGACTGCGACTCATCACCCATCGCTGTTACGTAAACATCTGCAAAGCTAGTATCCTGACCTTCTTCTGTCAGCGTCGTGAGCAACAGTACCAAACGTTCTATGCCCATAGCAAAGCCAACCGCCGGCGTTGCTTTGCCACCAAGTTGCTCTACTAAGCCGTCGTAACGACCACCAGCACATACCGTACCTTGTGCACCTAAACTTTCCGTAACCCACTCAAAAACCGTACGGTTATAATAATCAAGCCCACGAACTAAGCGAGGGTTTATCTCAAATGGTATACCCGCTTGCGTTAAACGTGCGCATAGGGTTTCAAAATGGACTTTAGACTCTTCGTCAAGATGATCGATTAGCGCTGGCGCATCGGCAATCGCCGCCTGTACATCAGGGTTCTTTGAATCAAGTACGCGAAGAGGGTTTGTTTCGAGTCGACGTAAAGAATCTTCATCAAGCTGGTGTGCACGTTCTTTAAGGAATGCTACAAGCATATCGCGATAAGCCGCACGTGCTTCATTCGAACCTAATGTATTAATTTGCAGCTTTACATGCTGTTCAATACCAAACGCTTTCCAAAAACGAGCACTAAGAAGAATGACTTCCAGATCAATGTCAGGTCCGTCCATACCGTATGTTTCTACACCAAACTGGTGGAACTGGCGATAACGTCCTTTTTGCGGACGTTCATGGCGGAACATTGGTCCCATGTACCAAAGGCGCTGCTGCTGGTTATATAATAAACCATGCTCGTTGCCTGCACGCACGCAGCTTGCTGTACCTTCAGGACGAAGCGTCAAGCTGTCGCCATTTCTATCTTCGAAGGTATACATCTCTTTTTCTACGATATCGGTCACTTCACCGATAGAGCGCTTAAATAAGTCGGTGCTTTCAACGATGGGGGTACGTATTTCTTGGTAACCGTAACTCGCCACTGTTTGACGAAGTACAGATTCTACCTTCTGCCATGTACCGGAAATCTCCGGTAGGCAGTCATTCATGCCTCGAATTGCCTGAATAGTCTTAGCCACGTGAAATTCTCATACTGCTAAATAGTGAAAAGCCCCGCATTATAGGGGCTTTGGGAATAAACAACAATGAACAAAAATATTCTTAGTCTTTCACTGACACCTGAATTTTGTTTTGCTCACTCATGCGTGAAGCCTTGGCGCGAATTTTGGCTTCCAGCTTATCGACGAGATCATCGTTTGGAAGGCGCTCTTTAACGCGTTTGCCGTCTTCGTACAGGCCGCTCATGTTGCGCGCACCAGTCAGGCCTAAATCAGACACTTCTGCCTCACCTGGCCCATTAACCACGCAACCGATGATAGACACATCCATCGGGGTAAGAATATCTTCTAAACGCTGCTCTAGCGCATTCACCGTTCCGATAACGTCGAATTCCTGTCTTGAACAACTAGGGCAGGCTATAAAATTAATGCCTCGTGAACGAATACGCAGTGACTTTAAGATATCAAAGCCTACTTTGATCTCCTCTACTGGATCGGCTGCCAACGAAACACGCAGCGTGTCGCCAATCCCTTCTGCCAAGAGCATACCAAGGCCTACGGCACTTTTCACCGCACCAGCGCGCTGTCCACCAGCTTCAGTAATGCCAAGATGAAGCGGTTGATCAATTTCTTTTGCAAGAAGTCGATATGCACCAACGGCAAGAAAAACATCCGACGCTTTGACGCTAACTTTAAACTGGTCAAAATTGAGTTTATCCAAAATATCGACATGTCGCATAGCCGATTCAACAAGCGCTTGCGGCGTTGGTTCACCATACTTTTCTTGTAAGTCTTTTTCTAATGAGCCACCATTGACACCAATCCGGATAGGGATATTTTTATCTTTTGCGCAATCAACGACAGAACGAACTCGCTCCATATTACCAATATTTCCAGGGTTAATGCGCAGACAATCCACACCGTATTCTGCCACCTTCAAGGCAATGCGGTAGTCAAAGTGAATGTCAGCCACTAACGGCACGCTCACCTGTTTTTTTATTTCTTTAAAAGCTTCTGCCGCTTCCATGGTAGGAACCGACACACGAACAATCTCACCGCCCACAGCAACGATGCGATTGATTTGATCAACAGTCGCCGCCACGTCAGTTGTGCGGGTGTTTGTCATAGACTGAACAGCAATGGGGGCACCATCACCAATAGGAACGTTACCTACATTAATACGCGTAGACTTTCTGCGTTTAATGGGACTTTCTGCAAACATCTAAATACCTATAAAGGAAGTGCAAAGCGAGCGGTTCTTCCATTTTGATAAGAAGAAATATCGACTGGCTCGCCGTTAATTGTTATTCGCACATTATCCGGTGCACCGAGCGTAACTTCAACAGGCGGAACACCCTGAATTTCCATTATACGCCCTTTTTGCTTTACGCCGTAGGCTATTGGCTCTCCAGAAGCATCTTTGATGTTAACCCAGCAATCATCATCAAATGCAAACACCATTGAAATGGGTTGCGCACTTGCCTGTGCGCCTGTAACAAGGTTGGGGAGCTCTGCGTCCTCGCTTTGAACAGCTTCGACCAGCGTAGATAAATTATTACTTTCATCGACAGGGGTACTTGGCGCTGAGTTCACATCATCGCCAGCGCCGTCGTTTGAATCACTTATTTCTGATTCGGCTAGGCCTGCTAGTGGTTCTGAATCAGTGCTTTCATTTATCACTAAGTCATTGGTAGACGAATTGTTATTCGAGGCGTTATCGTTTAAAGGAACAGGGGCGCTTGCGGCTTCTCGTTTAATCGTTTCTGCTAGGGAAACATCATCAACCGTGTCATCGCTGGGTTGTTGGTACCACCAAACGACCACACCAGCAACAATAAGCAACAGGATGACATAGGTGACCATCATCCAACGGTCATCATGTGTCTGTTTTGCGACACGTTTCGAAAAACTCTGTAGCTTTTCAGATGAAGGAACAGACGTTTGGTTATGAAACCGCTCAAACGCTTCAATGACTGCGTGCGAGTTCATACCCAGTTGTTTAGCGTAATTCCTTACGTAGCCCTTCGTAAAGGTAATAGATGTAGTCTCATCAATAATGTCGCATTCCAACGCATTGATTTGTTGAGATTTTAAAAATAACTTACTCGCTATATCTTGTTGAGAAAGGCCAAGTTGCTCCCTGCGAGCTTTTAGCATTTCTCCTGGACTTGGCGTACTTTTTTCTTGTTGCGAATTCACTTCTTGGTTCGCGTTTTCTTCTGACACCATTAAATTCTATTCCTCCTGCATTTCGGGTGGCACTAGCCAAATCTTTTGTCCAGCAATAATAGCGCCAGAACTTTGCAACTTGTTCCACTTTTGCAGTTTAGTCATACGGATGTTATGCAACAAAGAAATACGATATAAGTTTTCGCCTTCTTTTACTACATGGAATTTAGCGGACTGTGCAGAAACACCCGCAAGCGATGCCGCTTCGCTCGCTTTCATTGAGGTATTAATATCAGCATTTCGGTTTTCTAACGGCTTAGCAGCGTCAGCGTTACTAGACTTCTCTTTTGATAGCGTTGGCGAAGTAGACTTTAGAGTACGCACACTGCCAGTTGTTAGCGCGCTTCTTTGCTCTTTAAAGCGTAATGCTTGAGCACTGTCTGGAAACATTGAAAGCAACATCTCGCCGTAACTTTGGGCGGCTTCGTAATTGTACCGCCCCTTCGCGATTTCATATGACAAAAACAAATAATCAGGAGACACGCGAGCAACCCTTTCGTATCGTTCTAAGGTTCTTTTAGCTTGATCCCATTGTTCTGAGTCACTGTACAGTTCTGCCAACAAAAATAAGGTTTTTGGTCTTGCAGGCTGATGCTTTAACGCCTCGTTGAAGTAATTGATTGCTTCGTCTTGTTGCCCCTGACTTTGCGCACAAAGCGCCAGATTCTCATAGGTTTGCGCAGCGTTAGCGTAAAGACGATTTTCAATGGCTTGTAAAAAATATGTTTTTGCCTCTGAATATTGTCCTAACTGACATTTAAAAGCACCATAGCTGTTAGTAATGTTACCGTTATCAGGGGCTATATCCATCGCGGTTTCATAAAATTCTTCAGCTCTGCCATTGTCACCAACCAGCTGATAGTAATATGCCATTGCAAACTGCACATCGGCCGAACGCGGATTGAACTTCAAGGCTTTATCTAGATTTTGCTTTGCCTGCGTATAATTGTTGTTTTTAAGATAGGTAAGGCCAAGAGAGACTCGCGTTTTTGCGGCCTCTTCATAATCAAATCCAGAACCACCTGTTGAGCCACTGCTCACACATCCAGCCAGTAAAAGAGCGGTACTTAAAAGTCCAGCTCGTATCGATGTTCGCAAATCCAATAGCATTGTCTTACCCTAATATCTTAATGATTATTGGGCCATTTTTACCGAAATTGCTTCGCCCTTCACCTGTTTTTTTAACATTCTTTTGGTTCTGTCTACAACATCACCAACCAATTGGCCGCAAGCAGCGTCAATATCGTCACCACGTGTTTTACGCACAACAGTGGTAAACCCATATTCCATAAGCACTTTTGCAAACCTATCGATGCGAGAGTTGCTCGAGCATGTGTAAGGAGAACCTGGGTATGGGTTAAAAGGTATTAAATTTATCTTACTTGGTGTGTCTTTCAATACCTTTGCCAGTTGGTGCGCCTGCTCAGTGCTGTCATTGATATTTGAAAGCATGACGTATTCCACTGTTACGCGGCCTTGGTTCGCTTTAGACTTAGCCAAGTAACGGCGTACGCCTGCCAAGAATGCCTCGATATTGTATTTCTTATTGATAGGCACGATTTCGTTGCGTAACTCATCGGTGGGGGCGTGTAGTGAAATAGCTAATGCCACATCTATTTGGTCGCCCAACATATCTAGCGCAGGTACTACACCAGATGTACTTAGGGTAACGCGGCGTTTGGACAGGCCGAAACCGAAGTCGTCCAACATAATATCCATTGCTGGTACAACGTTTTTAAGGTTAAGCAATGGTTCACCCATGCCCATCATTACTACGTTGGTGATAGGGCGTTTGCTTGAGTCTTTTGAAAGACCAAGGAAAGTAGCTACACGCCATACCTGCCCAATAATTTCACTCACGCTTAGGTTACGGTTGAACCCCTGTTGCGCGGTTGAACAGAAAGTACACTCTAGCGCGCAACCTACCTGTGATGACACGCAAAGCGTTGCACGGTCAGTTTCTGGGATCCAAACAGATTCAACTTCCTGACCACCTTCAAGGGTAAGTGCAAACTTAATAGTGCCGTCGCTCGCTTCTTGAAAGTATGCAATTTCAGGCGCTTTAATTTCGCAATTTTCAATGAGCATCGCGCGAAGGTTTTTATTGAGGTTACTCATTTCCTCGAAATCGCTGATACCGTGCTGGTAAATCCATTTCATTACCTGATCGGCACGAAACGGCTTCTCGCCCATTTCTTTAAAGAAATTGCGCAAGCCTTCGCGATTTAAGTTTAATAAGTTAGTTTTTGCCATGAATAAGATGACCCTTTTACCTTCGAGGGATGCCCCCTCTTACTACTGAATACGGTGTAAAAATCAGCGATTCGACTATGTCTTGAGCGACATTTAAGAAAAAGAAAATCACTGATTAAAATTTGCGCGGATTTTACCACAAATGAGATTTGAGAAAAAGCCGATTTAACGCAGAGAAATGTTAAGCTTGGCAATGCGCGAGAAGCGAGGTTCAGTGCACCTAAATAAGCGCCGAGCAAAGCAGCATAAAGCGTGCTCGTGACCTTTGTAAGTGACTGAGCGCGTTTTAGACAATGCGCGAGAAGCGTGGTTTAGTGCACCTAAATGAGCGCCGAGCAAAGCAGCATAAAGCGTGCTCAGACACTTACAAACAAAAACGGGGCCCGAGGGCCCCGCTTTTCAAACAACCAGTCTTCGCTTAGCGAGTACGTGGGCAGATTTCTTCTTCAGAGAAGAAGTAAGCAATTTCACGTGCTGCTGATTCAGGTGCGTCAGAACCGTGAACTGCGTTTTCGTCGATTGACGCAGCGTAGTCTGAACGTAGTGTACCTGCAGCTGCATCAGCTGGGTTAGTTGCGCCCATGATTTCACGGTTAGCTAGAACAGCATTTTCGCCTTCTAGTACTTGAACCATAACCGGACCAGACGTCATGAAGTCTACAAGTGCGCCGAAGAAAGGACGCTCTTTGTGTTCTGCATAGAAGCCTTCTGCTTGCTCTTTGCTCATGTGGATCATCTTAGATGCCACGATGCGAAGACCTGCAGATTCGAAACGGTTGTAAATTGCACCGATTACGTTTTTAGCTACCGCATCAGGCTTGATAATCGAAAAAGTACGCTCAAGAGCCATGTTCTCTCTCCAAACAAATAGTGTATGTATCTTTAAAATTTTGGCCGCGAATTATAGGCAATAAATAGCAGCTTGACCAGAGCCTTTATCAAATCAGATATAAAGTACTGTTTTTATGCGTAAATGTAGAGAAAGGATAGCCTGTTAGCGATGACAATATGATGACAGCGTACAGAATATTTTGCGCGATACGTGGTTACCGGCAACTGTATCTGCGCCCTGCCTTTTCTATGAGACCCTAAAACGGCGTAAAGAAACCAACGCTTAAAAAGTTAAGCGTTGGCTTTTGCTAATTCTTGAATTTTACCCACGATGGCGCGTAAGCCATTACCGCGAGTTGGCGTGATATGACGCTCTAGGTCTAATGCTTCAAAATAGCCGTCAATATCAAACGCCAAAATATCTGTTGGCGTCTTGTCATTATAAGCAGCAAGTACTAACGCAAGTAAGCCTTGAACGATAACTGCATCGCTGTCCACGTCAAAGTTGATTTTATTGCCGTCATAAGACTCCACCAACCAAACGCTGCTCTGACAACCTTTAACCAAACGCTCGGGGGTTTTAGCATCTTCAGGCAAGCCCGGAATAGATTTCCCTAAATCAATGATGTACTGATAACGCTGTTCCCAATCGTCGAAGAACGCTAGATCATCAATAATTTCGTCACTGCTAGGTAGTTGCATTGCTATTTCCGCTTAATTTATTTGAAAAGTTGTGTGATTAAATTTCACTGCGTGGATGACTAGAAGAACAGACCCGCTTCAAGCTGAGCTTCTTCGCTCATCATGTCTCGTGACCAAGCTGGGTCGAAAACCAACTCAACCTCCACGTTTTTAACATGAGGCACCATAGCTACGCGATATTCCACATCACCAACTAAAACTGGCCCCATGCCACAGCCCGGTGCTGTAAGCGTCATATCGATATTTACGGCACCAGATGCTTGATCAACATCCACTTTATAGATAAGGCCGAGCGATACAAGGTTAATGGGAATTTCAGGGTCATAAATAGTTTCTAACGCGTCCCACACTTGCTGCTCGCTAATGTTGCCATCTTCTGGCGCGTCAAAGCTTAATGTCATCGCTTTACGGCCAATAGCACCTGCATCAGTACCGTCGATGCGGTACATGTTACCGCGCCACGTTACCGTATAGTTACCACCGAGCTCTTGGGTGATATTCACAAACTCGCCTTCAGGGATCACGGTTGGATTACCCGCGGGAACTAAGCGCGCTTTACAGTCACGCTCGGTGGTCACCATTTTTTGCTTCATAAACTACTTATTACTCTTTGTTCTTCCACTGATGAACTTTAACGTGGCACTTAGCCTACGTTAAAGCTTTCACCGCATCCGCACTCATCAACCACGTTTGGATTGTTGTATTTAATGACGCCGTTCACACCTTCTGTAACGTAATCAATCTCTGTATTACGCAGTAGGTCGGTGGCATCTGCAGCCACAGCTACGTTAAGTACTGGCGAAATTTCAACAATTTCGTCATCGGCTTGCGCACTATCTGCGAAATCTAGCACGTAAGCGTAACCTGTACAGCCGCTGACTTTTGTCGATAAACGAATTAACTGACCAGGCTTGTCTTTAAGCTTACTTTCGAAATGCTTAACGGCACTGTCAGTTAGCGAAATGAGTTTTGTACTAGGTACGAAAGTTTCAACACTCATAATGCCTCCTTAGGCCAACATCATTTTTGCTTTTTTAAGCGCAGCAAATAGGCTGTCTACTTCTTCAAGCGTATTGTAAATTGAGAACGACGCACGGGCAGTACCCGGAATACCAAAACGCTTCATTAGCGGCTGTGCACAGTTATCACCGGTACGGATTGCAACACCTTGTCTATCCAGAATAAAGCCTACGTCCGCTGGGTGCGCGCCTTCAAGTAGAAAGCTCAGCACGCCTACCTTATTAGGTGCAGTACCGATGATACGCATGCCGTCAAGCGCTTCGGCTTGCTCGGTAGCGTAAGCAAGTAGCTTCTGCTCGTGCTCGTGTAATGCTTGTACATCAAGGGCACTAAACCAATCTACTGCAGCGCCCATACCAATGGCACCTGCAATGTTTGGCGTACCGGCTTCTAAACGATTTGGCAATGCACCCCATGTGGCTTCATGGTAGGTCACGTCTTTGATCATCTCGCCGCCTACCTGCCAAACAGGCCAGGTTTCTAGCACCTCTTTTTTGCCCCACAGACAGCCAATGCCAGTTGGGCCGAATAGCTTGTGGCCTGAAAATGCGTAAAAATCACAGCCAATGTCTTGAACGTCAACACCGCCGTGAGCAATACCTTGTGCGCCATCAACCAGCACCCATGCGCCAACCGCTTTCGCTTTTTCAGTAAGCAGTTTAATTGGGTTAACCGTTCCTAGTGCATTTGATACATGAGGAAACGCCACTAGCTTAGTGTTTTCAGACAGCAGTCTATCGAAAGCGTCTACGTCTAACTCGCCACTGTCGAAAATAGGTACAACATTCAGTGTTGCACCAGAGCGGCGACACGCTTGCTGCCAGGTCACCAAGTTAGCGTGGTGCTCTAGTTCAGTCACCATCACTTCGTCACCTTCACTAAGAAGTTGACCAAGACCATTGGCGACTATATTGATGGCTTCCGTGGTGCCCGACGTCCAGATAACTTCTTCACGCGCTTTCGCGTTAATGAACTTTGCAACGCTGGTACGTGCATTTTCGTAACGGCGCGTGGCTTCATCCGATAAATGGTGCGCACCGCGGTGCACGTTTGCATTCGTCCCCGTATAAAAATCTACTAAGGCGTCGATAACGGCCTGAGGTTTTTGCGTTGTTGCCGCGTTATCTAGGTATACCAGCGGCTTGCCGTCTACCGTTTTAGATAAAATAGGAAACTGGGCACGAAGTGCTGCAACGTCTAAGCTCATTTCACCTCCATTTGGGCGAAACGCTCGCTCAAGATAGGCGCAAGCCACTCACGTACTGCTACGTTTGGCACATCGTTGATAAGCTCTTGAATGAAGCCAAAGTTGAGCATTACCAGTGCTTTACTGCGAGAAACGCCGCGGGTAAGCATGTAATACAAGGCTTCTTCTTCAATTTCAGCAACCGTTGCACCGTGCGCACATTTTACGTCGTCAGCATAAATTTCAAGCTCTGGCTTGGTGTTGATAACGCCGCGGCGAGATAGCAACAAGTTTCGGTTATTTAGTTCAGCCAATGTCTTTTGCGCATCACGATGAATATGAATGCGACCATTGAACACGGCACGTGCTTTATCGCCTACAATCCCACGCGCGTTTTCTTCTGTTGTGCCATTAGGCATGGCGTGCTCAATGGTGGAGTGAAGGTCAAATAACTCGCCTTCTGCCAGAAGGTAAATGGCGTTCATTTTCGCATCGGCAAATTCGCCGGCGTGATGAATATCTACATCTAAACGCGAAAGCTCGCTTCCATAGCCCACCATGGTGCTGTTAAGCGTGGTGCGGTTATGCAGTTTGAAGTGGCTACCGCCTAATTGCTTGGCTTTGCCAGTAAACATGGCAAAACGATAGTGCTCTAGATGCGCATCGTCAGCCAAGTCATATTCAGCAAACGCAGTGGTTAAACTTTCTGTATCGCCAAAACCTTGTTCGATAACAGTAGCACTTGCGCCTTCAGCAACCTTCACCACCACACGCGTATGGGCATCAACGTTCTGCGAGGCCATATTCACAATGCGAATTGGCGTGTCAATCTTCGCACCCGCTTCAACATTAATAAATACACCGTGTTGGCACAGCGCGTCGTTAACTAGGCCAAACATATGACGAGTTGGTTTAACTTGACCATACACACTGCTAATAGCTTGCTGGGTAGCCGCATCATCACTGTTTAGTGACGTAATACTCATACCGGCTGGCACATCTAGCGTGTTAACCTGCGTAACCAATACACCGTCTACAAATACAAGGTCGATAGCATCTAGGTTATCGATAGCGGGTACCGGTAAACTGTCTGCTTGAACCGCTTGTTTTGCATCACGCTTTTCTACAGGCGTTAACGGTGTAAAGCGCCAGCTTTCGTTTCTACGGGCTGGCCAACCATCAGCTTTTAACTTTTCTAAGGCCTGCTGACGCACGGGCGCTAAGTAATCGGAGATTTGCGCCGCATCAATGACCTGTTCTAGCCATTGACTCATGCTTCAGCCTCCTCGTACGCTTTACCTAGGAATGCGTATCCGCTCTTCTCTACTTCTAGCGCTAGTGACGCGTCACCGCTTTTCACAATTTTGCCGTCGGCAAGAATGTGTACAAAGTCAGGCTTGATGTAGTCTAGAAGACGCTGGTAGTGGGTAACAACGATGAAGCTGCGCTCGCCATCGCGCTGACTGTTAACGCCGTCGGCAACAACCTGTAGCGCGTCAACGTCAAGGCCAGAATCTGATTCATCAAGAATACAAAGCGTTGGCTCAAGCAAAATCATTTGCATGATCTCGTTACGCTTCTTCTCACCGCCAGAGAAACCTTCGTTCACACCGCGCTTCAAGAAATCCAATGGAAGCTGTACTTGCTTACACGCTTCTTTTGCTTTCTTTAAAAACTCAGCAGCAGTTAATGGCGCTTCGCCGCGCTGTTCGCGCATAGCGTTAACTGACTCTTTCATGAATTCCATATTGCTTACGCCAGGAATTTCAACTGGGTATTGGAACGCAAGGAAAAGGCCTTCGCGGGCACGTTCTTCTACTTCAAGCTCTAGTAGATCTTTACCGTTAAGCGTGGCTTCGCCTTCGCTTACTTCGTAACCATCACGACCAGATAGGACGTAGCCTAGTGTACTTTTACCGGCTCCGTTGGGGCCCATGATAGCGTGTACTTCACCAGGTTTAACTTCAAGGTTAAGACCCTTAATGATGTTCTTCTCTTCCACGCTGGCATGTAAATTCTTGATACTAAGCATTGATTACCCCACTGAACCTTCAAGACTAATTTCGAGCAGCTTGCCGGCTTCTACGGCAAATTCCATTGGCAGCTCTTTGAATACTTCTTTACAGAAACCGTTAACAATCATAGAAACGGCCTTTTCTGTGTCTAAACCACGCTGCTGACACAGGAATAATTGTTCGTCGCTCACCTTCGATGTTGTTGCTTCGTGCTCAACAATGGCTGAAGGGTTACGGCTTTCGATATACGGGAATGTGTGCGCGCCACATTTGTCACCGATAAGTAGCGAGTCACACTCGGTGAAATTACGTGCTCCGTCTGCGCGAGGGCCCATTTGGACTAGTCCGCGATAGGCGTTATTACTGTTACCCGCTGAGATACCTTTAGAGATGATGGTCGACTTGGTATTTTTACCCACGTGGATCATCTTAGTACCGGTATCAGCCTGCTGGCGACCGCGCGTTAGCGCTACTGAGTAGAATTCACCTACACTGTTGTCACCTTTAAGTACACAGCTTGGGTACTTCCACGTAACCGCTGAGCCCGTCTCAACCTGCGTCCACGAGATTTTCGCATTAGTATGCGCTACACCGCGTTTTGTCACGAAGTTGTAGATACCGCCTTTACCGTTCTCGTCACCCGGATACCAGTTCTGTACCGTTGAGTATTTAATCTGCGCGTCGTCCATTGCCACTAGCTCAACCACTGCCGCATGCAGCTGGTTTTCATCACGCTGTGGTGCGGTACAACCTTCAAGGTAGCTTACATAGCTGCCTTCATCGGCGACGATTAAGGTACGCTCGAACTGACCGGTGTTCATTTCGTTAATACGAAAATAAGTAGAAAGCTCCATTGGGCAACGTGTGCCTTTTGGAATATAAACAAATGAACCATCAGTAAACACGGCGCTGTTAAGCGCAGCAAAATAGTTATCTGTGCGCGGCACTACCGAACCGATGTATTTCTTTACAAGGTCTGGGTACTTCTGTACTGCCTCAGAAATTGGGCAAAAGATCACGCCCGCTTCTTCAAGCTTATCACGGAACGTAGTTACAACCGATACCGAGTCGAATACCGCATCTACCGCAACGCCTGCCAGCATTTCCTGCTCGTGTAGAGGTATGCCCAGCTTTTCATAGGTGCGAAGTAGCTCAGGGTCAACTTCATCTAGCGACTTAGGCTTATCTTTCATACTCTTTGGTGCTGAGTAATAAGAAATGGCCTGATAATCGATTTTCGGATAGTCGACATGCGCCCAATCTGGCTCTTCCATTTCCAGCCATGCATGATAAGACTTCAAACGCCATTCAAGCATCCATTCAGGCTCGTTTTTCATTGCTGATATGCGGCGGATAACCGACTCGTCCAGGCCGCTTTCAAACGTTTCCGATTCGATTTCTGAATAGAAACCCGCATCGTACTTTCTTTCTAACGCCTGTTCGATCTGTTCACTCATGTTGGGATCTCACTTGTTTGCCTGCATTTGCTGCCACTAACCTTTCTACTTAACTGGCAAATAAATCACCCCACGGTCTTGGTAATTTATATAGACTTTCAACTTCAACAACTTAATTTACTTGGGTAATTCCCCAACAGCATTGTCGAAACTGCCAGTTACATTGCGGACAGCCTAAAATTTTGGTGCCGTAGTATATAATACCCGACTATTTCACTCAAATATTCAGCCATTAATTTATGGCCACTTACGTGTTTTAAACGCTGCTTAAAGGTCAATTTCCTTCAAACGCGCATTAATTTTCTTCCACATTCACTAAAATAAAAAAGAATGCGCTAACACTAACTACGCTTTGCCTACTACAAAAACGCGTGCTCAACGACGGTATAGACGTTTATGCTGAAACCGCTTGGCGTAGTCTTGTGGTTACATCCACTACTTTTTGTATTACGTAATCAATGTCTTCTTGGGTCGTAAAACGCCCCACGCTGAATCTAATTCCTGCATGCGCCAATTCGTTGCTGCGGCCAATCGCCTTTAACACATAAGAAGGCTCTAAACTCGCTGACGTACATGCCGACCCTGAAGATACGGCAATATCATTTAAGCCCATCATCAAGCTTTCACCGTCTACACCCGCGAAGCTCACATTTAGAATACCCGGGATACGCTGTGTAGCGTGGCCGTTTAAATAGACATCGTCGAGCTGCTGAAGGCCCTGCCACAGCGATTCACGCAGCGCTAATATGCGCGCACTGTCCTCTTCCATTTTTGAGGAGGCTAGCGCGATGGCTTCACCCATCCCAACAATTTGGTGAGTGGCTAGTGTACCCGACCGCATACCGCGCTCGTGACCACCGCCATGAATTTGTGCCACCAGATTGATTTTCGGACGGCGACGCACAAATAGCGCCCCCATACCTTTCGGGCCATATACCTTGTGCGCTGATATAGACAGCAAATCAACCGGCAGCTCAGCTAAATCTATGGCAATTTTGCCAACACTTTGCGCACCATCAACATGAAAAAGAACGCCTTTGTCACGACAAAGCTGGCCAATAGCTTGAATGTCTTGGATAACGCCAAGTTCATTGTTCACATGCATCACTGACACCAAAATAGTGTCGTCGCGCAACGCGTTTTCGAGATCATTTAAACCAATTAAACCGTTTGGTGATACTTCAAGATAGGTAACCTCAAAGCCTTGGCTTTGTAAGTACTCACAGGTATCTAACACCGCTTTATGTTCGGTGTTAACGGTAATGATATGTTTACCTTTATTGGCATAACCTTGGGCGACGCCTTTTATTGCAAGATTGTTCGATTCAGTGGCCCCCGAAGTAAAAACAATTTCTCTAGGGTCACAATTAAGCGCGTCGCTGATTTGATTTCTAGCAACATCAACCGCTTCCTCTGCCATCCAGCCAAAGCGATAGCTACGAGACGCTGGATTACCAAAGTTGCCATCTAGCGTTAGGCATTTTGCCATTGCCTCGGCCACACTTGGGTCTACCGGTGTAGTTGCTGCGTAATCTAAATAAATGGGTGTTGATAAAGCCATTCGTTACTCAATACCAATTTAAAGTTGAATACTTACTTCAATATCGTTGGCGATGTTGCGCAGAGAAGCTGCATTATCTTGACGCCCTGCAACCTCTTGAACATCACGTTTCGCCATCAATTCGCCTAACGTTATTGAATTTAAAAATACGGAAATTCTATCGCTTAAATCTTGCCATAAGCTATGCGTAAGGCAGCGGTCACCACCCTGACAGTCAGCTTGGCCTTGGCAGCGTGTTGCATCAATCGATTCATCGACAGCGCGGATGACCTCGCCTATGGCAATCTCGCTCGCTTCACGGCCTAATAAGTAGCCACCACCGGGCCCTCGAACACTGTCCACCAGCTGTTCTTTACGCAATCGAGAAAAAAGCTGTTCAAGGTAAGATAAAGAAATTTCTTGTCGTTCTGAAATGTCGGCAAGAGGCACTGGACCACGCTTTGAATGCAAAGCGACATCAAGCATTGCGGTAACCGCATAGCGCCCTTTCGAAGTGAGTTTCATTGTATTCTCCCGCCGTTTGTAGTGCGGGAATTTTCACATACCCGACTAAAATGGTCAAGTATAAGACCCAGTAAACTAGTCAGGTATTTGTAGCTTCCAATCCAGAGCTGGAATGGTTTCTAACGAGTCTGGAATGCTAAGCCAGAATGGACGTGTGATCTAGCTGTGGTGTTTTTTCAAGCTTCGTATTTTTTCCAACAGAGCATCTAACATAGCCGCTCGTTGGTAGTGCGTTGATTTGGGTTAGTTTGATTGCTAAGGGAAGATGGCGGTTTCATTACCAAGTAACTTTGTCGTGTAATCATATCGCGTGGAAGGTAATAGCGCATATTCTAGCGATAGAGTGACATCAATATGCGGATCTAATCGGATTGCGGACCTCGACCTTTAGCAACAGCAGACCGTTATAGACAAGGAGCAGGCCCTCAGGGTTTAGGCTTCAAACTTCCGAGTTGTGCCAGAAGCGGACGCACAAGCTAACTCACTTTTGCCCAAAAAAGTTTAATGTAAAATCTTTAAAGTTGCGTGAAAAAAAACTTGCATTCTAACTTGATAAGTTGTCTATGAATTGAATGGAGTATCAAAGGGTTAGAGACTTTTAAAAACGATCTCTAAGTGCCTCGTATACTACTCTCACACAAACATTCAGCGAATTAAATAATTATTATAAAGCACAGTAAATCAATGGATTGAATTTTCAGCTTTGCTATTCTATGAACAGAATACAAACAACATGAACTCCACTATGCCAAAAACTCAATCACGTTCTGAAACTAATGTCGTGTGTATAGGCGCTTCTGCTGGCGGCTTAGAGGCAATAGAAACATTTTTTAAAAATTGTCCTAATGACTTTGGCGCAAGCTATGTTGTTATTCAGCATCTGTCATCCAGTTATAAAAGTATGATGGACGATTTAATCAATCGTTATACGAGCATGCCAATCAAGATGATTAAGTCAGGGATGCATGTTGAGTCAGATACGGTGTATTTGATAGAAGCGGGCACGACAATCGCCCTCAGTAATAATGTGTTCGTTGTTGAACAAAAGAATGATGGCTCCCTGACATTGCCCATAGATATTTTTCTCCAATCTCTCCAGCAAAATGAGTTAAACAAGGTCATAGCTATTGTTTTATCTGGTACTGGTTCTGATGGTTCTAGAGGGGCATTGTCGGTCAACGCAATGGGGGGATTTGTTATTGCACAAGAGCCAAGTGAAGCTGGCTTTGATGGCATGCCTAATAGCGTTATGAGTACTGGGGTTGTTGACCATGTTTTATCCGCCAAGGACATGCCCAACATGATAGCGCGTTATTTAACGATGGGTGTTAAGCCAGTCGCAAAAGCGCCTAAAGTAGCTCAAGGCGAAGATCTCAGTGCCCCTGCTCAGTTAAAACGAATACTCGACAAACTAAATGACGAGTACGGTATTAACTTTAATTTATATAAAGAAGCAACGGTTGAACGTCGTGTAGAGAGGCGCATGCAGGTGAAGCACATACCTGACTTTCATGCCTATGCAAACTTTATTGAATCAGATCCCGTCGAGCCGATGGCGCTTAGAAGCGAATTGTTGATCCCCGTCACCAACTTCTTTAGAGATGAGGCCGCATTTTCTCATTTAAAGTCAATGGTCATCGATAAACTGGTTGAAAGTAGCTCTGGTTCAGATGAATTAAGAATATGGGTGGCCGGGTGCTCGACGGGGGAAGAAGCTTATAGTATTGCAATGCTATTTGATGAATCGATACATTCGCACAACAAAAATTGTAGCTTTAAAGTATTTGCAACTGACGTGAACCCTGATGTTATTAATACGGCTTCGCAAGGGATCTATCCAGACGCAATCCTAACTGAAGTGCCGCAGAATTACATTGACGAGTATTTTTCCAAAGATGGAAATCAGCTCAATGTAAAAAGTAAAATTCGAGATAAAGTGGTGTTTGCAGTACATAACTTACTCACTGACGCCCCGTTTACCAAAATGGACTTGGTGAGTTGTCGTAATACGCTTATTTACTTTAAAAGCGAAGCTCAACTTGAGGCCATGCAACGCCTGCAACACGCCGTAAAAGAAGGTCGATATTTGTTCTTGGGTAAAAGCGAGAGCTTGGTAACCAATATCGAAAATTTCAAATTACTGGACCGAAAAAACAAGCTGTTTTCATGCATTCGACGCTCAACGAATCTTTTTAATAATTTAAACTTTTCTGTTAGCAGGCATGGCTCAGTGCCAGTCTCATCCTCAACCGTTAAGCCAATGCAGGTTAATAAAGCACAATATGATGCTGAAAGGTTAATTAAGCGAGAATTCACCCCACTTTCCATCCTTGTAAACAACAGTTTTGAAGTCATTCATGTTTATGGTGAAGACACTGGCTTATTACAAATAAAGCCGGGCGCATTAAACAATCATATAGGCAACCTTTTGCCTGAAAAGCTCTCACCTGTGGCGTTAGCGTTAATTTATCGCCTGAATAAAGAGGATGGCAAGGTAAGCTCAGACATTGTTCAAGTCAATGAAAACAATCAAGAGCCACGATTCGTAAAACTAATAGGCTGGGCAATTAAGCAGGATGATTTGCCTGCTTACTATGCTATTTCGCTTTTAGAAAAAGAGCAGTTACTGACGTCTGAGGGAGGCGAGCCAGTTGATGTGAATCAGGTAAATACTGATCGCATTAACCAACTCGAAATTGAGTTACACGCCACAAGAGAAAGCTTGCAAAGTACCATTGAAGAGCTTGAAACTACCAATGAAGAGCTGCAATCAACTAATGAAGAGCTAATGGCTTCTAACGAAGAGCTGCAAAGCTCTAATGAAGAGTTACAGTCAGTTAATGAAGAACTAAACACGGTAAATGCCGAGTATCACGAAAAAATGAGTGAACTCAATCAAATTAACGCCGACTTAGATGTCATGTCGAGTTCCACAGGCTTTGCCAGTGTGTTTGTAGACGCTGACGTCTGTGTGACACGCTTTACGCCAGATGCTCAATCCATCTTTAGAATAAGGGAGCAAGACCACGGCCGCCCACTTGATGAAATTGTACACAACCTTATCTACCCAGAACTGTTTGAAGATATTGCTCGAGTTATTGCGACCGGGAAAACCAAAGAGCGTGAAATTAAGGCTGAAACCGGAAGCGCTTATATTGCGAAACTAATGAGCTACGAAGTGCCGTCCCAAAATCAATATGGGGCGGTTATTTCATTTATTGAGACTAAAGGCTTTGGTTCTTTTCAGGCTGTTATGAACTCTGTGCCACAACATATTGCTGTGCTGGATAAACACGGTGAAATTATGTTGGTGAACCGAGCTTGGCAGCGTTTCGCTAACCTAAATGCCACTGGGAATGAAGCCGAGTTGTTGGGGGTAGGTATTAATTATTTGGACGTGTGTAAAGGCGCTGACGATGACATGGTTAAAAAAGGAGTAGAAAGCGTATTATCAGGGCAGGCCTTGAACTTCTCTCATAAATACCCATGCCATTCGCCAACAGAAAAACGATGGTTTGTGATGACCGTTGAACCTATTCTACATGAAGAATACAAAGCAGTAGTGACACACACGAATGTGACCAAGTGGGAACAGTAGTTAATGCGTAGCCGAATTGATGATTTAAAGGCCCAGTTAAATAGGGAAGTTGCACGCGTAGATGAGGCGCTAGCAAACAGTCATACTGGCGCAGAAGAGAAAATCCAACAATTGATGGAGTCTCTACATGTCTATCAAACAGAATTGGAAATGCAAAATGTTGCGTTGTCGGAAAGTAATAACGACAACCAAGTGTTACGTCAGTATTACTCTTCGTTGTTTGCATTATCGCCTTTGCCAAGCTTTGTGGTAGATACGCGTTTAAATATTCTGGAAAGCAACCAAGCTGCAAAAGAGTTATTTAAGCTCAGTAAATATAAACTGTTAAATCAAGTCGCCTTCACGAGTATATTTGACACGCAGACAAGCCAGACCATTTTTCAACGTGTAAATAGCACAAAAAAAGAAATGGTTGGCGAGAGTCTTGAAGTCAATATTGAATTAATAGACGGCCACCGTACTTACCGAGGCTACATTAAAAAGCTGTTAAACCCTGTTAGCGCACAGGACACTTGTTTACTTATTTTGCACGACATAACCAGTGACAAGCAGCTTTTAAAGCAGCAAAGTTTATTTACCAAGTTGTTAGACAACGCAAAAGAAATGTTGATGGTCACCAATGTGGATGGCGAAGTAATAAGTTGCTCCGAACACCTGCTCGACTTCTTTGCGTTAACAACGTCTGAAAATCTAATTGAGCACCTACCTAAAGCACTGGCTAACCCTATCGTTAGCTATTTAGGACAAGAGTTACTGTCGAAACGAAGCTGGAAAAACACGATTGAAGTTGTTGACTCAAATGGCGTGTCCAACCGATACCTTTACCTTAGATGCTTCCCTATTTTGGAAGATGGGAAGGCTACAGGTGCTGGCTTTATTTTGTATGACGACACACAACGAATAATCCAAGAGCAAGAGCTAAGCCTAGCCATAAGAGTGTTTAATGAGGGCACACAGGCAATCATGATCACCGATGCCCAACAAAATATTATTCAAGTGAATTTGGCATTTGAGGAGATAACCGGATACGTCACCGAGGAAGTCATTGGTGAAAAACCAAGTATTTTAAAATCGGATAGGCAAGATAAAGCGTTTTACCGGATGTTTTGGAAGTCAATACAAGAGTATGGCACTTGGGAAGGTGAAATATGGAACAAACGAAAAGACGGCGAGGTCTACGCGCAATGGTTAAGCGTGACCAGTTATCCTAAATATGCTCCCAAACCAACCAATTACATAGCAGTGTTTAGGGATATAACCGACCAAAAACAAAAAGAAAAAGAGATATACGATTTAGCTCATTACGACCCGTTAACTCATTGTGGAAATCGCAGAAAGCTCAAAATAGTTGTAGACGGCTTACTAAATCAGAAAAACACCAAAAACTTTAGTGTTTTTTTGTTTGACCTTGACCTATTTAAAGTGACCAACGACGTGCATGGGCACGAGGTTGGAGACTTATTACTTCAAGCATTGGTGGAGCGAATTAAGCATGTTATTCGGGACGACGACCAATTGTTCCGCATTGGTGGCGACGAGTTTTTGCTCTTATTTGATGGCCTGCCAGAATGGCACCTTTGGGATAAAGCCAATGAGCTTATCAATGCGTCAAAAGCCCCGTTTTATATCAAGAACAAAGAAATAAATACGGCAATCTCGATTGGTATTGCTAAATATCCGGACGATGGCCATTCATTCAATTTATTATTAAAACATGCAGACGCGGCTCTCTACTCTGCCAAAGATAACGGACGAAAGACGTTTGAGTTCTTTGACCCGTCTATTTTAAACAGACTCACACGAGAGGAGTTAATAGAGAGGCACTTAAGGAGCGCAATAAGCAAAGGCGAACTGACAGTCGCGTACATGCCAATTGTTTGCTACCAAACTGAGTGTGTTGAAAGCGTTGAACTATTGCTAAGATGGAATAATAAAGAGTTGGGAGTTGTAGGCCCAGATGAATTTATCCCCGTCGCTGAGAAAATAGGAATAATCCACGAATTAACCGAACACGTTTTTTCAAAGGCAGCAGAACTGATCCAAGTTACGAAGATACATAAGTTGTCTCTTAACAATGTATCACTGAACCTTTCGAGCTTAGACTTTAAAGACCCTTCGTTTTTGATGGGGTGCATCGGTAAATTAAGCAAGGTGGTTTACAAACATTTAACCTTGGAAATCACAGAGTCAATCTTGTTGAAAGACACCGACGAGAATATCGCCACGATTCAGGAGATAAGGGAAAAAGGGATAAAGGTTTCAATAGACGATTTTGGCACGGGCTATTCTTCATTAGGTTATTTATCCAATTTCTCCGTAGACGAGATAAAAATAGATAAGTCGTTCGTTGATGGCATTTTGACCCATAAAAAAAATCAAAGACTTTGCAAAGCCATCATTGGCCTAATCAAAGCGTTAGATTGCCACAGTGTTGCTGAAGGGGTGGAATCAAAAGAACAAGCTGATTGGCTAAAATCTCAGGGATGTAATTTGGGGCAAGGTTACTTTCATAGTAAACCCATTGATTTAGATGAATTACAAGAGCTGTTGAAAGGACAACCTAAAGGGCCTTAGCTTTCATCATAAGTGCAACTCGTTTATGTCCAAAAACGCGTTTAAACCAACGACTGCTTTACGCACATAGGTGCCATTAAACTGTGAATTAGCGAACTGCTAGTCACTCCCAGCCTCTCAGAAACGCTTGCCACCGAATAACCTTGATCGGTAACTTGTTTAACGGCTTGTATCTTAAATTCTTCTGTAAATCGCTGAGACATCTTTTCTCCTTAGTACACATAATTATAAAGCAATTAAGTGTCTAGAGAAGTCTGGTCGATTCAAACTTTGCATACAAGCCCCCATCGATATATATTGAAGTATAGCGACGCCTGTTCTCACATCCCGAGCGCGTAGTGTTGAGCTGATTTTTAAGTGCTATATCTTCATTCCACTTCAGTTCTGGAGAAATGACTTCGTTCCAGTCTTTTTCTAGAAACTTTTGAAGAGGGCTATTAGAAACTCGCCCTCAACTTTCCCTGAACACAAGAAGCCGCATTCCAGCTTTGGACTGGAAACGACAATTGATTAATACAAACGTTTTTTATGAATAATAAATATTCTAGTTTAACGAAAAAAGTTTACTCGTTATCGTTTCATCAGTTTTCCAATCACGCCCCAATAAGATACTGGCATCAACCGTTCGATAAACGACAAAATTTTTGCATCGAGCCCTATGAGCAAACGGGACTTATCATTTTCAATAGCTTTAATAATCACACTCGCCGCTTTTTGAGGTGGAAACTTAAGAAATGCGTTCATCAATCTGCGCTGGCGAAATATTTCAGCGTCACTAGCACTTGCAGGTGCTTTAGCATTATCAGCAATCGACGTGGCAATGCCCCCTGGATGCACGACTAAGACGGTTACATTTGTATCTCTCAATTCATATCTAAGGGCATTACTAAAACCGCGAATGGCGAACTTACTAGCACTATATGCAGCCTGCCCAGGTGGAGAAATTAGCCCGAAAAGACTTGAAATATTGACTATTTTTGTGGGACTACCGACTTTGCGCATAGTCGGTAATATGGCGCGAATAAGCGAAACTGGAGCGTCAAAGTTAATTTTCATTAGCCAGTTAAAATCTGTTTCGCTAACTTGTTCAAAACTACCTCCAAGTGCTACTCCTGCGTTATTTATCAGCAAATCGATAGAATTGTGTTTTATGAGAATTTCATGTGGCAGCGATTTCACATCTTCGGCTATAGACAGATCACAAATATGCAAGGTTACACTCTGACTGTGAGATGGTAAGCACGATACTGTTTCTTTCAATCCACCCTCATCGCGATCGACGAGCGCTAAGTTGCACCCCGATGCACATAGCTGGATAGCTAATGCTCTACCAATTCCACTTGCGGCACCCGTTAATACTACGACACTTCCTTTAAGCTTCATGTTTATGCCCCGTGTGTAATTTTATATGGCCTAATATACTGTCGGCTATTCGATGAGACTGTATCGTATCTATTTGGTGACGTAGGCCACGTAACACTTGGTGCTTTGCTCCAGAAATAGCATTTGCTGTTGCAACACCGCCACTTGGGTGCACCATGCGATCAACATCACCGTGAATGACCAATGTGGGGGCTGACACTTTGTTGAGTAATCGAGTGCGATCACCTGATTTCATAATGGCGCCAATTTGGCGAAATACAGCTTTTGAATCACTTTTAGAACCGTTTCGATGCCACGCAAGCTTTGCATATTGCTGCCATTGACTTATCGCCCCTTCTGCATTGATATCGCCTATGTGAGTCATCATGGCGCGATAATTTATAATCGCGTCACTTTCACTTTTCGGTGCCTTCGCTCTGGCAATTCGCCATAACGTAGAGTAAGAGGGTTGGCCTACTTTTCTACTTCCAGTAGTTGAAAATATAGAGGTCATTGAATCAACAACATCTGGGTAAATGCTTGCCAGTGTTTGCGCAATCATTCCTCCCATCGACATACCAACTACATGTGCACTGTTGATGTTTAGCCCTTCCAAAAGCTGCGCAGTGTCTTCTGCCATACGCTCTAGCCCATATGCTCCATTTGGCGCTTTTCCTCGTAACTGTTGGAGCAAACTGGGGTGAGGAGTGGTGCTTCGAACTGAACGTCCCGCATCACGGTTATCAAAGCAAATCACTCGGTAACCGCTAGTCACCAACCGCTCTATTAAGGCGCTTGGCCAGTACACTAATTGCAGCCCAAGGCCCGCAATAAGCAAAATTGTACCTTGTGTGTCGTTACCATGTTCCGCGTAGCAAAACGTATCCCCATTCTTTAGCGTAATAAATTGTTCCTGGTGTAAGGCTAGGCTCATAGTGCCACCTCGGCAGTATTTTTTGTCTCAAGGCTCTTCTCAAACACCAAAGCAGGATCGTCCACCTTACCTTTACGAAATATCTTTACATCCTCTGCATAGTTCCAAGACATAGACCAAGGGAAATGGGTCCCCTGACGCGGTAACTGCTCGATTGAACGTTGAATATATCCTGCACCGAAATTTAACAGCGGCTGTGTTTCCATTTTTGGGTCTGCAATAGGCGTACATTGTGAATAATCGTGCTGCTTCATATGATTCAATAACCGCGTAAAATGCTCACACAGAAGACCTATTTTTAAAGTCCAAGAAGAGGATGTGTACCCTACTGCAATAGCAAAGTTAGGCACGCCACTTAGTAACATCCCTTTGTATGTAACACACTGAGGAAGCGATACTGCCTTTCCATCTATTTTCGGAACGAGCCCCCCTAGTGGCAGCAGATTAAGTCCCGTAGCAGTAACTATTATATCTGTATCAATATGCTCACCAGATTCAAGTTGAATACCTGTTTCTGTGAAGTTTTTAATATTGTCTGTTACTACCGATGCACTACCATTTGATAACGCTTTGAACAGGTCTCCTCCTGGTACTGCGCAGAGTCTCTGCTCCCATGGGTTATAAGGGGGGTTGAAGTGCGTATCAACCGGAAATCCTTCAGGCAGCATTTTAGCATTCAAATCACGTATAATTTTTCGAGCGCGATTGGGAAACCGTTGGCAAAAAGCATATACCCAACGCTGCTTCGCAATATTAAATCGCCGAGCAGCTTTGAAAGCTAAATTATCGCCGACTAGAGGTCTTAAATGCTTCGCTATAGGGTCTTGTGTTGGAACGGGCAATACGTACGAGGGCGTTCGTTGCAGCATGGTTACGTGAGAAGCCGCTTTTGCCATTGAAGGTACTAATGTGACAGCAGTAGCGCCACTTCCTATTACAACTACGCGCTTACCTTCATACTCTAAGTTTTCGGGCCATTGCTGGGGATGTATGATGTCACCTGAAAAACTCGACTGTCCGTTAAACTCAGGTGTATACCCTTTGTCATAACGATAATAACCCGATGCATTAAAAACCCATCTGGCTGCGACTTTTTCAGTATGCCCTGTTTCTTCTGAGCGTAAGGTCACTAACCAATACTGCTTATCACTTTGCCAATTTAGCTCAACAACTCGTGTTAAAAAGCGTATTTTTTCTCTGATGCCATTCTCATTTGCTGTTTGCTCGATGTATGCCTTGATGGAGCTACCGTCAGCAATAGCTTTCTTTTCTTTCCAAGGCTTGAAGTCGTACCCAAACGTGAACAAGTCTGAATCTGAACGAATACCAGGGTATTTGAATAGATCCCAGGTCCCTCCCAGATCTGCACGAGCTTCGATGATGGAGTAGGTCAAGTCCGAGCACTTACTTTGCAAGTGGTAAGCGCAGCCGATACCTGAAATACCTGCTCCGACAATCAATACATCTAAAAATGGCACTGTGTTTTGCATGCAAACCTCAAAGTGATAACAAGCGTTTTCACTTTAATATATGTTGTTGCAACCGAGCCGTCAATGCATAATATGCTGACTATGAAAAATAATTCTTTAACATCCGAAGCATCAACAGAGCGCACGTATTCGGGCATCTCAATGTCCGAGAGAATTGTGCTGCGCCGCCAGCGATTTATTGAAGCAGGTATTTTACTGTTTGGCACTGTGGGATTTCAGTCTACAACTATGCGTATGCTGACGGCACAAACAGAGTTAACAAACCGTTATTTCTATGAATCGTTCTCGAACTTAGAAGATTTGCTCGTAGCCTGCTACGAGAAACTGATGGATGATTTTCGTCATCAATTAAAAGAGGTGCTTGAAAAAGCAAGAGAAAATAGCGAGCCGTCGCAGCGCATTCGCCCGGGGTTAGAATGCTTTTATCGATCCATGTCTGACCCAAAGTTTGCCCGAATCACGCACGCCGAAGTATTAGGCGTAAGTGAACGCGTTGACCGGCTTTATAGTCGTTGCTCAGCAGATTTTGCCGCTTTGATGATGTCTTATTTAACTTCGTCTTTACCTGCCAAAAAACAACTATCTGATACGCAAATGCAGTTTGTTGGTGCGGCGCTAACAGGCAGCTTAATTAATAGTGCAATGGTATGGGTAAACAGCCAATATCAAGCCGATATCGACGATGTTATTGATACGTCGCTTGCTATTTTTATAGGCACAGTTAACCAGTTGCAGTTAAATTAAAGCGCTCCGCTGCCTACAGCCATTTCTTATATCGCAGGATCGAAAGAGGAATGCGCCCTCTCTCGCTCTTGGTTTTCCGTTAGGTCGAAACCCGTTTCAGCGAAATCTTCAGCGCTAATGTTATGCAAGTTCTCCGTGCATACTTCACCGCCCAAAGATTGAATAACCTTGCACATCTCTTCCACTTTGGTGTCCATTTGGTGCATGTGTTCAAGCATGATGCCCATAGCATTGGCTACCGGGTCAGGGTTATCTGGCGCTACGGCGTAGGCATCAAACCCATATTTTTGCGCAATTTTGTCTCTTTGCGGGTTAACGGTAGCACTTGCATCTTGTTGCTTGGAAATAATAACGCGGCCAGGAATTCCAACCGCGGTAGCACCGTCAGGAATGTCCTTTACCACGACCGAATTAGACCCTACTTTGGCATTTTCACCAATAACAATAGGCCCCAACACTTTGGCGCCAGCGCCGACAACTGCACCATTTTTGAGGGTTGGATGGCGCTTACCCGCTTTCCAGCTAGTACCGCCAAGCGTAACGCCGTGGTAAAGGGTGACATCATCGCCAATTTCTGCGGTTTCACCAATGACCACACCCATACCGTGGTCGATAAATACCCGCCGTCCTAACGTGGCACCAGGATGAATTTCAATCCCCGTAAGCCAACGACTAAACGTTGATAAGGTACGTGCCAACCATTTCCATTCAGCCTTCCATAGTTTGTGACTAATGCGATGCAGCCATACTGCGTGAAGACCTGGATAGTTAGTCAATACTTCAAAGGTGTTTCTGGCCGCTGGGTCGCGATGAAAGACACCTTGAATATCATCTTTTATACGGGCGAACATAGTGTTTACTCTTTTTCTTCTATCGCTGGTGCAGGGTCTGCATCGCCTGAATTAGCATTCTTCACCGATTTATCGATAGACGCCAATATACCGCGTAATATATTAAGCTCTTGAGACTCAGGGCGTGCTCGGTTAAACAAGCGGCGCAGCTTAGTCATAACCACACCTGGGTGGCTTTTACGAATGAACGAGGTGCCTTCCAGCGTGGTTTCCAAATGGGTATAAAAACGCTCTAAATCGTCATTTAGCGGGTATTCTTCTTCAACGCTTGGATAAGTTTCGCGATTTAAATACGCCATGCGAATTTCATAACACAGTGTTTGAACTGCAGCCGCTAGGTTAAGCGAGCTATATTCAGGGTTAGCTGGAATGCACATATGGAAGTGACATTGCTGCAATTCTTCGTTAGTTAAACCACTGTTCTCACGCCCAAACACCAAGGCGACCGGGTACTTTTCTACTTCTTGGACCAGCTTTTCGCCACAGTCGCGCGGGCCTAACATAGGCCATGAATGCGTGCGAGAGCGTGCAGATGTCCCTACTACCAAGCCACAGTCTTTAACTGCCTCTTCCAGCGTGCTTACAATTTTCGCGTTAGCAAGCACATCACCAGCCCCTGCCGCCAATGCACTGGCTTGGCCGTCTGGCTCATTTACTGGGTCGACAAGATATAAGCTGCTCAGCCCCATGGTTTTCATAGCTCTTGCTGTCGAGCCGATGTTTCCCGTGTGAGACGTGTTAACTAAAATAATGCGAATATTCTCGAGCATGCGTGTAATACCTACGTACTTATTTGGATAGCGTCTTTAATTCGATAATTCGCGATCTTGGCGCACTATCTTATAGACTTTAATAGTGTGAAGTTTAACACAGCGGCAGTATAGATGGCTATTCACGCTATTGTGCTGGGATTTCATTTGCATCGTGCATATATTCTGGTAGACTCCGCCCGTTTTCGTAAACAACTAGCTATTTTTTATACAGCTGGTTTGTTTCATTGGTCTTTTACAATTGGTGGTTTATCTATGCATCCTATGCTGAATATTGCGGTGCGCGCTGCGCGTGCGGCTGGAACAGTTATTGTTCGTGGTTTTGAAAAACATAATGAAGTAGCGACAGAGGCAAAAGGCTTGAACGACTTCGTTACTCAAGTTGATAAAGAAGCAGAACAAGCAATTATTGCCAAAATTCAGCAGTCTTACCCGAACCATTGCTTCCTTGGCGAAGAATCGGGTGAAGTTTTGGGCACAGAAACTGAATATCAGTGGATCATCGATCCATTAGATGGCACCACTAACTTTGTAAAAGGCATTCCTCACTTTGCCGTTTCAATTGCACTTCTTCACAAAGGTCGCTTAGATCAAGCGGTTGTTTTCGACCCAATTCGCAGCGAACTATTCACCGCGAGCCGTGGTCAAGGCGCGCAGCTTAACGGTTATCGTATTCGTGCTTCTAAGCCTCGTGACCTTTCTGAAACCATTATTGCTACTGGCTTACCGTTTAAGAACAAATCTCAATTTGGCGAATATGCGCTAAGCCTTAACAAAATTTTCCACGAAGTGGGCGACATTCGCCGCGCAGGTAGTGCAGCGCTAGACCTTGCTTACGTTGCAGCTGGTCGTCACGACGGTTACTGGGAGCGCGGCATTAAATCTTGGGATATCGCAGCGGGTGAACTGATTGTTCGTGAAGCCGGCGGTTTGGTAACAGATTTTAAAGGCGGAAACGACCCACTTCACAAAGGCGAAATTGTTGCTGGCAGCGTGAAAGTTGTTCAAGGCCTAGTTAAACATCTTAAGTAAGAAGTACCTTAAGTAAGCTCAACACCTTACATAGCTGAACACGTAGAGCCCTAAGGAAATTATTGAAGGAAGGCGCTATTTAATGGCGCCTTTTTTGTAGCCATGTGGCATAAAAAAACCGCATCATAGATGCGGTTTTTTGTACGTTTCAAGGGTGTAAAACTAAGGCATAGGATCTAAATCTGCGCCTTCCTTTTCCACTTGCGGCGGCATTAGGTCTTCTTTACTAATACCCAATGCAAGTGCTACTGAACTCGCAATATAAACTGACGAGTAAGTACCTACTACCACACCAAATAACAATGCAGTAGCAAATCCGTGGATAAGCGCACCACCCTTGTAGAATAGCGCAACTAATACCAACACCGTGGTTAATGAGGTGATGATTGTACGGTTTAGGGTTTGCGTTAGCGAGATGTTGATAATCTCAACAGGCTCACCTTTACGAATTTTGCGGAAGTTCTCACGAATACGGTCAGATACAACGATGGTATCGTTAAGTGAATAACCAATTACCGCTAGTACCGCAGCTAGTACCGTTAGGTCGAACTCAATTTGAAGTACCGAGAATAGACCCAGCGTGAGGATAACATCGTGCATTAGCGCCGATACTGACCCCAATGCGAATCGCCATTCAAATCGCATCGCTACATAAACTAGAATACACAAAAGTGCCACTAGCATCGCTAGGCCGCCCTGCTCTGTTAACTCTTCACCTACGTTAGGACCTACGAACTCGATACGACGCATATCAACCGAAGTACCGTCAGCACGCAGGGCAGCCAGCACCTGCTCGCCAATAGTCACGGCTTTAACGCCATCACGAGGAGCAATACGGATAAGTACGTCTTGGCTACTTCCAAAGTTTTGCACGATAGCATCTTCGAAGTTCGACTCATTAAGCTGAACCCGAATAGCTTCTAAATTTGCCGCATCTTCGTAGCCAACTTCAATTAGCGTACCGCCGGTGAAGTCTAGCCCCCAGTTAAGGCTATTAACGCCTAACGACACGAACGAACCTAAAATGAGTACCGTTGATAGCACCATCGCAGGAATGCGAAGGCGCATAAAATTGACGGTATCGGAAAGTTTTAATAATTGCATGTTACGTCCTTAAATCGCCAATTTTTCTACGCGTCGGCCACCCCAAACGGCATTAACAATAACGCGCGTAACAAGGATTGCGGTAAACATAGACGTTGCTATACCAATCATTAGGGTAATCGAGAAGCCTTTGATTGGGCCAGTGCCCACGGCAAACAAGATCAGACCTGCAATGAAGGTGGTAATGTTAGCGTCTAGAATGGTAGAAAATGCACTGTCGTAGCCTTGGTGAATAGCCTGTTGAGGGCTACGACCGTCGCGAAGCTCTTCTCGAATACGCTCAAAAATAAGCACGTTTGCATCAACCGCCATACCAACAGTAAGCACGATACCTGCCATACCCGGAAGCGTTAGGGTTGCTCCAGGGATCATCGACATAATACCTACAATCATGACCAAGTTTGTAACAAGCGCGATGTTCGCAACCACACCAAACGCTTTGTAATAAATCAGCATGAAAACAAGCACGGCTGCCAGACCATACATTATCGCCTGCATACCTAATTCAATATTTTCTTTACCTAAACTTGGTCCAACCGTACGCTCTTCAACAATTTGAATTGGCGCTATCAGTGCACCTGCGCGAAGTAGCAACGCTAAGTCACGGGCTTCTTTCGGTGAATCAAGACCTGTGATTTGGAACTTGCTACCCAGTTGCGCACGAATAGTCGCAACCGAGATCACTTGCTCGTGTTTTTCAAACACTAGCTTGCCTTCTTTGTTACGTTCTCCAGTCGACTTGTATTCGATAAACACCGTAGCCATTGGTTTACCAATGTTGCCACGGGTTGAGCGAGACATCTTATTACCGCCTTCAGAATCAAGCGAGATGTTTACGTTTGGAAGCCCATACTCATCAACACCGCTATTCGCATCAATAATATGGCTACCAGTAAGCATAATACGCTTTTCAAGTAGCTGAGGAATGCCTTGCTGATCTTCAATCACTTGAGAGCCAGGAGGAACGCGGCCGTTCAATGCATCACGAATGTCGTTCTTCTGATCTACCATGCGAAATTCTAGTGTTGCCGTGGCGTTAAGAATTTCTTTGGCCCGGGCGGTGTCTTGAATACCTGGAAGCTGCACAACAATGCGATCAGCACCTTGCTTTTGTACAAGCGGCTCCGCCACACCAAGTTGGTTTACACGGTTTCGAATGATGGTAATGTTTTGCTTAACTGCGTTGTCGCGAATTTCTTGCAGCTTGCTTTCAGCAAATACAGCGCGAAGCGTTAAATCGTCGATTTGATTAAACGTGAGATCGCGGCTTTGGTTTCTCAGAAAAAACTCGGCTTTGTCTAACGCATCTTCATCACGAAACGTAATATCAACATGGTCGTCTACTTGTTTAACACCGCGGTAACGGATCCCTTCTTCGCGTAACGATGTACGGAAACCACTTTCAGCGTCTTCCAATGACTTGGCGATAACTTCGGTCATATCTACTTCCATCAGGAAGTGAACACCACCACGAAGATCAAGGCCTAGCTTCATTGGCGCGCCGCCCAAGCCCTCGAGCCATTCTGGCGTATCAGGCGCAAGGTTCATTGCAACAAAGTATTCATCGCCTAATGCCTGCTCTAAGCTTTCACGGGCAATTAACTGGGTATCTGAGTCAGAAACACGAACAAGAATTTGTTCATTTTCGAACTCGACGCGTTTTACGGGTATGTTTTTTTCTGCCAACACAGCGTTAACTTGTTCAACAGTGTTCTCGGTAACAACTGCGTCACGGCCTGCTAAGATTTGTACGGCGTGGTCTTCACCGTAAATGTTAGGAAGCGCATAAAGTGCACACACTGCAACCACAATGAGTGCACTCAGTACTTTCCAAATAGAGTTTTTGTTTAGCACTGGATAATCCTTTCGTGCCAGTACCGGGAAGCATCCCGGCCCCGGCTATTGTTACTTACAGTGACTTCATGGTGCCTTTAGGCAGCACAGCAGTTACTGAAGACTTCTGAACAACGATGTTGTTTGATTCGTTAAGTGCAACTTCAATGAAGTCTTTTTCTTCTGACACCTTGGTAATTTTTCCTACCAAGCCACCTTGTGTTAATACTTCATCACCTTTGCTAAGAGACGACACCAGGTTTTTATGCTCTTTTACGCGCTTTGCCTGTGGACGGTAAAGTAAAAAGTAAAATATTAGACCGAATACTGCCAACATGATCAGCATTTCCATGCCGCCACCTTGTTGAGCACCACCAGCAGATTGCGCATAAGCATTAGAAATAAATAAGCTCATAAAATTCCTTAGATTTTATCGTTGTTATAGTGCCGGAACCGGCAACCCTTTTTGTTCATAAAACTCTTGTACAAACTCATCAAGCGTTCCCGCGTCAATCGCATCGCGAAGGCCTTGCATAACACGCTGATAATAGCGAAGGTTATGGATGGTATTTAAACGCGCACCCAAGATTTCGTTACATTTGTCCAAATGATGTAGATAAGAGCGAGAATAATTTTTGCAAGTGTAGCAATCACAATTCTCGTCAAGTGGAGAGGTGTCGTTCCTGTGTTTCGCATTACGAATTTTTATAACACCTTCTGTCACAAACAGGTGACCATTTCGCGCATTACGCGTAGGCATTACACAGTCAAACATATCGATACCGCGACGCACAGACTCAACCAAATCTTCAGGTTTGCCTACGCCCATAAGATAGCGTGGTTTGTCTTCCGGAATTTTTGGTGCGGTATGATCGATAATGCGGATCATATCTTCTTTTGGCTCGCCTACCGACAGACCGCCAATGGCGTAGCCGTCAAAACCAATAGCTTCAAGACCAGCAAGCGAGACATCTCGCAGCCCTTCGTACATACCGCCTTGAATAATACCGAACAGTGCTGCTGGGTTGTCGCCGTGGGCATCTT